>JAGMBO010000032.1 GCA_023129715.1 Candidatus Eiseniibacteriota bacterium | reverse complement strand
GCAGTGTCTCAGTCCCAGTGTGGCTGACCATCCTCTCAGACCAGCTACCCATCGTAGCCTTGGTAGGCAGTTACCCTACCAACAAGCTAATGGGACGCGGGATCATCCTCAAGCGCCAGCTTGCATGCAGAGGCCAGCTTTGACGACCAGGCCATGCGACCCGGTCGTGTTATTCGGTATTAGCACCCCGTTAGGAGTGTTATCCCCAACTCGAGGGCAGATTCCCCACGTGTTACTCACCCGTTCGCCGCTTTACTAGCCACCCGAAGGTGACGTTCTCGCACGACTTGCATGCCTAATCCACGCCGCCAACGTTCGTTCTGAGCCAGGATCAAACCCTCCGTGGTAAAAAACCATGGAGACCCTTTCCCGAAGGAAAGGGATCATTGACGAATTGCCAATGGGATTCCGGTACCATGGCACCGAATTCACCACTGACAGGAGCTCACACGCCTTCGCGATTCCGTTTTCAAAGAGCAGAATGAGCACCGACAAAGGTGCGGTCGAAAAGTGCAATCGGGAGCGTACTCCCTCTGTCCCCTTCCGTCAAGGCGTCTCTTCCCGCCTGCAGGAAGGGGCTTCACCAAACACGGCCATGGAGACTAATCGTCTCCTCATCGAAGATCAAGAGGTATTTTTCGCCTTCCTGAAGATTTTTCTCGCTGAGGCTAACCAATTATCTGTCAGCATGTTAGTTGCTCCGATCTTCCCGCACCACCTCTTTCTCACCCCCCCAGATCGCTCCCCAGTTCGCCCGAAACTGCGCGAGACCGCACGAGACCGCACGAGATCCCCGCCACCCCAGCAGGCCCCAGACTAGCCTCGGAACCGCGCACGGTCCCAAACGCCCCCCAGAACGCCCGCAACCACCTGAGTGCGCCCCCTGTCGCACGCTCTGCGTGCGGAACTCCACGCCCACTCCCCGGGTGCCAGAGGGGAGCGCGGGGGCACTCCGCGCCTGCCCCCCTGGCCTGCGCGACGGCGAAACGGGCGAATCGATCATCTTCGCGCGAGTTGGCGAAGGGCCTGAAGCGCTCGGCTTGACTCCCCGTGCGGCGTAGGACGATCATGCTGCCGTGAAGTACTTCGCAATTGCCTTGCTCTCGGTTCCGCTGCTCTTGGCGGCGGCGCTCTACGGGATCCTTCAGGTCTTCGGCCAAGATCTGCCGACGCCGCGCTCTCCCCACGAGGTGGAATCGAGCGTTGCCACACGGTTGATTGATTGCACCGGGGAGCCCCTCGATGAGCTCTTCGTCGAAGACCGCGTTCCGCTGCACTTCTCCGAAGTCCCGCCGGCGTTCATCGAGGCGATCCTCGCCATCGAGGACCGGCAGTTCTATCGGCATTGGGGCCTCAATCCGCTGAGCATTCTCCGCGCCCTGAAGCAAGACATCATTCAGGGCCGCGTGGCGCAGGGCGCCTCGACGATCACTCAACAGCTGGCACGCAATCTCTTCCTCGATCACCAACGCACCCTGCGGCGCAAGGTCCGCGAAGCCGTCCTGGCCCTGCGCCTCGAGCGTTCGTTCTCCAAGGATGAGATCCTCGAGCTCTACATCAACAAGATCTACTTCGGCGAGGGGGCCTATGGCCTCTCCGCCGCCGCCCGCCGATTCTTCGGCGTCTCCGCGCAGGAACTCCCCCTGGCTCAATGCGCATTGCTGGCAGGCATGCCGGGCAATCCGGCGGCATTCTCGCCCCGCCGGCATCCCGAAGCATCCCGGGCTCGGCGCAACCGAGTGCTGCGCGCCATGTACGCCACCGGAGCAATCGATTCTACGGTCTATCACCAGACCCTCGCCGCCCCCCTTGAACTCGTTGGCGAACGCGCCCACCAGGGCAAGCAGGGCGCCTACTTCACCGAGCTGGTGCGCCAGGAATTGATGCATCGGTACGGCGCCTCGGGTGTCTATCACGCCGGACTGCGCGTGGAGACGACCCTCGATCCCTACCTGCAGCGAGTCGTCGAGGAGGCGCTCGAGAGCCACCTGCGGTCGCTCGAGGCGCGCAACCAGTATGCCTACCTCAGGGGAGGCGCCGATTCCCTGCTGCACGCCTACGGCCTCCCCCCGGAGGAGGAGCTGCCCTCACGACTGCGACTCCAGGGAGCGGCGGTCGTGCTCGATCCTGCCAGCGGGGCTGTGCGGGCGATGGTAGGTGGCCGCAACTTCGCCGAGAGTGCCTGGAATCGGGCTGTCCAGGCGCCGCGTCAGCCCGCCTCGGCCTTCAAGCCCTTCATCTACGCCGAGGCATTGCGCCAGGGCTACCGCACGACCGACATGCTGCTCGATGCCCCGGTCGAATTCGAGATCATCGGCGTGCCGGCCGAGGACAGCGTCTGGAGCCCCGGCAATTTCAGCAAGACCTACCATGGACCGGTGACCTTGCGGTTCGCGTTGGCGAAGTCGATCAACGTGCCGACCGCACGCCTGCTGGCCGCCATTGGGATCCAGTCGACGATCGCGATGGCGCATCGGATGGGCGTGCAGAGCCCGCTGCCAGAGGTGCTCTCGCTTGCCACCGGTACGGGAGAGGTCAATCTGATGGAGCTGACCTCCGCCTACGGCGTCTTCGGCAATCAGGGCATCCGCGTCGCGCCCCACCTGATCGATCGGGTGCTCGACCGCCACGGCCATCTCCTCGATGCTCACGAACCCGTCTCCGCGCAGGTTCTCGATGCCCAAACCTGCTATCTGCTGACCAGCATTCTGGAATCGACCATGGAGCTCGGCACCGGACAGACCGCTCGCACCGTCTACGGCCTGCAGATGCCGGCCGCCGGCAAGACGGGGACGAATGATGAATACACCGACGCCTGGTTCATTGGCTACACGCCCGACTTCGCCGTCGGTGTTTGGGTCGGTTTCGACTACCGGATTCCCATCGGGGGCAAGCACACCGGCACCGGGGCGATGGCCGCTCTGCCGATCTGGGCGCGGATCATGAAGGCGATCGAAGAGCGCGCCCCATACCGCGATTTCGAGATTCCCGCGGGCATCACCCTGGCGCGCACCTGCTTCGATAGCGGAGAACTCGCCGCGCCCGATTGCCCCCGGGTGATTGAGGACGCCTTCATCACCGGCACCGAGCCGCGGGAAACCTGTTCGCTTCACCGTGCCCAGGCGGAACCCGACGGGGGATTCCGCGACCTCGATCGCTGGCGCACGCCACAGGACCCCTGGGCCTACCAGTCCGACCGCTGATCGCGGCGGAACCCCTCAAGACCTTGCCGGCGGGACCACCCCATCAAGCGGAACATCCCAGGGATCGGCATGAACACCCGAGGGCAGGACAAGGGCAGCGATTCGCGGTGCGATGACCGGCGGCGCATCGTCGATCCGGAAGATCTCCGTCTCCCCGGCGACAGGTGCGCGATTGGGAAGATCAGGCGGAAGGTAGAGCGTCATCAGGGGTTCCCCGGCGCTCACCTGGTCCCCGCGCTTGTGGTGCAAACGAATCCCAACCCCGAGATCGAGCTGGTCCCGCATCCGCCGGCGGCCGCCCCCGAGCTGCACGACGAGTTCTCCGGCCCTGAGCGCATCGATCGAGGTCACGTATCCGTCTCCGGGAGACGGGACCACGCGCAGATTGGAGGAGCGGGCCAGGCGGTGCGGCTCGTCGACGATCCGGGGATCGCCCCCCTGGGCGGCGATCCAATCGCGAGCACAGGCAAGCCCGCGGCCCTGGACGCGCTGCTCGGCAATGATTTGGGCACCGGCACGCATCGTTGCCGCCCGCCCACCCAACGCGACCATCAGACCCCCGAGCGCCAACGTCAATTCGTCGAGATCGGGATTCGACTCGGCATCGGCCAAGTAGGCCCAGCATTCCTCGATCTCTAGTGCATTGCCGATCGTCCAGCCGATCGGTTCCTCCATGCTCGTTAGCAGCGCCACGGCAGGCAGGCCGAGCGCTGCAGCGACCTCGACGAGTGTGCGGGCCAGCTCTTCGGCCGCCGCGCGGTTGGACATGAAGGCACCCCGTCCGAACTTGACATCCAGCACCAACCCGTCGAGTCCCGCCGAGAGCTTCTTGCTCAAGATGCTGCTCACGATGAGGGGAATCGAGGCTACGGTGGCAGAGACATCGCGCAGGGCATACATGATCCGGTCGGCGGGCACCAGCTCCGCCGTCTGCCCGGCGACGAAGGCACCGGGCGACTCGATCAATTCGCGCAGCCGCGCGGGCGCATACGCCGTGCGATACCCGGGAATCGATTCGAGCTTATCGAGTGTCCCCCCCGTGTGACCGAGGCCCCGCCCCGAGATCATCGGAACGCGCAAGCCGCAGGCGAGCGCCAGGGGAACGAGCGGTATCGAGAGCTTGTCGCCGACCCCCCCCGTGGAATGCTTGTCGATCTTGGCCCCCGGGATGTCGCCAAGCTCGAGCCGCTCGCCCGACTCCGCCATCGCCTGCGTCAGCGCGCGGATCTCATCGCGCTCCATGCCCCGCAGGAAGACGGCCATCATGAACGCGCTCATCTGGTGTTCTTCGACTTCACCCCCCACGAGTCCCCGCACCAGGCCCTCGATCTCGGCACCGCTCAGTCGCTCGCCATCGCGTTTCTTGGCGATCAGGCGCCGGGGTTCGAGCGCGTCGTCGGCGCGGCCCGCCGAAACACCGGGCAACAAGGCCGCAACCTGCCAGCGGCGCCGGGCGCCTGCTGCGGAAACCGAGATCACCTCGATCTGCGGGGTGATCTCGCGCAGAACCTGACGGCAGGCACCGCAGGGCGGCGTCGGATTGGACGTGCGCGTAACGACGACCAAGCGACCGCCGGGGGTCAGGCCCCGGGCCAGGGCGGCGAAGATCGCCACGCGTTCGGCGCAGATGCCGAGCCCGAGAGAGGCGTTCTCGACATTGCAGCCCGAGACAAGCTCCCCTTCGGCGGTCTCCAGGGCAGCGCCGACCGAGAAGCGCGAGTAGGGGGCGTGCGCCCGGGCGAGCGCCTCCCAGGCAGCCTGTTCGAGTTCCGCCTCGCCGGGCCGGGAGGCCTGACCGCCACGCTGTTCCATCGCGTCCATCGTTGCCGCCGTTCTCTTGGAGGTCCCAGCTAGCCCAAGCCCGTCCACGCCTCGTGCGCGCGACCGCTTGCTGGCGCCGATACGCGCATGGTAGCGTGATTTCATGAACGAGCAAGCTTCCGATCACTGGGAAGGGCTGCGCCGGCTCTGTCGCCAGCTGCGCGCCCCGGATGGATGCAGCTGGGATCGGGCCCAGACGACTCGCAGCCTGACGCCCTACCTGCTCGAGGAGATGCACGAGGTACTCGAGGCAATCGCAGCGAATGAGAGCCCGCGCCTGATCGAGGAACTCGGGGATCTGCTCTACCTGATCGTCTTCCTGATCACGATCGCGGAGGAAGAGTCGCGCTTCACCTTTGCCGAAGTCGCCGAGGGAATCTCCACAAAACTGATCCGCCGCCATCCGCACGTCTTCCGCGAGCCGGGGGCGGCGCCGTCTCCCGCCCAGGCGGGTGAGCGCTGGGAAGCGGCCAAACGGGCCGAGAAGCGCCGGCGGGGCGACCGGCGGGGGCCGCTCTCGAGTGGTGCCCCAACGTTGCCTGCCCTACTGGAGGCCTTCCGGGTTCAAGAAAAGGCCGCCGGTTTCGGTTTCGATTGGCCCGACGCCGCACAGGTCGTGGAGAAGCTCGACGAGGAACGCCGGGAGTTCGGCCGCGCGTTGCGCGAGAAGTCCTCGGCCGAACGCACCCGGTCAATCCGGGAGGAGATCGGCGACCTCCTGTTCACCCTGGTCAACCTGGCACGTCATTTCGGCGAAGACCCGGAAAGGCTCCTCAAGCAGACGACGCGCAAGTTCCAGCAGCGCTTCGCGTGCATGGAGGCCTTGCTCGAACGGAAAGGCACCGATCTGGAGGAGGCCGATCTCGAGGTGATGGAAGCCGCGTGGCAACAAGCCAAGGGCGAGGAACTCACCGCGCCCCCCGACTAACCCCTCATCTGCGTTCCCCGACCGGACGCGGCGGGGCGCTCGTGCCCGAGTCCGCGGGCAGGCCGGCGGGATCGACACTGATGAAGACCTCGGCCGCTCCGCCGGTGACCTCAAGCCCCGGGGGCTGCGCGAATTGGGCATGCAGACTGCTGCCCGCCCCGAGCCGGAAGGCTTCGGCACCTCGCCACACCTGGAGCGTCCCGCCGAGCATGTAGAAGCAGACATCCCCGGCGCCGATCTCGTCGAGCCGCCCCTTGAAGGGCGAGCGAATCCGGAGACGGTAGAACCGCAGGCGACTCGTCAGGACGCCCGCTGAGAGGCTCTGGATCTCGAGCGGTCCGCGAACTACTTTCGCGCAGAGTTCCGGATCGGACACCGATAGCGCCACGTCCTCCATTTCCTGCTCCTCGATGAAGTAGCAGGGGTCTTTCCCTAACGCCTGCGCGATCTGACTCAAGGCGGCAATCGTGGGACTCGTCCGTCCGCGTTCGATTTCGCTGATGTGCGTGGATGAAAACCCCGAGAGCTGCTCAACCTGTTTCAGGGTCATCTTGCGCTTGAGCCGCGTTTCCCGGATCCGTCGGGCGAGCACCTGCTTGGTCGGCATCTTCCCATTCCTCCCTAGAGCGCGGCCCGCGGCCGTCCCGCCCAGATGAAACGCACCGGGGCCCCGGTAGGGTTGCGCACCTCGTGCGTGGCCCGCGGTCGGAAGTGCAGGGCCTCACCAGAGCGGACGATATAGGGCACGCCGTCGAGACGAACCTCGAGCATGCCTTCGAGCACGTAGCAGAACTCCTCGCCTTCATGAGCGTTCTCGGTAAGGAACACACAGTCGGGCGTCAGGGAAACAAGGTGCACGCCCAGTTCGGCCGGTCCATGACCGTGGGTCAGTCCCTCGATCACGGCACCGCCCCGCGCGAGCGAGGCGCGGCGCCGTGTCTCGGGCGTTCGCAGCAGCGCTTCCACGCGGGGCGGCAGGTCGAGCAGCACGGACGCCTCCACGCTGAGCGCCGAGGCGATGCGTTCGAGCACACCCACTGTCGGGGAGGTCTTGCTCCGCTCGATCTCACTCACATGCGTGGCACTAACCCGGGCGCGCTGTTGCACCGCTCGCAGGGTGAGCCCCTTCTCCTGGCGGATCTTGCGAATCCGTCGCCCCAACGACTCGTCCACTCCGGTACGTACCATCACGATCCCCCTGACGAGCTCAGCCTGTCCGGACGTGGGTGAAAAACGTATCCGATCATCTTCGCGGCCAGACGCGCAGCCAGGAAGTCGGGGGCAATCAGCCCCGGTATCGGACTCAGTTCGGTGACATCGAAACCGACGACATGCCGCTGCTCGGCAACAACCCGCAGCAGGTAAGTCAGCGCCCGCCAGCTGAGGCCCCCGGGCTCGGGCGTACCGGTCGCCGGCATGATCGCCGGGTCGAGGCAGTCGAGATCGACCGTCACGTAGACCGGATCCCCGAGCACCTCACAGAGCCGCGCCGCCGCGGTTCCCAAGTTCCCCTCGACATCGGCAACGCGCAGCACGCGCTCGGGGCGTTCCCACAGCACCGCGTCCTCTTCCTCGCTCCAGCTCCGAACTCCGACCTGCATGCACTCGAACGACTCGCGGGCGCGCGCCATCACACAGGCATGACTGAAGGGTGTGCCCTGATACTCCTCGCGCAAGTCGGCGTGGGCATCGAAGTGCAGAATCCAGGGATTCTCCCAGTCGGTGTGGACGGCGGCCAGCGCACCGATGGTGATCGAGTGATCGCCCCCAAGCAGCAGAGGAAACTTGCCGGCATGGAAAACGCCGCGAACCGCGCCGGCGATGAGTCCCACCATCGCCTCGGGGCCAGAGGCAATCGGCTCGAGAGGATCGAGGGTATGAATCCCGGCCCGACTCGGATCCCAGCGCAGTTCGTCGTCGAAGAGCTCGACATCGAGAGATGCGGTCAGGATCGCGCGCGGGCCGAAGCGGGCGCCCGGCTGATAGGTGGTCGTCAGGTCGTAGGGAACGGGAAGGACAGCCACCGACGCTTTCTCGAAGGGCTCTTGCACTCCGAGAAACGCCAAGGCCGCCGGCAAATCAGACATAGGACCTTCCGAGCCAGTCGTGCTTGCGGGACTGCGTGATGCGTACAGCCAAGGAGGAAACCCACCACGCATGATCTTAGGGCGTGCCCTCCCCCTCCGCAAGCCCAATTCAGGCCGCAACCTCCTTTCTCATGAGAGCATAGGCCACCGGGCGCCATCAAGATTTGACCTCCAGGCCCCAAATCGGCTATCATTGCTGCTTGGTCGGCGTGAATGCGCCGGTCGCAGGTTCCGACCGTGAAGGAGGAAACCTTCCCCAACCTCCCTGGGTATGATTCGCCCGTAGGGCGCCAGGGCGCGCCGCGACGTCATGAGTCAGAGTGAAGCGAACCATGCGATGCTCGCGAGTTGCAGGTGGCCGGCCGCAGCAACCCGCACGAAGATCCCCAGCAGGAGAACGGACGCAGGAATCGGAATGATGATCAGCCGACGCACGATAGGGATCCTCGTGGGACTCCCCCTGGTCGCGGCGCTGCTCGCCATCGGCGTGGGCTGGTTGGTTGCGAGGGGCCCGCTCGTGCCTGCGTCCTCGGGCGCGGAGGCCCTGTGCCCGGCGACGGATACCGAGACGCCTCCCGCCTCACCGCCCGTAGCCTTCCTCCCCCTCGCCCACGGGGACAATCTGGAATTCCGCAAGATCGTCGTCACCGGCTACACCAGCAGCCGTAGAGAAACCGACAGCACCCCGTTTCTGACCGCATCGATGACGCGTGTCCGTCAAGGCTGCCTGGCCCTCTCGCGCGACCTCTTGCGCACCTTCACGCCCGGCGCACCCTTCGATTTCGGCGACTACGTGATGCTCCCCGGCGTGGGTGTCTTCATTGTCGAGGACACGATGAACGCGCGCTGGCGCAACCGCGGAGACATCTGGTTCGCCGACCGCTCGACCGCCCTGCACTGGGGCCACCGGCGGGCCTGGATCGCCCGCCTGCCCGAGCCGATTCCCGAAGAGGGTGAGCTATTCGCCATCGGGATGCGCCTGCGCAGCGGCGGGCGTCTGCCCGTCGCACCTTAGTCCTTCCAGAATGCGGCCATAGCTCTCATAACGCGCAGGATGAATGCGCCCCGCCGCCACTGCCGCGGCGACCGCGCATCCCGGCTCTCCGGCATGATGGCAATCCTTGAAGTGGCATTCGCCGAGCACTTTCCGGAATTCCGGAAAGTGCACCGCCAGTTCGGCGGGCGCGATGCCAAAGGGCTGGATGGTGCGGATGCCGGGGGTGTCGAGCACGGCGCCGCCGCCGGGGAGGTCGAGGTAGTCGACGCGTGTGGTCGTATGGATGCCGCGGCCGGTCGCCTTGCTGACCTCGGCCGTGCGCTGGGCCGCCTCGGGCAGCAGGCGGTTGAGCAGCGTCGACTTGCCGACCCCGCTGGGCCCCAGGAGGACGGTCTCCCGACCGGCAAGAAAGGCGGCCAGTTCGTCCAGTCCTTCCCCGGAGAGCGCGCAGACCCAGAAGCAGGGGTATCCGGCTTGGCGATAGGGCGCGAGCCGATCGGTCGTGCCCGCGGGGTCGTTCAAGTCGATCTTGTTCAAACAGACCGCGGGGCGCACGCCGCCCACTTCCCCCAACAGAAGGAGCCGGTCGAGCCCATGGGCGTTGAAGTCCGGCTCGGCGATCGACTGCAGGGCAAGCAGCTGGTCGACATTGGCGGCGATGACATGTTCGCGCAGCGGACGCCGCGACCCAAGCCGGGCAACTTTCGTGCGCCGTGGATCCCGTTTGATGACGCGCCCCCGACCGCTGGGGTCGATCTCGATCGTGCCGCGGTCGCCGACGGCCAACGGCGTGCGCTCTCCACGCACGCCGCGCATGAATCGCCGGGGAACATCACAGGCAATCTCCCCCATGGACGTGCGCGCGAGTACCCACCGCGGCCGCACCGCGATGACGACCCCGGTGATCGTCTCCATGCGCGCAGTGTAGGCAGTCGAGCACGGAAGGGCAACGACGGGAGCCGGCGTGCCACCGCCGGCGCGGGCGCATGGAGGCGAGGCTGGCGGAGGCCCCGCCCGCGGGGGTAGGCTATCCACCGATGAAAACACCCGACCCCAACCAGGCGCATCGCGATACGATCCGAGGCTGGGTCCGTCACGGGCGCACTCAGGTTGCCCCCGTGCATGTCGGCATCCGTCTGGATCGCTATCTCGCCCACCGCTTCACCTATCGTTCGCGGACCCAGTGGCGGCGCATGATCCGCGAGGGGCGCATCACGGTCAACGAGACGGCGGTGCGTCCCGCGCGGCCGCTGCGCAGCGGTGATCGCATCGGCTATGTCCCGCGCAAGCGGCCCGAGCCGCCGATCGATCGCAACTACCAGGTTCTCTACTGCGATCCCGTTCTCGTCGCCGTCGCCAAGAGCGGCAACCTGCCCATCCATCCCTCGGGGCGCTACTTCCACCACACCTTGCTGCACATGCTGCTTGCCGAGCACCCGGAATGGCCGCAGCTGCGCATCGTTCACCGCATCGACCGCGAGACGAGCGGGCTCCTGCTCTTCGGCCGCAGCCGCGCGGCCACCGCCGAGCTCGCCCGGCAGTTCCGTGAGCGACAGATCAACAAGCGCTACCTGGCACTCGTGGACGGTTCACCGCGCGCGGAGCGCTTCCTCATCGATCTGCCGTTGGGTCCCGCGCGAGGGAGTCTGATCCGCAAGGCGGTCGGGGTGCGTGAAGATGGCCTTGCAGCGCGCACGGAAGTGCGTGTGCTGCATCGGGGCACCGGGTGGGCATGGGTCGAGGCCCGCCCCCAGACTGGCCGGCTCCATCAGATCCGGGTCCACCTGAAGGCCGCCGGTCTGCCGATCGTCGGCGACAAGGTCTACGGGCACAGCGAGCGCTTCTTCTTGAAATTCATCGCCGACGAGCCTCTGACGCCCGCGGAGGAGGCCGTGCTCGGGCTTCCGCGCCAGGCCCTGCACGCCTATCAGCTGCGCTTCCGCCACCCCACGGATGGAACGGCCCTGACCCTGACCGCCCCGCTGCCGGTCGATCTCTGCGCGGCCCTCACGGCCCGGGGCCTCGATCCCGAGCGGGCCCTTCCCAAAGACGAGCTGCCCGCGTAGCCGTCGTACGCGGGCTGCTCCCGCGCGCTACTCCTCCCGGACCTTGAAGGAGCGGCTCAGCTCGGCGAAGCGCCGCACCTCCCGCTCGACGCGGCCAAAGACCGAGTCCTCCGGGTAGCGCCCATCCGCGGCCGGCTCGCCCGCCGGAAGTCCGGTCAAGATCTCGATGCCTTGGGAAATCGTCTCTACCGCGTAGATGTGGAACCGGCCCGCGCGCACCGCATCGCTCACCTCCGGCTTGAGCATCAGATCGGGAACGTTGGCCTGCGGGATCATCACGCCCTGCCGTCCGGTCAGGCCGCGCGCCTTGCAGACCTCGTAGAACCCCTCGATCTTCTCGTTGACCCCGCCGATCGGCTGGCTGATCCCGTTCTGGTTCATGCTTCCCGTTACCGCGATGTCTTGGCGCAGGGGCACGCCGGAGAGGGCGGAGAGCAGCGCGTACATCTCGGTCGAAGAGGCGCTGTCGCCGTCGATCCCGCCATAGGACTGCTCGAAGCAGATCGTGGCGTTGATCGCCAGGGGCAACTCCCCGGCGAAGAGACTGCGGAAGTAGCCTGTGAGGATCAGTACGCCCTTGTTGTGAGTCTTGCCCGAGAGCTCCGCCTCGCGATCGATGTTGACGATCCCCGCGCGGCCCAGCGAGACCTTGGCCGTGATGCGCGAGGGGCGCCCGAAGGCGTAGTCGCCGAGATCGAGAACCGAGAGGCCGTTGACCTGGCCGATCTCGGCCCCCTCTGTGTCGATCAGAATGACGTTCTCGTCGATCAGCTCTTGCAGCTTCTCCTCGGTTAGCCGCACCCGCTCGTCACGCGCCGAGACTGCCTGGTGGATGTGCTCGGCCCCAATGCGCGCCGCCTGCGCCTCACGCGCCCACAGGTCACCCTCGCGGATCACGTCGGCGATGATGCTGAAGCGCGTGGTCAGGCGGTTCTGGCGTCCGGCGAGGCGGATGCCGTGCTCGATGAGGGCTCCGACCCCCCTGGCATCCAGGGGCAAAAGCTTCTCCTCACTAGTGATCTTGCGCGCGAAGTTGACGTATTTCTGGACATTCTCCTCGGTGCAGCGCATCTCGGTGTCGAACTCGGCCTTGACCTTGAAGATCTTCCGGAAGTCGTCGTCGTAGTTGTAGAGGATGTGATAGGCGTGCCGGTCACCGACGACGACCACCTTCAAGTCGAGCGGAATCGGCTCGGGCTTGATCACCGAGACCGAGTAGAGGTAGAAGGGGTCGAAACTCTGGATGTCGATCTTCTGATGCTTCAGGGTGCGCTTCAATCCGATCCAGACCCCCGGCTCGACGATCGCATCCATTAGGTTGATGACCAGCGTGCCGCCATTGGCCCGCATCAGACTTCCCGCCTTGATGCGCGTGAAATCGCTCACCCAGTGGCCCGAGCGGTCGACAACGCGGTCGATGGCGCCGAAGAGGTTGCGGTAGTTGGGGCTAGTCTCGATGATCATCGGCGGTTCCTTGGTCGCCGAGTTGTCGACCAGCACATTGACCGAAAAGTCGCGGAAGCGGTCGTCCAAGGCCTCCGACTGAGGCTGGCCCTGCTGTGGCTTCTTCTGCTCTTCTCCGTCGTCGCCGTCGGTGAAGCGCTCCATGTTATTGAGGATCTCCTCCTGGGCTTCCTTGAGGTACTCGAGAACCCCGGGATCGTCGTACTCGCTCTTCAGATCCTTGATGTAGTCGGTCACCGCCGGGGAGCCGAACTCCTTCTGGATCTTCGCCATCGCCTCACGCAGCTCGCGCTTCAGGTTCCGGGAGGCCTTGAAGGCCTTCTCCATATCGGTGGTCAGGTCCTCGTACTTCTCTCTCAGCCGGTCGTACTCTTCCTTGCCGAACTTGCCCTGATGCGTCAGGGTGTCGAGGCGCTCCATCTGCACCGGCTCGCCGGCGATGATCGGGGCGATCTCGGGCTTGGAGAAGGGACCGAGCTGCACTTGGATGAGGGCGAAGTTCTCCTTACGGATGCGCTCCTCGAAGTCGCGCAAGTAGGTCTTCTCCCGCTCCTTGTACTCCTCGATCAGCGCCTTCATGCGCTCCTTGTAGTCTTCGCTCTCGTAGATCTGCGCGATGTTGCGCTGCACGTTGGTGACCAGGGTCTTCATGTCGTCGCGCAGGCGGCAGCCCTGGCCCGCCGGAAGCAGCAGGGCCCGCGGCATGTCGGAATCGCGGAAGTTGTTGACGTATACGATATCGGGCGGAATCCGGCGGCCGGTCTCGACGGTTTTCAGCAGGTGCCGGATCGTCGTCATCTTGCCGGTCCCGGGATACCCGGCCACGTAAATGTTGTAGCCTTTGCTGCGCATCTTCAGTCCCAGGCGAATCGCATCCATCGCCCGATCCTGGCCGATGATGCCCTCGAAGGTCGGCAGTTCCTCGGTCGAGGCGAAACCGAACCCGCCGAAGTCGCAGCGCCAACGCAGATCCGCCGGGTCGACGGCGAAGCGCTCGAGATCGACATGGGCGTGGGACGCGGTCTTCTTCGTCGGGCGCGTCTCCTTACGCACGCCGCCCTTGCGGATGGCGACCTTGCGGGCGGCAGCCTTGCGCGTAGCCCCCGGGCGACCAACGAGAGCTCGCGCGGCGCTGTTCTTGGCGGCTCCCTTAGTGCGGCGGGCGCGCTTCGGCGCCGCTCTCTTGGTCGTCTTCCCGGCTGCCTTCTTGGCCGTCTTCCTGGAGACCTTCTTGGCAACTGTCCTGGTCGTCTTCCTGGCAGCCCTCTTGGCAGCCTTCTTGGCCGTCCTTCCGGCAGGCTTCCGGGCCGTCTTCCTGACTGCCTTCTTGACCGCCTTCTTGGCCGTCTTTCTGGCTGTCTTTCTGGCTGCGCTCTTGGGCGTCTTCTTGACCATCTTCCAGCCCGCCTTCCTTGCCGTGTCCATGTTCATCCGCGGGGCCTCTCCCGGTCGCCTGCCGGGATGTCGACCCACTACTCCCCTCGCGGCGCATCCCCCAGCGAACCCACAAGGGGGAACTCTCGCAGGATCTCGTTGAGCTGTGTCTTGCGATCGGTCGATGCCTTGCGCTCGCCCACGATCAGGACACAGGGTACATTGAACTCACCGGCTGGGAAACGATGCGGCCAGGTGCCCGGAATCGCCACGCACCCAGGCGGCACCCGCCCGCGCCCGACCTCCGGCCGCGGGCCACGCACATCGATGATCGGTGTCGAGGCGGTGACGACACAACCGGCGCCAAGTACCGCACCGGCGCCAACCCAGACCCCCTCGACGAGAATGCAACGCGAGCCGATAAAGGCGCCGTCCTCGACAATCACCGGCCGGGCTTGCGGGGGTTCCAGAACTCCGCCAATCCCAACACCGCCGGAGATGTGGACCTCGCGTCCGATCTGAGCACCGCTGCCGATCGTCGCCCATGTGTCTATCAGGGAGCCTGCGCCAACGTAAGCCCCGATATTGACATAGCCCGGCATGAGCACGACTCCCGGCTCGAGGAAGCTGCCGTAGCGCGCCGTGCCGGGCGGCACGACCCGGACCTGGCGTGCGGTCAAGTCGCGCTTGACGGGCAGCTTGTCCCGAAAGGCAAGCGGGCCCGCCTCCGTGAACTCCGCCTCGTGCTGAGCGAAGTAGAGCAGGATCGCCATCTGAAGCCAGCCATGGACGATCCACCTCTCTCCTTGCTTCTCGGCCACGCGCACTTCGCCCTGGTCGAGGGAGCGCACCGCCTCTTCCACCGCCTCGCGCGCGGCGCTGCGTGCAGCGCTGCGTGCAGCACCATCCGCCGCTTCCCAGGCACGCGTAATCTGTTGCTCTAGTTTCCCCAGCGGGTGCGACACACCACCCTCCCTCGGCTGCGCTCCGCCTCCCGCGGTCCTCGTTCCAGGTCGTGGTGCGGGTGCAGCGCACGCAATTCAGTCCCAGCGGTCATGGTCCGGCCGCTCTGCTCCCGGTTGTTCCATTGGGTGGACCGCGACCGGCGGCCTTGTCTTCGAGTCGTTCCCGACGGATGTGCTCCGGAAGCCCCACCCCACGACCGGCAGGATCGAACTCGAGAATCGCGCTCATCATCCCCGATACCTGCTCCGTCCGCCAGTGGGGAGCGAAGTACTCCGGACGCTGCCGGATCGTGGGGAAGAGGAAGCGGGGCAGATCGTCATAGGGAATCGAAGAGGCGTGGACGAATCGCACACCCCTTTCCCGGAAGTGGGCAACCATGCGATCGGGGTCTTCCTCACGGGGAAAACTGATCGCCGGCAGACCCGAGACGAGCGTGAACATCGCCGCCTTGCGGTCGACGACTAGACTCCCGGTGGGCAGGTGATCCCCGGCCCACTGGGCTGCCTCGAAGTAGTAGGCCCACGGCCGGGGATACTCGCGGGTCTCCTGATCATAGAGGTGGAGATTGCGTCCCCCGAGGGCAAGCAGCAGGACCAGAAAGACTGTAGTGGCAAGTCCGGCCCAGCGCCGGAGCGGCCCAATCCACCCCATCGACGCATGGATCCCGGCAAGGAAGAAGAGAATCAGCAGCGGGACGAGCGGAATGATGAAGCGCACGCTCGTCCAGATTGGCGGCCAGAGCAGGCAAACAAGCAAGGAGAGCAACAGAGCCGTCGTCGTCAAGGGCAAGCGCACCATCCCGCGCAACACGCCGGCAAGCAGGAGGAGCAGCGGCAAGCCCCACAGATAGGCGGGCCAGGCAATGTGCACCTCGGGCCGCGGCAGATATGTGCTCTCGAACGCCAGCGGCGCCAACAGCCGGGGAATCTCGACGGTGAAGTAGCGGGCGGCATTGTGGGCCACCCGATCGAAAAGCGCGGCAGGGGTCAGCAAGCCCTCCTCGGGGTAGTAGGGATTGATGCGCAGGACTTGCGTCAGATAGGTCTCCCCCCCGAGTCCCGAGAAATAGGTATGGAAAATCCAGGGGATCAGGACGACCCCGGTCAGTCCGACTCCCGCCAGGGCGAAGCGCCAGCGGCGCTCGAGGAGCGCGAGGGAGACGAGGGCCGCCGACAGGACGAGACCGACGCTGCGGGTATAGAACGCGCAGCCGGAGAAGAGAAAGAAGAGCAGGAGTGCCGTGCGCGTGGTGGAGCGTGAGGCGGCGGACTGCGGAGAGGTCGGCAATGCGGACGGCGGCGCGACCGGCGATGCGGCCGGCGATCCCGTGCGGGTCCGTGCGGAGGCGCAGGATACCTGCCCCCCCGGCACCCTGAACAAGCGCTCTCCGGCCACCAGGGCGGCCGTGAAGAGCAGAAGATAAGGAACCTCCGACATCACATAGTGCGAGAACTCGAGCACCGGGATCGAGATCAGGGCCAGCGCCGTCACCGGGAGCGCGAGGCGCCGGGGAAGGACCCGCTCGGCCATGCGCAGGAACAACGGGCCCGTCGCCACGTAAAGGAGCGAGACGAAGATCTTCTGCGGCACCCAGGCGATTCCCCAGAAGGCCTGGATGGGGCTCAAGAGCAGCGGGAAGAAGGGCGGGAACTTGCGGCTGCCCCATAGGACCCCCTCGCGGAGCACCCGCTGGCCGAGCAGGATGTACTCGACGTTGTCCCCGCTGACATAGAGCTTCGGGTCAAAGGTAAGCGCACTCACCAAGCCCAGAAACCCGCAGACCAAGACCGCCCGGACGCGGAAGTCGTCGAGGGCTCTGAATCGCTCCTGCGGCATGACACCTCTTGATCTCGACCGCAGACCTCGACCGCAGATCGCGACCGCCACCGGGTGCCTCTCCCCTGATCCGGCCGGCGGCCCGTCGCCGGACGACCGGCGGCCTGTCGACATGCGTTCGGCGGGTTGCCGACATGCGTTCGGCGGCTTGTCGGCAGGCGCCCGGGGGGTCTGCCCGAGCCCCTTCCCCCCACCCGGCGCCGGGAGGGCTCAAATCGTGGTTGCCGGGAGGTGGCAGCCTTTCCTATAGTAATGCCTCAGTCGGTCGCTGTCGCGGCCGATAACTGGTGTCGAGTTAGGCGTGTAGCTCAACTGGCAGAGCAACGGTCTCCAAAACCGTAGGTTGGGGGTTCGAGTCCCTCCACGCCTGAGTTCCATCCGATTCGTAGGTGATTGCCCAAGCCACCGCAGTGTCTCAGTGGTCGTGCAGGCAGACCTACCATGCGCAGGATCCTTGCCTCCCGGCCCTTGCCTCCCGATGCTGGCCGGAACGGCGCCTCCGGCACAACCCACACACACACAACGAGTTGAGGCAAGCGAGGCCTCGACGGGGACCGCTCCGCTCTCAGCGGCCAAGCAGATAACGCTGGTGTCTTGCTCCCAACTGCACGATACTGGGTAGAAATGATATAGGTAGCGATTGGCAGAGATGGTCGGTGCCCGAGCCATCTGAGACTCCACCACCGCTGCAATGAATGCCCTCCTTTCGTAGTTCCTCCCCGAACTCGACACGTTGGAGCAGGGTGTTACCTAGACCTAGGGGACGCGCACGAATGCTGGGGCCATGCCCCCCATCCACTGCGCCCAAAGAAGAGGTACGATGAAATTCGAAGAGTTGGGGCTCCGCGACGAGCTCCTGCGCGTAATCGAGGAAAGCGGTTACCCGCACCCGACACCGATTCAAGAGCGGGCGATTCCCAAGACCCTAGAAGGCCGGGACTTGATTTGCTGCGCGCAAACGGGAACCGGGAAGACAGCGGCTTTTGCCCTTCCCATTCTTCACCGGCTGGCGGAAGGACCGCGGGCAAATCTCCGGGCGTTGATCCTCGTGCCCACGCGCGAGCTGGCGATCCAGGTCGGCCGGAGCCTGACGGCGTATGGCAAGTACTTGGAGCTGGAAGCAACCACTGTTTACGGCGGAGTGCCCATCGGTCCTCAGGAGATGATGCTGCGCCATGGGGTCGACATCCTGGTGGCGACGCCGGGCCGCCTGAAGGATCACGTGTGGCGAGGCAATATCGACTTCCGTCACACGCAGATACTCGTCTTGGATGAAGCCGACCGGATGCTCGACATGGGGTTCATCAAGGCTGTTCGCGAGATCGTCGACTACTTGCCCAGCGAGCGCCAGTCGATCCTTCTCTCAGCGACCTTGGACGAAGGGATCCGCCGATTCTCGCAGGGCATCCTGAGGAATCCAGAGCGGATCGAGGTGGCTCCGCCGGCAACGACGCTGGCGGAGATCGACCAGTTCCTGTTGCGAACAACCCGCGGGCAGAAGCAGTCGGCGCTGGAGCGGCTGATTCGCCAGCAGGAAATGAAGCGCACGATCGTCTTCGCCCGGACCAAGTCGGGGGCTTCCCGGCTGGCGGGAAGGCTGGCGGAGCGCGGTCACAAGGCCTCTGCCATCCACAGCGATCGCACGCAAGACCAGCGCGTGCGCGCCCTGGAGGGTTTCCGCGAGGGACGCATCCACCTCCTGGTGGCAACAGATATCGCCGCCCGCGGGCTCGACGTCGACGATGTCTCTCATGTGGTGAATTTCGACTTGCCCTACTCGCCGAAGGACTACGTCCACCGGATTGGCCGCACCGCCCGCGCCGGGCGGCGGGGGGTGGCGATTTCATTGGTGACACCCGAGGACTCCGGAACCATCGCCGCGATCGAGCGCCTGATCTCGCAGAGGCTCTCCTGGTTGGAAGAACCGGGATCCCGGTCTTCCCGTGGGGCGCAACCGGCCTCCTCCCGCGAGCGCTCGCCCCGGCGCGGGACGAGACGCTCTCCAAGGGATGACGGCCAACGAGAGGACCACCCCGCACAGCGCGAGAGCGCGGGACGAGGGGACCCCGGCCAGCAGGGCGCTCAGCGCCGCACGCGTCCTCCCCGGCGTCGTCAGCGGAGCGCGGCAGGGGTGAGGAGAGCCGAGCAGCCCCGGCCGGCGCGCCAGGGTGTGGCTGTGGACGCGAGACCGAAGCGAGTACCGCGGAGCGAGAAGCCGGTGCCGCGCAGCGAACCACGACCCATCGGATTCGTGCAGTCAATTCTCCGGCGTCTGAGGAAGCACTAGCCGTTCGCCGGCAGGGCTGTGCTGACGGCCTGACGAGCCCGCCCTGAATGGCCGGGCTCAACACGGCTTTCCGAAGTGCCCGAAACCCTGGCTTCCGCTTGCCCACAAGCCGCACCCCTGCTATGGCATCAGCATGCCCTTCGCAGAACTGCTTGCCATTGCGCTGGGACTGGCCCTCGATGCGGCCGCCGTTTCACTAGCTGCCTCGGCGGCGGGGTACGCCTGCGGACCGTGGGCGATCTTCCGGCTCATCTTCCACTTCGCTCTTTTCCAAGCCCTCATGCCATGGCTCGGCTGGCTGCTCGGCGTGCGGCTTGCCGCGTGGGTCGCTGCCTGGGACCACTGGGTCGCCTTCGGGCTGCTGCTTGTAGTGGGCGTGCGGATGATCCGCGCCGGCTGCAGCGGCGATCTCTCCCTGCGCACCGATCCCTCCCGGGGTGTGGCCCTGCTTCTGTTGGCGGTCGCCACCAGTATCGATGCCTTCGCGGTCGGCCTCAGCCTCGCCATGCTCGATGTCGGGATTCTGCTGCCCTGCCTGACGATCGGTCTCATCACCGCAGGGCTCTCCTTCGTCGCCATCCGGCTCGGGGCGCGCCTGAGTATCCGCTTCGGCAAGCGCATGGAGATCGCCGGCGGTGTCCTCCTGCTCTTGATCGGTATCCGCATCCTGATCGCGCATCTGTTCTGCTAGCCCCATTGGGCTGTGCCGAAACGCGCGAAGTGATCCGGCCGCATCGCGCGACGTGATCTCGCTGCATCGCGCGACGTGATCCGGCCGCATCGCGCGACGTGATCCGGCCGCCAAGAACGCGATCCCCGGATCCCTGATTGGAGACAACCCGCGTTACCCTGCCATTGGCCCTTTCCCGCTTCGTGGTTGCCGCGAGTGATCCTCCTGCAGATAATGCGTGCATATGCAAGTGTAGGCTGGCTGGCACGGAGTCGTGGCAAGAGATGGCCTGCCGCGCGCGGGGAGGAATCCCCATGAATGTGCTGGGAGGATCGCATGAGCTTCGCGGAACTGATGAGTCAGATCAACAGCTGGGTGTGGGGCTACTTCATGATGTTTGTGCTCGTCGGCACAGGCATCTACCTGACGATTCGCCTGCGCTTCATTCAGTTCCGCCTCTTCCGGCATGGCTGGTCACTGATTTCCGGCCGCTGGGACAACCCTCAGGACCGGGGCGAGACAACCCATCTACAGGCGCTCTCGACGGCGCTTTCGGCCACGATCGGCACCGGCAATATCGCCGGTGTGGCGACCGGGCTGGTCGCCGGGGGCCCCGGCGCGGTCTTCTGGATGTGGGTCACGGCTGTTTTCGGCATGTGCACTAAGGGCGTTGGGGCGATGCTCTCGCTGCGTTTCCGCGAAATCGATGCACAGGGGGTTGTCGCCGGCGGGCCGATGTACTACTTGCGCAATGGGCTTCATGCACCTTGGCTCGGGTGGCTGTTCGCGGTGTGTACGGCGGTCGCGGCGTTCGGTATCGGCAACATGGTGCAAGCAAATTCCGTGGCCGATCCGATTTCCAACCTCCTCGGCACATCCGCTGGATTCGAAATCGGCGGGGTGGGCTTCGTCGCCTACTCGAAGCTGGCGATCGGCATTGTCCTGGCGGTTCTCGTGGCGATCGTGATCATCGGAGGAGTGCGGCGCATCGCACGGGTGGCGGAGAAGATCGTCCCGGTGATGGCCGTCCTCTACTTGCTCTCGGCAATCGTGATCCTCATCGTGCGGATCGATGCGATTCCGGCGGCATTCGCGATGATCTTCAGAGATGCCTTCTCTTTGTCCTCGGTGGGCGGGGGTGTCTTGGGTTACACGATCGCCCGGGCAATGCGTTTCGGTGTGGAGAAGGGACTTTTCTCCAATGAAGCAGGCCTTGGTTCAGCCTCCATCGCCCACGCCTCAGCCAAGACGAAGGAGCCCGTCCGCGAGGGGTTGGTCTCGATGCTGGGGCCTTTCATCGATACGATCACGATCTGTACGATCACGGCCCTCGTGATCATCACCAGTGGGCTGCTCGGAGTGAGCAGCAACGATGGGGCGGCCCTCTCGGCGGAGGCCTTCGATGCGGCGATTCCCGGGATTGGTGCCCATCTCGTCTCCTTCGGGCTCGTTTTCTTCGCCTTCACGACAATGATCGGCTGGAGCTACTACGGCGACCGCTCGGTCTACTTCCTCTTTGGTCATCTCGGCAAGCGAGCGGTGCATGTCTATCACTGCATCTTCGTGCTGTTGATCCCGGTCGGGGCGACGATCCAGCTCAAGCTGGTTTGGGATATCGCCGGGATTTTCAATGGGCTGATGGCCTTTCCCAACCTGATCGCTCTGCTGGGGCTCTCGGGCATGTTGGCGCGCATGGTGCGCGACTACGACAACCGCCTGCCCGACATGAAGCCCCACCGCGAGCATCACGATCTCTGGTTCCTGCACCTCGGCCGCAAGCGGTAGCGCACCATTCTGCACGCCAGTTCGCCTTTTGCACACCGAGTTTGTGACCCGGCCGCGGGCGAGGCACGGCGCGCCAGTTGTCGGGGCCAGTAGCCGCACAGCACCAATCATGCACATTTACGTGCCGGACCTTGAGCCGCATGCGACTCGTGCCGATACTATCCGCGAGGAACGCAGCCAGACTTCCTCGGTCTTGGAATCACCTACTTCGACGACGCTCTTGGGGGCAAACACATCCCCCGAATTCCTGCAGTCCCACCGCAGAGATGATTAGCGCAGTGAAATGTCAGGGGAACCGCCATTGCAGACCGCACCGATAGGATCTGGGGGACTCATCCATCGGACATCGTGGGGGCAATCGCACCCCAGAGGTCCCCCGGAACATGCTATTGTGTTACGCCAAGTGGCCACTTCATTGAGCTTGCCCGGTTGCATCAGTTCCGGATCATTGGGTCCCGACAGGCAAGAAACATGAAAAGGGGCAGACAATATGCAATCAGCATCTATTGCGCAGACTTTAATCATTGTCCTTGGCTTGGCGATGGCCGTAGTCGCACCGGCCTCTTCTGCGACCATCGTTGATCACACCACTGCCGACATCTGGCAAATTCCCGACTCAGCCATTGAACAGGCCAAGGCCACGCTGCACATCGCCTATGGGCACACATCGCACGGCAGCCAGATCATCTCCGGCATGGGTACCAATCAGGGGGATCAGCTGGATACGTTCATGACCAACAATGGCGCCACACCCGATATGTATCTGTGGAATGGCGGCGGTACCGGAGGCGCGCTTGATCTGCGAGACACCCCCTTCAGCGGAGCCAGTGATCTCGGTAACCCGGACAGATATGCCTGGGAGGTCGCAACCCGCAACTACCTAGCCGGTCATCCCGACTGCAATGTCATCATTTGGTCTTGGTGTGGTCAGGCCTCGACAAGCATCGCCAACATCGACATCTATCTCAACCTCATGGAAGGCCTCATCACCGACTACCCCGATGTGGCTTTCGTCTTCATGACGGGGCACCTAGACGGCGGCGGAGAGACGAGCATACTCAATTTGGCCAATGAGCACATTCGCAATCACTGCATCACTTATGATCGTATTCTCTACGATTTCGCGGACATCGAGAGCTACGATCCCGATCACCTCGTCAATTACATGCCGCTGCTCTGCAACGACAATTGCGCCTATGACAGCGATGGCAATGGCAGCCGCGATCGCAACTGGGCGTTGGACTGGCAGGGCTCGCATGATGAGGGTGTTGACTGGTGGCCCTCGGGCGCAGCGCATAGCCAGCACTTGAATGGCAACCTCAAGGGCTATGCCGCCTGGTGGCTGTGGGCTACGCTGGCGGGGTGGAATCAGTGCGTGGAGTCGCCTTCCGACTTGACCGCCGATGCGGATCCCCTGGCTCAGGAGATCACCCTCAATTGGACGGACAACTCGGGCGCGACCAATGAAGACAGTTTCATCATCCAGCGGCAGGTCAATGGCGGTGCGTGGGACGATGGCTTCGACACTGTCGGCCCGGACGTAACCACCTATGTGGATGCGGGCCTTGCGCTCGGAACCTACAGCTACCGGGTGGTGGCCCATCTCAATGACGATGGAACCGGCAACCCCTGCGATTCGGCACCTTCCAATACCGCCACTGCCGTGATGACCAGCGCGGAGCCGCCGGCGGCCCCGACGGACTTGGCGGCGATCGCCGACTCCCAGGATCGGACTATCTCGCTCACCTGGGTCGACAACGCCAGTAACGAAGATGGCTACATCGTCCAGCGCCGCGTCGGTACCGGGCCGTGGGATGATGCCTACGATGATACGCTGCCGGAGGATGCGACCGCCTATGTCGATCCTGATCTGGCGCCGGATACCTATACCTACCGCATTGTGGCCTACAATGACTTCGGACCATCACCAGCGTCGAATGAGGCGGCGGCGGCCATTGTCGATATCCCGCCGGCGCCCTCCGATCTGGCGGCCGAAGGCGACTCCCCCGCGGGCACAGTTACCCTTACTTGGATTGATAATGCCGATAGCGAGGATGAATTCATCATCCAGCGACAGGTGGACGGCGGGGCGTGGAACGACAGCTACGATACAGTCGGGCCCGATATCGCCATCTATCTCGACGACAACTTGGGAGGCGGTCCCCTGCCGAACGGGACCTACACCTACCGGGTAGTCGCCGCGAATGCGCATGGGCAGTCCAATCCATCCAATGAAGCCTCAGCGGTGATTTCTCAGTCCGCCCCCGCCGCGCCGACGGACTTGGCCTCGAAGTTGAATGGCTACGATATCTCTCTTACGTGGACTGATCAGAGCACCAACGAAGAGAGCTTCATTCTCGAACGTTCCGTTGATGGTGGCGACTTCGGCGTCTGGGCAACGCTTCCGGCCGATACGGAGGACTACCTTGATGCCGGTCTGGCACCCGAGCACACCTACGCCTATCGGGTCAAGGCCCACAACAATTTCGGCGATTCAGACTATTCGAATCAAACGTCCGAGTACGTTGCTGAGGAGACCTATTTCGTCGTCCTGAAGCAGAGCGTGGATGGCTATGATGGTTGCCGGGATGCCTACCTCGACGCGCAGTACCCTACGTACAACTATGGGGGAGATCTCTATAACTACGTAGAGAACGACCCGAAGTGCAATTTCGCGATCGCCTTTGATCTGCCCGTGGAGGTCATGGGCATGATCATTGTCGAGGCGAGAATCGGCTTCTACTGCTGGACAGTGAGTTCCTGGGAGGAAGGCCAGTACCTCGACCTGTACCGTCTCACCGAGGAGTGGCAAGAGGGGACCGCCGACGGCTCCTATCAGGAGGGCTGTGCCAGCTGGAATGTACGGAGCGGTGATCTGGAAGGTGATATCGCGTGGACGATCCCGGGCGGGACCCATGATCCCGTGCTGCTGGACAGTTCGCTCATTCCCAATGCGGCCTACTATCCTGAATTCGACATCACCGATCTCGTCCAGGAGTGGGCCAATCAGTCCAGCGACAATCTCGGGGTGCTGCTGGTCAACGACTCGGCAACGCGCACCGGAATCAAGGCCAGCGAGTATAGTGAATACGGACGACCCTATCTTGAGATCACCTATACCTACTCCAGTAGCGTGTCGCCCGATCTGCCGGGGCAGCTCGGCCTGGCGCGGTTGGCAAGCTACCCCAATCCGGCAAGTCCCAACACAGCGCTTCGCTTTGAGCTGCGCGAAGCGCGGGATCTGCAACTGAGCATCTACTCGATCGACGGCCGCCGCGTGGCGACGCTCATGAATGGGCCGCTGGGAGCGGGGACGCATGAGGTCTCATGGCACGGGGTGGATGATCAGGGCAAGGCGCTGGAGGCGGGCATCTACTTCGCCCGGCTCCGCGCGGGGCGGACGAATCAGACCACCAAGATCCTGCTGACACAGTAGGAAGCGGACGCTATTCACGGCCTTCCGCGGCCGGAGGTGGAGGAGCACGCAGCCTTCCGCTGCGTGCGTTCTCCACCCCCGCCGTGCCGCTACTGTGCCCTCACAGACACGGAATCGGGGGAAGGGTTGGCACCAATTGTGCGCCCCCCGGGCAGAGATTACGCGGGAAGGGGCCGCGCAGGTTACGCAGCCCGAGGGTTGCGGGATGAGCATCCGGTTCCCCCAGAACGGCCAGGGACGCCACGGCCCGCGCTCAGCGGCGAGGGGAAACTAGTGGCTCAGCACTAGCTTGCCCGTGACTTTCTGGTCACCCGCTGCGAGCCGGGCGAAGTAGACCCCCTCGGCAACGCGGGCGCCCCGCGCATCCCGACCATCCCAGCTGGCGGTGTAGGTGCCCCCGCGCTGCCCCTTCTCGATGAGGCGGCGCACGAGCCGGCCTGACCCGTCGAGGATCTCGAGGACCACCATCCCGGCATGTCCGGCAGGCACGGTGTAGTGCAGCGTCACCCAACCGGGGGCGGGCGTGGGCCGCGCGGTCACCCGGGGGGCCGCAAGCGCGGCGGGATCCACCGCGACATCGTCCTGGCCGGCCGGCGGGAGCGGCGGGAAGTCGGCGATCGCCCCGTTGACCACCAAGGCGTAGGGCTGAGGCCCCTGGGGCACGTTGTAGCCGCTCACGGTGACCTCATAGGAACCGGGGGCGGGGTTGGGGAGACGCACGCACTCTTCGACATTCAACCGATCGTAGGCACCGTCGGCGCTCGAGGATCCTCCGCTGAAAACGTTGCCCTTGTACTCGGTCGCATCGGGAGCGGTCACGCGGAGGTCGAGATCGTTGACCAGCTTGACCCCCGGTCCCTCAGTGCCGGGATAGTCGGTCCAGACAAGCGTGACCGTCAGCACCTCAGCGGGGGATTCGATCTCGATATCGAAAGCGTCCGACTGGCCGGTCAGCAGGCCGGGCGAGCGGTCGACCGCGAAGACCTCGCGCGTATCGCCGGCGAAGTAGAGCGCCTCATCGACGAGGATCCGTCCCCAACCCTCGTTGTCGTTTGGAATATTGAGGAATCCGGTGTCCCTCGCACTGGCGATCAGGATCGCCTTCACGAGAGCCGCGCTCGGGACCAACGGGGCGTCGCCTCCGTACATGCCGCCCGGGTAGAAGCCGGACTCGAAGTACTGCCGCACGAGAGCCGCCATGCCGGCCACCGCCGGCGTTGCCATCGACGTGCCATAGAACCCGCTCCGAGCGGTCTGACAAGTAGCCACGGGAGGATTGCCGATGTCGTTGTCCGCTGAGATGATCGCGTTGCCGACTCCGCCACCCGGCGCCAGCACGGTCGGCTTCCGGCGGGTATCGGTGACCGACGCCGGACCTCGGCTCGAGTAGGCGGCGATGTTATCCTGGCTAGGAGCCCGCAGGCACGCCCCCACCGTAACGCAGTTCTTCGCCGTCCCCGGTGCGCCGACGCTGTGCAGCAGTGGTCCGTAGTTCCCGGCGGCAAAGCAGATCAGGAAATCAGGGTGAGTCCACATCGCGTAGTCGACATCGACGCTGTAGCCGGTGTAGGCATGCGTGACGCTGCCCCAGCTATTGGTGTGGATCCGCGCGCCCAATGCGTGGCTCTCCTCAAAGGCCTCGACCAGGGACGCGGGGGGCACCACCGCGCCCGAGGTGCAGGCATCTTCGTCGTCGACGCCGATGTCCTGCACGGTCAACCAAGCGGCATAGGCCATGCCGTTGGCATCGAGGTTCCCTGGGTTGATGAACGATTGATCGCCACACAGGGTGCCGGCAACGTGGGTGCCGTGCCCATCCTCGCAGCCATCAAAGGCCACGCCGTCGCCGGCAACGGCATAGTCGATCACCTTGCGATGCGTCGGCCCCGGGGGCGCCCCACCGGTGTCCCGAAACCAGCAGCTGTTATAGTCGAGCCCGCTGTCCATCATCGTGACGATCTGCTGCTCGCCGTGCAGTCCGCGATCCCAAAGCGGCGTCGCTCCCTCCGTGTTCGATTGGACGACCCAGCAGGTGGTCGTGTTGTGCAGAACATACTGCGGAACCTCCTCGATCCAACGGACGCCGATGATCCGTGCCAGTTCGTCGATCCGCTCGAGAGAGGCGCGCAGCAGAAGGCGTCGCGAGAACCCATCATCGGTCGTCCCGAGGATCTCGGCCCCGAGTGCCTCGATCGCCTCGATGAGGGCCGCCGACTGCTCGGCGTTCAAGTCGCCGAAGACTCTCACGCGCAGCGGCAGCATAGCCTCCGCGCCGAACGCCGCCGACTCGCTGCGGGCGGCGCCCTCACCCGGATCTGCGCCGTCGATGTCCGGGACTCGAGGCCCCCGGCGCTGCGCGGCGAGCCCCGGCGAGATCGCGTAGGCTGGATGGTAGTTCCCGACCCAGAAAGTCCCGGGAAGCGCGCTGACTCGTTGGCGGGCCACATCGCCCATGCCGACGAGGTAGGCGAATTCGGGCACATAGCCATGGAGGACGGCTCCCGCCTCCTCCAGCGCCCGTGTCCAGGCCGCCGTCACCGGCCCATCGGCCTGGGCGATGTAGTAGCCATAGCCTCCCGCGGAAGGCGCCACCCGCCGCAGCTCGTCGGGCAGGCACGGCTCACCCGCGGCCGTCTCGAAATGGTAGCCGGAGAGGTCGATCAGCCCGGCGTCGGCGGGAGCGGAAAGGACACTACAGAGCAGAACGCAGAACACTGTCGGTGGGAAGAGAAGCCTGGACATGGGGAGGCCTCCTTGACCAAGGATGATGGGGCAATGGCTGCACCACGCATGAGACGCCGTCCACATGCAATTATATCGTGTCGAGCTCGCGGCGGTCAAGGCGACCCTCTGAAAAGCAGCTCAATCCCAACGCAGAAGCCAGATGTCGCCGATGTAATCCTGGAGGCTCCGGAATGCGATTCCCTTGCCATCGGGAGACCAGGATGGTCCATCCTCACTCCCGGGTCCGAAGGTCAGCTGCGTCGGATCTTCCCCCGTCGAACTCATGAGCCAGATCTCGCTATTCCCCGTACGGAGAGATGCAAACGCGATTCGGTTACCATCGGGAGACCAGACCGGGGATGAATCATCGGCAGGATCGCTCGTCAAACGGACCGGTGTCCCGCCAGTCGCGGGGACGACCCAGATATCGTAATTCCCTCTGCGGGCAGAGCTGAAGACGATCTGTGACCCGTCCGGAGACCAATCCAGTCCTATGATCCACTCCGTGTCATGGAGGACGAGGTTCGGGTTCCCGCCTTGCAGGTCAATTGTGTAGATATCGCAAGCCACGATGGTCTGGGCGAACCACGCAGTGACGCTGTATGCAATACGACTTCCGTCCGGCGACCAGACGCAACCCGCCAATGTTTCCGACGAACTTCCGGAAACCACCGCCGTAGAGCTTCCGCCCGAAACCGCATCCATGATCCAGATCGTATCGATATTGATTGCGCGGGGGGAGACAAAGACAAGCTGCGTTCCGTCAGGCGACCAGGAGGGGAAACGAGCGTAGTCCGGCTCATCAGTCAGGCGCACAGCTGATCCTCCGTCTACGGAGATCAGATAGAGTTCCCCATGGACGAACCCCTCCTCCCATGGGGCTGAGAATGCGATGGTCAGCCCGTCTGGAGACCAGTCTGCCTCCAGGACGGTTCTGCACGCCGGAGATTCGCACGCCGGGCTGAAGGTGAGCTGCTCCAGACTCGCGGTCGAATGGCTCAATACATTCGACAGCGTCGATTCATTGTCCGCATTGTCGATGGTCTTGAGGGCGAAAAAGTAGCCGGTGTCTTGCTCCAAACCCGTGACCGTGGAGAACTCCGCAGTACCGGCAGGGCTGGGTACAGGCACATCCTGAACCCGCAGGGCGCTGTCCCAGGTCTCCTCGGTGATCGGAACCAGCGCGTAGCGGAAATCGTACTCGGATGCCACGCCAATCTGGCCGTCGTCGCCCGGCGTGGTCCAAGACAGCCCTACGCTGGATGCCGTCACCGATACGACGGCCAGGTCAGTCACTTGGTCCGGAGGGATGGTATCCAACAACGTCGTACTGACCACATTCGAGATCGCCGACCAGTTCGGAACCTCATCGGCGGCTTTCAGCCCGAAGTACCAGGTGCCGTCATTGAGGTCCACAACGGTCAGCGTCTCCACGAGGCCCGCAGCCCTAGGCACGAGAGACGAGTCCGCGACGGTCGCTGTGTCCCACCCCTCCTCAGTCAGCAGGCTCATCGAACAACGCAGATCGTAGCGCGCGGCCTGGTCCTCGGTGCCGTCGTCCCCGGGAGCGGTCCAGGTCAGTGTCACCGCATTGCCGGTGCTGTCTTGAATCGCGAGATCATCAATCGCAGCCGGCGGCGTGCTGTCGGTCGCGGGCTTGGTGCTGTCGTCGGTACAGGTCGCCAGGGAGATCAGGAGAACGCAGATCGAGAAGGAACTGATCTTCATCGGGGCCCCAAGGACAATCTCATCTCTGTCGATCCCCAAGGTCACGGGATGAACCCTCAAAGTGGGCGTGCCCGAATCAGTGTAGGCCCGGAAGCGTCGGACGGCAACTCTCTGTCAGCCCCTCAAGGGAGCTCACGGGCGAGCAAAGAAACAATTGACAATGGGTCGCTAAGCGGAAAGTATTGTGATATAAGATGATGCGCCATGCCGACATGGGGTCGGTGGTGTCAGAGGAGGCCCGAGCCCGGGCATGCTATCCCGGATCAAACTTCCCCGGACGACGGGCATGATCCTCGCAGGCGGCCGCGTCGGCGAGCTTTCTGTGCTGACGCTCGAACGACCCAAGTCGGCCCTGCCCTTCGCCGGACACTTCCGCATCGTCGATTTCGCCCTCTCCAACATGGCCCGCGCCGGGATCACCAATGTCGGCGTGCTCTCGCAATACCGCCCCGCCTCGCTGATCGATCACATCGGCGTCGGTGAGAGCTGGGACTTCGTCGGTCTCGATCGGGGTGCGAAGATCCTGCCTCCCTACCACGCGGCCGAGGCGACCGACTGGTATCGGGGCAACGCCGACGCGGTCTATCAGAACCTCAGCTACCTGCGCGGCCGCGACACCGACATCGCGATGATCGTCTCGGGCGATCATGTCTATTCGATGGACTATCGCCAGCTGATCCTCGAGCATATCGAGCGGGACGCGGATCTGACGATCGCCTTCAAGCATATTCCCGAGGGGGGACGCCGCTTCGGCTACGGCGTGCTCGATGCCGATCAGCGGCTTGTCGCCTACGAAGAAAGGCCCTCCGATCCCCCCGGGGACCTCGTCTCCTTGACGATCTACGTCTTCAGCATGGAGCCGCTCGAAGCGATCCTCACCGAGATGAAGGATCTCGACTCGGTCGAGTTCGGCCGCGATGTGATTCCGGCGATGCTCTCTCGCTATCAGGTCTACGGACACATCTTCGACGACTACTGGGCCTACACCCGCACCGTAGACGCCTACTACGAAGCCCATCGGGACCTGTTGGCCGGCAAGATCGACATCGATGACTGGGTCGTACGGACGAACAACAACGACAACTCGCTCGTCCGTCAAATCCCACCGATCATCCACACCTCGGCGCAAGTCGAGAATTCGCTGATCAGCGAGGGCTGCCTGCTGGATGGGCGCGTAACCGACAGCGTGCTCGGGCCGGGGGTCCAGGTGGGACGGGGAGCGGTCGTCGACGCCTGCATTCTGTTCAGCGGTGTGGTGATCATGCCGGGGGCCCATCTGCAGACCGCGATCGTCGACAAGCGGGCGGTCATCGGCCGCGGTGCGACTGCCGGCCTCGCCGAGCCGGCCGGGCGCCCTGTCACGCCTGGATCGGTCTCGCAGCGCGGGATTGCGCTCGTCGGCAAGAACGCCCGGGTGGAAGATGGCGCCGTGCTGCCGCGGGGAGGCATCGTGCCCCCGGGGGCGCTGCTGCGCCAGGGCGCAGCGCAGACCGAGCATCCGGCCGGGATCTAGGTTCGCACTCCCAGCGGCGGGCGTCGCCGCGGGGATCCCCGGGTGAACGGGGAGCCGGGCAAGACACCGGCACCACCCGTCAACACCGGCAACGCCGGGCGGGAAACGCATGCGGCTGGAACAACGCTTCGATATGCGTAGCGCGCTGGCGCTGATCCTCGCCGGAGGGGTCGGCAGCCGCCTGAATGTGCTCGTCAGGCGCCGCGCCAAGCCGGCGGTGCCCTTCGGCGGCATCTATCGCATCATCGACTTCACCCTGAGCAACGTGATGAATTCCGGCATCGAGCGCGCCGGGATCCTCACCCAGTACATGCCCTACAGTCTGACGAAGCACCTCGGCCGCGGGGAGAGCTGGGGGCTGGTCGGGCGATCGCGGGAGGTGCGCATCCTGCCGCCCCATACCGGCACCCGGGCTTCGGATTGGTATCAGGGCACCGCCGACGCCGTCTACCGCAACCTCGACTACGTCGCCCGCTCCTATCCCGAGATCACCCTGGTGCTCTCGGGCGATCACATCTACTGCATGGACTACGCCGCCCTCGTCGAACAGCACATTCAGATGGGAGCCGAGGCGACCGTGGCGGTCAAACAGGTGCCCCTATCCGACGCCCATCAGTTCGGGACGGTCATCGCCGATGCCGACGGGTGGATCACCGGATTCGAAGAGAAGCCGGACAAGCCGCAGAGCGACCTGATCTCTCTCGGCATCTACGCCTTCGACACCGAGATCCTCGTGCGCACACTCGAGGAAATCTGCGGCCTGCTGCACCAGACCGACTTCGCCCAGCATGTCTTTCCGGCAATGCTCGACCGGGGCAAGCTGGCGATGTACCGCTTCGGCGGCTACTGGCAAGATGTCGGCACGGTCAAAGCCTATGTCGATGCGACCATGGAGTTGCTCGATCCCGATTCCCCGCTCGACTTGCCCAACTGGAATGTGCGCACGAACATGAACGTCACCGGCCCCGGCGACCGACCGCCGGCGTTCATCGCCCCCGGCGCGCACGTCCAGCACGCGACTCTCGCTCGCGGCTGCCGGATCCACGGCACCGTCGAGGGTAGCGTGCTCTCGCCGGGCGTGGTCGTTGCCGAGGGCGCCGTCGTGCGCGACTCGATTCTGCTGCACGACGCCCGCATCGAGCAGGGCGCGCTGGTCGAGCACGTCGTTGCAGACAAGAAGGTGATTGTCGGCGCCGAGGCCCGCCTCGGAGACGCTGCCCTGGGCGAGGCGATCAACCACGCCTTCCCCACCCATCTCGATCAGGGACTGACCGTTCTGGGCAAGGAGGCGCGCATTCCCCGTCGCTGCCGGATCGGACGCAACTGCTGCGTCTTCCCCGGCGCTGATCTGGAGCGCCTCGACATCGATCTCCTCCCCAGCGGGGAAACGGTCCAGTGGGAGCGTCTTACGGAAGAGCGGGGTGCCGATCGGTGAGCCGGGAACGTCTACTGTTGGGCTTCCTCTTGACCGGGATCCTCGCCGGCGGACTCTGCGGCTGGCTGATCGGTGAGCCGATGAGCGCCTGGGCCTGGGTGGGCACGCTCTTTCTCAATGCTCTCAAGATGTTGATCGTCCCGCTGATCGTCTCCTCGATGATCATGGCGGTAGCCGAGATGGGCGATGTGCGCCGGCTCGGCCGGGCGGGCGGGCTGGTGATCGGCTACTACCTGATGACGACCGCGATCGCCGTCCTCATCGGAATCGTGATGGTCAACATCCTGCAGCCCGGGGGCGGCGTCTCCCTCGGCGCCGAGCAATTTCCCGAGTCGTTTGCCGACAAGCAGAAGGGCATCCAGGACATCGTCCTCAGTCTGGTCAGCCCCAATATCGTCGCGGCCGCCGCGCGCATGGATATCTTGCCCCTGATCGTCTTCTCGTTGGCCTTCGGCGGCATCGTGACGACCTTGGGCGAGCGCGGCCGCCCGGTGATCCGCTTCTTCGACGGCGTCAATGCCGCGATCATGAAGATGGTCCACCTGATCATGTGGATGGCTCCGTTGGGCGTGTTCGCGCTTGTCGCCTCGCGACTCGGCGAGGCGGGCGGGGGCAGCGGGATCACCACCGAGATCCTGAAGATCGGCAAGTACTTCATGACCGTCCTGATCGGCTTGGGCATCCACGGCCTGATCGTCCTCCCGCTGATCCTGCGCTTCGTCGCCCGCCGGCGGATCCTGCCCTACGCCGGCGGCATGATCGAGGCGCTGACCACCGCTTGGTCGACCGCCTCCTCGTCGGCAACGCTGCCGATCACGATGCGTTGCGCCGAGGAACTCAACGGCGTCTCGCGCCGCTCGACGATGCTCGTCACCCCGCTGGGGGCGACGATCAACATGGACGGCACCGCGCTCTACGAGGCGGTCGCGGCGATCTTCATCGCCCAGGCGCTCGGCTACCCGCTTGACTTCGGCGCCCAGGCGCTGATCTTCTTGACCGCCACGCTCGCCGCCATCGGGGCCGCCGGCATTCCCGAAGCGGGATTGGTGACGATGGTCATCGTCCTGAGCGCCGTGGGGTTGCCGCTCGAGGGCATTGGGCTCATCCTTACGGTTGATTGGTTCCTCGACCGCTTCCGCACGACGGTCAACGTCTGGGGCGATGCGGTCGGCGCAGCGGTCATCGACCGCCTGGTCCCCGGAGAGGAAGGTAAGCGCAAATGATCAGTGCGTGGCTCACTGAAGAGAGGCTCGGGCGGACGCTGCTCGCCGCCGGCCAACTCCCCTGGCGGGCGCTCGCCGTGGGGATGATCCTGGCCGTTGCGGTCGGCGCCGGCATGAGCCCGGCGCCCGCAGCTGCGCAGGCGACCAGCGCAGAGTCGCCGCCCGTGCATCCCACCGGCGAAGCTGCGCTCGCGCCGCCGGGCGATGAGACCCTCGGCGATTCTCGCGTTTCCGGAGCCCAGGAGGCCGACGCGGTCAGCGACCCCGCCGCACTGGTCGAACCAGAGATCCTCGCCGAGGAAGTCGCGGACCAGGCGGAGGAGGATGCGCGTTTCGCCTGGCTGCAGCCGGTCTCCGGCTGGTTCACGCCGGCCCGTTTCCCGACCGCTGTCGCCACCCTGCTCTTCGGCATCACGCTCCTGGTCCTGATCACCCGCGCGCGCGGGGGGCGGGATCTCTACATCCGCCGGATCGCGGGCCTGGAGGCCGTCGACGAAGCGGTCGGACGCGCCACCGAGATGGGCCGCCCGATTCTCTACTCCCCCGGTCTCGATCCGATGGAAGAGGTCGCCACCGTGGCGAGTATCAACATCCTCGGACAGGTGGCGCGCAAGGCGGCCGCGTACGAGACGCGCCTGATCATGCCCAACCGCGACCCGATCGTGATGACCGTCTCGCAGGAAGTCGTCCGCGAGGCTTTCACCGAGGCCGGACGCCCCGATCTCTACGACCCGAATGACATTTACTACACAACGCAGAGCCAGTTCGGGTATGCCGCCGCGGTCTGCGGCACGATGATGCGCGAGCGGCCGGCGGCGAACTTCTTCATTGGTCACTTCTACGCCGAGAGCCTGATCTTGGCAGAGACCGGCAACGCCACCGGGGCGATTCAGATCGCCGGCACCGATTCCGACTCGCAGCTACCCTTTTTCATCTGCGCCTGCGACTACACGCTGATCGGCGAGGAGTTGTACGCGGGCAGTGTGTACCTCTCGCGCGAGCCGCTCCTGCTCGGCGCGCTCAAGGGCCAGGACGTCGCCAAGGTGGGGATCCTGGCAATTCTGATCCTCTGGACGATCTTGTCCTTCCTCGGCATCGACATCCGTTCATGGCTTGGGTAGAGAGAGGGGGCGGGTTCCTACGGGAGACCGCCCTCGGGGAGAGATGATGAAGAAAACGGGCCCGGTCGTCTTCGGCTTCCTGATCGGCGTGCTCATGCTGCTCCACCACTTCACGCCCAGCTCCTGGATCGGGGACCGCTACAACAACGTGCTCGACTGGAAGCAAGTGGTCTTCGGGATCACGCTGATCCTCGGCGTGATCAGCCTCTTCACCTATCACTGGAAAAAGATCGAGCGCCGTGCCGAGGGCTGGGGCTACTCGGTGATCACCGTCGCCGGGCTGATCTTCATGATCGCCGTGGCGTTGATCTTCACGCCCGAGCGCGGGCCCTATCCCTGGATGTTCGATCATGTCCAGGCGCCGATGCAGGCGACGATGTTCGCACTCCTCGCCTTCTATGTCGCCAGCGCCTCCTACCGGGCCTTCCGCGCGCGCAACTTCCATGCCGCCTTGCTGCTCACCGCGGGGGTGATCGTCATGCTCGGGCGTGTCTCCCTGGGAGAGTTGATCGGCATCGATTCTGTCTCGACCTGGATCCTCGACTTCCCCAATACCGCCGCCAAACGCGGCGTGATGATCGGCGTCGGCCTCGGGATGACGGCCACGGCGATAAAGATCATCACCGGAATCGAGCGCACCTACCTGGGCAAGGGGGCGTAACCCGATGACGACCGAAGCCAGGCCATCCAAGACCGATGCCGCCCGCCCACGGCGCCCGCTGCACGACTGGCTCGCCAATGTCGACCGGCGGGTGATCTTCATCGCCGTCGCCGTGGCAACGGCGCTGCCGCTGATCTTCCCGCTCAATCTGCCGATCAAGACCTCGCGTGAGGCCCGGGCGTACTACGACGAGATTGAGCGGCTGCAGCCCGGGGACGAGATGATCTTCGTCTTCGACTACGAGCCCGACCTGATGGCCGAGCTCGATCCGATGAGCATCGCCACGCTCCGGCATGCCTTCCGCAAGGATATCCAGGTGATCGCCCTGACCGACTACCCGGGCGGACCCGGCATTGCCGAACGCATCCTCGGCGAAGTGGCGGCGGAGTACGGGAAGACCCACGGCACCGACTATGTCTTCCTCGGCTACAACCCCGACTACTCGGCGACCATGCTGCGGATGGGCGAGAGCATCCAGGCGACTTTCCCCACCGATCACTACCACACGCCGAGCAGCGAACTCCCGCTGCTCCAGGAGGCCGACCGCTATGCGGAGGTCGAGTTGCTCGCCACGGTCACCGGAAGCGCGCTGGCCGAGTACTGGGTCATCTTCGCGGGGGGGAGCTACGGCCAGCGGATCATCGCCGGGAATACGGCGATCCAGGCGGTATTGATCTATCCCTACTTCCAGACCGGCCAACTCTCGGGCTTCCTGGGCGGGCTGAAGGGAGCCGCCGAGTACGAGAAGCTGATCGGGACCGAAGGAGCGGGCCTGCGTGGGATGGATGCGCAATCGATGGCCCATCTGCTGATCGTCTGTTTCATCATCCTCGGCAATATCGGTTTCGTCCTTCAGCGGCGGTACCAGCGCCGGCTGGAGCGTGAGCAGGACGGCGGCGCGAAGCGCGAGCAGGGCGACGGCGTGAAGCGCTAGCAGCAGCGAACCCAGGCGGGGGGAACACCATGGTGATATGGGATCATATCGGGATGTGGGTCGCAGCGGTCCTGACGATCGCGATTTTCTCGCTGCTCTATCGCGACAATCCCTTCTATCGCGCCGCCGAGCACTTGCTCGTCGGTGTCTCCGCGGGCTACTACGTGATCAACTACTTCTATGCCTCGGTGATCCGCAAGTTCGCTGTGCCCGTTTTCCAGCAGGGGGATCTCTGGCTGCTCCCCGGGGGCATTCTCGGGTTGCTCATTCTGCTGCGCTTGAGTCGGCGCACGCAGTGGGTCAGCCGGTATGCGATCGCCTTCTACGTCGCCGCCTGGTCGGGCTACCTGATTCCCTCGGTGATTCAGGAGCGGATCCTGATCCAGCTGCAGGGAACGATCCCCCCCCAACCCGGTACCGTCCCCTGGGACGCGTTTCTCGGTGCGATCATCGTTCTGATCGGCGTCATCTCGATCCTGATCTACTTCTACTTCAGCGCCCCCCACACCGGAGTGCTGGGACGCATCTCCCAGGTCGGGATCACCTTCCTGATGATCGGCTTCGGGGCATCCTTCGGCTACACGGTGATGGGGCGCGTCAGTCTGTTGATCGGGCGGTTCCAGTTCCTCTTTCAGGAGCTTCCCGAATCGCTGATGAACATGTGACCGCGGAACCGAATCCGAACACGACCGACAGAGTGCGCAGGCGCCGGGCTGCACCGCAGCCACTCGACTTCCCGCTATTCGATTCTCAGGCAGTCGAGCAGCGCGGCGCGCACTGCGGGCGCCTCGCGGAACCCCTGCTTCTGATAGACGATCTCTCCATGGCGATCGATCAGCACGATCATCGGCGAACCCGTTTGTCGATAGCGATCCCGGTACTCGGGATAGAGATCAGACTCGATCTGGACCCAAACGAATCGGTCGCGGAAGATCTTGATCTGCGGCTCTTCCAGGGTCCGAACCAGGAGCTCCTCGGTCCAGGAACACCAGGTTGCGCAGAGCAGCAGGAAGACCGGCCGTCCCTGCCGGCGCGCATCCTGCAAGGCCGCGTCATGATCGTCCCGCCATGGGTAGGGCATGCCCGCCAGGCTCTCGGGCGCCACGCGCGCGAGAACCTCGATGTCGAAGGTAATCGTCTTCCCGGCCAGCGGATGGTTGAAATCGACACGGAAGGCCGTCTCCCCTACCGCAACGACACGGCCCGCGCGGCCTTCGCGATCGTGCCAGGCGGCACCGAGCCGCGGGGTGACGACGATGATGATCTCGGTATCGGTTGCTCGGATCTCGGTGAGCCCGAGACGTGTCTCACGCTGCAGCGGCTCGCGGGGCGCGAGCCGCAACTCGGTCTCCTGGGCGGTGACTCGAACAATCGCGGCTCGAATGAAGTCGTCCAAGGGGAACTCATCCCCAACCGTTGGGAACCGGTCGAAACGCTCGCAGAACTCGCGCGGCCCCATCGTCATCTCGCGCGGCACGTGCTGGGCTCGCCGCAGACTACGCACCAGCGCGGAGTCCCGGGGACCGAAGGCCTCCTCCGGCGGGATCTGAACCTCCCGGCGCTCGCCAGCGCACATGCCGAGAACGGCACCGCCCAAGCCCGGCAGCGCCGTGGCTTCCCCTGCCAGGACCAGCAACGGCGCGGGGTCGCGGGGCCCCTCGAGCCAGACGACCTTGCGGATCATCGGGTTCTCCAAGACCTCGGAGCGGGTGGTCGCGAAGACAGTGCCCTGGCCGATCGTGGCGACGACGTGAACGCGGGCGATGTCCCGCTCGCCCAGCGGCGGCGAATCGGCCGCCGCCTGAGGCACAGGTTGCGGCGAAGACTCCGGACTCCCAGACTGGGCATGAGCGACCGGCGTCGCCGCCCTGGTCATGACGGCGACGCCGGGTGGCAGCCCCGAGACGCCGGCAAGCCCAAGCGCCCCGCTGACGACGGCCACCCCGAGCGAGACCGCGGCGATGACGGCAACCCCGAGCGACATTGCGACGATGACGGCAACCCCGAGCGACACCCCGGCGATGAGCGGCCTTGGGGCCAGGCTGCTCGCCCCCCGCGGTCTCCCCTGAGCGGGCGTTTTCTGCATGGATCGACTCCTCCTGCCGGGCGCTCCTCGCCCCGGCCCACCGGCTCTCGGCTCCAAGGACCGCGGGGAGTAGCCCGGTCGCGGGGCCAAGCGCGCGCAAGCGAAGCATACTCCTCTAACCCACCACTTCTCAACAGGTTGCCTGAATCAGCGCCGGCCCCAGCTCTGGATCGAGGGTTTGCAGTCGCACCCCCGAAGCACAAGCGCTATACTGCTTTGCTCGACCGGCTAGGCGGAGCACCGCGCATACCCCCGGCACCCGGATCGAGACCCAGGCAGCCCCGAGGAGGAGGCCCCATGCACCCAGGCGACGTCCCCTTCGACCGCGCGAGAATCCAGGCGGTTCTCGATGCCACCGGCTTCGACCCCGCCAATCTCTCGATTCGCGAGACGAACCGGCTCGTCTGGCTGATCGAGGAGCAGCTCGGCGTGCGCTACATCCGCATGGAGTTCGGGATCCCCAATCTACCCTACGACCCGATCGGCCCCCAAGTGGCCCGCGAGGCAGAAGAGCACCGCGCGGTGAGCAATCGATACCCCCCGTTCGATGGAATCCCCGAGCTGAAGGCCGAGGCGGCCGGTTTCATGAGGAGCTTCCTCGACATCGAGGTCCCCGCGGAGTGTTGCATCCCCACCGTCGGAGCGATGCAGGGCGGGTTCATTGCCCAGGCGATCGCCGGTAACCGGTTGCCCGGCCGGGAGACGATCCTCTTTCTCAATCCCTCCTTCCCGGTGAGCATGCGCCAAACGCGTTTCCTGGGGCTCGAGAGCGACTCGATCGAACTGGCCGACCACCGCGGAGACCGTTTGATCGCCGCTGTCGAAGAGAAGTTAGCCAGCGGGCGCATCGGCGGGATGCTCTACTCGAACCCCAACAACCCCGCCTGGATCACACTCAAGGAAGAGGAACTGCGCGGCTTAGGCGAGCTCTGCACGCGCTACGACGTCCTCGCGATCGAGGATCTCGCCTACCTCTGCATGGATTTCCGCCAAGACTATTCGGTCCCCGGCCACCCCCCCTATCAGCCGACGATTGCCAGCCATACCGATCACTACTTCCTACTTGTCTCTTCCTCGAAGATCTTCAGCTTTGCCGGGGCCCGCATCGGCATCGCGGTGATCTCTCCGGCACTGCTCGAGATGAAGGCGCCGGCGTTGCAGGCGAAGTTCGGCACCGAGAATGTCGGCCATGCCTTCGTGCATGGCGGCGTCTATTGCACGACTTCGGGCGTCCCGCAGTCCTCGCAGTGGGGGCTGTTCGGATTGATGCGCAAAGCCAACGCGGGTGAGCTCGATTTCGTGGCAACCACCCGCGAGTATGGCCGGCGAGCTGCGGCGCTCAAGGAGATCTTCACCCGGCACGGATTCACGTTGGTCTATGACAACGACTTGGGAGAACCGCTCGCCGACGGGTTCTACTTCACCTTCGCCTATCCTGGCTTCAGCGGCCAGGAGCTGCTCATGGAGATGCTCTACTACGGCGTCAGTGCGATCACCCTGGAATCGACTGGCAGCCTGAGGAAAGAGGGCCTGCGGGCGTGTGTTTCCTTCGTCGACGCATCGCAGTTCGACCTCGCCGACCAGCGACTGGCGGCGTTCCAAGCGGATCACGCCGTGCCGGCAAGCACCGGCGAAACCGTCTCCCGCAAGGCGTGAGACCGATACCACCGACTCAGCCGGCGCGGCACGGCGCGGCCGAGTCAAGAGCCCAAAGGAGGGAAGTAATGCGGTGTTTCGGCGTGATAATGCTCGGGCTGATCGCTCTGGCCCTTTTGCCCGGGCCGGCTCTCGGAGATGTACTCATCCGCCAGATCGTCCACACGGATCTGCCCTCGGCGATGGGTGAGACCCAAACCGCCCAGGACGACACGTCCACGATTTGGCTCTCCACGGATCGCCTGGCCGTCTCCGGCGGGGGCGCCGACGCCCTCGTACGCCTGGATCTATCGCAATTCTACCTGATCAACCACGAGGACCAGAGCTACGTCATGCTCTCGCTGCCGATCGATCTGGCCAATGTCCTCCCGGAAGACGATCCCAGTGCCCAGATGTTCAAGCAGATGATGCAGGCCATGCAGACGACGATCACCGTCACCCCGACGGATCAGACGAAGGAGATCCGTTCCTGGGACGCGCGGCTCTATCAGGTCGAGATGAAGAACAACTTCGTGACTATCCAAATGGATGCCTGGGCGACCGAAGACACCTCTGTCGACCCCAAGCTCTACTGGAAGCTCTATGAGGCTCTCTTCTCGGTCAACCCGGTCACCAAGGACGCGATGAGCAGCTTCCAGAAGATCAAGGGCATCATTGTCCTCCAGGAACAGACCGTGCAGGTCATGGGCCAGGAGACGAAGCAGCGCACCGAGGTGATCGAGATCCGCGAGGAGAAGGCCCCGCGGGAAGTCTTCCGACTGCCCAAGGGATACGAGAAGAAGACCTTCAATCCGATGGAGGCGATGGGGCGCTAGACGCCTCGGTCGTGGCCCGGGCACCCGCTCCGGGACCCGACTCCGGCCGGGGCCGGGGGGGGAGATCTGTCGGCCCCGCGCCCCCCGCCGGAGGCCTCCCGCGGTGAGCCATCCGCGAGCGGAACCTCCAGGGTTTACATCCCCTTGCGGTTTGGCTATCCTGACGGATGTATTTCTCGGCCGCCGGCCTCCGGGCCGGTCAGGTCGCCCTGACGGAACGCGTGCCGACGGAAAAAGGACGTCGCGCATGGCTGCGTATCCGAAGACCGTCCAACTACGTGACGGCACCGAGATTCTCCTGCGCCCGATGCGCGAGGAGGATCTTGAGCAATCCCACCGTTTCTTTCTCGCACTCCCCGAAGAAGACCGCCAGTTCCTCCGCACGGACGTGGCCCAGATCGAGAATGTGCGCATCCGGATGGAAAAGACCGACGCCCGCGAGCACTGGCGCCTGGTGGCGTTGGATGGCGATGAGATCGTCGCCGACGCCACGCTCTCCCAGCCACGCTACGGATGGATGCGCCACACCGCCGAGCTGCGCTGCATCATCGCTCGCCCCTACCGCGGCCGCGGGCTGGGCTCGATTATGTTCAGCGGGCTCTATCAGGAGGCGACCCGCCGCAAGGTGGAAAAGCTCTTTGGGATGGTGGTGCAAGAGCAGCGCCCGGCGGTACGTATGGCCGAGAGCCTGGGATTTCAGACGGAGGCGGTCCTGCCCGACCATGTGCGCACCCTGCACGGCGAACTGAAGGACGTCGCCGTGATGACGGTCAACATCAAGAAGCTCTGGCGGCGCCTGGAAGACATGATGCACGCAATGGACGGCCACGGGCGGGAGCGACACTAGGGAGGGACATCAGGGGGCAATGGTCCGCTATCCGAGAAGTCTCAAGTGCCGGAACGGCAAGGTGGTAGCGGTTCGGCCGCTGCGCTCCGACGACCTGTTTCCCCTATTGGAGTTCTTCGGCTCGCTCCCCGAGGAAGACCGCCTCCACCTGCGCGTCGACGTCACCCAGCGTGACATCGTCGAGCGACGCATGAACCCCCCCGCGCGTTGGAACGTGCTACGGCTCGTCGCCCTGGCCGGCGAGCGCATTGTGGCCGAGGGCTCAATTGAGCATCGCACCTTTGGCCTCGGCTCCCACGTCGGTGAGGTGCGCGTAATTGTGGCCCCCGACTTCCGCCGCACTGGTCTGGCCGAATTCCTCTGCCGCCAGATCCTTGCCCACGGCATCGCCGAGGATCTCGAAAAGATCGAGGTGCATTTGATGAGCGATCAACCCGCCGTGATCCATTTCTTCGAGGAGCTCGACTTCAAGGAGGATGGCACGTTGAAAGGCTTCGTGAAGGACACCAAGGGGAAAAACCACGATCTGCTGATCATGTCGCTGCGCACCTAGACATCCCCATGCACTTCGCCCCCCGACGGGCAACGGAAGGGCTCACCCATGCGCTTTTGGAGAACGCCATTGGACCGGCAGCAGTTCATGCCGCCACGGGGGCGCATCTACATCATTGTCGAGCGCTGCAAGGGCTGCGGGTTCTGCGTCGAATACTGCCCGCGGGACGTCCTGGTCATCTCGGAGAGATACAACAAGAAGGGCTACCACTATCCCGAGCCGGTCAAAGAAGACGCCTGTGTCAATTGCAGCCTCTGCGAGATCATTTGCCCCGAGTTCGCCATCTACTCGGAGGATGTGCCCGACCCCGGCGCCGAGCAACCGGCCGGGCAATCCGCCGAGCAACCGGCCGGGCAATCCGCCGAGCAACCGGCCGGGCAGTCCCCCGAGCAGTCGGCCGGGCAGTCCCCCGAGCAGTCGGCAGCACAGTCGTCCGCGGAGCCGCCCGCCGGACCACCGGCAGGCGCGCAGCGAGCATCGTCCCGCAGCCAGAAGGAGGCCAGCCGTGAGTGAGCCTCGGGGCGCCGTCCTCACCGGCGAGCATTTCATGAACGGCGACGTGGCCGCGGCCGAGGGAGCCTTGGCGGTCGGCTGTACCTTCTTCGCCGGCTATCCGATCACCCCCGCCACCGAGGTCGCCGAGCGGATGTCGGAGCGGATGCCAGACGTCGAAGGCATCTTCATCCAGATGGAGGACGAGATCGCCTCGATGGGCGCCATCCTGGGCGCCTCGTGGGCCGGGCGCAAGTCGATGACCTCGACCTCGGGACCGGGTTTCAGCCTGATGATGGAGAATCTCGGCCTCGGGGTGATGACCGAGACCCCCTGCGTGCTGGTCAATGTCCAGCGCGGGGGACCCTCAACCGGCCTGCCGACGCTTGTCGGCCAGCAGGACATGATGCAGGCCCGCTGGGGATCCCACGGCGACTACGAGATCATCGCCCTCTGTCCCAACTCGCCCCAGGAGTGTTTCGACCTCACCATCGACGCCTTCAATCTCTCGGAGACCTACCGCCTTCCGGTCTTGGTGATGAGCGATGAAGTCGTCGGCCACATGACCGAGAAGGTCGTCATTCCGCCGGAGGATCAGATCGCCCGCATCGAACGGCGGATCACCGACGCCGCGCCCGCGGACTACCTCCCCTATCAACCCGAAGAGAACCTCGTCCCGCTGATGGTCGCCGCCGGTCAGGGCTACCGCATTCACGTGACCGGATTGACTCATGATGAGCGGGGCTACCCGGAAGTCGTCGCCCCGGTGCAGCAGCGGATGGTGCCCCGGTTGATCGAGAAGATCCGCAAGAATGCGGAGCAGATCATTCGCTACGAGAGCGACGGTATCGCGGAGGCCGAGGTCGTCGTCGTCTGCTACGGGATCACCTCGCGCGTCGCGCAGTTGGCCGTCGAGATGGCACGCCAGCAAGGCCGGCGGGTCGGTCTCCTGCGCCTGATTGTCGCCTGGCCGTTTCCCGAGCGCGTGATCCGTGAGCTTGCGACACGGATCAAGGGCTTCGTCGTCCCGGAAATCAACCTGGGTCAGATGGTCTACGAGGTCGAACGCTGCGCGGCAGGACGCGCCAGGACGATCCACGTGCCGCATGCCGGCGGCGCGGTTCACGATCCGGAGACGATACTCGCCAGAATCGAGGAGGCCAGCTCATGAACCAGAAAGCCGCAACAGCGGCCGGTGCAGGAGCCGGCGGATCGGACACCGCAGCCCCGCCGGCGCCGGATGTCCGCGAGGCTCATGCGCATCCCAAGGACCGCCTGCTGCGCAGCGATCGCCTGCCGCACATCTGGTGCCCGACCTGCGGCATCGGCACCTGCGTCAGCAGCTTCGTCGAGGCGATCGAGGAGAGCGGCATCCCCGAGGAGCGATTCGCCGTGGTCTCCGGCATCGGTTGCACGGGACGGGTCGCCGGCTATGTCAACCTCGACTCCTTCCACACGACCCACGGCAGGGCGATCCCCTTTGCGACGGGGCTGCACCTGGCGAATCCGAAGCTGAAGGTGGTCGTCTTCAGCGGTGACGGAGATCTGGTGGCGATCGGCGGCAATCATCTGATCCATGCGGCGCGGCGCAATATCGACATCACGATCATCTGCGTCAACAACTTCATCTATGGCATGACCGGCGGGCAACTCGCCCCGACGACCCCGCACGGCGCCCGCACCACGACCTCGCCTTACGGGAACAGCGAGTACCCCTTCAATGTCCCCCACCTGGTCGCCTCCTGTGGCGCCACCTACGTCGCGCGCTGGACCGCCCTGCACGTGCGCCGCATGAAGCAGGCGATGGTCGCGGCGCTCAGCCATCGAGGATTCTCCTTCATCGAGGTCATCGCCCCCTGTTCGACGCTCTATGCGCGCAAGAATCGCCTGGGCACCGGCACCGACTTGATGAAGTTCTATCACGACAACTGCGAAGTCCGCCACGGCGCCAATACCGCCGAGATCGACATCGGCTTCCAGGAGAAGATCGTCGTCGGCAAGTTCGTCGACATCGAGAAACCGACCTTCCTCGACCGGATGGGCGCCAATCTGGCGCAGCGGCGGGGACGTTAGCGACGAGTGGAGCAAACGCGATGAGAAGAGAGATCCGTATCACCGGGTTCGGCGGGCAGGGAATCGTCCTGGCGGGTTACGTTCTCGGGAAGGCGGCCAGCGTCTACGACCATAAGTCGGCCACCCTGGTGCAGTCCTATGGTCCCGAGGCCCGCGGCAGCGCCTGCGCTGCGCAGGTCGTCGTCGCCGACGAACCGATCCACTACCCCTACGTCCGCGGTCAGGAAATCCTGGTGGCGATGTCGCAGGAGGGCTACGACAGCTGGACGGAGGAGCTCATTGACGGAGGCGTGCTGCTCTACGACCAGGATCTGGTCGACGCGGGAACACCGCCCGCCCAGGCGAGCTTCGTCGCCTCCGTACCGGCGACGCGCACGGCGGAGAAGATGGGCCGTCGCATGGCGGCCAATATCGTCATGCTCGGCTTCCTCGTCGGCTGTACCGGCCTCGTTGAGGTCGAGGCGCTGCGCGAAGCGGTGCGCACCTCGGTGCCCGCGGGGACCGAGGACTTCAACCTCTCAGCCCTCGAACAGGGGTTGCAATACGCCGCCGAGGCGGTAGCCGCCAAGGGCGGGCCGGCCAAGGCCGCGGACATCTGAAACAAGGAAGGGGGATCATGGCAGGCAGCGACCGAGACAGGGCGGTTCTCGTCATCGGCGGCGGCATTGCCGGGATCCAGGCCGCCCTGGATCTGGCCACGGCGCAGCATCAGGTCTTCCTGGTAGAGCGCACGCCGTCGTTGGGCGGGCGGATGGCCCAGCTCGACAAGACCTTTCCCACGATGGACTGCGCGATCTGAATCCTCGGTCCCAAGATGATGGATGCCGGTCGGCATCCCCGGATCGAGATCTTGCGCTGTTCCGAGCTCCTCACTCTCGAGGGTGAGGCGGGGGCCTTTCGCGCCACCATCCGCCGGCACCCGACGGGGGTCGATGAAGCGCGCTGCACCGCCTGTGGCGCCTGCGCCGAGGTCTGTCCCGCCGAGGGGCTCAGCCGCTTCGATGCCGGGATGGGGCCGCGCAAGGCGATCGGACGCCCCTTCCCCCAATCGGTCCCCGCCGCCTATGCGATCGATTTCGAGCTCTGCCGCCAGTGCAAGCTCTGCGTCAAGGCCTGTACGCGCGATGCCATCGACCTCGATGCAACACCGGAGGATCGGATCCTCGAGGTCGGCGCGGTAATCGCCGCGACCGGCTTCGACGAATTCGATCCGCGCGTGCTGCGCAACTACGGCTACGGAGTCTATCCCAACGTCCTGACCAGCCTGGAACTCGAGCGCCTCCTCAACGCCTCGGGCCCCACCCTGGGCCATGTGCGCCGTCCTTCCGACGGCGGCTCTCCCCGCAACCTGATCTACGTACAGTGCGTCGGATCGCGCGGTGAGGCGGGGCGCGCCTACTGCTCGCGTTTCTGCTGCATGAACGCGATCAAGGATGGGTTGCTGCTCAAACAGCACGAACCCGACCTGGAGGCGGTAACGATTCTCTACACCGACGTGCGCGCCTTCGGCAAGGGCTTCGAGGAGTTCTACGGGCGCGCCCGGGACACCGAGTGGATCCACTTCCTGCGCGGCCGGCCCGCCAAGATCCTCGAAGACCCCGCCTCGCATGACCTGCAGGTCGCCGTCGAGAACACCGAGACCGGCGAGCAGCTACGGCTCACTGCCGACATGGTCATTCTCTCCTGCGGCGGTGTGCCGACCGACGGCACCGCCGAGCTCGCCGCACGTCTGGGCATCACTACTACTCCCCACGGCTTCTTCCAGACCAGCCCGGGCGAGCGGCCGATGGCCAGCAATCGGGCCGGCGTCTTCGTCTGTGGCAGCGCAACCGGGCCGCAGGTGATCCCCGACTGCGTGACTCAGGGGTCGGCGGCGGCGACCGAGGCGGCGATCTCCCTGGGCGGCGGCGTGCCGCCTGTCCCTGCCGCGGCGGGGACCGCGTGCCCATCGGAGGCTGCGGGTGAATCGGCTGTCGAGGAACACGCCGCCAACGAATGGGACGACCACGGCATCGCAGGCGGCGATACCGTCGAGGATGGGGCGCCACGCATCGGCGTCTTTCTCTGTCATTGTGGAGTCAATATCGCCGGAGTTCTCGACATGTCGGCGCTCCTGGCCACCGCCCGCGACCTCCCGAGCGTCGTCCATGTCGGCGAGGAGCTCTTCGCCTGCTCGAGCAGCTCGCAGCAGGCGATCCAGGATGCGATCGAGGAGCACAAGCTCACCCGCGTCGTCGTGGCCGCCTGCACGCCGCGGACCCACGAGCCGATCTTCCGGCAGAACTGCCTTGAGGCGGGGCTGAACCCCTACTTGCTCGAGATGGTCAACGTTCGCGATCAGTGCTCCTGGGTCCATGCCGCCGCCCCCGGCCAGGCGACCGCCAAGGCGCTCGACTTGCTGCGAATGGGCGTCGCGCGCGCCCGCCGCCTCGAGCCGCTCGAGCCGATCGAGGTCAGTGTGAGCCGCCGGGTGGTTGTCATGGGCGCCGGCTTGCCGGGAATGAAGGCCGCCAGTGATCTCAAGGCCCTCGGTTTCGAGGTGACCCTGATCGAGAGCGCTCCCGCTGCGGGCGGACTGCTGCGCGATCTTCACTCACTCTATCCCGACGGACGGGACGCGCAGGAGGCCGTTGGAAGCATGCTGGCACGTGTCGCGGAGAGCGGCGTCGATCTGCGGCTGTCCACCGACATCCGACAGGTGACCGGCTTCGTCGGCAACTTCCGGGTTCGGCTGGGACCGGCGCAGGATTCCGGGGAAACCATCTCCGGGAAGCCGGAATCCCGGGATGCTACCCGGGAGTCCGCCGGGGAGCATCCCGCCCCCCGCACCCCCGTCGAACCAGGCCCCGATGAGGAGGACATCGAAGCGGGCGCGATCGTCGTCGCCATCGGCGCCGACCCCTATGTGCCCGCGGAGGGTGAGTTCGGGTATCGAACCTATCGCAACGTGATCACCTCGGTGGAGCTGGAGGCCCGGCTGGCCCAGGGCACCGAGGGCCTCGCGGGGGTCGAGCGCGTCGCCTTCATCCAGTGTGTCGGCTCACGACGGGATCCTGCCGACTCCGCAGCCGCGCGCACCGACGGGGCCGAATCCGCGGAGCGCCCCGCGGCGACGGGTTGCCCCGGGTGTTCCCGCATCTGCTGCCCGACCACGATCAAGCAGGCACAGCAGCTCCACGGGCATGACATCGACTCGACTATCTTCTATCGCGACATGCGCATGGTCGGCTGTGGCGCCGAGGAGAGCTATCGCCAGGCCCGCGAGATGGGTACGCTCTTCATCCGCTACGACGCCAGTGCTCCCCCTGTGGTTCAGGGCCGCGATGGCCGGGCGCACGAGGTCGTCGCCGAGGATACGCTGCTGCGCGGCGAGGTCATCGCAGAGGTGGATCTCGTTGTCCTGGCCGTGGGTCTCGTGCCCCGCGCGCAAGAGGCGGGTCGCGTCCAGCAGATGCTGAAGACCCCGCGCGGCACCGACGGCTTCTTCCTCGAACGCCACCCGGAACTGGCCCCGGTCGAGACGTGCGTCGACGGTGTGGTGCTCTGCGGCACCGCCCAGGGGGCCAAGGATCTCCGCGACTCGCTGATTCAGGCTTCCGCCGCAGCCGCGCGGGTCGCCGCCCTGCTCGGCGCCGGCCGGCTATTCCTCGAGCCGACCGCCTGCCGGGTCGATCCCGACCGCTGCCGGGGATGTGGTCTCTGCGTGTCGATCTGCGAATTCCAGGCGCCGGGTCTGGTGACCGACCCTGCCGGCTCGCTGGTGGCGAGCATCAACGCGGCGCTCTGCAAGGGATGCGGCACCTGCGCCGTTTGGTGTCCGACCGGCGCGATCACCGCACAACACTTCACCGACGATCAGATCACCGCGATGATCGATGATCTCTTCGCCGTGGAGGTTCACGAGCGGGCGGACCATTAGGGCTGCCGGCAGGATGGGTGGTATGACCGAGAAACGTGCGCAAGGAAGTGGGAAGACACCAGGTGCGAAGGAGGGCGCGGCCGCGCCCCGTGGCACGACGAAAAAGCGCGCGCCGGCCGCAGCGTCCAAGGGCGTCACGCGCAGCCGGGCGGCGAAGTCGGGTGAATCCCGTCCAGCCGCCCGCGCCGGGGAAGAGCCGGGCGGCGAGCGCTTCGATCCCCGGGTGCTCGTCTTCGCCTGCAACTGGTGTTCGTACGCCGGTGCCGATACGGCCGGCGTCTCGCGACTGCAGCATGAGCCCAACTTCCGCCTGCTGCGTGTGATGTGCTCGGGGCGCGTGCATCCAAGCCATGTCTTGCGGGCCTTCGCGCAGGGGGCCGACGGTGTGATGGTCTCGGGCTGTCATCCGGGCGATTGCCACTACATGTTCGGCAACTACCGGGCCATGGAGCAGTACGAGAAGACCTCCGCCCTTGCCGCTCTGCTCGGACTGGAGCCGGAACGCCTGCGCCTCGAGTGGATCTCGGCCGCCGAGGGGATTCGCTTCGCCGAGACGATGAACGAGTTCATTGAGGCGGTGCGCGGCGTCGGCCGCAGCCCGCTGGCGCCGGGAAACGACGCCGGCGGCGATGCCCGGAACGAACCTGCGCCCTCGGGAACCCCGCCCCTCGAAGCCACGCGCGTCTTCGCCTGCCTGGAGTGCGGGCGCTGTACCGCCGTCTGTCCGGTGGCCCGCTATCAGCGTTTCTCCCCGCGCCGTCTGATCACCCGGACCTTCGCCGCAGGCGCCGCCGGCCCCGCCAACGATCCGGCTCTCTGGACCTGCTTGACCTGCAGTGCTTGCGAGGCGGTCTGTCCCGTGCGCGTCGACTATGGCCAGTTCATCGTGAGTGCCCGCGCGCAGGCGGTCGCCCGCCGATCCGGTGCGACTGACGGTGACCCGGCCCCGGCCGCGCCGGAGGGCCAGCCAGGCGATGGCCGGCAGCCCAGCGGGTCCACAGCGGCGAGCGGCTGGGGCGGCGAGACGCAGCAGGTTGGGTACGAGGTCACGCCCTGCTCCCATGGCGGGGTCTTCGAGCAGATCAGCCGCATGGCGGCGCGGCCGGGGTTGCGCCAGCAACGTCTCGGCTGGCTGAGCGAGGATCTCGAGGTCGAGGTGCTCGCGGATGGGCAGCGCGGCAAGTCGGACGATCTGCTCTATGTGGGCTGCAGCCCCTACTTCTCCGCCTACTTCGGCGGCGAGACCGGGGCGGGACTCACCCGCACGATGTCCTCGGCCGTGCAACTGCTCAACCACGTGGGCATCAGGCCCGCTCTGCTCGCCAATGAGCGCTGTTGCGGATACCACCTGCGCCTCGCCGGTTACGCCCGCGAGGCCGACGAACTCGAGGCGCTGGTCGTCGACCAAGTCCGCGCCAGTGGGGCGACGCGCGTGATCACCTTCTGCCCCGAATGCCTGGTGGCCCTACGCGATGCGCTCGACCGCCACAACGTCGCCTGCGAGGTGACCCACCTGAGCTTGGTCTTGGGCGCGCTGCGCGAGGAGCTCGCCGAAATGGCTACCGATTCCGCCGACGGCCGGGTCACCTATCAAGATCCCTGCCGGCTGGGCCGCCATTCGGGCATCTACGACCGCCCGCGCCAACTGCTGACCGAAGTCGCCGGTGTCGAACTCGTCGAGATGGAGCATCATCGCGAGCGCGCGGTCTGCTGCGGCAATACGGCTTGGCTCAACTGCAATGCAGCCACGAAGCGCTTCCAGGCCGATCGTCTCGCCGAGGCAGTCGCCACCGGCGGCCGGCGCCTGGTAACGGCGTGTCCCGGGTGCTTCATTCACCTGCGGTGCGCCCAGGAAGGCCTGACCGAAGATCCCGCGGCCGATCTCGAGATCGTCGATCTGTGGAATCTGCTCGCCGACGCCTTGCCGCCAACCGCCGCGGGGGTCGCGGCCGCAGCGGGACAGTCGGTGGGTGATCAGGGGACCAAGGTCTGAATCGAGGAGTTGCGAGAACCAGGGTTCCGCAAGACGGAGAGGAGCTGATGGAGAACAACTTTCCCAGGACCGGCGTCTTTATCTGCGACTGCGGTCTCAACATCGCCGGAACGGTCGACACCGCGGCGGTGACCGAGTATGCCCAGTCCCTGCCCGGCGTCGTCTGTGTGGTGCACAACAAGTACACCTGCGCCGACCCGGGGCAGAACGAGATCCGTAAGGCAATCGGCGAGCACAAGCTCGAGCGCGTGGTGGTCGCCTCGTGCACGCCCCGGATGCACGAGCTCACCTTCCGCGCCTGCGTTGCCCAGGCGGGACTCAACCCCTATCTCATGGAGATGGCCAATCTCCGTGAGCACTGCTCGTGGGTTCACGCGGGCGACCCCGCCGGGGCGACCCAGAAGGCCAAGGACCTGGTGCGTAGCGCGGTCGCGCGGGCTCATGAGCTTCAGCCTCAGATCGAGCCGGAGGTCGATGTCACCCAGGCGGCGCTCGTCATCGGGGGCGGTATCGCCGGCATCCAGGCCGCGCTCGACATCGCCGACGGCGGCATGCAAGTCTATCTGGTCGAGAAGGAGCCGTCGATCGGGGGGCTGATGGCCCAGCTCGACAAGACCTACCCGACCATGGACTGCTCGATATGAATCCTGGGACCCAAGATGATGGATGCCGGTCGGCATCCCCGGATCAAGGTTCTGGTCTCGAGCGAAGTGATCGACGTCTCGGGCGCGGTGGGCAACTTCCATGTCAAGGTACGCCGCAGGGCGCGCTATGTGCAGCAGGATCTGTGCAATAGCTGCGCGGAGTGCACCAAGGTCTGCCCGGTCATCATTCCCGACGAGTACCAAATGGGACTCGCCTCGCGCAAGGCGATCTACATTCCCTTTCCTCAAGCGGTCCCCTCGGCCTACCTGATCAATCCCGAGGACTGCCTGGGCAACAACCCGATTGCCTGCGGCAAGTGCCTCGAGGTCTGTGAACAGAAGTGCATCGATTTCGACATGCGCGATGAGATCCTCGAGGTCGATGTCGGGGCGATGATCGTCGCCACCGGCATGGAGGCCTACGACCCGACCGAGATCACCGAGTATGGATACAGCCGCTACGACAACGTCATCACCAGCATGGAGTTCGAACGGCTGATCTGCGCCGGCGGCCCCAGTGCCGGGCATTTCGTCCGCCCCTCCGACGGCGAGCGACCGCGGCGCATCGGCTTCATCCAGTGTGTCGGCTCCCGCTCCTCGCGCTATGGCTCGCCTTACTGCTCGAACATCTGCTGCATGAATACGGTCAAGGACACGCTGCTGCTCGCGGATCACTATCCCGATACCGACGCGAAGGTCTTCTACATGGACATCCGCGCGTTCGGCAAGGGATTTGAGGATCTGTACCTGCGCAGCCGCAGCTCCGGCGTGCGCTACATCCGCGGGATCCCGGGCGAGATCGAGGAAGACCCACAGACGAAGAACCTGCGGGTGCGCGTGGAGAACACGCTGGCCGGAGAGCTGGAGCAGCACGAACTCGACATGGTAGTGCTCTCGGTGGGCGTCAGACCGCGACTCGACTCCAACACCGTCCAACGCCTGCTGACCCTCAGCCGCACCAGTGACGGCTTCTTCCTCGAGGCCCATCCCAAACTCAAGCCCGTCGACGCCCCCACCCGGGGCATCTTCCTGGCGGGATGCTGCGAGTCTCCGAAGGACGTCAAGGACAGTGTAACCCAGGCGGGCGCCGCAGCCTCTCACGTCCAGGTCCTGCTCAGTGCGGGCCGGATCCGCATTGACGCGGGCACCCCGCTGCTCGAGGAGGCCGACTGCATCCGCTGCGGGCGGTGTGCTGCCGTTTGTCCCTTCCATGCGATTCACTGGCAGCGGGGAGGCGTGCCCGAGATCATCGAGGCGGCCTGCTCGGGATGCGGCTGCTGCGCCGCCGAATGCCCGGTGGATGCGCTCACCATGCGCCACTCGACCGATGAGCAGCTCAAGGCGCAAATCGATGCGATCCTCGACGAACACCCCGAGGACAAGCTCCTGACCTTCGCCTGCAATTGGTGCTCTTACGCGGGCGGGGACACCGCGGGCACCGCGCGTCTGCAGTTCCCGGTGCATGGGCGCCTGGTGCGCACGATGTGCAGCGCGCGGGTGTCGGAGGACCTGATTCTCTATGCCTTCGAGAAGGGCGCGCCCCTGGTGCTCGTCTCCGGCTGCCATTTCGCCGATTGCCACTACATCAATGCCAACCGGCAGACGGTCACGCGCGTCGAACGCGCCTGGGACCGCCTCGAGAAACTCGGCATCCGCCCCGAGCGCCTCCACCTCGAGTGGATCAGCGCGGCCGAGGGGCAGAAATTCGCCGAGGTGATGCGCGTTCTCGATGAACCGCGAGCTCAGGTGACGGCGGAGGAGATCGCCCATACCCGCAAGGTGCTCGCCGAGGAGCGCAAGCGGCGGGAAGGGCGGAAAGAGAAGATGCGTGCGGCGGCCCGCAAGAAGCGCGAGGCGGCCGCGGACGCTCGGGCGGAATCGTCCGCGGGGGCGGCGGCATCTGTCGCGGGCCCGGCGAAGTCCTAGCCGGCACCCTACCCGGGAGGGAGAGCAACAATGGAGGAAGAACGGCGGTTTCGGTGCCTGCGTTGCGGGCTGGAATTCACCGCGGTCCACAGGAAGGATGGCGAGCCGGTCGAGCGGGTCTGTCCCCGCTGCCGCAGCAACAGCATCCGGCCCACCAAAGAGGCCAAGGGCTAGACGCGCGAACGGCCCGGCCGATCGAGACCAGGCGGACGAGGTGTCCATGGAAGCAGAACAAGCCGCATCCCCCCACAAGCGCATCCGTATCGATTTCGCCCAGCGGCGGCGGCTGCTCGCCGTGCTGGGCGGGAATCATGTCAACTACTGCTACCAATGCGGGGCATGTGTCGGGGACTGTCCCACGACACGCTTCTTCCCCAGCTTCAATCCGCGGGAGATCATGTTGACCGCCCTGCTCGGAGACTTGGGTACCCTCCTCGCTCCCGGATCGGTGATCTGGAAATGCTCCAATTGCTACAACTGCTACGAGCGCTGTCCGCAGGACGTCCGGCCCGTCGAGGTGATTATTGCGCTGAAGAACCTCGCCCGCGAGGAGGGCACGCATCCCGAGGAGGCCCAAACCATCTACGAGACGATCCTCAAGACCGGCCGCAGCGCGCCGGTGATCGCCAGCCTGAAGCGCAAGCGGGAGAGCATGGGACTGCCTCCCCTGCCGGCGATCGACATGGGGGAATTGCGGGCTGTGCTCGCCCCGGAGGATCCGCCCCCGGGAGACAGTCCGCCCTCTTCGACCGCGGAGAGTGAATCATGAAGCCGATCAAGGCCATCTTCTTCCCCGGTTGCCTGATCCCGATCAAGTACCCGCAGATGGAAGTCGCCATCCGGCGAACGCTTCCCAACCTGGGCGTCGAGATCATCGATCTGGAGGGGTTTTCCTGCTGTCCCGATCCGATCTACTTCCAGGCCGCCGACAAGATCGCCTGGCTCACGCTCGCGGCCCGCAATCTGGCCCTCGCCGAGGAGGCGGGCCACGACATCTTCACGGTCTGCAGCGGCTGCACCGGCACCCTGAGCGAAGCCAATCACCTTCTGCGCAACGATGAGCAGCTGCGCGAGCGTGTCAACCGGCGCCTCGCGCGCGTCGGCCGGAAATACCAGGGTTCGATTGCCGTCCGCCATATCGTCGTCCTGTTGCGCGAGAAGGTCGGCATCGATCGCGTGCGTGAGAGCGTCACCCGCCCCCTGACGGGCGTGCGTGTCGCGCTGCACTACGGCTGTCACTTGCTGAAGCCCTCCTCGATCATGCAGGTCGACGACCCCGATGATCCCCAGATCCTCCATCAGCTCATCGAGGCGATTGGGGCCGAACCGGTCACTCATGACGAGCGTTTCCTCTGCTGCGGCAAGGCGTGCATCGACCCCGACCTTCCCCTGGATATGACTGCTAGCGTGTTGCGCTCGGTAAGGAAGAGCGGAGCTGATTGCATGGGGATGATCTGCCCGACCTGCTTCTCATCATTCGACACCGGTCAGCTTCTGCTCAACCGAAAGACGAAGGAGCACTTCGAGGTTCCACCGGTCTACTTCTTCCAGCTCCTCGGACTCGCTCAGGGCTTCTCGGCCGATGAGGTCGGCCTTACCCGCCATCGGATCAAGCCCACGGCAGTGCTGGAGAAAATCAAGGCCTGAGCTACGCCGCGCTCCCAAGTTGACAGGCGGGCGCACAAAGACCTATCCTCCTCACGGCGCACTTGCGCAAGCCGCGCTATGCAATCCGCCCACCTCGAACATGGAGGTGATCCCATGAAGACGCTCTCGCCCCTCGGCTTGGTCCTCCTCGCCTGGCTACCGGCCGCCCCGCTCATTCAGGCCCGGGCCGCCGACTGGTCGGGTCAGGATGCCGACCAGGTTATCAGCTGTGACGACGACAAGTATGCACGCGCCGTACAACTTGTCGCCGCCGAGGACGGTTCCGCCGTGCATGCATTCTGGACCGAGGATATCGTCTGGGATGCCGAGATCCACTACGGTCGCTCCATCGACGAGGGCGAGACCTGGAGTTCCTCCCTCACCGACCGCGTGATCAGCTTCCCCGACGGCCAGGCGATGCTCGATGAGTGCGCGGCGGCCATGAATCCAGTGACCGGTTCGCTCATCATCGTCTGGAGCGAGGATGCGATCAGCACGCGTGAGATCCACTTCGGCGTCTCGCATGATCAGGGCACTACCTGGTCTTGCGAGACGGCCGATCAGATCTTGAGTGACCCCGCCACGGCAGTGGATGCCGGGATTCCCTCGATCGCCTGCGATCTCGACGGGGTTTTTCATGTCGTCTGGCATCAGCTCTCCGGAGAGACTGCCGAGGTCCACTACTCGCGCTCGGCCGACGGCGGGGCTACCTGGAGCGGCATGACCGGTGACCAGGTGATCAGCTTCCCCGACGGCACCAGCGCCCTCGATCCGCAGATCACCGCCTGCGAGGATCATCTCTTTGTCGTCTGGCACGAGACGGGGGACTCGGGAAAGAAAACCGTCCACGTCGGCATCTCTAGTGATGATGGGCTCACCTGGAGCAGCGCGACCGCCGACCGGGAGATCTGCCAGCCGCCTACCCTGATCGGCGATCTTGCCCTCGCGGCAGCGCCCTACTCCCATGAGGAAGGCATCCACGTCGTCTACAAGGCTTCTTTCGATACGAGCAGCCCATATCACTACGAGATCTACGCCACGAGTTCCTTTGACCTCGGGGTGACCTGGACCGGCGAGTCGGTCAATACGCCCGTCTCTCACGACGAAGGCGGCGGGCGCAGTGCCCACAATCCCGATGTCACCGTGCGTGGTGCGTTGGGCCCTTGCGCGGTTTGGGATGAGGAGGAGGACACCGCGGGCAGCAAGGAGCAGCACTTCTCGTTCTTCGAGGTCGCGGGCTGGAGCGGCGCGAGCGAGGACTACGTCATCAGTCTCCCCGACGGCGAGAACGGGTACCGCCCCTCGATTGTCGGCGCCGATGTGATTGTCGTGCCGGGACGAGGTGACCGCGCCACCGTCGCCGCCTGGGTCGCCTGGACCGAATTCGCCGGCGACAAAGACAACTACGAGGTGCATCTATCCCGCTATAGCACCGGCCCCGGCGCGATCCCGCAGGCACCCTCACGCACCGTGCAGCGCATTTCCGCGGTCCCCTCTCCCGCGCGGGACCGGCTGACCCTCGAACTGCACGTCGCCGGATCGGGACCGCTGGCTGTTGAGATCATCGATGCCAACGGCCGGTGTGTACGCCACTGGCGTCTGTCGGCCTCTCCTGGGCCCCTCGACATCCCGTGGGACGGCCGGGATCGATGGGGACGCCCACTGTCCCGGGGCTGCTACTTCGCCCGGTTGAGATCCGCGGACGGGCAGCAGTCGGTGCCGCTGGTCATTTTCTAGGGCTGGGGGCACACGTCGCCGGCACATCATCGCCGGCCGCAGCGCGCCCGCCCCGCGCATCAGCGCAGCATCAACATCCGACGCGTCAGCTGCTGCTCGTCGCTCTCCATCCGATACAGGTAGACGCCCGATGCCACCGGTCGCCCGGCGTCATCTCGTCCGTCCCAGACGACCTCGTGGCTGCCCTGCACCTGCATCCGGTCATCGACCAGCGAGCGCATCACTCGGCCCGTCAGATCATAGATCCGCAGGCTGACCCGCGACTCCGCGGGTAGGTCATAGGCGATCGTCGTTGTCGTCCGGAACGGGCTGGGGCGGTTGGGGTGAAGCCGCAGCACGGTCGGTACCACCGCATCCTCGGCCACATCCGCCGGATCGAGCACTGCCGTCTCCCCTTCGTAGGGCAGGTAGTTGTGAACCGTTGCGGTCACATAGAGCGTGCCCTCGGTCGTCGCGTTGGGATTGAAGGTCACATCCCCCGTCACCCCCGTGTAGTCGACGAGATAGACCTCATCCCCCTTCCAGAGGCACACGCGCACCTCTTCAAGCGCGCCGCCGCCGCTGTCTTCGACATGCACATCAAGCGTCGCCCCGCCGGTCTCGATGGTCGCGTCATGGGTGACGACCAGATCGGCCGGATCATCGGTCCAGAGTGGCAGCTCCGGATCACCGAAGAGGGTCAACTCCTTGTAGATGTACCGATGTGTGTTGCTCGTCAGAAAGACCACATCCTTGTGGTCCGAGAAACACTCACCCAGTGTGTACTTCTCCTGGTTGAAGAGTTGGCCCCAGAAGCGGCGGTCCCAGAGATTCGAGAGCGTCGTGCACAGGCCAGGATTGAACCAGCCATACCGGGTATTGCAGATGAAGGCGATCGCGCCGTTGTCGAACTCGTTGACGAAGTCGGTCGAGATGCAATCAATGTTGTCGAAGGCGCCGACGTAGCATCCGGTCGAGTAGATGATGCACTGCCGGTCCCCATTGACGAAATTCAGGACATCGGCGCCGGTGATCGACCAGCCATGGTTCACTGAGCCCATGCCCAAACCGACCGTATTGCAGTGATCGATGTGGTTGATCAGGTGGAGGCCCGAGTCGATCGCAACGATCGCCGAGTCGGCATGATTGCCGTCATGGCTGTCGTAGATCTTGACAACATCCATGTGTCCGGGGATGTACTGGCTATCGATGTACTCCTTGCACTCCTCGCCATGCGTCGAGGCATCGAGATCGAAGCCGAAGAGCCCCAGGCGGGCCGCGTAATCAGTCAGCGGCGGGGTCTTTTCATATGTCAAAACCTTGTTCACGTGGGCGGTGACCTCCGAGCTGTAGCCAATCGGCCAGCGCCCCACATTGACCTCGAGAGTCCAGTCGTCATCGTAGTCGGCGTAGTAGACGTCTTCAGGCAGAACCGGGGGATTCATCCCCGTTGGGGTATCCCAGTAGTTGACCGGAACCTTGTACTGGTTCCCGCCGAGCAGGAAGAAGGTTGCGCCCCAGGTCGCATGCGCATCCTCGACGAACTGACGAATCTGATCGGTCTGCTCCGGCCCCGGATAGCCACCCGTGTAGTAGATCCAACTGGTGGTCACGACCTTCGTCGGCACACCCTTCTTGGTCTTCCACTCGACCAGCGGCTCGAAAGCCCATTCGAGATAGGGATCGGTGATGATCACGAGATCGTATTGTCCCGGGTCGACCCCGCGCGTGCCACGCATCAGCGGCGCGCTCGCGACGATGACATCCTCGGGATTGACGACCATCTGGGCGATGCGCTCTTCGTAGCGCGCCCGCAGCTTGGGAGCGGCGTTCTGGGGCAGATAGTCCCCGTAGAGGTGGCCGGTCTCATGTTCGATGCCGATCGTCAGTGAGGTCGTCATCGAGAGACGGCCAGTCACCGGAACGTACTGCAGCGGGGTGACGTCGAGGACGGCGATGCCCTGGCCGGCCAAGTCCGTCTGATGCACGAAACTCACCACTGCAGAAGGGTACACCTCACTGGAGGCGTAGATGTCTGCGATGGGATCGACGAAGGGCTTCGCGCTGGGATCGCTGCCTGCGCGTGCCGGCTGGGCAGGATAGACCAGAAACCGCCCGGGCAGTTCGACGCGTTCCACGGCGAGCACACGGACACCGGTTGCCACGAGGCCTGATGGTAGAGCGATCTTGATCTGGCGCACCGGCAGCATCGGATGGCCGGGCGTGCTCAGAAACGTGGTCTCGTCCATGGAGACCAGATCGAAGCCCTTGGCGTTCTCGAAGGTGAGCTCATGCTCGGAGAACTCCAACGTGTATTCCAAGAGCCCCTCGTTCGCTCCCTCGGCCGCGGTCCCCGAGGCCGGCAGTGCGAACGCGAGCAAGAGGGCTGCGATGACCGCAACCGGCAGTAGGCGCGTATGCTGCATGACATTCCCCCTTGGGTGTGTTTCTCCCTGCGCCGACCGGACGCCCCTCCGGACGGCCACAACCATCCTAATTATATCATTTATGGACATCTTGGGGGCATGAGAGGGCCCGCTGCACGCCTGAAGGCTCGAAAAACGTCCCCAATCCCCCATCAGCCACGGGGTTGCAAGCGTGCCCCCCCCATCCTGCCCAGGCTGCCGGCAGCCGAATCCGCCCCCAACAGCCGGAGAAGCAGGGATCTGCTCACCGGAATCTATTGGTAGCCTATCAGTCGGAGCCTGCGTCGATTGGCCTCAGCGTCATGCCCGAGACGGCCAGCCGACTACCGTGCACCTCTTGGGTCGATCTTCCAGCCCCGCACGAGGATTCCGAATACGCAGGCGTGGCTGAGCAGCCCAACTGCAAGCAGGCCCGCATAGGGATGCCCAGCGACCGCGGCTACGCAAATGACAATGAGCCGCAGGTCGCGACGCTTGAGCCGGTTGAGAATATCGTTGGGGTAGGGATATCCGTGCCGAATCACATACTCTTTGGTCGTGTAGCTGGCCAAGATGAAGCCCGCGAGTGCGACCATTCCCCCGAGCCAGACGAGCGGGTCGCCTTGGGACCGAGCATGTGCGAACGTGATCGCCGCAGCTACTGCCACGTCAGCGTAGCGATCGAGGATCGTGTCCAGCCAAGCCCCCCTCCGCGTGGCCCGATGTTTGAGCCGCGCGATCTCCCCGTCGCAGCCATCAAGTATGGAGGCTGCGTGCACCACAAGGCCTCCGGCAATCGTCAGTGCCGCCTCGCCCATCGCCAAGAGCGCCGCGCCGACGAGTGCTAGTAGGAAGCCGGCGCCAGTGATTTGGTTTGGCGTAATGGAAGTGGATGAGAGCCAGGCGGAGATTCGAGTCGAGATCGGCCGGTTGATGAATCGTGAGACAAAGCCGTCCTCACCCTTCCCCGACAGGCCAGAGAGGAGACGTCGGCGGGCTTCATCCCACGCCTTGGGAGTGTCCACGTCGAGCCAGCCGAGACCGGTGACATCGATGGCCCGGACGGCCCCGCGTTTGGCGAGAGTCGCCACGGCGTCCGAGAGCCCATGGCGGCCGCGGGAGGCTGCCGCCGCAAGGTCGCTGAACAAGGCACGGGTACATAAGAACACTCCCGTATCGGCTGCGTCCCATTCGTCAAGCTGCTTTCCTATATGCGTGACTTTGCCATGCTCAATCGTGACCTTCGTAGCGTCTTCCGGGTCAAAGAGTTGATCTCGATCACGGTCAATGCCGAGACCAATCTCGCCTTCATTGATGGCAGCTGACCGCACCGCTCGGATCAGTTCTGGACGCGGCAGATGGTCGACCATGCAGAGCAGAAAAAGCCTCTCCCCGGCGGCCTCTGCGGCGGCAAGCCCACTCGCTCCATTGCCCAGACGCCAGTTCGAGCTCTCGACAAAGCGAATCTCACAGCCTCGCTGCGCGGCAATCCTCTCAAAGTGGGCTCGGACTTCCTCCTTCTCGTGCCCTAGGACCACGAGAAACCGCTGAATACCCGCCTCCAGGCAGGAGAGGATGGTTCTTTCGCCCAAGGACAGCCCCAGTAGTGAGACGATCGGCTTGGGCGAACCGTTCCCGTGTCGGGCCAGACGATTCCCTTCGCCGGCAGCGAGAATGACTGCCAGTTCTACGGGGCCCGTCGCTAGTTCGGCTGGGGAGAGCTGGGCGTGTCCGGCTATACCGATCGCATTTCCCACCGGCGCGAGCAGTGGGCCGGGGGCTGCGGTCCTGTCAATTGTATTAGATCTCATTGATCTCCTTCGCAATTTGATGGGCGAGTTCCGGAGTCGCGGCTGCCACCATCCGGACCGTCGATCGCAGGTCTGTCAGGTGTTGGAAGTTGTTTCCATCAAGGTCGAGAACACACCCGCCCGCTTCCTCGACCATGAAGGCTGCCGCCAGGAAGCTCTCCGCCGTCAGTCGGTTTCGCACATCGATATGCGCATCCAGGGCGCCACAGGCGACCAGCATCAGCGCGCGGGAAGCGCAGCCGTAGCTTCGAACTGCGCGCGCTTGAGAAAACACCACGCTCAGCCGGCGCGTGGGAGCAGAGTGATTGAGCTCGCACGACAGGAAGGCGTCCCGGAGGATCCTCATCCCGGATACCGACACCGGCTTATCTCCCCGCTGGCATCCGCGGTCCCTGGCCGCGACGTGGGGCTGGTCCTCATCGAGACCGCCAACCATGGCCCAGCGCACTCGGTCCAGGGCCAGGGGACCTTCCGGGTCGAGGACCGCAATGCTTACCGCGGAGAGAGGTAGCCCGCGGGCATGGTTGTCCGATCCGTCCACCGGATCGATCACGAAGCGCCATTGGGGTGAACCCTCTCCGAGATGCCGTAACTCAGACTCCTCGGAAAGTACGAGCGCGTTCGTGAAGCAACTTTGCAACTCTTCGAGCACAGCCTTGTCCGCAGACAGGTCGAACAGATGTTGCCTGTGACCGCGGCGGTTAGTCCCAACGGAGGAAGCATGGTCCTCAGGAAGATGTCGAATCCGGCGACGAACCGCGTCGTGGATGCGCACCAGAGCGCAAGTGACGTCACCGGAAGCGGTGAAGTTCTTGGCGCCTGGCACCACGGATGCAGGATCGTGGGAGCTACTGTGCATGAGTCCTCGCCCATACCCAAGTCGTGGCAGAGAATGACATCCCTCCCATAGCGCTACTTGACAAGCTGTTCACCACAGTTCGGACAGTACCTAGATCTGGCAAGGCGTCTTTTCGCATGTTCCTCTTCAGTACAGACTCTCTTGGGAATCTTCCCATTTACCACCTGCCCACACTCCACACAGAAGCGCAACGGCCCATCCGAACGGCGATGCTTCAGCTTGGGGCAGTGGTTCCCTTGCGTCGTCACCTTTACCTCCCATTCGCTAGTGGAGTCGCCCGGCTTCCGTGGAGGGTCTGGGGCTTTCGTTCTTGAAGAGCCCCTGAGTTTCGGGACAGGGACATGATACTCGCTCCGAGACGGGAGGTCGCGGGAAAACGTCCTCACGGGATCGTGCAGGATCGACGATCTCGGTCGGGTTCGATGCATCGCATCCCCCCGGGATCCACTCTCCTGGCGATTCCACCCTGTCCGGAGAACCGCGCAACGGGTAGGTCGATGATCGCGACGACGCCGTGCACTGGCAGCCATGATCCGAGTGATGGATCACATCGATGGGACACCGCTGTCTGAGAGCCATGTCGAGAGCCTCGAGAACGAGCTCGGTCCGGAGGTGGGAGGCCATCGTCCATCCGATGATCCGTCGGGTCCAGACGTCCCGGACTACGGAGAGGTAGAGGAAGCCCTCCCAGGTCGGGACATAGGTGATGTCGGGACCACTTCTGTCCGCCACCCAGAGCTCGTCCGGGCCCTTCGAGTGAAATCCCGCTCGACGAGATCGGGGGCCGCCTTGGCTTCGCGGTCTCGCACGGTCGTCGTGACGAACTTCCGGCGACTGACGCCGACCAAGCCGGCCGCACCCATCAGACGAGCGACCCGCTTGGGACCCACATGGATCTTCTAGGCGGTCAACTCGGCGTGGATCCGCGGCGCCATAGGTCCCATCCGACGGAGAATGGATCTCCCGGATGAGTCGAAGCAGGTGCTCATCCCTACGAGCCCGCATCGATGGAGAACGGGTGAGCCACGTGTAATACCCGCTGGAGGAAACACCCAACACGCGGCACATGGTGGCGATTCGGAACATGGCCTGGTGCGCTTTCATGAACGCGAAGATTCTGACGGAGTCGAGCCGGTCTGCTTGGCGAACCAGGCCGCGGCCTTTCCTAGATCTCCCGCTCCTCACGGAGAACCTTGTTCTCCCGACGGAGCTTGCGGATCTCCCCGCGCTCCGGGGTCGTCAGGCCGTCCTCCCGGCGACCCTCATCGAGCTCGGCCTGCCGGACTCAACTGCGGATGGCCTGGCCAGAGGGCTCGAACTTCCTGACCAGTTCCTCCGGAGTTCGGCCGGAGCGAACCAGCTCAACCAACCGCCGGCGTAGTTCCGGCGGATGCGGAGAGTGACTATTGGGCATCGTGGACTCCTCCATGCTCCCAAGTGGAACGGTATCCACGAAACCGGCTCAACTCCATTATCCCGCTACCCGCCCGTCGACGTGAGGGCCCAGGCAGGGTGCGCCGGCGCGACGCGACGCCCCAGCGGCGGGGCGTCGGACTCGACGGTAACTGTATATGGCTACGTCGCTTACCAGCTCAGCGTAGCAGAACGACCTGGCGATTCTCGCGGACCTCACCGGCCGTCAAGTGCAGGAAATAGACCCCTCCTGCGACGGCCCGGCGATGCTCGTCGCGCCCGTCCCAGATGACGGTGTAGAGGCCCGCGGGATGCTCACCACAGGCCAGCGTACGCAGGCAGCGTCCGCCCACATCATAGACCGCCAGCCGGATCGGCCCCGCCTGCGACAGCTCGAAGCGAATCGCCGTGCGGGCCCCGAAGGGATTCGGACGCGCGGGTCGCAGTCGCGTGTTGGGCGCTGCGATCTGCTCGGCGGTCTCCTCCTCGACCTCCGCGAAGCCGCTCGCAAACACCAACTGCGCCGCATCGGCGTGGGCTTGGAGTTCGCGCAGGCTCTCTCCCCCAACGATCGCGAAGCAGACCAGCTCATCTTCACTCGGGTAGAGCGGAAACGGCCCAACCGCGGCAACGACCCCGTAGTCGGTGGACACCGATGTGCTCGTCATCACGTGGGCGGAATCGGCGCCGCTCAGAAAGGCGTACTTGTCCGCGTCCAGGATGTACCCTCCGTTGGGCCAGACGAAGTGGGAGTTGCGAATCAGACTCAGGTTCCCCACCGGCGGGTCACCCGACTCGCGTAGCACGCGAATGCCGAGATAGACCCTGGCGGAGTCGTCGTTCATGTATACGAGATCGCGGGTGCTGTCGACACCCCCCAGATCGGAGTAGGGGCCCTCGATATCCAAGTCGAGGAAGAGGCCGGCGTAGAGCTCGGGCTGCGGGATCACGCCTTCGTTCTCGACTCGATAGCGAACGATGATGAAATCATCCGCATTCGTGTTGACCGCATAGGCCCAGGATTCCTGCTCGACAGTCCAGCCACGCGGCACGACCGCCGCTGAGTCGGTGAAGGCAGCATGGATGTCCTGATGCGAGGTTCCCGGCTCGGTGACCGTCACGAATCCGGGCGGATCCAGCGACACGGTCCACTCCTGATTCGGATCGTCGCCATAGTCCCGGTTGGCCACATAGTCGCTGCCCCCCGACACCCAGAGGCCGCCGATCCAGAGACGATTCGCCCCGTCGATCGGATAGACGAGGCCCGACCCTGCACTGCGTGTTCCGTCCAGATAGCCGACACTCCCGGCGTCGGTCATCGAGACGCGCAGGTTGCCGACGTCGTGATCGGCCCAGTGATCGGGCTCCAGGCAGGGGTTGGGCGTGCAGGTCGCCTCGTGCTCGTACCACGTGCCTCCCAGCCCGGCGCACTCTGCCGAGGTCGCTAGAACACACCCCTCCCCCATACAACAGACTGCCGGGCAGGGATTGGGCAGGCAGGAGGCCCAGGCGGCGTGCCAGGCACCACCGAGGCCCGTGCATTCGCTCACTGTGGTGATCATGCAGTCGCCGGCCACACAGCAGACCGCATGGTCGGGCGGCGGCGCCGGACAGCACGCGACTCCCTCGGTATTGATCCCCAAGACGCCCAGGCAGCTCGCGTCGAAGAACCCTCCCCCGGAGTCACAGCCATAGGTCCCGGCGCGGGAGGTCGCGGGATTCGGCACGAGCGGAATCTGACCCGATCCGGCGCCGCCCGTGTAGCCCGCAAACCAATAGATCGGAACGTAGTTGCCGTAGTGCGCGCCCATCTCCCCGGAGAAGACGGCAACGCCCTCGTCGGGGCCCGGCCAACCGGCCGTCGGCGTCTGCGTCGTCACTGCCGGATAGCCTGGCCCGTGGTCGAGAATGCCGAACAGCGCGGGATCGTAAGGCCCGAGCCCGAACTCGCCACCGCAGCAACGCTTCTCTTCCGGCCATGCTGCCAGCACATACCAGATCAGGCACGTGCTGCCATCGTCGTCGATCCGCGGGTTCTGGTCTTCGCATGCTGGAAGCTGCCAGTTGTCGGAATAATGCTGGCCCCAGCCCCCGCTGGGTGTGCCACCGGTGTACTGCAGCCCCGGTGGATGATGCGTGATCAGCACACCGGCCGACAGATCGTCAGCATCGTCGGAGACCATGCCACATCCGATGCCTAGGGCTCCGATCTGCTGCCCGCAGGGGCTCATCATGTCGACACACGGGGAATTCATCGACAGCGTCAGTGCATCCGGAGGATCGCAGAACTGGGGGTGTTCCCAGATGTTGGCGCTCGTGCCGTACTGCGAATAGAAGAACCCATTCCAGTCGCCGCCCACATTGCCATAGATATCGCAGCACCACAGGCTGGGAATCGATGTTCCGAAGCACATGATTCCCCCGCCTCCCGCGTTCATCGCGATCAGCGCCCGTTGGAGCTGCGCGCTCCCCGAGCTGGGATCGAAGTAGAGCCCACCACCTTCCGCCGCCGAATTGCCGTAGAAGGTGCAGCCATTCGCCTCCGACGCCACGCTGGTGACTCCACTGCACACCCCCCCGCCGCAGTTCGCCGCCGTGTTGCCCGCGAACACGCAACCCTGCATCCAAACCCCCGAGTTCGTGCCCCCGTAGACTCCACCGCCATCCGTGCCCGCCGTGTTGTCCAGGAACCAGCAGTCGAACATGCTCGGGTAGCTCGAGTTCTGTAGATACATGCCTCCACCGTTGCCCGTCGCCTGGCTCTCCCGGACGACGCAGTTGCTCAAGGAGGGCGAGGCGCCGTCGCAGTAGATCCCGCCGCCATTCGGCGCGTTTCCGTTGCGGATCGTCACCCCCTGCAGTTTCGAGAGGAAACCTTCACCCGACTGAAAGGCGAACCCCCGCACGCCGCCGGAGCAGTCGATCACGCAATCCGCGGGATCGCCACTCAGGGAGAGGATCGTGATCTGGCGCCCCTTGTAGTCGACACCTCCCGGCTCGTTCCCCTGATGAATGGCCACATCAAAGACCCCGCTCTTCAGTCCAATCGCCTCGTTCGTTCCGGGTGGGGCGATCGACTCGATCACCGCCTGGAGGGTCGGTCTCCCACCGGTGGTGTCAGGGTAAACGATATGGAAGCAGGGATTCGGGTCGCACGAGAGCCCCTCGGGATGCCGGGTCCCATCCCACGACGCGCAGGTCTGCGCGGTGACGACGTCACATGACCCGGCCCCATAACAGCAGACCGCCGGGCAGGGATCATTCGGCTCGCATGAAATGAATCCCGGATGCCAAATGCCGGCCGCCGTCTCGCACTCCGCCTCGGTCAGCTCCGAACAGACGCCCACGATGCAGCAACCCGCCACACAGGGGTTCGGATCACAGGTCTCTTCCCCCTCCATCCAGAAATCCGCACAGTCACTCTCGAGCGTGACACCGCAGTAGCCCCCGTTGCAGCAGGCGCGCAGACGGCAGGGATTCGGGTCACACGAGTCCCACTCGGGATACCAGGTCCCGCCGGCGATCAGACACTCGTGGCGGATCGTGATCGTGCAGCCCTGGCCTGAGCAGCACACACCCAGCTCGCAGGGATCCGAGTCACAGAAGATCGAGTCGGCGACCCAGACCCCGTCGCAGATCATCTCCCAAGTCTCATCGCAGGTCTCGTCGTCGTAGCAGCAGACCGCCTCCCAGCAAGGACTGTCGGCACAGGTAGTCAAGTCGCCGAACCAGGTGCCTCCATACGAGATGCAGTCGGCCTCGCTGTAAAGATTGCAGGCCTGTCCCTGGCAGCACACCGCAGAGTTGCAGGGATTGGGCGTACAGAGAGGCTGCATGTACAGCCACCTGCCCCCCAGATCCAGGCACTCCTGCTCGATCAGAATGGTGCAGACGGTATCGACGCAGCAGGCCGCCAGGGCACACGGCGCACCCGTACAGGTCGACCACTGCGAGTACCAGACACCGGGAGTCACGCAGTCGGCCTCGGCCAGCAGCTCACACGCCCCGTCGTTGCAGCAGACCGCGGGGCAGGGATTCGGGCTGCAGGCCGTATCATGCCCCTGATAGCTCCCCGACGCAGCGGCGCAGTCGGCTTCACTCATGATCTGGCACACCGCACTCGCCTGACAGCAAGCCCCCTCGCCCGGCGGACAGGGATTGGGATCGCAGCCCGACCATTCCGGATGCCATATTCCTCCCAATGCGTCGCATCCCGCCCAGGAACTGTGGACCGTACAGTCTCCGTGGAGGCAACAAACGTAGCTGCCGCACGAGTCGCAATCGGCCGCCAGGCCTCCCATCTGCGGGGCGCAGTCCCCCGAGACAGCCAGACAAGGTGAATCATCGCAGAGCTGGAGATCCGTAGGGGCGCCGCAGTAGAGCGGATCGGCCCCGATGTTCCCGGACACACCCTGGAACGACTGGATGTTGCTCGTCCAGTCGCCACCCAGGTTGCCGTGGATGTCGGTGCAGGAGATCTCGGCCGGGGTCGAGCTCGCGTCGCTGGCGATTCCGGCTCCGAACCGTGAATCGCTGATGATCGTGCGCCGGATCGTCGGCCGCGAAAATTCGCGGCAGTAGATGCCCCCTCCCTCCAGCGCGTAGTTGTTGTGCACCGTGCAGCGCTCGATCGTCGGCGACGCTGAATACATGCAGGCGATCCCGCCGCCCCAGCTGCCCGCGTCGCAGTCCTCGATGATACAGTCGCGGATCGCTGGCGAGGCGTCCATGCAGAGGATCCCCGCACCATTGTTCGTCGTGTATCCATTGCGAATCGTCACACCGCGCAGGACTGTCGCGTAGTCCTCGCCGTAGTGGAATTCGAAACCGATGCCTGCATTCTGACAGTCGATGATGCAACTCGCCGGATCGAGGCTCTCGGAGCGGATCGTCAACGCCTTGCCATACACCGGGGAGCTGTTCCTGTGCCCGGTATAGGTCCCATCTTCCAAGAGAACCGTCATCCCTTGGACGGCGTCGTCGAGAGCATCCTGGATCAAGTAGGTCGTCTGTCCGGCAGCCACGGTGATCGGGTTGAACAGGCACCCTTCGTTGTAGGCAAACAATGCGAAGACACCGCAGACCGAATTGTACATGTCGTCCTTGTCGTGCCCCGATCCCTGAATGAACGCCTGGCGTCGGTCGCCAAAGGCATTCCAGCCCTTGTGAATCAGATAGTTGTAGTAGATCCGTCCCCGCTCGCGCCGGTGGCGCCCCTCCATCATCGCTGGGGCAGCATCATCGAGGTTGGCGCTGAGCACATCGAGCTCGCCGAGCAGGTAGGTGATGTGGCGCTGCGGGAACTGGGCGCGGATTTGCGTTGCCCCCACGTTGTTCATGTATTGATCCCGATTCAGGTCACCGAGTCCATAGGGATAGCGGTTGTACCAGCTGTCGTAATCGGGATCGTCGGCCGTGCTGGTCGGGATCTGGAACTCATCCACGGTGCCCGGAATCCGCCGCTGGCCATCGAGATAGACATAGGACGAGGGATTCGCCACGACGTACTTGACCTCGATGCCCCAGGCATTCAGCGTCTGTTCCATCCGATTGCCGGCCGCATAGCGATGCGTGAACATGCCTCCGGCCGAGTGCCCCGCAATCACCACCGTATCGAGCTCGGTGTTCAGCAGGGCCAGGCGGTAGAGAATCGTATCCATGACCGCAAAGGAGCTGATCTTGTGCGGTCGGGAATGAGCCGTCGTGCTCTGTGATAGCCCCCCATACTTCCAACACGAGTCGTTCTCGCTGGTCGTGTAGGTCCACCAGTTCTTCCAGTAGAGCACGTCGTCACCGAGGCTGAAGCTATCGATGTCGGCTTCGGTGAGAAATTGCGGCGCAAGCAGAAGGGAGTATCCCTCCGCGCCGGCAATCTCCGCTGATGTCACTAGGGCATCGTAGTAGTCATCCGCATTGCGGCTGGTTCCATGCACCATGATCACGGCCCGGGTAATCCCCGCGGGAGGATCGCCCAGTTCATGATTCCGATAGTAGGGGATCTTCAGCGTCTCGGCGCCGAAGCGAAACGAGATCCGCCGATCCGACACCTCGTCCCAGCCGTAGGCGGGCGTGGCTAGGATCGCCGCGAGTGCGGCGAGAAGCAGGGCGGTGATCAGACAGCGTGCAGAGAGGGGGTCTCGATGGGGCGCGTTCATGGGCCACCTCCTTGGGGCCACCGGACAGCGGTGGACTCCGCGGGACAGGCAATCGGGGTAGGTGGGTCTTTCGACCACGGGCAAGCCCGGGCCAGCAGAAGGGTGAAACCGGCAGCGTGGTAGGCACAGATCATCACGATCCCGCTCTCCCGCTGGGCGCACACTCAGGCGTCACATAATACCACGCTCGAAGGATAGCAGCTTGCAGACGTCCCGGCCAGTCAAAGCGACCAATTGTAGCCGTTGACTTCAACCACGGATCGCGCAACAGACTTGCTTGCAATGCACTAGTGTCGCGTTCCGCTTCGGCACCGTCACAAGATCCTGGCATCTGCGTGTCTGTCGCGGTATACTGTTGCTAGACCGTGCAATAGGACGCGCCACGAGGACTGTGAATTCCGATATGAGGGGCAGTCCCGTGGCGCTGCTGTGTCTGTCTCCGGAAGGACCCGGAGCATGAAGGGCTAATACACCAGGAGGCGCATCATCCACGCCATGAGGGACATCATCATGAGGGGCATGAGCATGACGGGCATGAGCATGAGGAGCACGAGCATGAAGAACATCGCGCCACACACACCTAGACGCAACGGCCGCATCCGGCTCGCCTTGGCGGGCAGTCTGCTCCTGCTGGCCGCCACGACCATCCCCGCGCTTGGCGCAGAGCAGACCTTCACCTTCGAGGTCCCCGCGCCCGAGCTGCGGCAGACGGAGGGGGGCACCTATTTTGCCATCGAGGGGTTCGGCACCAGCACGACCCCCCACTATCCGGTGCTCCCGACACGCCGTGTGGCCTATGAGATCCCTTTCGCGGCCACCGAAGTCACGGCCTCGATCCAGCCCAACGGTCTCGAGTCGCTGGGCATCTTCGATTCGTACCTGATGCGCACACCTCCCCTGCAGCTCGGTAATCCCGACTACCAGCCCCCGCCAGCGCCGGAGAACCTCCCCGCGCAGATGCCGTCATCGTTTGCCTACTACAGTGGGGAGCGGGTCTTCCGCGGCCATCGTCTCATCGAGATGGTCCTCTCTCCGCTCCAGTTCCACTACCCCAAAGGGGAAATCTACTCTGTCGGCTCCTACACAATCCGTGTCGACTACACCCTGCCGGTCACCGCGGAGGCCTCTTTCGAGGCGGCCTTGGCCTCACGCTCTCCCGCCTTCGAGCCGCTGGCAACTAATGTCATCGAGAATTACGCGGAAGCCAATGCCGGCGCGCTTCCCGGAGAGCCGCAGGGTCGCGGCGCTACCCTCGGCTCCCGCTACGATCTCACCAATCCGGCCTATGCGATCATCACCACGACGCTCTTCGAAGACGAAGCCGAATTGCTCGCCGACTGGAAAACCAAGAAGGGCACGCCTACTGCGGTCTACCTGCTCTCCTGGATCGAGAGCACCTTCCCCGGCACCGACACGCCGGAGAAGATCCGCAACTTCCTGCGTTTCGACAACAGCACTCCCCGATTCGACTACGTCCTGCTGCTGGGCGACAGCAACACCATCCCCACGCGCTACTGCTGGAGCCAGGACGGCGATGTTCCCTGCGACTACTATTACTCCGACGTCGTTGACGGGGCGATCGGTGCCAGCTACGACTGGGACACCGACAACGATCACGCCTATGGGGAATTCGACGATACGATCACCTGGCTGCCCGACACCTATGTGGGCCGGATCGCTAGTCGTTCGGTGAGCGAGGTCGTGGCGATCATCAACAACATCATCGCCTACGAGAAGACGCCTCCCTCCGGGAATTGGATGAACAAGGCGGTTTTTGGAGCCGCGTTCGCGAACTATCCGACAACTTCGGGATATGATCCGACCGACATGGCCAACGTCGCCGAATGGGTACGCGACGACTTCATCACTCCAGCGGGGTTGCCTCACGACCGGCTCTATGAGGCCGGCGGGCTATATCCGACGTCACACACCTATGACTACCCACTGACCGCGGGGAACTTCGAATCGCGCGTCGGCCTGGGCTGCGGACTCGCCTTCCCCAGCGGACACGGCAATTACCTTGGCAACTATCGGCTGCTCTGGGACTGGGACAACGGCAACGGCACCTACGATGATGGCGAGGGCGCCTGGGAAGACCTGTGCACCCAGGACTACAACCCCTCGACAGGGGGCGAGAAGCCCTTCGTCCTCGTCGGCGCCTGTCTCGCGGGGGAGTTCGATCGGACGGAGCCCTGCCTGGGCGATTTCATCATTGCCAACTGGGGCATCGGCGCGGTGGCCTCGAATCGCACGAGCTACTACTGCGTCGGCTGGGACGATCCTGATTGGCCCTGGAACCAAGGGCAGGAATACCGCTGGTGGGAGGAGATCTTCGCCAACGGGAAATACCGCCTGGGTCAGATTCATGGAGACAACAGGTACCACTACGCGCAGGACTTCAACTCGCTCTGGGATGGCGACTATGGCCCCGATGCCGACTATGCCTCTCGGAAGAACATGTTCACCTCGACACTTTTCGGCGATCCCGAGCTTCCGATTTGGACCGATGAACCGATCGACTTGGTCCTCTCCCACCCGGCAACTCTGCCGACGGGATCCTCAGCGTTCGAGGTGGCGGTGACCTCCGGGCGCGGCCCCGTCGAGGGTGCCACGGTCTGTCTCTGGAAGTACGACGAGGTCTACCTAGTCGCGACGACCAACCCCTCCGGCGTGGCGAGTTTTTCGCCCGACCCCTCTTCGGGCGGAACGATGTCGGTCACGGCGACGAAACACAACTACATCCCCCACGAGGGATCCGCGACGGTAGAAGCAGGCGATACCGAAGCCCCCACGGTAACTGTTTTCGACCCCAATGGCGGCGAGAGCTGGGCGATCGGTTCAGAGCAGGCGATCACCTGGACGGCGAGTGACAACATCGGGGTTCTCTCGATCTCGATCTTGCTCTCGACCGACAACGGGGCGTCGTTCCCCACCACCATCGCCACCGGCGAGCCCAACGACGGCAGCTTCACCTGGAGCGTGCCGGCGTCCCCGACCACCAACGCGCGTGTCAAGGTCATCGCCTACGACGACGCCGGCAACCCGGGCGAGGACGCCAGCGATGATGACTTCACGATCGCCGACGGCACCGCCCCCACCGTCACGGTCACCAGCCCCAACGGTGGGGAGGGCTGGGACACCGGGGAGACGTACACCATTACCTGGACGGCCACTGACAACCTCGCGGTCACCGGAGTCGATCTCCTGCTCTCGACCGACGGCGGGGCCTCCTTCCCGGACACGATCGCCATCGGAGAGGGCAACGATGGCCAGTACGATTGGCTCGTCCCGCTCGAGGCGGTGACCGAATCGGCTCGCATCAAGGTGCTCGTCCGCGATGGCGCCGGCAACGCCGGCGAGGACGCCAGTGATGACGATTTCGCAATCCACGACCCTGCCTCCGGGATCGAGTTCGCCGAGATTCCCACGCGCCTGGAGCTGGCCGGAGCAGCGCCTAATCCACTTGGCCCGCACTCGACAATCCGATTCGGAATCCCCAAGGCCGCCCATGTCAGCTTGGATGCCTTCGATATCACGGGCCGGCGGGCCCTCGAGATCACCCGCGGCGGCTATTCGGCCGGATATCACACGGTCTCTTGGCCGACAAGCGGCCAAGACTTGGGAGCTGGAATCTACTTCCTGCGGCTCCAGGCTGGTGGGAAAGAGCGCACACGCAGAATCGTGGTCTCCCAATAGGTGGCTCGAGCGCCGCGGCGGTGCCTGCGTGCACCGCCGCCGGCGATCCGCTCGCCGGTCTCAATCAACCCCCAGGCTGCGAGTTCCAGCAACACACCTGCGCTACGCCCCTCCCCATGGGGCGGTCAGACCCTGCATGTACGGAACATGACTCATTGAGGATGGATCTTGCCTGCGCAACGAGCTAACCTCCTCTTCAGGATTCCCCTGCAGCAAGAAGCTGCGCCGCACGCGGGTTCCGTCGTGGCCGGCGCGCACAGGCACAGAGTGACCGTTGCCACCGATCGAGGAGGTTCCGATGACCCTCAGTGAACCGACTGCCTTGGAGTTCGTCGAAGTCCATATCGATGGGCGGCCCGTCTACATTCGCGTTGATGAGATTCAGCGCTTCGAGGCCGTGCCGGGCGAGGGGGAAGAGAAGACGAAGATCGTGTTTCGCGACGGGAGCGAGATCATCGTCGACGAGTCGCCCGAGCAGCTCAAGGAAGCCCTGCGGACGGTGATCATTATCCGAACCCACACACGTTAAGCCCGCCCGCCGGCGGCGGCCCGGGGTCTCGCGGCTGAATCACCCGTTCCATGGCAGTTCGTGGGCTATGCCCAACAGGCTCCCAAGCCAGCCCGCCGCCGGCGGCCCTAGGCGAGCCTCTCTCGCCAGAGGCCGGAAGAGGCAAAGGCAACAAAATTGCTCTCGACTCGTGCTGGCCTTCCGTCCCCTATCCACCGCGAGCCGCTGAAGTTCCACCCGCAACCCCTGCTGATCCGTAACCCGGCAGGGCCTTGCGCAGGCTCTTGGAGCTAGCAGCCCCATGCAACTCATGCTACAACCCGATCGCCCATGACTTCGTTGAGATCGAGACTGCCCGGTAGGCGGTCGAGAGAAAGGAGCATTCCGTGAGAGCGCGAATCCTGGTTCCGGTGATCTCAGTCGCCCTGCTCATCCCGCTCGGCTGCGGCAAAGAAGAGGTCCCCCTCTACACCGCCGGGCAATTCCTGCAGACGACCACCATCTTCGGCGGCTCATTCTCCCACGACGAGCAGCGCCTGCTCGTCTCGAGTGATGCGTCGGGTGTCTTCAATGCCTATGCCATTCCGGTAGCCGGCGGTGAGGCCGAGCAGCTGACTCATTCGACCGACAACGCGATCTTCGCCGTCTCGTTCTTCCCACACGACAACCGCATCCTCTACTCGACGGACCAGGCCGGAAACGAGATCGCTCATCTCCATCTGCGCAAGGAAGACGGCACGGTCACCGACTTGACGCCCGAGCCGGAGGCCCGGGCGGTATTCTTCGACTGGACCCGCGACGAAGAGCACTTGCTCTTCGGCTCCAACAAGCGGGACCCGCAGTTCGTCGATGTCTACCTCATGGACATCGCCACCTTCACCCCCAAGATGATCTATCTCAACGACGCCGGCTATCACTTCGGGGCAATCTCCGATGACCTGCGCTATCTCGCCTTCTCCAAGGGGACCAGCAACCGCAACGACGATATGTACCTCTACGATCGAGAGACGGGCGAGGTCACCAAGATCACGCCCCACGAGGGCGACATCCGATTCCAACCGCTCGAGTTCTCGCGTGATTCGGGGAGCCTCTTTTTCCTGACCGATCAAGACCGCGAGTTCATGTACCTGCGCCGCTACGACCTGGCCACGGGCCAGTCGGAGACGATCGAGACTGCCGACTGGGACATCTACAGTGTCCGTTTCTCCCACAACGACCGCTACCGCGTCACGGCCATCAACAGCGATGCCCGCACCGAGATCCGGATCTACGACAATGAGGCCGGGACGCAGCTTGAGCTTCCCAACCTGCCGGATGGACACATCACGAGTCTCAAGATCTCGAAGAGCGAGTCCCTGATGCGTTTCTACGTCACCGATTCCCGCTCGCCACGAAACCTCTACGTCTACGACATTGCGACCGATGAGCACCGGCGGCTGACCGATGCCTTGAATCCCGCCATCGACCCCGATCACTTGGTGGATGCCGAGATCGTTCGCTTCCCCTCGTTCGACGGGCTCGAGATCCCGGCCCTGCTCTACAAGCCCCACGGTGCCAGCAAGGATCAGCCCGTTCCCGCGCTGGTCTCCGTTCCCGGGGGCCCGGGCGGGCAGATGCGCATCGGCTACGGCTCGCAGATCCAACACTTGGTCAATCACGGCTACGCCATCTTGGCGATCAACAATCGGGGCGCCTCGGGATACGGCAAGACCTTCAACCAGCTCGACGACCTCAGACACGGCGAGGACGATCTCGCCGACTGCATCGCCGGCAAGGAGTTCCTTGCCGCGCAGGAGTGGATCGACGGCGAGCAGGTCGGGATTATGGGCGGGAGCTACGGCGGCTACATGGTGCTCGCCGCCCTCACCTTCCAGCCCGAGGCCTTCGCCGCGGGTGTTGATATGTTCGGCATATCAAACTGGCTGAGGACGCTGCGCAGCATCCCGCCTTGGTGGGAGTCGATCCGGGCCGACCTCTACACGGAGATGGGAGATCCGGAGACGGACGAGGAGTACTTGCGCCGGATCTCGCCGCTCTTCCACGCGGAGAACGTCGTCCGGCCCCTGATTGTCTTGCAGGGCGCCAACGATCCCCGGGTGCTCAAAGTCGAGTCCGATGAGATCGTCGCTGCCGCCAAGGCGAATGGAGTGCCCGTGGAGTACCTCGTTTTCGACGACGAGGGTCACGGATTCCTGAAACGGGAGAACGAGATCCAGGCGCAGGAGGCGATCCTCGTCTTTCTCGAGCGCTACCTGAAAGGCATCACGACCACGGAAGCGTCCTAGCCCGCGCGCGGAGGCGTCTGGGCCTGCGGGTAAGACACGATCCCACCCCTGGCAGGAACCAACGGGTGCGGCCGACGAGTGGCTTCCGGCCGCACCGTTCTGCCTGTAGGCAGAAGCCGCCAGGCACTCACCTGCGAGTCATGACAGGATGGCGATGGGTTTCTATTCGGGGTTCAGCGAGTACTACGAGAAGATCTTCCCCTTCCGGGAGGAGGTCTACGCGTTCCTACGCCGGCGCCTCCCCCGCGAGGGCACGCGGATCCTGGATGTCGGCTGCGGCACGGGCCACTACTGCGGGCGTTTCGCCGCCGAGGGATGCTCTGTCCGCGGGATCGACAATGACGACCAGATGATCGCCCGGGCGCGAGCGGCCTATCCCCGGACACGCTTCTCGGTGCTCGACATGGCCTCCGCAGGCCGGATCGACAGTCCGTTTGACCTCGCCTACTGCATCGGCAATGTCGCCGCCCACGCCTCCCCGGCCGACTTGCGCCGCATGATCGCCGGCATCGCTGGTCTTCTCCCGGCCGGCGGAATCTGGATCCTGCAGACGGTGAACTGGGACTACTTTCTCGGAAAGCGTACCCATCGTTTCCCCCCACGCCAACTCGGCCCCGGCGAGCCGCGTTTCTTGCGCGAATACCATGACATCTCCCCCGACGGACTGCGCTTCGTCACCCGTCTCGAACAGGACGGCAAGACGCTCTTCGCCGGCGAGGTTTCGCTCTACCCCATGAGGGCCCAAACCTACATGCACCTGCATGCGGAAGCAGGCTTCGAGCTACGCGAACATGCGGCGGACTTCCGCGGCACGGCATTCCATTCCGACGTTGAGTCTGGCAACGTGATGGTCTTCTCCCGCATTCGTGGATAGCTTGTCTCTTTGGCTTCAGACTGCTAGTCTCCTCGGCGAGACGGTGTTAGTCATCTGGGGCCTGCCATGCACCATCGCGTGACCATACAGCACTCCGCCGCTACGCGATCTCGCTGCGGGGGCCAGCGTGCGCGAGCTGCCTTCCTCGCGGTGATCACTTCACTGGTCGTCCTCCTGACGACGCTGATCTCCGGTTGTGCCCAGAAGGAGTCGAGCTCCAGCGCGCCCGCGGAGTCGCCCATCCTGGTTCTGGGCATCGATGGCCTCGAGTGGAACGTCATCCTGCCGATGATCCGCGCCGGACGCCTCCCCGAGATGGCCAAGCTGATGGAACAAGGATCCTATGGGCTGATGCGCACACTCTACCCAACCCTCTCGCCACCAATCTGGACAACCGTGGCCACCGGCAAGCTGCCTCCAGAACATGGGATCATCGACTTCATCAGGCCGCAGCGCGAGGTAGGCGAACCCCAGATGCTCTGCAACCTCGATCGCCGAACCAAGGCGTTCTGGAACATCGCCGGCGAGTATGACAAGCGCGTTGCCGTGATCGGCTGGTGGATGACCTTCCCCGCCGAGCCTGTCAATGGCATCATGGTGGCGCAGACCAATACGACCGAGCAACTAGATGTCGGCTATGGACGGGCGGTCTGGAAGGGGCGGTTGATCAAGGGAGTTCCGGGGCAGATCTACCCCCCCGAACGCCACGATGAGATCATGGGCCTGCTGGTCGACTTCGACGCGCAGTTCCCGCAACATACCCGCACGATCTTCGGCAAGTTCCCCTATCCCCTCACCGCCCTCGGCCAGCGCCTTTGGGAGACGTCTCTTTGGTCGCTGCGCGCCGACCTCGCCTACCTGACTATCGCCGAGACCCTGCTCCGCGATGATCCACCCTACGACATTCTCGCTGTCTACTTCGGCGGTCCGGATGTCGCCAGCCATCACTTCTGGCGTTACACCTACCCTGATGAGTTCACGCATCCTCCCGGGCACGAAGAGATCGCCAACCTAGGTCACATCATCGAAGACTACTACGAGTACATCGATACCGTGATCGGCCGTCTGCGTGCCCTCTCTCCAGAGGGCACGCGCGTACTCCTCATGTCTGATCACGGGATGCGGGCCTTCAACCAGACCATGCCCTTCGACCCCCATTCGATTCCGAGGAATGTCAAGTCGGGTCACCACTTGAGAGCCGAGCCGGCTGTCGTCATCGCCGCCGGTCAAGGAATCCTCAAGCTCCCGGGCGCCAAATCCCCCGCCGCACTGACGCGCGATGATCTCCCGGTGCTCTGTAGCGTACTGGACATCACCCCGATGATCCTGGCCCTGATGGGAATCCCCGTCGGCGAGGACATGCCCGGACTGCCTGCCTTCCTCGATCCCGGCTTCCGCGCCGCCCATCCAGTGGAGACGGTACCGACCCACGAGGAAGAGGCCTGGCGGCAAGCCCACCAGGCCGGAGCGGTGGAGATTCCCGGCCAAGAAGAGCGTCTCGAGCAACTGCGTTCCTTGGGCTACATCCAGTAGTCTCCGATGACCGTCGGCCACCGACGACCGATCTCACGCATGCTTGTCCGCTCCTCCCTGGTGCCTCTGGAACTCGATGATCTTCCGTAAGTACTCTCGCGTGATGGCAGGAAACCGCGAGTCGTAGTCCGGAATGAGGGACTTCGTATTCGTCAGGTCAAACGTGCAAGACTCATTCAAATACGGCAGGTATGGCTTCAATGCTCGGACCATCAGTCTCTCGGTCCAAGTTGGCTGTTCCGGGAGTGCGGAAACAAAGGGCAACCCGATCTTGCCTTTGACACCGAAGGCTTCAGCAACGAGGGATACAATCTCAGAGTTGGGTTGCGGATCAGGATGACACAGGTGGAAGGTTCTGCCTGCTCCCTGCGTACTGGCGCCTACTTCAAGTAGTGAATCGACAATAGGATCGATCGGCGCCAGATTGGGCCGCGCATCCGGATCAAAGGGAATTCGGATTTCCTCGCTCACCACTTCTCCGTCGCCAATGCCATAATGTTTCTGCATGCGGTTGATCACTTCGACGAGGGCATTGAGATGCGTGAATGTAGACGATCGCCCTGTTACTGTGTCATTCGTGATGATTGAGGGGCGGACAACGGTCAGAGGAAGCCCAATCCTGTCGCACAGATCTGTTACCGCAATCTCCGCATCCAGCTTGCTCTTCTCATAGCAGTTGCGAAAGGGCTGGCCTCTATCAACATCACTCTCCAGCACCAGTCCACGCCTGGCCCCGGCAACATAGGCTGTGCTCACATGAACAACGGAAGCAACAGAGTCTTGGAGAGCCCGCACCACATTGAGCGAGCCGGAGATATTGACCTGACGTTGGGTTTCTGGATTCGTCGGATTGAACCGTGTGTCTCCAGCCACGTGGAAGAGAACAGCATCAGCGCCAGGCAAATGCTCTGAAATCGGCTGCGACAGAGCGAGGCCTGAATCACAAATGTCGACTTCATGACAGCGCAAGTCCAGGAGAAGGCACCCCTCTATTGGTCGGCCGCCAATGTCGTCAAGTGCGGCTTTGACCCTGTCTGCATAAGATGTGCCTCTCTTCGCGCGTCCAAGCGCATGGACACACCATCGGCGCAGCAGAAGTTGATAGACAAGCCTGGATCCAATAAAGCCGCTTGCTCCTGTTACGAGCGCCGTTCTCATTCTGTATCTCCTGACTCTCTCGACACCGCTTCGCCTCGCGCGATCAGGAAGGCTACGATGCACGCTGCGCTGCTGATGCCTCCAAGCAGCGGCCCTCGCGACGCAACCATGTAACATGCGCACATGCCGATGGGAAAGAACGCGAGCAACCCGGCCTCATCGGGTGTCGCTGGATTCCCCTGAGAATCCACCGCATATCCAATCAACATCATCGCCAATGGCACGGGGACTATTGCAGGATACCCAGCTTGCGCACCCTTGCGCCAGGAAGAACTGGGTGAGGCGGATGGCTCTGCGTCTTTGGCGGACGGCCAAGAACCTGCCAGGCGAAGAGACATGCGAACCGCCACACTCCAGGTGGTCCGCGTTGGGGTGTCATCCGAGGAGCGCTGCAGGATTTCGAGGAGACGCGGCGTGACGAGCACCAGACTCGCCTTCGCTCGCTTCAGGAATGCCAACGGGCAGTGCAACGAAGGCTAGGCCAAGCGTATGACAACCGCCTTTCCCCAATTGAGATTGCACCATCTTGCATTGGCCAGCTGAATGGCCCAAGATCAGTCTCGGTGTGCCAGTAGGCCTTCAAGAGGAGACCTCATGCTCGGCCGGACCATCTCCCACTACCGGATCATCGAGAAGCTCGGCGAAGGCGGCATGGGAATCGTCTACAGGGCCGAGGACACCAAGCTCAAGCGCACGGTTGCGCTGAAGTTCCTCCCGCGGGAGGCTCTCGCCAGCCAGGAGGCCAAGGCCCGTCTCATGCACGAGGCCCAAGCCGCTGCCGCGCTGGATCACCCCGGCATCTGCACCGTCCATGAGATCGACAGCGTCGAAGGCCAGACCTTCATCGCCATGGCCTACATCGAGGGCCGGAGCCTTAGAGAAACGATCGCCTCGGGGCCGCTCGCGCTCACCGATGCCCTGGATATCGCCCTCCAGGCCGCCGAGGGGCTGCATCATGCCCACGAGAGGGGCGTCGTCCACCGCGACATCAAGCCCTCCAACGTCATGATCTCGAGTGGCGGACAGGTCAAGATCATGGACTTCGGCCTGGCGCGCTCGGCCGAACAGACCCAGCTCACCAAGGCCGGCGCGACACTCGGCACGGTGGCCTACATGTCCCCCGAGCAGGCCCGGGGCGATGCGCTTGATCAGCGGACCGACATTTGGTCCCTTGGCGTAGCGCTCTACGAGATGATTGTGGGACAGCTTCCCTTCAAGGGCGAGCACGAACAGGCCGTGCTGTACTCCGTTCTGAACGAAGAGCCTGAGCCAATGACGGGCCTGCGCAGCGGCGTGCCGCTGGAACTGGAGCGGATCGTCACAAAGGCAATGGCCAAGACTCCGAAAGAGCGGTACCAGCACGTGGATGAGATGCTGGTCGATCTCCGGGCAGTGGGCAAGCGCCTGCGGGGTGAGACCGCAACGCCCCCAACCGGTTCGCTGGCACTCGGCGTCGTAACCCGGGTGAAGACGCGACGACCGTGGATCATCGCAGGCCTGTTCGCCATAGTGCTAGCTGTGGGGGTTGTCCTTCTGACGAGACCCTGGGACCGTGGTCTGGATGTCGATCCAAACCGCGTAGTCGTGGCGACATTTGAAAACAGAACCGGTGATGCATCGCTCGACCTCGTCGGCCAGATGGTAGCCGACTGGATCACCCAAGGGCTTTCCCAGATGGACGCAGTCAAGGTCGTGCCGACGATGAGCGCCTTGCAGCACGTGCGCGCCGCAGGCACCGGCGACGATCGATTCCTGAAAGCTGAGCAACTCCGTGCGTTGGCAGAGGCAACAAGAGCCGGCATTGTTGTTTCCGGTGCATTCTACCTCGACGGTGAGAACCTCCAGTTCCAAACCGAGGTTACCGATGCCCGGCGAAGGGAACTCATTCATGCCCTCCCGGCGACTCGCGGCCCCCGCGAGGCTCCGATGGAGAGCATCGACATGCTGCGTCGGCAGGTCATGGGCGCTGTCGCATCGCACCTCGATGAGTCCAACATCGTCAGGGAGGGCGTTCAACCGCCGACATTCGAGGCCTATCGAGAATATGTGATTGGGATGCGATTATTCGGATCCGACTACCCCAAGGCTGTCCATCACTTCGAATGCGCGGCCGAACTCGACCCTGCGTTCCTGCCTCCACGGATCCTCATCGTCTATGCCTACCGCAACCAGGGCAGATATGCTGAAGCCGATTCCATCTTGCGGGTTCTGGATCACAACCGGCAGCGCCTATCAGGCTACGAATGCCTCCACCTCGATTTCCTAGGGGCCCTGTTGCGCAATAACCACGCCAAATCCCTGAAGTTGCTTCGCCAGATGGAGAAGCTCACACCGAACTCCGGAATGATCAACTACCTGATCGGGCTCACCGCGATCCGTTTGAATCGTCCTCAAGAGGCAGTTGATGCATTCACCCAATACGGAATTCCCGATGATGTCAGGGGTCCTTCATATCGAGCGTGGAAGTTCGTATTCTGGGCGGATGCCCTTCACATGTTGGGGAAGCATCGCAAGGAACTGGAAATCACGCGCTTCGCATGCGAGCACTTCCCAGATGTTGAGTACGTGCGCCACTATGAGCTATCAGCGCTAGTGGCACTCGGGAGACTGAACGAGGTGGAATCGGTCATCGATGATTGCCGGGCTCTGTCCGACCGACGTGCGTTCCAGTGCCAAGTCGTGAGGACTGTCGCCCTCGAGCTGCGCGCCCACGGCCATTGGGGTGCGTTGCCGGGACTCGTGGATCGAGCAACTCGCTTGTATGATGGGCTGGTCAATGAGGAGGCTGCCACCGAGTGGGATCGCTCCCAAGTTGCCAGCATGCTCTACTCCATCGAGTGTTGGGAACAGGCGAGAGGGCTCTTCGAGCGGCTTTCATCAGACAATCCCGACGACATCGCCTATATGGGGTATCTGGGTTGCCTGGCAGCCAGGCGTGGGGATCGGGAAACCGCGGTCAGGATTTCGGCGCAACTGCGACAGGTGAAGCGGCCCTATCTGTTCGGTCAGAATACCTACTGGTGCGCTTGCATCGCAGCCCAGCTCGGTGAGCGCGAACGTGCCATGGAGCTGCTCAGAGAGGCATTCGCGCAGGGCGACGAATTCGGCGCATGGCTGCATCGTGACATGAATCTGCAGCCGCTCTGGGGCTACCCGCCCTTTGAGGACCTGATCCGGCCAAGGGGTTAGGGGTGTTGGTCCCGGTAGGGTAGTGCTCCTGATCCCATCGCTTGCCCAAGCGTCCATTGACCGGCCCCGGGGGGCCGGATTAACACCCGCCGCCCAGCTCGCATGTGCGATAATCGATCCAGCCCAGTCAGATCGCCAACTTCCGAGGCCAAGGAGAGCAAACCGTGAAGCACAATGCACTTCTCAGATCAAGCATTCAGCCCTCGGTGGCCATGGTTGTTGCCATTCTTTGCGTAGGTCCCAGCGGTGCTGCACCCGAGATTACAGAATGCGCGGTCAACGGCAATCGCGTAGCTGTCACCATCGAGGCCGGATCCTATGAGGTAGTTGAAACGTCCAGAGGGCAGCGTCTAGTCATGGAGCAGTTCAATGACCTCAATGTCATCGGGAGCCCCTTACTGCCGATGAAGAGGTTTCTGATTGCGCTGCCTCCCGGGGCCCTGGCCACATCCGTCCAGATCCTCAATACCCAGACGACCATACTGCCGGGGACGTATCGTATCGCACCCTCTATGCCCATCATGCTGCTATCGGATATGCCACGATGGGAAGAAGCAATGCAGAAACTGCAGCGGGAGTGGGAAGCTGAATACGATGCCGCCTATCTGTCTGACATGCCTTTTCCAGAAAAGCCAGCATGGCTCAGTACCAGAGGGACCTTGCGCAAGTACTCTTATGCGTCGGTGGCGTTCTGCCCCTTTACGTACCACCCAGAGTCGGGACGACTCCTTCACCACCGGCAGATCCAGCTTGTGATCGATTGCGAGATGCCTCCCTCCTCAGGCCCTGAAGCCCGATTGCTGGGCCGGATCATGCTGGATCAGGTCGCCGACGAGAAAGCACCCCGCTTGTTCTCGAACTCCTGGCAGATTGAGGATCTCTATCCTGCCCAGGAGGCGCCGGCGCCACTTGCCGATGAGACATACGACTATGTCATCATCACGACCAGCAATCTCCAGGATGCCATAGCCGCTTCTAGCTTCCCGACCTGGAAGAGCACTAGAGGATACAATCTCAGAACAGTGCTAACGACAGACAGTGAGATCGCGAACCAACCGGGCGTCGACCTTGCGGCGCAGATAAGGAACTTCCTACGCTCTTGCTACGCCACCTGGGGAATTGAATACGTTCTCATGGTTGGAGACTACACCACCGTTCCAATGCGGATCTGCTATCCCGATCCGGAGTTCCATGTCTATGACCCCAGCGATCCCAATTTGACAGCCCCCGGTACCCCAACGGACTACTACTACGCTGATCTCTCTTTCCCAGATGCCCTATCCTGGGATTCAGACGGTGATGGATACTATGGCGAATACTCAGAGGACGATCCCGACTTCCTGGCGGAAGTTGCGGTGGGACGCATTCCGGTCGATGATCCGGTCCGCGTTACCTATGCCCTCGACAAGATCGTGACCTTTGAACAAGACACGGGTGACTGGAAATCCAACGTCTTGCATGGGGGTGCCATCCTGTTCTTTGAAAATCAGAATCAGAGTGGATATCCATTCATCGACGGAGCAACATGCTTGGACTCCATCGAGACCGGCCTGATGAGCGGATTCACCATTACCCACTTCAGCGAACAGGCGGGCATCGTGACATCTCCATTCCCATGGCCCCCCCTGACGGAAGCCAGCTTTACAAGCAGTTGGGGGAACGGTGAACATGCAATTGTCAACTGGTCCGGCCACGGCTGGTGCAATAGCGTCGCCAGAACCGTATGGGAGTGGGATGATGGTGACGGGATTCCCGAATCAAGCAACGGTGAAATGCAGAGTCTTCGTCTCATCGACTGCGCCTCATCCAATCTGGACGACGATCATCCTTCCATCATCTTCGCAATATCCTGTAACGTTGGCTATCCGGAACCCTATCCGTACGGCAACCTCGGCATCGATCTCCTGACGCTACCTGGTTGGGGTTCAGCGGCAGGGATCGTATGTTCTGCTAGGCCTGCTGCCATCTCAGCCGACTGGAAGAATAGTCCGGGCGGAACAGAGCAGATCTGCTACGACTTCAACCGCTACATGATTGTCGAGGCCGAGAAGGTTGGCGATGCCCTTTATGATGGGAAATTCCATGCCACCACCCACTACGGATGGGAATGGCTGTTCGAGTATGCGAATCTGTATAATCTCAACCTCTTTGGAGATCCCTCGCTCGGGATCGATGGTATGATGGCGGACGTGCCAGAAACAGGCAGACTCATCCGGGAAACGCTCTATCTCGAATCCTGTGCACCCAACCCCTTCACATCAACCGCTGATTTGCGATTTGTGACAACTGAACCAGGACCATGGCGGGTAGATGTGTTTGACGTGGAGGGACGGCAGGTCGCCACGCTCGCCAGAGGCATCCATGATGCGGGCGAATTCGAAGTGAGCTGGGATGGGACCGGAGATGATGGGAAGCAATTGGGATCCGGACTCTATTTCATTATTGTCGATGCGGGCGGCCACCAGGTCTCGCGAAAGCTGGTTCTCAGGAGATGATCAGCGGATGAAGCCTACGACGGAGCAAGTCGCACAGTTACATGCAGAGAGCCACTCGGCAAAGATGAATCGCCTCCGGGCAAGAAGAGAGCCCCTCAGCCTAACCGCCAAGGGGCTCTCTGATTACCGATGCGGGGCCGACGAGATTTGAACTCGCGACCTCTGGCTTGACAGGCCAGCGTTCTAACCGGACTGAACTACGACCCCGTCGCGAAATGACAAACATCCAGGCTAGAGTATCGGCCCGGGGGTGTCAATCTGAATCCGGGATCTCCAACAGCCGGGGACTAGACCACCTGCAGGCTCCGGCCCCATACCCCAGGACCCCTACCACCACCGCGTCAGACTGATCCCGCGGTAGTAGTGGCGCAGGATCTGCGCCGGCGTCGACCCGCGGCGGGCCATCTCCATCGCCCCATACTGACACAGCCCCACCCCGTGGCCATAGCCCGCCCCCCGCAGGGTGATCGTGCAACCTTGCCCAGACCCCTCGCGGCGGAACTTGCCCAGGAAGCTGCTGCGCAGCAACCCACCACCCGGCCGGCGGATGACCCAGCGGATGCGGTCCCCGATGACCTCGAAACTGCCCCCATCGGTCTCCACCCGGAGCACCTGGGCGCGCCCCGATGCGGAGCGCCGGGTGACGACCATGTCCCGCAACCGCCCGAGCGTCCGGCCCCGCGCGGCGGGGACTCCTTCGGGAAGGTGGCGCAGAACGATCGACTCGAGTTCATCACAACCCCAGCGCTCCTCCCAGCGGAAGTAGGGGCTGCCCGAGCAATGGGCATGCCCCGTCCCGTCCTGATCGCGCACGGGCCGCAGATAGGGGAGCTGCTGCTGACCAGGCCAGATGGCCCGGTTCGCCTCGGTCACCCCGCCACAGGTCGAGCAGTAGTTGGCCCGCAGGGGCTGCCCACCATAGACGGCGACAATGCCCCGCGTGCCGAGCACCGCGCGGGTCGCCCGGGGCCTCTCGGCCGCCATGCCTCCATAGACCTGATCCTCGGGTCCGGCGAGCAGATCGCAGCCGTACTCCTCCATTCGGCGCCCCAGGTAGAAGAGCGAGTAGCTGCGCGCCGCCACCGCCTGGGCCTCCAGGGCGGCCATCGGAATCCCATCCGAGCTGCCCATCTCCAAGGGCACGACACCGCGCAGGTAGTCCTCGATATGGACTGCGTTGATGATCGCGACACCCCCAGCCGCCGCGCGCGCGAGGATCTCGCCCCGATAGGCCTTCCCGTCGACCCGCAGTGGCTGATGCTCATCCAACGGCTCGAAGATCAGCTCCTCAGGAAACGTCCCCAGGCGGCCCTGGTGGATGATCGAGAGGATCAGCCCTCGGTCGCGGGCCGGGCGCACGCCGCGGGATGCGGCCCAGGCCGCATGGGTCATCTGGACGGCCTGGATCCGGAATGCGGTGCCCCCGACGAAAATGCTCCCCCGCAGACGGCTCCCCCGCCGCCAGACCCGCACGCGCCCCTCACAGGAGACGACCGCTTGGGTTGCGTTGCAAACGAGACCGATCCGCACGACCGGTTCCATCGCGGCGCGCCGGCCCAGATCTTGGCGGGATGGGGATGCCGCTGCGCCCGCCAGGGTACCGTTCGGAGCAAGAGGCGCACAGAGGGCACAGAGCAGCAGAATCGAGGAGATCCATGGGCCCCGGCGGAAGCCTGGCGGCCTCAGCCCGCAATCAGGCGAGATCGGCATCCACGGGAAGCTGACAGGCATCTTCATGCCCGGCATTCTGCCTCGCGCCGCTGCGCCTGGCAAGGAGCCGGGAGTGAATGTCGTCGGCCTATGACGCCCGCGAGAGCGGCTCCGGGGTCGCGAGATCCGCGCCACCCTTGCCCGATATCCGCCGTCGCGTGGAGTGGCGCCGGCGCGGCTGGACGATGCCATGCTTCTCGAGTCGATAGCGCAAGCTGCCGCGCCCCAGGCGCAGGAGTTTCGCCGCGCGCAACACATTGCCGCGCGTCCGCGCGAGAGCCGCTCGCAGGAGCGCCTTCTCGAAATCATCAAAGGCAATGCCCCCGGGCGGCAGCTCGATGGCGACGCGTCCATCGATGAAGTGCAGACTGCTGTCGACCGGAGTTCCCACGGTGGATGGAGGCGGCGCAGACGCCGATGAGGCGGTCACAGTTCTCGTCCCCGGGGGTCTCGCCGTGGAGGCCTGCGCCTGAGACGGGGGCGACAGAAGACACTCGGCGAAATGCTCGACATCGAGCTCTCCAGCGCCGTTGGCCTTGAGCAGCGCGATCTGCAGCACGCCGAGCAGCTCACGGACGTTCCCTGGCCAGCGGTAGGAAACGAGGATTTCCTTGGCCTCCGGCGTCAGCCTCGGCCTTGTGCCCGGGCGACGGTCTGCCAGGCGATTCAGGAAATGCTCGGCGAGCAGCAGGATATCGCTGGGACGCTCGCGTAGCGGGGGAATCTTGATCTCTCCCTCGGCCAGGCGCCGATAGAGCTCGCGATCGAAGGCGCCAGTGCGACTGGAGAGGGCGAGGTCGTAACGCGTGCCGGCGATCAGCCGGATGCCGCGTCGCTGGCCCTGCGGTCCATGCACGGTGGCCAGCTTGCTGGTATCGATCAGCGCGACGAGTTGTGTCTGCTGCGTGCGGTCGAGAGCGGAGACATCCTCGAGGTATAGGGTTCCACCCTCGGCGCGGCGCAGCAGCGATTGCCGGCGCCCGCCGGCGCCCTCGGATGCATGCCGCTCGCCCGCCGCATAGTCCGCAAAGGCATCTTCGGGCAGCACCCGGCAGTCGAGTTCGATGAAACGCTCGGGATCGCCGCCGCTCTCGGTGTGGATCGCCCGGGCGAAATAGCCTTTGCCACTCCCCCCTTCACCGGTCAGCAGGATCGGGCCACCCGCCGATGCAGCCACGGAGGCCTTCTCGATCGTGCCCCGGAAGGCCATCGAGCGCCCGATGAGCGCATCGAGTCCCGCGACCCCCTCCTCTTGCGATTGCCCGAGCGAGGCGGCCTCGCCCAGCAGTCGCGCGAAGAACCCGGTCAGCTCCCTCGGCCGGCGCGGACGTGAGATGACCTCGCCACTCTCGAAGAGACCGGCGGCAAGGCTCCCGGGCATGCCGCCCTGGCGCGGAACATCGCTGCCCTCCTCGGGAGCGATGAAGAAGGCGCGCGCATCCGGGGCATGCTGCTGCACCCACTGCCGCGTGCGCAGGTAGTCGCCCACACGCAGATCGATGAGCAGCACCCACGGCACATGGGCGTCATCAGGACTGAGCAGGGATTGGGCTTGGGTCAACGACCGCGCGGTCTGGAGAGAAATGGGGAGACCGTTGGCAGCCGAAACAGCCAGGGCACCGAGTGCCGCATCCGAGCTAACGACGAAGAGATGAAGCTCCATGAACTGCCGCTCCCTAGTCTGTCGGGCTGATCTCACCCCGTCGGCCGGAGAGCGGCGTTCCGTCGCCTCTCACCCGGTGTCCTCATCCTCTCCCGGCGAGCGTTGTTCGGGAGACCGGGCGACCGCCACGCGGGCCGGCCGGAGCAGGCGATCTCCGAACCGATAGCCCGTCTCCAGAACCTCGGCCACAGACCCCTCGGGGACCTCGGCCGACGGGATCGTCAAGACAGCCTCGTGCACTTCCGGATCGAATTCCGTCCCGGGAGTCGCCTCGATCTCGACGAGGCCCTCCCGTTCCAATGCTTCGGCAAGGCGTCCCAGGATGATGAGGATACCTTCGCGATCAATCTCATCCGGATTCTCGCGGAAGGCAGTTCCTGCCCGATTGAAGTCGTCGAGGAGCGGCAGCAAGCGCCGGTGGAGTTCCCCGGCGGTCCACTGCTGGAAACGGGCTTGGTCACGCTCGACCCGCTTGCGGTAGTTGTCGAACTCAGCGAGGAGGCGCTGGTGCTGTTCGAGGGGAACCACCGCCTCTTCCGGCGGGCAGCTCTCCGGCACCTCGGCAGCGGTTTCCTCTTGTGCGGGCTTCATGCTATCTGATTCTCCTGCTTTCGGTTGCACCATCCCTCGCCCACCTCTGGCGGCATTCGCATCTGCCTCGGAAGCTACTTCGCCGCGCTCCTCGGGAAGCACCTCGGCCTGCTCCTCGGCAGCCACCTCGGTGCCTTCCCGAGACATTCCGCCAGGGACAGGTCCGGGGGTGGAACCCTCTGCATTCGCGCGCCGACGCGCTTTCCGCGCCCCTTCCTGCTTACCGGCCATCGGCCTATCCCTCTTGCGCGCTATCCTTTCTGCGCGCCGTTCGATCCCGACTTGGTCCGGGCCCCATCGCTGGGCTCGGAGTTGGCGCCGCCCGCCTCGGACCCCTCGGCCTCCGGGTCCGCGCCCGACTGCTCAGCCTCCTGCCCGGCAGCCGGTTCGGCAACCGATTCGCCTGCCTGCTCAGCCTCCTGCCCAGCAGCCGGTTCGGTGACCGGCGGGGCCTCCTGCTCGCCCTTCCCCGCGCCCGACTGCTCTCGGTTGACCTCCTCGACGAAATTGAGCCGCAGAAGCGTCAACACCCGCCGCATCTCCTGATCTTCGGCGGAGGTCAGATTGCCGCGGGTCTTGGCGGCCAGCATCTCGACGGTGTCGATAGCCGCCTTGGCGTGCGGGAGACTGCACTGGGTCTCGCCGCTTGTCGGTTCAGGCAGCTTGCCGAGCCAGACCAGGCCGAGCATTTCGTACTGGGCAATCAACTGGCGTAGATAAGGATCGAAATCGTACTCCGCCATCCGCCCCCCCCATTCGTTCGCCGTCTGCGCTGGTTCGCGCCTACTTCTTGCTGTCGTCGACGACCTCAAAATCGGCATCGACGACATCGTCGTCGCCGGCGGACTGATCCGACTCGGCGGCTCCCGCCTGCGGACCGGCCTGTCCACCGCCAGCACCGCCGGCCTGCCCGGCCCCCGCGCCCTGCGCCGATTGCTGCGCCTGGGCATAGAGGTGGGCGGAGGCTTCGTGCCAGGTCTTCGAGACCGCCTCCATGGCGGTGCGCACGCGCTCGATATCCTCGCCCTTGATCGCTTCCTTCAGCGCGGCGACTTCCGTCTCGAGTTTCGACTTGATCGTGGCATCGAGCTTCTCACCCATCTCGCCCAAGTTCTTCTCGGTCTCGTAGACGGTTTGATCGGCACGGTTGCGCAGTTCGACCGTCTCGCGCCGCTCCTTGTCCTCTGACTCATGCTGCTTGGCCTGATCGACCATGCTGCTGATCTCGTCTTCCGAAAGACCACTGGAGGCTTCGATGCGGATCGACTGCTCGCGCTCGGTTGCCTTGTCCTTGGCCGAAACCTTCAGGATCCCGTTGGCGTCGATGTCGAAGAGCACCTCGATCTGCGGCATGCCCCGCGGGGCCGGCGGAATACCGGTCAGGGTGAAGCGCCCGATCGACTTGTTCTCCGAAGCCATCGACCGCTCACCCTGCAGCACGTGGATCTCGACCGTGTTCTGATTGTCCGCGGCGGTCGAGAAGACCTCCGTACGGCGTGTCGGAATCGTCGTGTTGCGCTCGATCATCCGCGTGAAGACCCCCCCGAGCGTCTCGATTCCAAGCGAGAGCGGCGTGACGTCGAGCAGGAGGACATCCTTGACCTCTCC
>JAGMBO010000031.1 GCA_023129715.1 Candidatus Eiseniibacteriota bacterium | reverse complement strand
TCAGGGGTTTTGAGACGGGAACTAGCTAGGGCGCCGCGCCAGCAACCAAGAAGGAGCTGGCGCGGTGCAAGCTCAGGCCTCGCCAAGCAGGGCTGCGAATGCCACGACAGTGAGGAGCACAACGATGCTACCCACGACGATCCCGGCAATGGCCCAGGGGCGTTCCGCCGAGCGCAGTTCGTCCAGAGAGCTGTACCCTTTGGTCTTCATCGCGATCTTGTTCCCCTCGGATCCGTAGTGGCACGCGATGCACAGACTGATGATGAGGCCGATGAAGAGGCCCGGCACACCCATGAGTCCCCAGGCCCGAGAAATGAACCCATAGAGCATGAGGAGCACGCCGGTGAGCGGCTTCCCATGAAACAGGAGCCAGAGCGGAGTTAGGAAAAAGGCCCCCCAGTTGAACCCCAGGTTCTCCTCCGTATGCTCACACTGGTCGTTGGAGAGAATCGACACTTCTTGTCTCGGAAGTTCTTGAAGCTCCCGGGCGGCGGCGGGCACCGTTACCGAATTGCCACACGCCTTGCATGAAGCTTCCCCCCCCACCCTCATGAATGTGACGATCCCCGACTCGCATGTCGGGCAAGCAAGTTCCCTCGGCATCTTGCACCCCCTCGTTCGAAGTCCGCCAAACCACCATGACCATCCTTGCTACCGAGATCTCATCGGGTTCCCGCGAGGGTGTGAACCGAGAATGGGGCGGGCACAACACATTGCAGGATACTGGACTAGCGCGAAGCCGCCCCTGCCCTGAGGGAGGGGCGGCTTTTTCAGAGAGCGGGCGGGCGGGCGGCCCGCCGACGGCGGGCCGTTGCTCTACAGGCTCGCTATCTCGACAGGAGCACCTTCGCATCCAGGATCACACCGCCAGCATTGAGACGGGCCAGATACACTCCCGAGGGCATATCGCGGCCGGCGGCGTCGCGCCCATTCCAGTTCACGCTGTATTCATCCGCCGGCATGGTCCCGTCCATCAGCGTGGTTACCTGCCGCCCGGCGACGTCATAGATGGCTAGGATCACGGGGCAGCTCCTTGTCAGCCGAAAATCGATGCTCGTCTGCGCGTGGAAGGGGTTGGGATGGATCCGCTCCAGCGAAGACCTTCCTGACAGGCTCACCTCGGCAGCCACCTGGGCCGAGCCCACCCACGATCTCTCACCGCCCAGCTCAATTCGCTCGAGCCAGTAGCTCAACTCGCACGCGGGGGCGGACAGATCCATGAACTGGAACTCCCGGCCCCACCCAATGGGGATCTCCGTCAAGCGAACGCGGCCGGTACCAACTCCCTCGCGGTAGACGTGGAAGCCGCCATCGAGGCTCTCATAACCAAGCTCCCATTGCAGGAGAACATCCCGGCCCTGGCGTTCGGCACTGAACCGACGCAGAAGAACCGGAGTACATGCATCAGCCGCCAGAATCACGAAGCCGTGGGTGCCCAGGGTCACAATGACCATATTCCCCTGAACGGCAAGCTCTTCTGCTTCCACGATGTCATCATAACTTCCAACCTCAGTTGGCATCGCGGGATCCGAGACATCGAGCACGTACAGGCGGCTATAGGCATCATTCTCCTTATGGAGGACCATGAGGACCGGCTCGCCTCCTGCCCCTTGACAGACGGCAAGTCCTTCGATCTCTGCGGGAACCGTGTACGCCCCCACGCTGTCGGGATCACATGGATCCGCAATATCGAAGATTCTGATCAACCCGTCCTCCTCGGCCAAGTAGGCGAGATCGCGATCCGAGTCAACGACGAGATCCTCGATCAGGCTTGTGTGGGCTCCCAGTGTCCACAACCCGCATGGATCGACATGGCCGCGCTTGTCCACGAGGGCGTCAACAGAGTAGACATACAGCTCAGTCCACGTCACAACATAGAGGTATTCGCACTGATCATCAATCGCCAGGCTCCACACGCCACCACATAAGTTAACCGTCCCCGCGGGAACCAAGAACCCCGGATTCGAGGTATTGACCAGGAGCAGCTGATTCTCGGCACCGATGATCGCTACGTCCCGATCCTCGCAGACCACCATATCTTCATTGTCCAACCACCCGGTGACAAGCTCGTCGGCACTCTGCGGATCGCTTGGAGTCGAGATGTCGACCGCCGCAAGGCTGTGATCGAACAACAGAAAGAGGTGATTCCCTGCAATGGCGAGACGTTCCAGATCATTAAGATTGCCACTCGGAGGCATCGGGACCGACGCAAAGGTGTCCGGGTCCGATGGAATCGAGACGTCGAACAGCCAGATACCCGGAATACCCGCGGCGGCGACCACATCGCCTCGCCAGGCCAGGAGGTCGATGTATCCCACGATGTTGTACTGGCCTAGTTCAATGACATTGCCCGGGTCAGTGACATCGAGGACCTTCAGGCCGATGTAGCTGTCGGTCAAGTATGCCGTCGCTCCGTCGAGATGGATTGCCCCAGCATGGTGGTATCCCGTATCTCCAAGATCATAGTATTCAACCGGCGTGGGATTATCGGGATTGCTGACGTCGAGGACACAGAAGAAATCCCAGTTCGTGTAGTACAAGTACCCGGCATCCGCCCGGATATCGAAACCAACGAACTCGAGCCCGTCGATGGAGCCCCTTTCAACGCAACTTCCCGGGGTACTGATGTCAATCACCTGAAGTCCACCCGCGTGCATGACGTAAGCATAGTCTCCCAGAACAGTGAGCGCGCCCATCTCGTCCTCAATCGGCGTATAGGGAAGAGAGCAGACCTCGACTGGGGTCAACGGGGTACTGATGTCGAAGATATGGAGACCGTCCTGGGCGAGAACGAAGGCGTGTGTTTCCTGAATCTCTACGTTGAATGCACCGTCGAGAACGATCGAGTCGGCAAGGGCGGGATTCCCCGGATCGAGGATGTCAACAATGACAAGGCCGATGCTCGTGTTTGCCACATAGGCATAATTACTGTATAGTGCCACCTCTGCTGTGGATCCCCTGAGCTCCAGCCGACCGATCTCAGTCGGCGCCCCCGGCCCGCTCACATCGACGACGCCCAATCCGCTGGAGAAATTCGCCACGTATGCCGTTCCGTCATCCACTTCGATATCGAGGGCCACATCAGGGAGGAGCACTTCGTCGACGAAGACGGGGTTGGCGGGATCGGCGAGATCGAGTCGCTGCAGAGCGTGGCCGCTAGCCATGTACCCATCAGAGCCGTTGAGGGCAAATCCCCAACAGATCCCGGCTCCCCAGGTGCCAATGAGTTCGACGTCCTCGCTGCGGGCAGAAACCACATCAGTCGCCTGGCAACGGGCACTCGGCGCCACCGGCCGCTGAGGACCGACGGCATGGCCTCTGCCGGCCGGAGTGATCCCGGCGGAGGAGGCCGTCCAGGACATCGCCCCAAGCAATGAACTGATGATCAGAATCGTTGCCGTCGAGAGTGATCTCATTGGACACCTCGCTTCCGCAGCTACGCCGCTCCGAAGAATGCCATCTGCCGGAACACTGGCGGAGTATGGATCCACACAAGACGAGAACCGAGAGCCTGCTGTCCCCGAGGGGACAGTGGGCTGCCAGGGCGGCAGTGCCGCACACCGCCTATAAATACTGCAACGCATAGGCGAGTGTCAAATCAGTAATGAGAGATCCACCAGGACGACAGGCGTCCCTGCGATCACAGAGCAGCCCCGCCAGGCCCACGACAAGACATGCCGACACCCGCCAGCCAAGATGTGCTACGCATCAGGTGGCGGCTTCTCGCAAGCTCAGTCCCTGCACTCGAGAATCCTGTCCTGTGACACATATCCATACACATGTCCTCCTCTTGCCTCTCCGAGTCTCCGCTGCTATTCTACCGACTGCTCAAGTGTATCTTCGCAGTTCGTGAACAGCCAAGCTCTGTGCATTCGGGGTCCCTCCCGGTTGCAAGAGAGGGGGGGGAACCATGAAGTCCCTGGTATTCGCTTTGCTCCTTGGTCTACCTGCCGCACTCATCCTACTGCCTGCGTGTGACAATTCGTCAGAACCTATCAACGACGACTCGCTATCAGAGGTTGATAGCGTGGTAGCCGAAGCAAATGAGGTTCTCGAGGGTGTCCTCTTCGAGATGATCAATGGCGATGACCCAGACAATCCCGACGATATCGACTTCAGCGAAGCCGAACGCCTCTACCGGGAGGCCTTACAGCTCGACCCAGCCCATGAGGATGCAAACTTCGGACTGGCAGTGACGAACCTCCTGGTTCTCAGCATGGATGAAGAGGTGAACGCGGCCTTCGATGAATGGGAAGCGTACCTCGATAGTCACATCCCGTTTGAGACGGATGACACGCCAGCGACCGCTCTGGGCGTTCCTCTTGGCTTGCGGCAAGGTCGAGAGGCCATGCTCCTACCCTTTGATATCGTTCCGCTCTCGGTCTTGGCCCATGCTTCCTTCGCCAACCAGGAGGCGGATCCCCAGATCAGCCGCATTCAGGACATCCTGGAAGACCGAGTGATTCCACGCCTCGCTGAGTCACGTGGGTACCTTCAAACCGTTGCCACTCATCTCAACTATGTCTTCACAGTAACGCCTGAGATGCAGGGCGATGAAGAGGCCGATCCGGTTGAGATCGACCGCACCGACATTCTTGCCCTACGGGCCGCATGCTCCTTGCTCTCAGCCGCATGCCGCGTGGCGGTCTCCTACGAGTTGGGGATGGCGGCCTACGACAGCGTGAACATGCTACAGTCCCTGCAACCGGGGAGCGGCTGGATGGCCCGCCGTCCGAACGGGCTGACCATGATGCAGGCGGCAAGAACCGAGATGCTGGCCGCCGTCGACGATCTTGACGCAAGCATCACGTCCCTTCTTAGTGAGATGGATTCTGGGGATCCTCAGGACGACGACGTCATCAAGATCGGGCCCGATGACCTCTCACGCGCAGATGTGGACTCTCTGCAGCAGAACCTGCCCAACGTACGGGCCCTGCTGGATGGTGGCTATCGCCGCACCGAAAACTGGGACGACGACTCCAGTACGCCGGAGGTGTCACTCCTGATCGACCTGGGGGCGTTCTTCCAGGATCCGGTCAGTGACTGGAAGGCCTTGCTGCCCGACTATACGGTCCAAGTGGCGCCCCACGAGTACGACTCTTACTCCTCTTACAATTCCGACTATGAGACAAGAACCGTGCAGATTCCAGCCTCCGGACACTATTACGCAAGTCTCGACGTCCACTACGATGACTACGAACTGGCGTGGGCCAGCAGTTACGGTGACCAGACAATTCAGGATGTCCTCAGTGAAGTCGTCAATGGCCGCGTGGCGCTGATTCAGGAACAAGAGGATTGGAACGGCTACTACTATGGATCGGCCTACTACTCGGGGAACCTCTCGGCAGGAGAGCAGTCTATCTCGATCCATTGGAGCGAGTACTTCGCGACCGCTGACACGTGGGTCTATGTTCCAACCATCACGTGGGATGCCGAAGACTTCGACAGCTGGGTCTGGCCGGACCCAGACTTGAACGGTCTGCTGCCAGAGATTGCCAGCTCGCAGGAGTTCCTCTCGTTGTTTGGAGTCACAGAAAATGACTGGGAGCACGAATGGACCCTCGACTGGGCCGATTGGGAGTTTGACGATGGTTCTGTGACACCGGTACAGCCCGAAGAGGAATAGCTGTGATCCGATGTATGCCCTCCAGGACTTGGTGACCGCCATGGGAAAGATCTGCCCGCACGCTGAAAGTGGACCGCGGACGTGTTCCCCCGAGATGGGGCGCTCTCCTCGACTCCTGGCCGTGGCTCTCCTCTGCCTGTTTGGCCTGGGGGGGGGCCTCTTCGGAGAAGCCCAGCTGACACACGCCTCACTCTTCGACCTCCTGCAACCCGGCAGCCGCTTCGCGGCCGGATGGGGCAGCGATCCGTTCCTCTCACCCATCGACGATCAGGCCGGGTGGTGGCAGACCCCCCTCCTTCATGAAGGCCGGGCCTTTCGACTGGAATGGACCTCGCAACAGCCCGTGACACCGCTAGCGACAGGTCAGCGGGGAGCGCTGGGCCGAACGGCCTCGGGTCTACGCGTCGTCGGGACGCGTCGGTGGGAGACGACGACGGCCCACGCGGGCATCGCCTGGTCCCAGCCAAGGTGGTCGGCTGATTGGGGCGGATCCAGCGGGGGAATGGAGCTCTCCTCGGAATCATCCCGATTCGAATGCGCGGCGCGAGTGACCGAGCTGCCTGGGGGAACAACGATTCAGGGAATCGCATCGTCCCAAGGTCCCAACGGTGCGAAGAGCCGATTCCGCGGGTTCGGCCTGGGGCTGCGATGCCGGCCGGCGGACTTCCTGTCCGTGCAGGGACACTGGTCCACCGAGTCCCAGCAGCCTGAGCTATCCTGCAATCTTCACGACTCCCCCTGGAATGCCAGAATCGACCTCTGTCGCCGCAACCAAGCGCTCGCCGGACGGATTGAGCCCGGATTCGGCTTTCAGCTAGAGGGCAGCATCCGGCGAGCCTTCTATGACCCGGGGAGTGAGCTCGGCCCGGCACTGCGCTATGAAATGACGCCAGCCGGGGAGGACAGACTCACCCAGGCTTCTCTGAGCTGGAACGCGGGGGACGCTCTCAGCTGCCTTCTGCGGAGGACCGACTATTGGGCCGACCTCGAGGGTGAAGCCTTCTGGGGCGGACAGAGATTCGGCCATCTCAACTACGTCCATGCCGAGATGCGATCCTACTTGCTGGCGTTACAGGCAAGACCCAATCCTGATTCCCGCTATCTCCTTGAAGTGGAACGGGTCGATGGAAAGGGGAAGTCAAGGGCCGTGGTCGAATTCTGGCCGTTTACACCGACCATGATCGACCTGCTCGGCATGCGGCGCACCTATCGCGCCAGGATCGAGGGGCACTGGCTACGCAGTCGCTTGGCCGGGGAATGGAAAATCGGTTCGCGGTTCAGCGCTCGCGCAGGCCTGGGGTATTGGGATCTCTACCCCGACATCGCGATCGATTCCTGGCAACCCGTGTTCTTGGTCTTCGGCTGCACCGACTTGCGCTCCAAGCGGCCTTCGATTCGGCGCGTACAGATGGCAGCGGTTGCCTTAGGTGGACAGATGAGCGTGGGCGGCCTTGAATTCGCGCTGCACATCCAGCAGGTCATTCTCGCCACCGCCCACCACGTTCGCGATACCGAGATTGGCGGAGACTCGAGCGCATCCGATCCTGCCGATGTCACCGGCTGGAAGACACCATCGGACTCGTCTTGGCCGGGAGGGTCACAAATGCAGTTCCAGATCGTGCGCCGTTTCTGATGCCGGGCCGCGGTCTTCGGGCGAGCCCGAGGCGAGCCCCGCTTCAGTCAGTATGTTGCCATCTTCCGTACCGGGCCACATCACGCCTTCCGCAAGCATCTGGTGAGTGATAGCATGAAGGTCGGGATCTTACCGAACGGTAGGACCCCAGCCGAACCGTCCTCGCAGAACCCCTATCGGGCAGGCGGCAACGGTTTCTCACATCCGGACGACAATCACATCTCGAACTCAGGAGGTTGAATGGCGGGACGTCTGAGCCGCAGGACCGCCGCGCAGTGCTTGATCGCCGCAATCATCCTGGGACTCGCGACCAGCCAGGGCTGTACGACCCAGGAATCCTCGCGGGACGAGTCGCGGTCGGACCGCGCCGCCGGCACCTCCCGACCCGGCAGTGGAGGCTACACCGCGGAGGGAACCGTCTGGGCGCCGATCGCTCCGAGCGACCCACCGACCAATCTGATTCTGATCACCCTCGATACCACCCGGCGCGATCACCTCTCTTGCTACGGTTTTCCCATGCAGACGACACCGCACCTGGACCGGATCGCCGCGGAGGGGGTGCTCTTCGAGGAGGCTTTCACACCGATCCCGGTGACCTTGCCCGCCCATGCAACGATCATGACCGGCCTCTATCCCTTCCAGCATGGAGTGCGGCACAACGGCACCTACGTTCTCCCGGACGACGCGATCACCCTGGCCGAGTTGCTCGGAGCGAAGGGGTACGACACGGGGGCCGTGCTGGGAGCCTTTCCGGTCGATCAACGCTTCGGCCTGGCCCAGGGATTCAACCACTACGACGACGATTTCTCATCTCCCTCGAAAGAGTCGCCCGGCGACTACACCGAGCGGCCCGCCGATGAGGTCACACGCCTCTCGCTGGCCTGGATCGACGAACACACCGCAGAACCCTTCTTCCTCTGGGCCCATTACTTCGACCCGCATGGCCCTTACGAACCTCCGGAGCCCTATCTGAGCCGACTTCCCGATGACCCCTACAGCGGCGAAATCGCCTTCATGGATGGTGAGATCGGCCTGCTGATGGACGGTCTGAAATCGCGCGGCTTGGTCGAACGCACCATGATCCTGATCGCGGGAGACCATGGGGAGAGCCTCGGGGAACATGGGGAAGAGGGCCACTCGGTGTTCATCTACGGCGCAACCCAAGAGGTGCCTCTTCTGCTGCGACTTCCGGATGGGGGAATCTGGATGGGTGCACCGTGGCGGAACCATCGGGTGGCGGGCCTGGCCAGCTTGACCGATCTTCTGCCAACCGCCTGGAACGCGCTCGGGTTCGCCCGCGAGGAGTTACCCCCTTGTGCCGGCCGCAGTCTCCTGCCGGTGGTTCTAAGAACCGGACCGGCGCATGCCTGGCTCTATCACGAAACCTTGGTTCCCAACCTCGACTACGGAATGAGCGACTTGCGCGGGTTGCAGGTGGAGTGGTGGAAGTACATTCGAGCTCCGCAGCAGGAGCTGTACAACCTAGACAAGGATCCCAAGGAGTTACACAACCTGGCCGGCCGGGAGCTGGCACGCGTCGAAGCCATGGAAGCGCAGCTCATGATGATCTTGGAGGGAGAAGAGCAAGCCGACGCCCCGATGGCCATGGATGAGGAGACCATCGAGAAGCTCCGCAGCCTCGGATATCTGGGCGGATCAGCTCCCAAGAAGACCGCGCGGGCCGATCCCAAGGAGCTGACCGAGGTGCGGCCGGTCGTCGATCGAGCCCTCGAGCTGTCCAATACCGGCCAAGTCCCGGAGGCCTTGGTCGTCCTGGATTCACTCCTCCGGGTGCGTCCGCACACCCGCATCGCCCTGCGCCTGCGGGCCCATTGCCTGATGCGCCGGGGCCGAGGACCGGAGGCACTCGAGGCCTACGATCGGGCCATCGCGGATTGCTCGGGATGTCCCGACGAGTTCGGCCTGCTGAAGGAACAAGCCAGAGCCTACCTGCTGGCCGGCCAGCCGAAGAAGGCTCTCGAGCAGACCCGGACGTTGCTGGAAGAAAGGCCGCAAGAACCGGGATTGAATGTTCAGCTGGGCGAGATCCTGCAGGCGCAAGGGGACTACGCGGGGGCCCATCAGGCCTACGAGCAGGAGGCGGAGCTCTTCCCGACCGAGACGTCGGCCCTGATCAAGGTCGGCCAGCTATACACGATCCGGAAGCGGATCCGGGAAGCTGAGCGGGCCTACCGCCAGGCTCTCAAGCGGCGCCCTGACGATCTGGAGGCCTTGGCCGCACTCGCCGACCTTCTCGATGCCACCGGCCAGCGAGTCGAGGCTGAGCGGCTGAGCGATCGGGCGCTCTCCATTGATCCGGATTCACCAGCCGCGCACTATCGCAAGGCTTGGATCCTGCGCAAGAGCGGAAGGAAGGAAGAGGCGATCGCGCACTACAAGGCCGCAGGGCAGGGAATGCCGAACAGCGGCAGACTACGCTTTGAGCTTGGGAGTCTGTATAGCGAGCTTGGCCGGACAGACTTGGCGGAGACATCCTACGAGAAGGCGATCGAGCTGGGCAACGCTCCCGGAGGGGCCTACGCCAATCTCGGCTCCATCAGGGCGCGGGCCGGTGAGTTCTCGGACGCTATCGTGCTCTGGCAGCAGGCCTTGAGCAAAGGGCTGAGCACCGGAGAGGCCGACCAGATCCGCGGGCATATCCGCAGGGCCCAAGAGATGATGCGCGGCCATGGAGAGGACGGCCGGTAGCGGCGGAACATCCCCGGCCAGCTTGGCGGAACATCCCCGGCTGGCTTGGCGGAACACCCCCGGCCAGCTTGGCGGAACATCCCCGGCTGGCTTAGCGGAACATCCCCGGGCTGGTTTCCGTATCATCTTTAGGAGGCAGGCCGGGGAGATTCCCGCATCGTGAGCTCAGTGCACGCCCCAGGAGGAACGGTCCGCGACCCAGCCGGATCGCGCCGCGACCCTGTGATCCCCCGCTTCGGGGTATCGCGTGGCGTCTCTGTGCGCCTATACTCACCCACCCCCCCACTACCAGAGGGCACTCTGACCAGCGCCCGCGGGCGCCCGTATGCGGATCCATAAGACCCTGGGCTCGGGCAAGTCCGGCATGGACAATCTGAGTGACCGGCGGACGGACATAAGGGAGGAGCAGATGATGAGGTCATTGGGGCGACGAGGCTTTCTCAAGTGGGCCGGAGCGGGCGCTGCCGTCATTACCGTGCCGACGATTGCCGGTTGCCGGCCCGGTGCGTTCGAGCTCTGCGCCGGGCCTAAGAGCAAGGCGGCCGGCGGGATCGCGCACTACTTCGAGGGCTTCGGCATCGGCAGCCAGGTCTTCGACCGGGTAATGGCCAAGGGCCTCTCCCGTGGCGGCGATTTCTGTGACATCTACCTGCAGCACTCGGTCAACCACTGGACCGGCATGGAGGATGGCCAGATCAACCGCGCCTACGGCAGCGTCGATCTCGGGGCCGGAGTGCGCGTGCTGAAGGGGGATGCCACCGGATTCGCCTACACCGAGGAGTTGACCGAGCAGGCGCTGCTCTCCGCGGCCGAGACCGCCGCGGCAGTGGCCGACGGGACGCCGACGGCCCGCCCGCAGGCGATCGCCGCGGTCAAGGTGAAGAACTACTACCCGATCAGGCTGCCCTGGGCTGAGGTCGGGGTCGATCGCAAGCTGCCGATCATCGAGCAGATCAACTCCGCGGCGCGCAACCGCAATCCGAACCTCGTGAAGGTCTCGATCTTTCTCGGTGACGAGGGCACCCATGTACTGCTGGTCAATTCCGAGGGCCGGATGGTCGAGGACTACCGTCCGATGGCGACGCTGTGGCTCACCTGCGTCGGCATGAAGAATGGCCGCGTCGAGACCTGCTCGGAATCCCTCTCGGCACGCGAGGACATTCACTACTTCAGTACCGATCGTATCGTAGGGCACGCCCACTTCGTCGCCGACACCGTCGAGGAGATGTTCAGCGCGGTCGAGGCTCCGGCCGGCGAGATGCCGGTCGTTCTCGCGGCGGGAACCTCCGGGATTCTGCTCCACGAGGCGATGGGCCATCCGATGGAAGCCGACTTCAATCGCAAGGGCACCTCGATCTACGCCGACCGAATGGGCCAGCGCATCGCCTGTGAGCATGTGACGATCATCGACGACGCCACCAATCCCCATATGCGCGGATCGATCAACGTCGACGACGAAGGTGAGCCGGGCCAGCGCACCGTGCTCGTCGAGAATGGGATCCTGCGCTCTTACCTACACGATCGCATCTCGTCCAAGCACTACCGGGTCCCGCCAACCGGCTCGGGACGGCGGCAGTCTTTCCGCTACCCGCCGGTGCCGCGGATGCGCAACACGTACATGCTGGCCGGCCCTCACGACCCGGCCGAGGTGATCGCCTCGGTCAAGAAGGGCATCTATGCCGAGACCTTCGCCAATGGCCAGGTCAACATCGGCGCCGGCGATTTCACCTTCTATCTGCAGAAAGGGCACCTGATCGAGAACGGCAAGCTGACCCGTGTGATCAAGGACGCCAACCTGATCGGCAACGGTCCCAAGGTGCTCGAGAGTATCGACCTGGTCGGCACCGACTTGACGATGTTCGCCAGCGGGGGAACCTGCGGCAAGGACGGACAGCGCGTGCCGGTCGGTTTCGGTCTGCCGACGGTTAGAGCCGGAGAGATCTCAGTCGGAGGGAGGAACGCATGAGTCGGGAACTGCTACAGAAGGCACACGACGTCATCCGCATCGCGAAGCGGGCTGGAGCCCTAGGTGCGCGGGCATCGGTCTACCGCAATCGCAATAGCGAAGTCGAGTGGCTCGATGGCCGGCTCGACCGCATCCGCCAGTCGACCTCGATGGGGGTTTCGATCTCGCTCTTCGTCGACGAGCGCTACTCGGCGCACAGCACCAGCGACCTACGGCCAGATGCTCTGGAATCCTTTGTCACTGACGCAGTCGGGATGACGCGGTTGCTGGCCGCCGATCCGCACCGCAAACTCGCCGACCCAGCCTACTATGCCAATCGCTTCGAGGGCGACCTCGGGCTCTACGATGCCCCCGGCGCCGCATCGGTCACCGGGATCGATCGCCGGCGCACGGCGGGAGCGCTCGAGGATTCCGCCCGCTCGGCGCCAGGGGGAGAGAAGATCATCACGGTCAACTCCAGTTGCTCCGACTCGACCTACGAGACCGCCTTGGTCAACTCCAACGGCATGGAGGGCACCGCCCGCGGCACGAGCTTCTTCCTCTTCGCCGATGTCACCGTCCGCGATCAGGGCGACCGCCGCCCGAGCGGGTACTGGTACTCGGTCGGGCTCCATCGCGACAATCTGGAGCCGGTCGAGGTGGTCGGACGCAAGGCGACGCAACGCGCCCTGGAAGGGATCGGCGAACAACCGATGGAGAGCGGAACCTACGCGTGCGTGATTGAGAATCGCCTTGCCCGGCGCACGCTGGGCGGGTTACTCGGGGCGCTCTCGGGCAACGCCATCCAGCAAGAGCGTTCGTTCCTCGCGGGCAAGATCGGGGATGAGATCGCCTCCCCACTGTTCAGCCTGACCGACGATCCGCTCGTGGTCGGTGGCTTCGGATCCCGGGCCTATGACAACGAAGGCATGACCGCCCGCAAGCTGCCGATCTTCGAGAAAGGGGTCTTGCGCAATTACTACCTGGACACCTACTACGCCAGCAAACTGGGAATGAAGCCAACCACTGGATCGCAGAGCAACCTGCTCTTCACGACCGGCGATGAGGACCTCGAGGGCCTGCTGCGCAGCATGGGGACCGGCATCTTGATCACCGGCCTCATGGGCGGCAACTCGAACGACACGACCGGGGACTTCTCGGTCGGGATTCGCGGGCACTGGATCGAGAATGGCAAGCGGGTGCGGCCGCTCTCCGAGATGAACATGGCGGGCAATCACCTCGAATCCTGGAAACACCTGGTCGAGGTCGGGAACGACCCCTGGCGCTACTCGGCGGCTCGGGCGCCCAGCATGCGCTTCGACGAATTGACCTTCTCGGGAGCGTAGTGGAGGTGTTACCAGGCGGGGCCTTCTAGTCACGGAAAAATGACCTCTCGCCACTGGGAGTGGACCTCCCGCCCCCGGGTGTGGTATCCGTTGGGGCGTCCGGCAGACGTCGGAGATAACGGCCGGAGAGGTGTCCGAGTGGTTGAAGGAGCTCGCCTCGAAAGCGAGTGGGCCCATCGGGTCCCGGGGGTTCGAATCCCCCCCTCTCCGCGGGAATGGGCAAGGTCCCTGGCGCGCACGCCGGGGACCTTTGCGTTGGGCTCCGGGGACAGCCGCAGCTCGAGTGGCTTACGGACGACCGGCCCGACATCCCCCGCTTGCCCCCCGCCCCCCATCAAGAAGGGCTGTTGCTCCAACGCATTGCAAGTTCGATGATTGTGGGCTCCAGTGAGACAGACTAGACTGGCTACGAGAGGCTAGGAGTCTCAGGCTGGCAGTCCCGTGAAGGCACCGGAGCCCCAGGCTGGCAGTCCCGAGGAGGAGCTCGATGGCGACATCCGACGATTCCCGCACGCCTTCCCACGCGGGTGACGGCGGGATCCCGCCGCACCGGAAAGCGGATGCTCCCGCCCCCCTGGCCGGCTGGCGGGAGCGCTACCCTGAGAAATTCGCCACCCATGATGAGATCTTCGCGCACATCCACCGTGGCGACCGCATCTTCGTGGGCACCGGCTGCGGCGAACCCCAGCACCTTGTGAGCGAACTGACGCGCTATGTCGACACCCATCCCCTCGCCTTCTTCGACACGGAGATCTTCCACGTCTGGAGTCTTGGCGTCGCCCCCTATACCGACGCCAAGTTCAAGCGCAATTTCCGCCACAACTCCTTCTTCATCGGGGCGAGTACTCGCGAGGCGGTCAACCAGGGACACGCCGACTATACGCCGATCTCCCTCTCCCAGGTCGCCGACTTGATCTTGCGTGGATCAGTGCCGATCGACGTTGCCCTCATCCAGACCTCCCTCCCCGACAGCCATGGCTATCTCAGCCTCGGGATCAGCGTCGATATCGTCAAGGCGGCGACCGAGCGCGCCTCGCTCGTCATCGCCCAGCTCAACCGCGAGATGCCCCGCGTGCTCGGTGATACCTTCCTCCATCTCTCGGAGATCGACTATCTCGTGCCTCACGATGAGCCCTTGCTCGAGTATGCCGGGGCGGTCCCCGATGAGATCGCCGACCGCATCGGGCGCTATGCCGCACGCATCATTCGCGATGGCGACACGATCCAAGTCGGCTACGGGAACATTCCCAATGCAATCCTTTCACATCTGACTGAGAAGAAGCACCTCGGAGTGCATACCGAGCTAATCAGCGACGGGCTGATCGACTTGCTCCGCAAGGGCGTGATCGACAACAGCCGCAAGAGTGTCGACCGGGGCAAGGCCGTCGCAACCTTCTGCATGGGCAGCCGCGATACGTATCGCTACTTGCATGACAACCCCGGCTTCATGTTCCGCACCACCACCTACACCAACAGCCCGCTGCGCATCGCCCTCCAAGACAACATGACCGCGATCAACACGTGTCTGGCGATCGACCTGACCGGTCAGGCCACCGCCGAGTCAATCGGCACCAGCTTCTACAGCGGCATCGGAGGACACGCGGACTTCATGCGCGGGGCGGCGTTGGCCAAGAACGGCAAGACGATCCTTACCCTCCAGTCGACGGCCGCCAAGGGCGAGGTCTCGCGGATTGTGCCGGCGCTCGAAGCAGGTTCGGGCGTCACCTTGACCCGTACCGACGTGCGCTACGTGGTCACTGAGTACGGCATCGCCTATGTTCACGGGAAGAACATCCGCAATCGGGCGATGGATCTAGTTGCCATCGCTCACCCCAAGTTCCGGCCCTGGCTGATCGAGGAGGCCAAGCGGCTCAAGCTGATCTACGCCGATCAGGCTTTCCTTCCCGGGAAGGAGGGCGAGTATCCCGAGCATCTCGAGGTCCGCCGGACGAGCAAGCGCGGCGTGCACCTGCTTCTGCGGCCGGTCAAGATCAGCGACGAACCGCTGCTGCAGGAGTTCTTCCGGTCGGTCTCCGACGCCAGCATGCACCGGAGATTCATGTCGATACGCACCGAAATGCCCCATGAGCGGCTGCAGGAGCTGTGTGTTGTCGATTACAACGAACACATGGTCCTCCTGGCCACGATCTCCGGCCAGGAAGGTGAGCCGGATTCCGAGACCGTCGTCGGGATCGGCCAGCTCCGCGTCGAGGAAGACGAGCACGTTGCCGAAGTCGGCCTAGTGGTCCGTGACGACTTCCAGGACAAGGGTGTCGGCCGGGAACTCCTCGATCGGCTGACGCAACTGGCGAAGCAGCAGGGCCTGCTCGGCTTCACGGCCCGCGTATTGGTCGAGAACCGGCGGATGCTCCATCTCTTCGGAAGCAGCGGCTTCGAGATCGACAGGCACATCACCGGAGACACGGTCGATTTGCACATCACTTTCGGAAGCAATGCGGGGTGAGTGGGACTCCCGACATCCGGCGCCTATTCGAGCCCCGCGGTGTCGCGGTCATCGGCGCCTCCCACGATCCCCGGAAGATAGGTTACAAGACCGTCCAGAACATGGTGCTCTCCAAGAGCCACTGTCCGATCTATCCGGTCAATCCCAAGGGGGGTAAGCTGTTCGGCCTGCCGGTCTGGCGCCGGGTGACCGAAGTCGAGAAGCCGATCGATCTCGCCTGCATCGCGATCCCAGCGCAACACGTCTTCGGCGCCGTCGAGGAGTGTGCGCAGGCCGGGATCCCCTTCCTCGCAATCATCACTTCCGGATTCTCGGAAGTCGGCGAGACCGAGACCGAACAACGGCTCGTGCGCTTCGCCCACGAGCATGGGATGCGCATCCTGGGACCGAACATCTTCGGCCTCTTCTCATCGCATGCATCGCTCAATGCGGGTTTCGGCCCCAGCAAGATCCGCCCGGGGAGGGTTGCGATCATCACCCAGAGCGGCGCGATGGGTGGGGCGATGATCGGCAAGACCGCGGCAGAGAATATCGGTCTTTCGGCGATCATCCCACTGGGCAACAAGGCGGACATCGATGAGGCCGACTTGCTCGAATTCCTTCGCGACGACGAGAGAACCGAGATCGTCCTGATCTATATCGAGGGTGTGAGAGATGGACAACGACTCATCCGCGCCCTCGAGGCGACGACACGGCGCAAGCCGGTCATCGTCATCAAGACCGGCCGATCGAAGCGCGGGGCACTCGCCGCAGCGTCTCATACCGGCTCGCTCGCCGGCGCCGATGATGTCTTCGATGACCTGATGCGCCAGTGCGGCGTGTTGCGCGCCGAACAGCTTCAGGATGCGCTCGCCTGGTGCAAGTTCCTGGGCGATGCGCCGGCACCGGCGGGAGAAAACGCGGTCATCGTCACCAACGGAGGCGGCGCGGGCGTGGCTGCCTCGGATGCCTGTGAGAAGTATGGGGTTGCCCTCCATGACGACACCACAACGTTGGAACGGACCTTCTCCCCCGTCACTCCACCTCTTGGCTCGACAAAGAACCCGATCGACTTCACTGGTCAGGCCACGAGTGCGGACTATCGCCGGGCCCTCCTCGCGGCCCTGGGGGAACCGAGCTGTCATGCCCTGATCGCCGTCTACTGCGAGACGGCCCTACTCGGCTTCGACCGCTTGCCCGCGGACATCGAGGCAATCCACGCCCGCTACCGCGACGCCGGCAGGCCGATCGTCTTCTGTCTGCTGGGCGGCGAGCAGGTGCGCGATTGTCTGGAACGCTTGCGTCAGGCCGGCGTGCCCGCCTTCGATGAGATCTACACGGCCGTCTCCTGCCTGGGTGCGATGTACGCCCATCATCGTCACCGGAGCGCGCGAGTCGAGGGGGTCGCGCGCCGCAAGATCGACCGCCCGGTCATCGATAAGCTCATCGCCGGGGCGCGGTCCCAGAGCCGCAAGTTCTTGCTTGCCGATGAAGGTCACGCTCTCCTGCAGGCGATCGGCGTGCGTACACCACGCAGCCATATCGCTCACTCGCTCGGCCGGGCCGTTCCGCATGCGGAAGACATCGGCTTTCCGGTGGCGCTCAAGATCGTCTCGCGCGATATCGTGCACAAGAGCGATGCCGGAGGTGTGGCGCTCGACCTCGACAACCGCCAAGAGGTGATCGACGCCTATGAGGCGGTTCTCCAGAGTTGCCGGCGGCACAGTCCGGGCGCTCGCCTGGAGGGAGTCGAGATCGTCGAGATGGTGCCCGCCGGGGCGGAGGTGATCATCGGCGCGCGGAGCGACCCTGCCTTCGGGCCGATCGCGATGGTGGGACTCGGCGGCATCTACGTCGAGTTGCTCGGCGACGTGGCCTTCCGCGCCGCGCCCCTGCGCCGTTCCGACGCCCTGGCGATGATCAAGGAGACCCGGGCGCACCAACTCCTCCTGGGCGTGCGCGGCGAGGAACGCCGCGATGTGGAGGCGGTCGTCGACACCCTGATCGCACTCGGCGTGCTGATCGACGCCTGTCCGGGCATCACCGATATCGAGATCAACCCGCTGGTTGTCTTCGCCGACCGGGAAGGCGCGATCGCGGTGGATATCCGCGTGGCCCTGGCAGAGTGACGGTGGGCAACCCAATGCCAAGAAACCCTGCCCTGGCGGAGTGACGGGGGGGACGCGATGCCAAGAAGCGCTGCCCTGGCGGAGTGACGGGGGGGACGCGATGCCAAGAAGCGCTGCCCTGGCGGAGTGACGGGGGGGGACGCGATGCCAAGAAGCGCTGCCCTGCCGGCCAGAGCCCGTGTTGTTCGAGCAGTGGACCCACTGGTCCTTGCCCTGGTTGCCGTCGCCTTCTTCATTGCGCTGAAGCTCAGTTCATACCGATCATTCGGCGTCCACGGAGAGGCGGCCAATTTCGAGTACATGCTCTGGAGCGTCCTCCGGGGAGAACCGCTGCGACAGTCGGCCGCTGATTCGCACTTCTTCAGTCAGCACTTCTCTCCAATCCTCTATGCACTCGTCCCGCTGTATTCGATCTTCCGGTCTCCAGTCTTCCTTCTCGTGCTTCAGGCTTGTGTGGCCGCGCTGGCGGTGATCCCTCTCTATTGGCTGTCCCGTACGTCTCTACAGAATCGCTGGGGAGCTGTGGCCATTGGTGCCGCGTACTTGACTCAACGACACTTGAGCTATGGATTGATGTACGACTTCCACATGGAGATCTTCTATCCACTTCTCTACTTCTCGGTGTTCTTTTTCATGGAGCGCAGGAAGTGGCCGCTCTTCTATCTCTTCCTGCTCCTCACCATCACAGTGAAGGAGGATGCCAATGTCGCCAACGCCGGCCTCGGTCTGTTCCTCATTGCACAGAGGCAGTACCGACACGGAATCGCAACGCTGGTTCTGTCCCTGAGCATCCTTCTGGTGACGTTCGGCCTGATCTTCCCGTACTTCCGGCGCGATCTCCTCGAATCAGGATACCAATTTGCGCACTACTGGACTGGATATGGTGATTCCCTCCGAGACGTCATCAGCGGAATGCTGGATCCGGGGAAGCATGCGGAGGTCATCCTGAGCGGCACGAAGCTGCGCAAGATGTTCACGCTCTTCGCAAATTTCGGATTCCTGCCCTTGGGGACATGGACGGGGGCTCTATTTCTGGTCGGTCCAAACTGGTTCATGCTGTACTCATCGGAGCAGCGCCTGCTCCACGGCCCGTTGATCTACTACGGTCTCCTGTCCATACCGTTCTTGTTCTTCTCGTCGATTCGTACTTTGCGTCGACTTCAAGAACGGAGCTGGGTGGGGGCACGATACGCCGTTGTCGTCGGGGCGGGCGTGCTGCTCCTGGTGTGCCTGGCGAACTCCCGGCTATTCCAGCAGCTCAGGCCTGATGCTTGGCGGAGAGATGCGCGCTTCCGTGTGGCGGGAGCGATGATCGAAGCAGTGCCTCCCACAGCCGCCGTCTCCGCCCAGATCGATCTGCAGGCCCATTTCCCAATCCGCCGGGTGCGGAGCCAGATTCCGCGAGACATCGATCGTGCCGAATACCTGCTCTTCGATCTCCTCGGAAACACCTACCCATTGTCGAGGGAAGAGAATTGGGCACTCGCCGACAGTCTGCGCGGTTCCTCCGATTGGACGGTCATCTCGGAAGATGCGGGGTTCGTACTATTCCATCGCGCCAATGAGGCGCTCGAGGATTGAGCCCTGCGCGAGAACCGCCGCACTGAAGGCCATCATGATTGCGTCGCGTTGAGAGTTCGGCAACGGATCAGGGGTTTCTTGGGTGCGCTTCCCCGCACACAGGTGGAGGCTTGCTCCTCGCAGGTGCTTTGCAGAAGGTCGATGCGGAGATAGCATAGCAGCCCCCATGTGGTTCCCTCGATGTGCCGTAGCTGCGCCGCCACGACCATCAGCGCCCACTCCCCGCCTGGAGAGGCCCCAACGACGCGGGTCCCCCAACGGATCTCACTTATAGTGCGCTCGCTCATCCCCGCCTTCGCCGCCACTGCGGCCAAGTAACCCTTGGATTAATGTTCCAGTTGTCGCCGATCAAGAAGCCTTCCACCCATTCTCGAACAGGAGATCGCATACCCCGCGAGAACTTCACGCCAGACGCCTAGAGCGTGTGTGCGTGTCGGTCATGGGTCTTCGGCGGCTCCCCGTGCCAGCGTCCTACCAATTGCAGTGCGTGGTCGTCTATGTAAAGGAGGGGTTACAATGCGTTTACTATCCATCCTCTGTGGTCTTCTCGCTCTCTCATCTATCTGCTTCCCTGCGCTTGCCGAGGGGGTTCTTTTCAGCGTCCGGCCGGGAGAGATGATCCAAACGGCCCACTTCGGCCTGCCCATGGGCAAGGTTACGCCGTTCTTCGGAGTTGACCTCATCGCCGTCGGGGTCAATGCCCATTACACGGACGAGCATGAGTACTGCTACGGGGACTATGGCTGTTACCGGGAAGAGGAAGAATTCGATATGGAAGCCTCGGCCATGGTCTTGATTCCTCACATTGGCGCGAAGTTCTCTCTTGGGCTCGGCAAGGTGCGCCCCTACCTCTTTGGTAGTGTCTTCAAGGCGTTCGCGTCGATCAATGGTAGTGGAGAAGAGATCTATCGCTCCTATGAAGATGGCGATCTCCAATATGAAGACGTAGATAAGTATGAGGACGACGAGGTGGAGGAGATGCTCGAAGACATCCTGGGCTTCGTCGGATTCACCATTGGCTTCGGGGCTGAGTACTTCTTCTCAGAGCACTTCAGTCTGGGTGGTGAGTATGGATTGCGACTCGTCACGACCACGGGCAACTACGAGGAGAAGACCCATGAAGATGACGACTCCGGCTACTACGAAGGAAGCTACCGAGACGCTTGGGAGCAGGAACTCTCTGGAACTCTCAAGATGAGCTACGCGTCTATCGCGCTGAACTACTACCTCTAGATGGACGCATGTCAGCGGCAGAGGGACCGGCCGGGAGGCTGGTCCCTCCTACCTACACTAAGCGCTTCGAGAGTGTTGCGCGCTTCTCTCCTCGTCTTTCCCGATGGCGCCCATCACGATCAGCTCGCGGTCAGCTAAGCCGACCCCTCTCGGACTCACGTGCGGTGGAACGATGCTCAGATGGCGCCGCCGCCCTCTTATGGTCTACGGCGGCCATCTTCCGAGAGCGGAGGATGGCCGCCCGCGCTTTGGAGTAGGCCGTGGAGACAACAGTCAAGGCCGGGCGCTTCGAGAACGAGTCACGCCTGTACCCGGGTGGGCTGCGCCGTCGAGGTCTTCTGATCGCGATCCTAGAGGCACTCGTCGATCAGGACTGGGGTGCTGGCAACACGTCCGAATGGCACGGGCGTCGCGGAGGCTCCCGACGGCCGAATCGCAGTCAACGCATTCTAGATACTTGGGTTACGGCACTGCAGAGCGATCAGATCTCCACCAACGGCCAGCGCTCCCGCGGCGGCGAGCGGGCCCTCGCCCCGGCGGTCAGCGGCACCCCGTCGGCGTTGGCAGCCGGTACGCTGATCCGGTACGCTTCCTGTGGGCGCAAGACTTCGGGGATGGTGGCGTTTGCCCGAACGGCATCCGGTTGCCCCCGCCCCGCTTGCTCCAGCGGAGGCAACGAAGAAGGATGCAGATCCTCGGCGTTTCCTGCTTCTACCACGACAGCGCGGCGGTTCTCGTACGCGAGGGCGAGATCGTGGCCGCCGCCCAGGAAGAGCGCTTCACGCGCCGGAAGCACGATGCCCGCTTTCCCATGCACGCGGTCAACTACTGTCTGGAGGAAGGTGGCCTGCGGCCCGCCGAGCTCGATCTGGTCGTCTTCTACGAGAAGCCCTTTATCAAGTTCGAGCGGATCCTCGAGACCTATCTCACCTTCGCGCCCCGGGGCTTTCGTTCCTTCCTGATGGCGATGCCCCTCTGGTTGAAGCAGAAGCTGTGGATGAAGGAGTTGATCCAGGAACAGCTGACCGGGTATGAAGGCAAGATCCTCTTCGCCGAACACCATGAGTCCCACGCCGCCTCGGCCTTCTATCCCTCCCCTTTCGAGGAGGCCGCGATTCTCACGCTCGACGGCGTTGGTGAATGGACAACGACCAGCTACGGCGTCGGGTGCGGTCATGACATCGAACTGCTCGCAGAGATCCGCTTCCCCCATTCGTTGGGATTGCTCTACTCGGCCTTCACCTATTTCACCGGCTTCAAGGTCAACTCAGCCGAGTACAAGGTGATGGGCTTGGCCCCCTATGGCGAGCCGAAGTATGTCGATGTGATTCTGAGCGAGCTCGTCGATCTGAAGGAAGACGGATCCTTTCGGATGAATATGCGCTACTTCGACTACTGCGCCGGATTGAGGATGACCTCCGATAAGCTCGCCCGTCTCCTCGGCGGCCCGCCGCGCAAGCCGGATGATCCACTGACCCAGCGCGAAATGGATCTCGCCCGCTCGGTCCAGGCGGTCACCGAGGAGGCGGTCCTGCGCATGGCCCGCCATATCCATCAGGTCACCGGCCAGCGTTTTCTCTGCCTTGGCGGGGGCGTGGCGCTCAATTGCGTCGCCAACGGGCGGCTGCTGCGCGAGGGACCCTTCGAAGATCTCTGGATCCAACCCGCCGCCGGCGATGCCGGGGGGGCGCTCGGAGCTGCCCTGCTGGGCTGGCATCGCTATCTCGGCGGCCTCCGGCCCTTGAATGCCGGGCCTCATCCACCTCGCCCCGCAGATGTCCGGGCGGATCGTACCCCATCTGCGCATGCCGGGCAGGAGTCTTCCTCCGACGCCACGAGTGGCACTCACCGCCACGACGATCACAACCGCCATGCCGATCGCAACCGCCACCACGATCACAACCGCGATGACGATCACGACCGCCACGATCGCCAACGGGCCAGCTACCTGGGACCCGGATTCACTGACGATCAACTCGAGCAGTTCCTCACCGAGAACCAACTCCCCCACCACCGGCTTCCGCGCGAAGAACTCCCCGATCGCATCGCCCAGTTGATCATCGATCAGCACGTCGTCGGGTGGTTTCAGGGACGCATGGAATTCGGCCCCCGCGCGCTCGGCGCTCGCAGCATCCTCGGCGACCCTCGCTCGACGAAGATGCAGGCGGTTCTCAACCTCAAGATCAAGTTCCGTGAGTCGTTTCGGCCTTTCGCGCCCTCTGTGCTCGTCGAGCACGTCGATGAGTACTTCGAGATCGACCGCCCGAGCCCATACATGCTTCTAGTCGCCCCACTGCAAGAGCACCGCCGCATCCCCATGACCGGAGATCAACAGAGCCTTTTCGGCATCGCGAAGCTCAACATCCCTCGCTCAGATGTGCCCGCCGTGACGCACATCGACTACACTGCGCGCATCCAATCGGTCTCGCGTCCCGACAATCCACTCTACTACGACATGATCAAGGCCTTCCGAGCACGGGCGGGCGTTCCTCTCGTGATCAACACATCCTTCAATGTCCGTGGAGAGCCGATCGTCTGTACGCCGGAGGATGCATACAAGTGCTTCATGAGAACGGAGATGGACGCCCTCGTGATGGGTCCTTTCCTGTTGCACAAGGAAGAACAGCCGGCCGAGCATCCAACGCTCGACTGGCATCAGGAGTTCGAGCCGGACTAGCCATTCACGACCACCAATGAGGCCGGATGAGATGGAAGAGCAGAATAGAGCTAACGGCAGACAGCTCCGCCGGTTCGGATTGACCGTCGGCGGGGCGCTGGTCCTGCTGGCCGCGGTCCTTTTCTGGCGGGAGCAGCCCCTGTGGCCGGTCTTCGCGGGAACTGGGGGCCTGCTCGTCGGACTCGGCCTGCTCGTGCCTACGTGGCTCGCCCCGGTGGAACGCGTCTGGATGGCGGTCGCCCGTGCCATGGGCTGGGTGATGACCCGGGTCATCCTGGGCCTGCTGTTCTGCTTGATCTTCACCCCAGCCGGCCTGATTCTCCGCCTGTTGGGCAAGGATCCGCTGGGGCTGCGCTTCCCGATTGACGTGCCGACCTACTGGCAGGAGCGCACGAGCTACGATCGCGCCCCGGCGCGCATGGAGAAGATGTTCTAGTCATGAGCAGATTCAGCATTCTCCGCGAACTCTGGGAATTCATGCGCGAGCGCAGGAAGTGGTGGCTGGGCCCCTTGATCCTGATCCTGGTCTTGCTCAGCCTGCTGATCGTCTTCGCCGAAGGATCGGCGCTTGCGCCATTCATCTACGCCCTATTCTGAATCACTTCGCGCGATGCGGCACAGTCCAATGGGGCAAGATCCGTGCAAGACCACCTAGAGCTTCACTTCTCCCGCAACGCTGGTGACGGTCCGGTGGTTGGCGCAGAGCGTCCGGCCCGCCGCAACTGATAGAAGACGAGTCCGTACCCTGCATCGGCCCGATAGTCGAAGACTGGCACCAACTGCAGCTGAGCCTCCGGCGCCACATTGCGTTTGAAGTAGCTCAACCAGAGATGCTCCCAGTGGAAGCTGTTCTCCTCCCCACGCGCATCGAGAACCAGCAACACACCGGGATTGTCGATCAGCCAGGCGAGGAATGCCCTCCCGCTCGATAGACCGAGTTGGCTCAGCAGTTCGTTATAGCGAGGCGAATTGACTGAAGTCCCCCCCGGAGAGATGCGCAGATCCGCCAGGCCCGAGTACTCCTTGAGCGGATGAATCGCATCCAGCATGAGTCCCCCCGATGCATTCATCATCACCAGCAGAGGATCCAGTGCTCCGAGGCGACGCTCGGTGTCTCGCAGCGCGCTTTGGATATGGGACCTATACTCCCGCGACATCCAGGCCAGATCGACCACGAACTTCCCATGCAGGTATCCCGTTGCGATCGTCCCCCCAGCGAGGATGGCCAGTATCGCAACGCGCCACCCACTCACCGATCGCCACGCGGACTCGACCGGATCATCCTTCGAGACCAACGCCGCCATCAGCCCGGCCAGCCCGAGTCCATAGACGAAGAGCGGAATGAAAACGCGGGGAACATACCGGTAGGCGAGCAGCACCAAGACCGCCCCGAGGATCATGATCAAGATGACCACTCGTCGCCAGCGATCCCCGCGTGATCCCGCCCGCCAGCAATGCCAAGACGACAACACCAGGGCCCCCATGGCGAGCAAGAAGAGCAGGCTTACCGCCCAGAAACGGCCCAAGTTCTCAGAGATGCTCGCGACGATGAACTGTGGAAGCCTCGTTGTCTTGTCCGGCCGGTTGATCTCGAGGAATGTACGCAGGGTCTCCGTGTTGAACAGCTGATCGTCGAAGACAACCCAACGATGGAATGCGCTGTAGTCGGCCGCGACCCAGCCAACGGCCGCAGCGGCCTCCTCGGTGATCTTCCCATGGTAGTCCCCATTGGCCGTGTCGTGGAAGCGCGCGCGCAGCAAGTTGAATTCGGCATAGCGCCGGTGTTCATCGCCGCCTGAGAGATGATGAATCGCTTGATCGGCGGCCACAATCATCACGATCGGGAGAACCACCACCAGGGCCCGGCGCAGCTGCTCACGGCGGACGAAGAGTAAGATCGGCGCGGCCACCGGCAAGACCGCCAGTGCCAACTGCCAGCGCAACGAGAACCCGAGTACGAACGCCAGCGCCAGAAAGACAACGTAGAGCCGCCGTTCACGAACCGGGCAGCCTCCCCGGATCGCCCACTCGGTGAGCGCGAGAAAGACACTGAACAGCAGCAGAAGCGCGGCCGAAGTGAAGCTCATCAGCACGGCACACTCGCCGAGGCATACGATGAGCGCGATCGCCGCGACGCCCAGGCCCCAGCGCGCCGTGCGCCGGAGGCGGAGCAACACTCCCCCGAGCAATCCATAGCTGAGCCAGAGCGCCCCGAAGAGGGTGACGCCGAACCAGGGGATCTGCGGCGCCCGGGCATAGAGGTGGTGTAGGGCATGTGCGATACCCCAACCCATCAGGTGGACGTGGGAATCGGTCGGCAGGCGGCTGGCCGGACTAAGCTGGCGAACGATGGCGAAATCGTCGTTTGCCTCGTAGCGCACCGGAACAATGCAAACAACCAGGGCGAGGAAAAGGGCCGCGATCACGACGCCGGACCAGAGGCAAGTCGTATCGAAACGGAGATTCCAGCGGGGTTCCCTGACGGATCCCCTGAAGAGCCCCCGATCGCGCTGCCCGGAAGTCTCCCCAACGGGCTGGCCGAGTCCCGCTCGGCGGGGTCCGCTCGGTGAACGCTTGGCTGCTTTATCGCGGTGATCGCCGCGGGCTCTTTTGTCTCCTGCTCGTTTCGACACGCGTCAGATCCTCGGCCCCGGCGGCGACGTGCGCCAATGCTCCAAATCACTTCGCGCGATTCGGCACAGTCTCATGGGGCGAAACTCGTGCACGGTCATCTAGTCTTCTTCTTCTTCGCGCCGCTCCCGCAACGAGTCGCGCAGTGCCAGGCCGGCAGCGGAATTCGGATGGAGCTGCAGCAGGCGGGTCACGATCGCCTCGGCACGGTCGGGACTGCCGGTGGCCATCAGCGCCTGAGCCAACAGCAGGAAGAGCCGTTCGGACTCGGGCACGTGGGGCAGGATCCGGGCGAGCACACGCCCCCCTTGCGCCGGATAGCCCATGCGCAGGAGCAGCTCTCCCATCTCCATCGCCGGTCGGGGGTCGAGTGGGAACATCCGATAGGCGGAGCGATACTCCGCCACCGCGCGCGCCCATTCCCCTTGCCGGCGATAGGAATCACCAAGGCGAATGTGCGCCTCGTTGAGCTCGATCTTCTTCTCCAGGAACTCGCCGGCCAGCGCGACGACCTCCTCACTGCGGGCCGACTCGTAGGCCTCGGCAGGACCCGGTGACCGGCGGTAGGGCCACTTCTGCTTCAGGCGATGCACCCGCTGATCCCCAATCTCGAGATCGAGTTCGGTGACTCCGGCCTGCTCAAGGCAATGTGTCCAGGACAAAGCGTGTTCCCAGTTCCAGTCCCGGGGCGCAGCAATCCATCCCAATCGGCACAACTCTCGGGCGATCGCCTCGGCGACGCGCGCGTTCCCGCGCGGGCGGAAGTGTAGATGCTCGAGAAAGAAACCCTCGCCCGGAACCCCGGCCTTCGCCTCCGCGGTCAGCAGCGAATCGACGGCCACCAACGCAACTCCCCGCTCGCTCGCGACGCGCCGGATCGTCTCATTGATCGCTGCCGGCGCCCGGAAGGGCACCGCATCCATCTCACGGGCGGCGTGGTACTCGGCACGGGCGTCCGCCTCGCGCCCGAGCGCCTCGAAGAGCCGCGCTCTGCGGAAGCGCGCCACGGCAAAGGTGCTGTCGCGCACGACCGCTTCCTCGGCCGCGGCCAGGGCACCGACGAGATCCTCGCGGTGTTCGAGGGTCGCGGCCCGTTCCAGGGCCTGATCGACCGCCTCGGCTCCGCTGAAACCGGGCGGATGGACCGATCCGAAGGGTGGCTGGGCCCGCAGGTTCGAGGAGACCTCACAGAGCAGGATCGGAACGCCCTCTCGCCGGCAGCGCTGAACGAGGCGCTCTAGATTGCGCCCAAAGACTTCGCCAGCCGTCTTGCGCAGGGGACTGTCCCAGGGAATCTCCCGCTCGGCCGCCATTGTCTCCATCACGTTGCGGCCTTTCCCCGCCGTCCGCCGAGCGTGGCCGATCTTGAAGGCGCCGCGCAAGAGTCCGGTCAGGCGCAGATCGAGCAGGAACCGAGCAATGGGAATTGTCCAGGATGCCTCGCCCAGCGATGAGATCGAGCCGATGCCGAGGGCCCCATAGAACTCGTTGTGGCCCATGTAGACCAGGATCATATCGGGCTCGTGCTCCAGGATCTCAGGCAGAAAGTCGACCGCAGTGTGGCTATTGACCGCGGTCATTGCGCAATTGACGGTCTCGATCTCCCGGCCGGGAAGGAGGTGCTCGATCTGGGTTTCGAGCAGCCCCGTGATCGACCCGTGTGCGTGGTAGGGGAAACCGGCCATACTCGAACCGCCGAGACTGAAGATGCGGAAGGTCTGCGGACCTTTCTCGCGTGGGAAGTACTGGAAAGCAAGCCGCGGCATGTAGGCGCGCATGGCCGGCGGGAAGTAGCGCGCGCCTACATCGGCATTGGTCACGAAGCCGTCGATCCCCTCGCCGGTGACCGCGCGAAAGAGCGGCGGAGGCGCGCCGATGCCCGTCACGCGCAACAGCCCCTCGGCCGCCACCAGCACGACCAGCGGCGTCAGGATGAGGATGACCCAGAAGACCAGTCGACGGCCTGCTGAAATCCTCTTCCGCCCCGTCGATCCTCTCTGCCGGCGCGACGGGATCTTTCGCCGGCCACCCCGGGGGCCCTGTGCCTCACCCGCATCTGGGCGCATCGGTTCGGTCAGATCATGATCCGTCACGGAACTTCCCCTACCTTCCGCGCAACCTACGCGACCCCATCGCGATCGGGACGGTACCAACGGGGTGTGGCGGTGACAACCCTGACCCTCGCCATGGCCCTCGCCGACTCAGCCAGCCGTGCCGAGCGGTGGGAGACGGCACACGCCCAGCATCACCAACCGCACCATATCGGGGACCAGGCCATCCGGGGAATGTGCTATTCTGCGGCCGGGCTGCTTTACCGCCGGGGCTGATCGGCTCCCGTTGCAATCGTCCACCGCGGGGAGCCAGTTCTTCCGCCGCGAACCCAAGGCCGAGATCCCCGGGAAGATGGAGGTGGCGATGTCACTTCTCTTCACTGCGATGCCAAGGCCGAACGGATCGTGCGCCCCGCGACGACGGGCGCTGATCTCTTCACCACGCCGATCGTTCGCCGGACAGTCACCTTTCCTGATTCTCCTGCTGATTGCCCTCACCGCGCCCAGCGGCTGGGTCGCCGCGGCCAGCCAGCCGATCGCCACCTTCTCGATCGTCGGTTATGACCCCGACACCGGTGACCTCGGGGTGGCGGTGCAGTCGAAGTTCTTCGCCGTCGGCGCGGTCGTTCCCTATGCGCAAGCTGTTGTTGGTGCGATTGCCTCGCAGGCCTTTGGGAATACGACCTTCGGGCCGTTCGGCCTCGGCCTGCTCGCCAAGGGCCTTGCGCCAGAGGCGGTCCTCGAAGAACTCCTCGCGGCCGACAGCCTGCGCGAGCAACGCCAGGTCGGCATCGTCGATGCCCAGGGACGAGCCGCCGCCTTCACCGGAGAGAAGTGCATGGAGTGGGCCGGTCACCTCACCGGCGAGAACTTCGCCGCGCAGGGCAACATCCTCGTCAGTGAGGAGACAGTGGCCGCGATGGCGCAGGCCTTCCGCGAGACGGACGGTATCCTCGGCGAGAAACTGATCCGCGCCCTCGAGGCTGGCCAAGCGGCGGGAGGCGATTCCCGCGGTGTGCAGTCGGCGGCGATGCTGATCGTGCGGGCGGAAGGCGGCTATGCGGGATACAATGATCGCTACTGTGATCTGCGCGTCGACGATCACGAGCATCCGATTGCCGAGTTGCGCCGCATCTTCAACATCTGGCAGGAGCACGCGCTGATTCTCGAGGGCTACCGACTTTGCGATGAGAACCGCTACACGGAAGCCTTCGCGACCGGCAAGCGGATGACCGAGTTGTATCCGCGCTCGGGAGAGGCCTTCTACCACTATGCCTGCTACTACTCGAAGGCCGGTCATTTCGGCAGGGCATTGAATGAGTTGCAGCGGGCGGTGAAGCGCGACGCGTCTCTGGGTGAGCGCGCCAAGAAAGACACCGATTTCGAGCCGTTGTGGGAGGAAGGGATGTTCCTCGAGATCGTCGGAAGATGAGATCTGCGTTGACGAATCCCGGACTGCAGGCGTTCGCCCTGCCCGCGGCCCATCAGGCGGTCGCCGCAATCATTCGCCGTCACTCGAGCAACACGACCGATATCCGTGAGGCCGCTCTGCAGGGACTCGACCTGACAACCTTCCGCCAAGCGCTCGACCTCGGCTGCGGTTTCGGATTCATGGCGGAGACGCTCGCCCCACGTCTCGCGCCCGATGCCCGGCTGACCGGCATCGATGCCTGTGAGGCGAACGGCCCCCCGTTCATCGAGCACGTCGGGCGTGCCGGCCGGCGGGGACGCTTCGTGGCCTGCGCCGTGGGGGAAACCCTTCCCTGGGCGGATGAGAGCTTCGACCTAATCGTTTGTTCCTACTCCCTCTACTTCTTCCCCGCGACGCTACCCGAACTCGCCCGTCTACTCCACCCCCGCGGACTCCTGCTCGTCATCACTCACCACCGGAGCTCATTTGCCAGCCTTCTGCGTGCCGTGGGCCTCGATCCGGAGACCTCTGCGCTGACTGCCCTCGTGCGCCGATTCCCCGCTGAGGAGGCGGCGGGAAGGCTCGCGCGTTACTTCGCCGCCGTGCGGCAGATCGACTACCCCAATCGTCTCTGCTTCCATTTGGCGGATATCGACGACCTGCAAGCCTATGTCCGCTTCAAGCTCCCCTTGCTGATCCCGGGCAGTGATCCCACCGGGGAGATTCCCGCTACGATTGCCGAACCTCTGCGCGCGTGGGTTGCGCGTCATGGGGAGTTGATCATCGAGAAGGACGATGCCTGCTTCCAGTGCCGGAGGCCGCGATGTCCTTGACACCCCTCTTCTGTTCGCAATGTGGGGCCGAACTGGAACGGCGCCTGCTGGATGGACGCCAGCGCGAGATGTGTCCCGCTTGCGGAACCGTCTCCTATCGCAACCCACTGCCGGTGGCGGCGGCCGTGGTCCTCAACAAGGCGCGCGAGGTCCTGCTCGTCAGGCGCCGGCAAGAGCCGCACCGGGGCGAGTGGTGCCTGCCGATCGGCTTCGCCGAGTTGGACGAGACGATTGCCCAAGCGGCGCTGCGGGAACTGCGCGAGGAGGCGGGCATCGAAGGTAGTGTGCTGCGGCTCCTCGATGTCGACTCCTACGGTAGCGATTACTACGGCGATCTCCTGATCGTCTCCTTTGAAGTGGCCAAGACGGGGGGGCGCGAGGCGCCGGGGGATGACGCGGAGGAGGTGGCCTATTTCCCCCTCGATGGACTCCCGCCCCTCGCCTTTGCGTCCAATGAACGCGCAATCGCCGCGTGCCGCGAAGTGCATCAGGACGAGTGGGCGATCCGCGATTCGTTTGCGCGCCTGCAGTCCGATCAACCGGCTCCGGCGAGTGCCGCCTTGCTCTCCGATGCGCTCGTGGCGCTGATCCGCGACCATGCCGGCGAGATCGCCGACGCCTGGCTCGAGGATGTGCGCAGCAATCCGACGACTCCAAGCTATGGCAGCTACGATCCGCAAGAACTCCTGGGGCGGGGCGAGCAGGCGCTATCGCAGTTCAGCCGCTGGCTGCGCGGCGACGAAGCCGAGCAAGAGATCCGCGATTTCTATCGCCGGCTCGGAGCGCAACGCGGCGCAGAGGGCTTTGCGCCACATGAGGTGGTCAGTTCGCTCACCCTGTTGCGAAAGCACGTCTGGTTGTTCGCCCGCCGGCAGGGGATGTGGGAACGCCCGATCGATGTCTATCGCGTGCTCGAACTCGACCGCCGGCTCGTGCTTTTCTTCGACCGAGCGGTCTATCAGACGATCAAGGGCTTCCAGGCGGGGCTTACTCACTGAGCAGGTATCGCAGGCACGTGCGCAGTGCATTGACGGCTCAGCCGCCTGCACCCGCCGCTCAACTCTACGATATGGGTACGATCTCTTTCACACATCTGACGCTGCCCCCTACTCCCCTGCACCGGTTAAGACAAAGGGCGCCCAGAAGTAGGGATGGGCCAGATCGGCCCGCAGCTCTTGCGGCGGGGAGATCCGGCGCGAGAGCATCGCCCGTTTGGCGGCAGCGAGGGCGTGCACCCGGTCCGCCACGGGGTTGTCGCGCAACTGCCGGTAGAATTCCTGCATGAAGAGCGCCGTGCCATGCCCGGAAACCTCCCAGAGGGCGGAAACGACATTGCGAGCGCCGGCGTAGAGGAAAGCTCGGGTGAGCCCGACGAGTCCCTCACCGGCGATCTCCTCCCCCAAGGCCGATGAGCAGGCAGCCAGGGTGAGTTGTGTGCAGGATAGCTCGAGTCCGTAAATCTCCGCCAAGGTCACGAAGCCGTCTTCGCCCTCTTCCGGACCAAGTAGAAGACCCGAATACTGCGGCCGACGCTCGTTGAAGATACCGTGTGCCACGATGTGCACGGCGGCGAAGGGACCCTCGGCGGCGGCACGGCGCAGAGCGCCCAGGGTGGCGGCGGTGCCCAGGAGGGCGTGGGTCTGCTCATCAGCGAAGAGCGCCTGGATGCCGTCGAGCTCCGCGCGCGCATGGGGCAGTGCCACCGCACCCGTCCCCAGGACGGCGCGGGCAAAGAGACTAAGCTCTTCTTCCGGAGGGGGTTGCGGGTCTCCAATCGCGAGCAGATCCACTGCCGGATCGAGTGGAGCGGAGCGCCGCAAGAGGGCGAGGAGGCTGGCGGCAGGCACATAGCCGACCGGGAGGCGCCGGATCAGGAAGGGGAGCCCGGCGAAACCAGTCTCGTGCACATGCTCAGTCGACCCAGCACTCGGCGCATCGAGCAAGAGAGCCTCGAATGGCAGGTAATGCAGGATGCCGTCCGGAACGAACCAGACCGCGCCGGCCGCGGCGAGTAGATCGCTCACCGGCGACAAGAGATCGTTGCTGACGGGCCGGCATGCCGCCCGGTAGTAGCTTGCCTCCGCGCCGAGCAGGTTGTAGTCACGCAATAGCGGCAGGAGATCTCCCACGCGTTGTTCGATCGTCTCCCGCGCGGGCAGCTGCACGAAGCGGAAACACTCCGGCCCGACGGCCCACAGATACGATGCCTCGTGGCCAAGAGCGTAGCTGATGAGCACCTCTCCCTCGCGCAGGATATCACGTTGGAGTTCATCCAGATTCAGTGGCGCAGGGTACTGCAGCTCCGCGTAGCGCGGGTCTTGAGCGCGCGCCTCTGCGGAGAGGGCTTCCAGCCGACCTTCGAGGCGTGCAATCAATGGGGCCAGGGAATCCCGCTCGGCGGACGACGCCCCGCCACTGCGGCCGATCAGCGCCTCCAACTGCGGCAGGATCCGTTCTTCTTCCTCGCGAAAGGCGGGAGTTCCATGGGGGCGCAAATCGATCTCCGCCTCGGCCAGAATCGCGAGCGACATGCGTGCCTTGGCCTGCTGCGCGATCGCGAAGGCCCGGCGATCGTATCCCCCGTTCGGAGCCTGCTGATCCAGCGCATAGAGCAGATCGATCGCCTCTTCGTAGATCAGGCCACGCCGGCCGAAGAACCGTCCTCCCATTAGAGTGGGCGCCATTCGAACTCGCAGTCTTTCGCGTGCCGTGATTGCCTCTTCCAGCAGACGCAACGCTCCATCGAGATCCCCGCGCTGCCGGACCGCGCGCGCGAGTCCCCACCGGATCTCGGCGACGATCAACGGCATCTCCGATGCAGCCGCCAGCTCGAGAGCTTCCCGCAGGACCCGTTCAGCCTCCCCGAGATCTCCCTGCATCAGGTAGCAGAGGCCGATATCGCGCTGGATATGGATGGGAGAGACTCCCGCGCCGCCGATCGAGGCAGCTAATTCCGCGGCGCGTTCCAGCCGCTCGACGGCACCGGCATAGTCCTCCATGCGGCTCAGACAGAGGCCGATGTTGTTGAGTGTGCGAATCTCACCGCGGCGCTCCTCCTCGCGGCGACAGACGTCCAGGGCCGCCTCGAGCTTCTCGAGCGCTTCGGCATGGGCCCCCTGCTCGATGAGCACGAGGCCGAGATTGACGAGGCTGCCCGCGACCAGATCGGCCGCGCCGGCTTCCTCGGCGACTCGATGCGCTTCGCGGAAGATCTCGCCGGCGCGCTCGAACTCCCCCACCAGATAACGGATGCTTCCAGAGCTGAGCAGGATGTATCCACTCAAGCGGGGATTGCCGCCGCCTTCGGTCAGCGCCGAGGCTTCTTCGAGGTGCCGCAGGGCGGGGGTCAGCTCACCGCGGATCTGGTGCATGGCGGCGATCCGCTGATGGCAATCGGCTTGCCCGAGCCGGTGGCCGGCTTGGCGGAACCCCTCCAGCGCCGACCGTCTCAGCTCCAGCGCCCCATCGATATCCTGACGCCAGCGGGCGATGATCGAGAGAGTCAGCTGCGCCTCGGCAGCCCAGATAGGCACACCGCGCCTGTCCGCTTGCCGCACCACCCTTTCGAGGTGTTCAGTGGAGCGATCGACCCACTCCGGCTCGCCCCGGCGGGCCATGTCCTTGTAGATGCTGCCCAGACTGTAGTGCGCGTTGATGGTGGCCAAGGGCAGGCCCAGGGAATCGGCCAGCGCCAACGACCGCGGCGCGAGTGCCAGCGCCTCCTCCAGCCGGCCCTGCATCCAGAGCAGGCGGCCCCATTGCTCCCCCGAGACCAACTCGCCGTGAGCATTCCCGGCGGAGACGAAGGCCGCATGCGCCGCTGCCAGCAAGCTGTCGGCCAAGGAGAACTGGTGCTCCGATAGGGCGACGCGTGCGCGTCCGAGGGAGAGAAGTCCCGACGGCGCGGAAGCCGCCCCTTCGGCAACCACGGCTGCGCTCGACCGGAAGTACTCACGAGCTTCCGCGGCGCGCTCTTCAGCACACAGGGCTTCCGCAAGACAGCAGATGGCCCGCGGATCGCCGGGGAACTCCTCGAGCACTTCGCGGGCGGCCAGGGCCGCCGCAGCGGGATGGCCGTTGAGGAACTGGTGCCAAGCCGCCTCACCCGGATGCAAAGCGTCCTGTTCCGCGCCAGCCGCTCCCGCCAGAAAAAGCACCAGAGCCGGCCCACCGAGAACCGCGGCGCGCAGGATGGCCGCAAGGGAATTCCACGCCATACCGCACCTCCGAGAACGCAAATGGGCGCGCGACGACAGCCCCGTCACGAACGACAGCCCGCCCCCTGCACGCGCGAGATTCGTGCAAGGCTATTCAATTCTCCGTCAGGATGTTCTCGTCGTATTCGACTTCGAAACGCAGCTTGTGTTTCGCCTCTTCCTGGGCAAGCGTGAGCAAGAGATTCCGAACTTCGGCATCCCCGACCTGGCCGGCGAGGTCCGTGTAGAGCCGATAGGCCGCCTTCTCACGCTTCATCGCCAGAATCAATGCATCCTGGTAGGAAATCTCCGGCCCCGCAGCCTCGGCGACGAGGTAGTCTCCCAAGGCCAAGTGCGGCACGGTCCCCTTGCTCACCAGGGTCGTTCGTCCGGTCTTGACGCCTCGCAGCTTGGCCTGGTGGCCCCGTTCTTCTTGGGCAAACTGCTTGAACACATCTTGCATCGCCGGAGACTTCACTTTGCCGGCCATCTCGGTGTAAAAGTCGACCGCCTCCTGCTCCCTCTCGATGGCGAAATCCAGAATAGCCTCGATGCGTGTTTCTTCGGCCATGGTCCCCCTCCCTCGGCGTTTGAGTGCGCGATGGTTTCCGCGTTCGATTCCAGCGGACTTCCCGTGTCGTCTTAGTCGGTGGGCTTGAACATGTCCTTACCGACACCACAGATCGGACAGATCCAATCGTCGGGAACGTCTTCCCACGGAGTTCCGGGAGCAATGCCGCTGTCGGGATCCCCCTTGGCCGGATCGTAGATGTACCCACAAGCCTCGCACTCATACTTCTGCATCTTCTCCTCCTCGAATCGCATCTAGAGACTGCGCCGAGTTGTGCCGTGCCGCACCCGACATCGTGACCCCTTCCCGCGTATCGGCGGACTGCTCCTCCATGGACGACCGCATTGCAGAAACCGAAGGCAGCTCTAGGAAACAGCTACGAGTTGTTCCCCAAGACGGGATCCGACAGCCGTGCCCAGTGAGCGGCACTGTGCCAAGGCCTCAGCGTCGGGGACGTACTGCACACGCACGCCTTCATCGGCAAGCGAGATCTTCATTTCTCGCAAGTGATCCTCGAGCTGGGCCACTGCCTCCCCACTCCAACCATAGGACCCGAATGCACCACCGATGAGATTCTGCGGTTTCAGACCCTTCAAGTAGGTGAGCACATCTGCCACCGTCGGGAAGATCTGGCCATTGATCGTGGGCGACCCGACCAAGAAAGCCCCCGCCTGGAGCAGCTCGGTGGCGACGTCGCTGCGGTAGGTACCGCTAAGCGGCATTTGGTGAACCGTCATTCCGACGGCCGCGAGCCCCTCCCCCACGGCGCGCGCCATCTGCTCTGTGCTCTTCCACATCGTGTCGTAGACCACCACCGCCTTGCGCGTCGGCTGCTGCAGGGCCCACTGCTCATAGAGACGCAAGATCTGCTGCGGCTCGTGGCGCCAGATCGGCCCGTGGTCGGTGGCGATGACCTTCAGGTCGTAGTCGAGCTGCGGGAGGCGCGCCAACAGCTTGGTAACCAGTGATGAGAATGGGAGCAGGATGTTGGCGTAGTACTTGGCAGCCTCCGCGCGCCAGATGGCTGGTTCGACCTCATCGACGAAGCGCTCGCTCGTGGCCAGGTGCATGCCGAAGGCGTCGTTGGAGAAGAGCACGCCCTCTTCTTCGACATACGTGAACATGCTGTCGGGCCAGTGGAGCATGGGGGTCGAGGTGAAACGCAGCGTCAGATCCCCCAGTGAAAGGCGCTCTCCGTCACCCGCGATCGCGATCTCACGATCCCAGTGGAAGTGGCGGATCAGCGCCTTGCGGCCTTGGGCGGAGGCCAGCACGGTCTCGGGGCGCACCGCCGCAATCACCTCGGGCAGGCAACCCGTGTGGTCCATCTCAGCATGGTTCGAGATGACACACCGGATCTCCGATGGATCAATGACCGAGGCAATGCGACTGAGCATTTCATCTCTGAACTGCGCCTTGACGGTGTCGATCAGCGTGATCCGATCATCGAGGATCAAGTAGGCGTTATACGTTGTACCCCTTGACGTGGCATAGCCATGGAAGTCACGCAGGCCCCAATCGATCGCCCCCACCCAGTAGATCCGCTCGGATACCTTCGTGGCCTGAAACGCATTGCCCATCTGATTCCCTCCGGCCGCGCTCACCGCGCGGAATCTGCAATCAGCGTCGTACGACAACTACCAGTTCTCCGCGAGAACCTCGAAATGTGCTTGGGCGTGGGCACACGCCGGGCAGACATCCGGAGCCTCGGTGCCTTCGTGCAGGTAGCCGCAGTTGCGGCACCGCCAGACGATCGGGCGATCCTTCTTGAACACCCGGCCCGCCTCGACATTGGCCAGCAGGTCCCGGTAGCGCTTCTCGTGGTGCTTCTCGGCGACACTGACCGCCTCGAAGAGCTTGGCAATCGCCTCAAGGCCCTCCTCACGCGCCACCCGGGCAAACTCCGGGTACAGCTCGGCCCACTCTTCATGCTCGCCCGCGGCAGCCGACTGCAGGTTCTCGGCCGTCGTTCCAATGACCCCGGCGGGGAACGGCGCCTTCACCTCGACCGTGCCGCCATGGAGATGCCGAAAGAAACGCTTGGCATGTTCACGCTCTTGGTCGGCCGTCTCCGCGAAGATGGCGGAGATCTGAACGAAACCATCCTTACGTGCTTGGCTTGCATAGTAGGTGTAGCGATTGCGCGCCTGTGATTCACCGGCAAATGCGGTCAGCAGGTTGCGCTCGGTCTGGCTTCCTTTCAGCGACATTGTCATCCTCCTCCCAGAATCGGCAATGGAATCCCAAGGCCGAAATATACACTAACGACTTTCCGCCCTGAAGGGCAGGCAACCACTCTGCGCCAGGTGGACCGGACCTCGTCGCCGAGAGTTATCGACCTTCCCGGCCTCCGGCGATCCGGAGCTTCTCCTCCTGCCGGCACTGCGCACAGAGGCCGAGCCATTGGCAATGCACATCGAGAACGGCGAAGCCCCCGATGCGCATGTGGCTCAGGGCCTCCCGCGCAAGGGGGGGATCGCGGACATCCTTGACCCGCCCGCAGTGCACGCATTGGATGTGCCAATGGGGCCTGGAGTTGGCGTCGAAGCGTGCTTGGCCCCCGTCCACGGGAATGCGCGCCAGGAGACCATCGCGCACGAAGATCTCCAGGTTCCGGTAGACGGTGCCCAGGCTGACACGCGGCAGCACCGTGCGGACCTGAGCATGAATCTCCTGGGCCGTGGGATGCCCCGCAAGGCTCATCGCAGCCGCCAGGATCGCCTCGCGCTGCCTCGTCTTGCGGCCCGGATTGGGCATTGCGCAGTCACCTCCTTCATGGTAAGAAGTATCATTACCATCCAAAAGGGTCAACCCTGAGAATGGATCCGTCAACTCCATCCAAGAAGGAGGTCGCGAATGGCTGAACGACTTCAGGTCTACAAGTGTGAGATCTGTGGGAACATCGTCGAAGTGCTCCATGGAGGTGCTGGGGAGCTGGTCTGCTGCGGCAAACCCATGAAGCTGTTCACCGAGAACAGCGTTGACGCGGCCAAGGAGAAGCATGTCCCGGTCATCGAGATGGCCGGCGGCAAGATCAGAGTCACTGTCGGCAGCGTCGCCCACCCCATGGAAGAAAAGCACTACATTGAGTGGATCGAACTGATCGCCGATGGTAGAGCCTATCGGCAGTTCCTCGAGCCGGGGGCGCCGCCGGTGGCGGAGTTCCAAGTGGCCGCCGAGAAGGTCACCGCCCGGGAGTACTGCAATCTACACGGACTCTGGAAGGCAACGGCCTAGCACCGGCCCACCCACTTCCGCTCCCAGGAGAGGCGGCCACCATGCCAATGCCCTCCTCGGGAGCCGGGATCGATAGGCTGCCCGGTGCGAAATGGCCGGGAAGTGAGGGATCTCAACGGCGCCCACGCGCCGAAGTCGGAGGTTAATCACATGGACCCAGCGACAGAAAGGATCGCGGCCGGCCTCAGCCAGGCCATCCAGGCGGAACGCGATGGTCAGCACTTCTACAAGATGGCCGCCGAGACCACGCAAGACGACCAGGGTCGCCGGATGTTTCTCGATCTAGCCAACGACGAGCTCGAACATGAGCGCTTCCTGAGAGCTCAGTACGATTCGGTCGCCAAGACCGGGAAGATCGATCCCGCCGTCTCCCTGGGCCCGGTGCGTGAGTTCGCGTCCGAGCACCCGATGTTCTCGCCCCAGATCCGCGAACGCATTGCGAGCGCGCATTTTGAAATGACCGCGCTCTCCGTCGGCATCCAGCTTGAGCTTTCCGCGATCCGCTTCTACGAAAACGAGGCGGCGGTGGTGGACGACCCCGAGGCCAAGGCGTTCTACGAAAAGCTCGCCGCCTGGGAGCATGGACACCTGACCCTGCTGCAGAATCAAGCCGAGGAACTGAAGGAGGACTACTGGCACGCGTCCGGCTTCGCCCCCTTCTAAATCACTTCGCGCGATTCGGCCAATCAGTTTTGGCAACGCCCAGTGGGCCGAGATTATTGCCGGGCAGTCGGGATCAGCAGCACCACCATCGCAACCATCGCCTACAGTTCGATAAGCAGCAGCTCAGCCGGCGGCTTTCGCCTGCCCTCCGGCAGGAGCCGGCAGGACTCGAGGGTGGCCGGCAGAAGGCAGGTCATGCCACTCCGCAAGGGGAGGCGCTCTCCCCCGCCTTCGGCGACGAGGCGGCCCGCGGCAACAAAAACTACGCGGAAGCTGCGCCCGTCACTGTTCAGCGTCGTATCTCGCAGGAGATCCAACCGCTCGATGCGGAAGTGCTTGCAGGCTTTGAGCAGCCGCCAGACATTGCCGTCGGCTCGGTCGATCCGTTCCGGAGTCACGCGGGGATCTTCGCAGTCATCCCACTCGATCACTTGCAGCGCCTCCTCGATGTGCAGGGGACGGCACCGCCCATGTTCATCAAGACGATCCCAGTCGAAAACGCGATAGGTCGTATCCGAGTTCTGCTGGATTTCGAAGAATAGGCACCCCGCGTCCACCGCGTGGATACGGCCTCCGGGAATGAAAAACGCGTCTCCGGCTTGAACTGGAACGACGCGCAGCAGTCGCTCGACGCGCTTCTGACGCAGGGCTTCCTCGAAGAGCGCGGGAACAGTCCCCGGCCGGAGGCCGATGAAGAGATGCTGCTCCGACATCCCCGGCAGGGCGTACCAGAACTCCGTCTTCGGCTCCCCGCCGATCTGCACGGCATGCGCCTCGCCGGGATGAACCTGCAGGCTTGTTCGCTGGGCGGCATCGAGGATCTTGAAGATCAGCGGAAACGGACCTTCCACCCCGGCCCGCCCGATCAGGCGCGAGCCGTAGCGCCGGCGCAACTCGCGCAGGGTCATCCCGATCAACGGACCGTTGGCGACCCGGCTCATCGCCTCGGGTCGATCGGCGATTTCCCACGACTCGGCGTAGATGCCGCGCGGAAGCTCCCGCCCGAAGAGGCGCGGGATCCGCCGGCCGCCCCACAGGTAGTTCCGGTAGATCGGTTCGAAGATTAGTGGATAGAGCGCCGCGTCCATGACTCGCTGATTATGCGTCCCAGATTGGCAATAACAACCCCCAACGGCCACCTACTATGCGCCCAGGCCGCGCAAGTCCCCCCCGTAGCACGGGCGGGAGGAATGCCACGGAGGGCGTGGTTTGGTCGCGGGAGGATAACGCCGACCCTGGACGGCTAGGCAGCGTCGGTACGGGGGAGGATAACGCCGACCCTGGACGGTTAGGCAGCGTCGGTACGGGGGAACGCCTCCCCGGTGCCGTCCCGGGAGAGCTCCATCCGGCCGCCGCGGCGGGTCTCATCGAGTGTGTGGCGAGTGATCAGCACGCCCGCACCTTCTTGACTGGCGGAGCCCAGCGCCAGCGCGAGCGCCTCGAGCAACCGCGAGGGGCGAATCGGCTTGGTCAGATAGGCGGAGACACCGACCTTGCGGCAGCGGGCGGCGTCGCCGCGCATTCCCGTCGAAGTCAGAAGAACGACAGTCGCCGCGCAGAGATCGGGGCGCTGCTTGATCTGCTGGGCCAGATCGAAGCCACTGCTTCCGGTCATGCCGTCATCGAGCATGACCAGCCGGAACGGAGCATCGTCGGACGCGGCAAGCGTCATCTTGCCCAAGGCGGCGGCACTGCTGCCGGCCTCCTCGACGATGACTCCCCACCCCTCGAGGAACTCCTTGAGTATCCCGCGGCTCTCGACGCTCGTGTCGACCAGCAGCGCCTTGAGTCCCCGCAGTACCCCGGGGAAGACCTGCGAGACGTCCTCCCCAACCTCCTGGCTAGCCCCAAGCCGAACACGTAGATGAAGCCGATTGCCGTGAGCATCCGCGGGATCGATGCCCAGATCTCCACCCATCAACGCGGCGACCCTTCTGGCAATCAGGAGCCCGAGCCCCAGGCTTCCCAGGGCGAAGCCCCCCTCGGCTCGACCCGGAGAACTCAGCGCGGACACGAGTTTCTCGGGAAAGGCGACTGTCCCAGCGCAGTCGACTTCGATCTCGAGATCGATCCCATCGTCCGAGGCACGCTCCCCGGCGACGTGAATGACGATCTCTCCGGCAGTCGTGAAGCGAATCGCGCCGGCGACGAGATTGAACAGGGCCTGCTTCAGCCGACCAGGATCGCCGCAAAGAGTGGAGGGCACGTCGTCGTCGACCCAGTAGCGCAGCGCCAATCCCTTCTGCTCCGCCTCGAGCGCCAGCGATGTGACGACCGTCTGCAACGCGCCGCGCAGATCGAAGTCGAACTCATCGAGTTCGAGATCATTGGCATCCATGCGGGCTAGATCGATCAGATCGTTGACCAGGTGGACCAGACTGCTCGCATGCCCCTCGAGGCGTGTGACCAGATCCTTCTGGTGCGGATCATGGGCCCCGGCCATCAGCAAGTCGATCGTCCCCAGAATGCCGTTCAGTGGTCTGCGGATCTCGTGTCCCAGGGCAGATGCATACTCTCGATGGGCAGGACCACGATCAGTATCGGGCTGGCTCCCGCGATTCACGCTTCTCCCCCCTCTGCCTGCGCACATTCTTACTCTCTAATGATTATCGGTCGCCGGCCTCACAGCCTTACCCAGTGCCGCCGCCCGCGAGCCCCGATCGCCGCTGCCCGCCAGCCCCAGTGCCGCCGCCCGCGAGCCCCGATCGCCACTGCCCGCCAGCCCCAGCGGCTCTGCCCCCTGCCGGTCGGCGCCCCTCGCGCATCCGCCGGCGAGACCGTGAGCTCTTCGCATGAGAAAACCTGCTTCCCGGCCGTAACATCAACCAGATAAATCTGTTACGATGTGGGGGGGCGAGGCGTGGCAGTCTCGGGACCGCGCTAGGGACGGGTGCCGGATCCGGGGACCTTGCCCCTGGGGCAGGCACGGCGGCCGCGGGACGGGGCTCCGGGGGCCTTGCCCCTGGGCGGCCCCACGGCGGCTGCGGGACGGGGCTCCCTGTCTCCACCCCTGGCGGGTTAGGTCTATGCTGTAGGGAGGCGGGCCAAGCCGTATGCTGGGCCCGACCTCCTGCCATACGTCCGGAAGACCAAGGAGGAAGAAGCATGCGCTTGGCCGTCAGAATCTGCGCGAGTGTGACCCTCCTCGTCGTGGCGCTCGCGGCCGGCGGCAGGGCCCAGGAATCGGATCTTGCATCCCCCACCGAGCCGACGCTCTATCTCGTGGCCACCGCACATCTCGATACACAGGGGCGCTGGACGATCCAAGACGTCATCCGCGACTGCATCCCAACAACCCTCGAGCGCAACTTCGCCCTGTTGGATCGCTACCCCGGTTACGTCTTCAACTTCGAGGGCGCCTTCCGCTACGGTTTGATCAAGGAGTACTACCCCGAGCACTATCGCCGCCTGAAGGCCTATGTCGCCGCCGGGCGCTGGAAGGTGGCCGGCAGTTGGCTCGATGCCGTCGATGTCAACATTCCCGCGCCCGAGTCGCTCATCCGGCACGCGCTCTATGGCAACGGATTCTTCCAGCGAGAATTCGGGCAGGTGAGCCGGGACGTCTTTCTGCCCGACGGTTTCGGCTTCGCCTTCAGCCTGCCGGCGGTCGCCGCCCATTGCGGGCTGCTCGGCTTCTCGACGCAGAGGCTCCCCCGAACCGCAGCCGCCGGAATGCCCTTCGACATCGGACTCTGGGAAGGCGTCGATGGTTCGCGCCTCATTGCCGCGCTCGACCCGGGTCCCTACGCCACCGGCCTCGACCATGACCTGAGCAGCGACTCGACCTGGATCGCGGCCATCGAAGAACAGACGGTCCGGTCCGGCCACTCGATCGGATACACGTACTTCGGCACCGGAGATCGCGGCGGGGCACCATCGGAGGCCTCGGTCTCCTGGATGGAACGCAGCCTCAACGGTGCCGGCCCGCTCGTCGTGCGGCCCGCCGCCTCCGATCAGCTTGCGCGCGATCTGACCCGCTCCTTGAAGGGTGATCTCGCGATCGGCCTGCGACCGGGGATCCCCTTGGGATCACTCGATCGCCTGCCCAACTATCGCGGCGAACTGAGGATCACCGACCAGGGCGTGGGGGCCTACACCTCCCAGGCAGCGATGAAGCGCTGGAACCGCAAGAACGAGCTGCTCGCCTCCGCCGCTGAGCCCGCCGCGGTCATGGCGCACTGGCTGGGGGCGCAGCGCTATCCCCACGCAACGTTGCACGAAGCTTGGAAACGTTTCCTCTGGCACCAGTTCCATGACGACCTGAACGGAACGAGCATTCCGGAGGCCTACGTCTTCTCCTGGAACGACCAGCTGATCTCGATGAATCAGTTCGCCGAGGTCCTGCGCGCCAGCGCCGGGGCGGTGAGCCGGGCGATGGATACGCAGGTGCGCAATGGCCAGGGTCTGCTCGTCTACAACCCGCTTTCGATCCCGCGCGAGGACATCGTGGTCGCACAGGTGCGGTTCCCCCAGGGCATCCCCCGCGAGGTGCGCATCTACGACTACGATGACCGCGAGATCCCGGCCCAGTCGCGGCCGCTCGACGATGGCCGCGTCGAGGTCGTCTTCCTCGCCCAGGCTCCTCCGTTCGGCTTCGCGCTCTATCAACTCCGCGGCTCCCACATCCCGAATCCCCACAACACCGGGCTGCGGGCCGACCGCTCGATGCTGGAGAATCACCGCTATCGCGTCGGGCTCGACAGGGCGGGAGACATTGTCTCGATCTACGACAAGAGCGCCGGGCGCGAGTTGCTCTCGGGCCCCCTGCAACTGCAGATCATCACCGATCGACCGGAGGAATGGCCCGCGAGGGAAATCGACTATGCCGACCTGATGGCGGCGCCGCGGCATCTCGTCGGTCGCCCGGCCACGATCAACGTGCTCGAGGATGGTCCCGCACGGGTCACCCTCGAGGTCGAGCGACGCACCGCCGGTTCGACGTTCCGCCAGCGCATCTCCCTGGCCGCGGGCGATGCGGGGAACCAGGTGGTGATCGCCAATGAGATCGATTGGCGCACACCGGGCGCCCTGGTCAAGGCTGCGTTCCCCCTCGCGGTTGCGAATGAAACGACCACGTATGATCTGCGCCTGGGAACGATCGAACGTCCCGTCAACCGGCCGGAGCTCTACGAGGTCCCGGCCCAGCGGTGGGCCGATCTCACCGACCGCGACGGCACCTATGGGGTGGCGATCCTCAACGAGTCACGCTACGGCTGGGACCGTCCCGATGAGCGCACACTGCGCCTGACCCTCGTCCGTACGCCCGCCGTGAACGAACGGTGGGATCGGCTCCGCGATCAAGAGACTCAGGACTTCGGCCGGCACCACACGACCTTTGCCCTCTGCGGCCACACCGGAGACTGGCGCGAGGGGGCGGTCCCCTGGGAAGCGGAGCGCCTCAATCAACCGCTCCGGGCATTCCAGGTGCCCTCCCATCGAGGTTGGCTCGGTAAGCGATTCTCATTCGTGGAGGTCTCGCCCCCGACCGTCGCGGTGCGGGCGCTGAAGCTCGCCGAAGAGGGTGACGAGATCGTCATCCGTCTGCAGGAGATCGCCGGGCAGCCGGTGGATGAGGTCTTGGTGCGCTTCGCAGCTCCGGTGGCCACATTCCGTGAGATCAACGGCGCCGAGGAATCATTGGCAAGCCCCCCCTCGGGCGAGGGCACCGTGGCGGGACCGGCGGCGCTGCAACACGGCGCGATCCGCCTCTCCCTCGGAGCCTATCAGCCACGCACTCTAGCGCTGCGTCTGGAAGCGCCGGCGAAGCTGCTCGATCGGGCGGAGATGGTTCCGGTCGCTCTGCCCTTCAATGTCGACGGGATCAGCAATGCGAACGATCCCACCGATGGGGACTTCGATGGGCGGGGCCATAGCCTCGACGGCGATCTGCTGCCGGGCATTCTCTCCCGTCAGGGTGTCGCCTTCCGCACCGGGCCGCGCAAGCCGGGTTGGGCGAACATGGTCGCCTGCCAGGAACAGCGCATCGCCATTCCGCAGGGTGAGTTCGATCGCCTCTATCTGCTCGCCGCCGCGATCGATGGCGATCGGATGGCCACCTTCACCATCGAGCCGCGCTTCGTCGAGAACTACACCACCGATCTCTGGATCCAGGACTGGTCCGAGCCGATCGGTCAGTGGAACAGCCGTGTGCAAGGCGATCGGCGCATCACCGATCCCGCGCGGATCGCCCCGGCATACCTCAAGCCCGCGACGGTTGCGTGGGTCGGGACCCATCGTCACGATGGACTTGGCCAAACGGAACCCTACGTCGCGACGAATCTCTTCCGTTATACGATCGAACTGCCGCACGAGACCAGTACTGTCGTGTTGCCCAACGACGACCGGGTGCGCATTCTCGCTGTCACCGCCGGCCGCAATCCCAACGATGTCGCGCGCCCGACGCAACCGATCATCGCACCGACTCAGAGGATCTATGTCGGGATTCATGCTCCGCGGTGGGACTTCATCGACGTGACTCAGGTCACTCTGAGCACGCCGGTGCCCGATGCTACGATCCACTACACACTCGACGGCAGCCCCCCGCAGGCCGGCTCCCCCCTTTACACCGAACCGATCACGTTGACCGAGACGACGTCGGTCAAGGCGCGCGCCTTCACCGACGGGATGGACAATGACTACGTCGCTGAGGCGACCTTTGTTCGCCAAGCTCCCCGTCCCCCCTCCGGCGCAGCTGCCTTGCAGGCCGGATTGCGCTGCCACTACTACGAGGGCGAGTGGGACAGTCTGCCCGACCCGGCGGACCTGACGTCCCAGCGCGAGGCAATCGTCCCGGCCGTCGGCATCCCCGACTTCGCGCGACCCGAGAACTTCCTGCTGGTCTTCGAGGGACTTCTGGAAGTGCCGCGCAAAGGCATCTACACCTTCTCCCTGGCCCCCGATGACGGCAGCGTGCTGGAGATCGGAGGCGAGTGCATCGTCGGCAGTGATGGGCTCCGCGGGGAGCTGGAGCGCCGTAACAATGTCGCACTGTTGCCGGGCACGCATCCGGTGCGCCTGCTCTACTTCCAGAGGTCGGGAGAGGCTGCGCTGCAGCTCTCCTGGGAAGGCCCCCGCCTGCCGCGGGAGTCCGTGCCGGTGAGCGCGTGGAGCCTGCACTAGCCATTGGCCTCGCGGTGCCGGGTCGCGCTATCATCGGTCGCATCCTGGGCAGAGAAGCGATCGGGAGCGGAAGCACATGCCCGCATCACCGGTCTTCCGGCTGCCGCCCCGGTGCGAACCCGAGCAGGAATCGTCGTGGGTGTGAAACGAGAAGAAGAGAGCAGTGGTGAGTGGTTCCGGATCGCCTTCGGTTCCCTCTATCCGATCCTCTATCCCCACCGCGACGATGCCGCCGCGGCCCGTGAGGCAGCTGAGTTCGTCGCTCTTCTGGGCTATCGCGATCGCGCGACCGAGGTCCTCGACCTGGGCTGCGGCTCGGGGCGCCACGCGGAGGCGTTGATCGGCATGGGCCTGCAGGTCTGGGGTCTCGATCTCTCGACGGAGTTGCTCGCGCGGGCCCGGCGTCGCGCGCCCCTCGCCGGCCGTCTGGTGCGGGGAGACATGCGCGCCCTGCCATTCTCCAATCGCTTCGGTCTGGTGGTCAATCTCTTCACCAGCTTCGGCTACTTCGCCGCCGATCGCGAGAATGTGCAGGCGCTCCGCGAGATGGTCCGCGTGCTCCAACCGGGCGGGGAACTGCTCATCGACCACATTCACCGCGCGCATCTGGAGCGGTGTCTGGTGCCCGAGGATGAGCGCCGGGCAGAGGACTGCGAGATCCATCAGCGTCGGCGCATCTCTGGGAACCGCGTCCACAAAGACATTGCGATCCGCTGGAACGATGGCCGCAGACAACACCTGCGCGAGGATGTACGCTTGTTCGAGCCGGAGGAGATCGCCGGCTGGGCCACGGACGCAGGATTGGAGAACGTTCACCTGTTCGGGTCCTTCCGCGGCGAGGCGCTCACCGCCGATGCCCAACGGATGATCCTCGTGGCGCGCAAGCCCGCGGATTCGAGAAGGTAGACTCGAGGACGAAGATTAGAGGACATGGATGACGGCTTGATCACGCCTTCGGAGATGTCACCAGGAATGCGAGGCGCGATGGGATCTGTGGGTTTTCACATCACCAACGTCCCCGTTGCGGTGCTCGAACCCCATGGAGAGTTCCGCATCCTGGCGCGCCTGGCCGACGAAGGACCCGAGGCGCTCGGATTCTCGCTTCTGACCGAGAAACGGGCCGGCCACGTGAGTCACTCGAATCTCTTCGATCGAGCGGCGGCGGCCGAGCAGATCGGCCGGCAGAACCCGACGCTCCCCACTCCCCCGGCCGACGCCAGCTATGTCGTTGCCGGTCAGCAAGCGGGCCTGTTGACCGGACCTCTCTATACGATCCTCAAGGCGATCTCCGCGATCGCGATGGCCCGCCGGATGTCCGCGGCTCGAGGGCGGCCGGTCTTGCCGCTCTTCTGGATCGCCAGTGAGGATCATGATGTCCTCGAGGTCAATCGCGTCACGGTCAACGGCCGGAAGTTCGTGCACGACTACCCTGGAGAGCTGGCCCGCGGGCAAGTGCCCCAGGTGGGCGACATCGACCTCACCGAAGCTCGTGATCGCCTGCTCGCCTTCTTGGAAGACTCTCTGCCGGAAACCGAATTCAGGCCCGAAATCCTCGAACGGATCAGCAAGCTCGACTTCCGCACCTATGGCACCGCCTTCCGCGACCTGATGAGCCAGCTCTTTGCCGCGTGGGAATTGCGTCTGATCGACCCGATTCCCTTGCGACCGTTGACCGGGCCCGTGCTCGCCGCACTGGTCGAACGTTGGGAAGAGGTCACCGCCGCCTTCTCGGCGGGAACGCAAGCCGTGCGTGAGAAGGGACTCACGCCCCCCCTCGAGAAGCCCGGCTTCTTCGAGTTGCACGAAGGTAAGCGGGTGCCGGTGTCGATCGAAGATGGCCGGGTCCGCCTCGCTGCAGAGACCATCTCCATCCGCGGTGCGGCGGAGTGCATCCGGCGCCAGCCGCAGCGCTTCTCCCCCGGCGCGGCGCTGCGCCCGATCTGCCAGGATGCCATCCTTCCGGTGCTCGCAACTCTGGCCGGACCCTCGGAGCTCACCTACCTGTGGCAGATCGAGCCGATCTATCCAGTGATCGGCGCCGCTCCCTCCCTGCGTCATCCGCGCATCTCGGCGACTTTCCTCGAGCCGCCGATTCTCCGCGCCGCCGAGAGAGCCCGGCTGCCGATGGCCGAGATCTTCCGGGCGGCTGAGCTGCTGGCTGCGCCGGGGAGTGCCGCGAAGGTCTCGGGGGTGAGCCTGTCCGTCGCCGCGGGGGAAGCCCTGCCCGACGCCCCGGCGGACGGGCCGCCGAAGCAAACGCCGGACAGGCAGGCGGCCTCCCCGCAACTAGAGCACGCCGCGCGAATCGACGAGCAGGCCCGCACCCTGCTTGCAGCCATCGATAGAATCCCGACCGATCAGCCCCCGCGCTGGCTGCGCAAGAGTCGCACGGCGATCGAGAGCGCCGCCGCACGGATCGTGGCGGAGCTGCACCGGGACCAGCAAGAGGCCGCCGGCCTCACTCGGGAGCGGCTGGAGAAGATCGCCGCGGCGATCCTCCCCGAGGGCAAACCGCAGGAACGGGTGGCCAATGTGATCCAATTCCTCAACTTGCATGGGGACGATTTCCTGCGGGAGTCGGTCGAGTCACTCGATCCGTTGTCGCTCGAACACCAGGTCGTCGCGATTGCGGGCCGACCGCAGGAGAAGAAGCGATGAGAGATGCTGCGACGAGAGTAGACGTTCTCGCCATCGGGGCCCACCCCGACGATGTCGACATGATCTGCGGCGGCACGCTCGCCCAGCTCGCCGCCCGCGGCAAGTCGGTCGCGATTCTCGATCTGACCCGCGGGGAGATGGCAACCCGCGGCACGCCCGAAGGCCGCGCACAAGAAGCTCAGGCGGCGGCCGCCGCCCTAGGCGCACGGAAGCGAATCATCCTCGACCTGGGCGATGGCCGCTTGGAGAACAATGCCGCGAACCGCCGGGAGTTGATCGAGGTCATCCGCAGCCTGCGTCCGACGTTGGTCATGGCGCACTACTGGGACGATCTGCACCCCGACCATGCCGCCGCGGGGCACCTCGTGCGGGCGATCATGTATCCGGCCGGCCTCGCCAAGTACCCGGCCCAGGGAGATCCCTATCGTCCCAACGAAGTGCTCTTCTTCATGGCCCACACGCCGTTCGAGCCGAGCTTCGTCGTCGATGTCAGCGATTCTCACGAGCGAAAGATGGAGGCGATTCGCTGCTTCGAATCCCAGTTCTATCGTCAGGGCAGCACCGAACCCCCGACGGGCATCTCGCAACCGGAGTTCCTGAAAACCCTCGAAGCGCGCGCCCGCCACTTCGGCGAGCTGATCGGCCGGCGCTTCGGCGAGCCGTTCATCGTCACCCGCACCGTCCCGATGGTCGATCCGGTGGATCACTATGCACCGTTTCCCAAGATCTACTCATCCAAGACCTGGGAGCAGCAAGGAACCGCAAACACGCAGCCGGAGAACTGAGCAGCGAGGAAGCGCAAACACGCAGCCGGAGAATTGAACGGGAGGCCCCCCGCGTGAAGATCGCCGTTTCGTGCCATCCTACCCAGGGCGGATCCGGAATCGTCGCCACCGAGCTGGCAACCGCCCTCGTCACCCGCGGCCATGAAGTCCATCTGGCGGCATGTAAGCGCCCCTACAGACTTGCCGCAGACTCCGGCGTCGTCTTCCACTTGTTGCAAGTTCCCGACTATCCCCTCTTCCGCTTCCCCCCCCACGACCTGTCGCTGGCCAACAAGCTGGCCGGCATCTGCCGCAATCACGATATCGACATCATCCATGCCCACTATGCGATTCCCCACGCCATCACCGCGCTGCTCGCGCGACAGACGGTCCAACCGCACAAGGTGCGCATCGTGACCACCCTGCATGGCACCGACATCACGCTGGTCGGCAGCCACGCGGAGTTCTTCGATCTGACGCGCCATGCGATGATCGAATCCGACGCCCTGACCGCCGTCTCGACCTGGCTCCGCGACCAGACGATGGAGCGCTTCCAACTCCCCCGCGTCCCCGAGGTGATCTACAACTTCGTCGATACCGTCCGCTTCAGCCTGCGGGGGCGTGCAGCCTATCCACGGGATGGCGAACCCTTCCACGTCCTGCATGCCAGCAATCTGCGACCGGTCAAGCGCATCGCCGACATCGTGCGGGTCTTCCACGAGGTACAGAAGAAGCTCCCCGCGCGGTTGACGATCCTCGGCGAGGGGCCGGAGAAGGGACTTGCGCAGGAACTCGTCTCCGAACTCAATCTCTGCGGGAAGGTGGCCTTCACCAGCACCGCCGATGACGTGCCCAAGATGATGCGCTCGGCGCACCTGAACTTCCTGCTCAGCGAGTACGAGTCGTTCGGCCTCGCCGCGCTCGAGGGGATGTCGTGCGGCACACCCGTCGCCGCCAGCTCCGGTGGCGGCTTGCCCGAAGTCATCGACCATGACCGCACGGGCCTGCTCTGTCCGGTGGGCGATGTCGCCTGCACCGCGCAACAGGTGATCGCACTGCTCGGGAGTCGTGAACGTTGGGAGGCAATGAGCCGTGAGACCGCCGCCGACGTTCGCCGGCGCTTCGCGCTCGAATCGATCGTGCCCCATTACGAGGAGCTCTATGAGCGGGTGCGCGGATCTGCGACCTAGATCCGCTGCCGACCTGCGCCAGGCGCCTTCGGGCCCGGTGCAGGCGATTGCTTCAGAGAGACACGCGCCAGCGGAACCTGGGAGGATAGCCGAGATGATCTTCGAGCAAATCGCCGTTGGCGGAGACCGCAACTTCGCCTACTTGATCGGGGATGAGACGACGCGCAAGGCTGCGGTCATCGATCCCGCCTTCAGCCCGGCCCTGGTTCTAGAGCGAGCCGCCGCAAACAAGCTGAATGTCGTCTACCTAATCAACACCCACGGCCACTTCGATCATGCGGACGGCAACGAGACGGTTCTCGCGCAGTCCGGGGCCGAACTCCTGACTGGAGGCCCAGGCGGCGCCCCCGACGGCCACGAGATCTCCTTGGGCCGGGTAACCCTGCGCCTGATTCATACCCCTGGCCACACTCCCGACAGCACCTGCGTGCTGGCTCTGGAACCGGGACAGCCCGGGAAACTGATCACTGGGGATACGCTCTTCGTCGGGAAGGTCGGTGGCACGGGTTTCGGGGAGGACGCGCTGGCGGAGTATGATTCGCTTAATCAGAAGCTACTCACCCTTCCCGAGCACACCGAGGTCTGGCCAGGACACGACGTCGGTGTCGCGCCTCAATCGACGATCGGTCACGAGCGGCGGACCAATCCCTTCCTCCTGCGCAAGAGTCTCGAGGATTTCGTCGACCTGAAGCGCAACTGGGCAGCGTACAAGAAGGAGCATGGGATCAAGTAGTCTTCAAGACCGTGTGGTTGGACGACCCAGACTGCCCAGAGCTTGACGTCGATTCGAAAGGAGCCGGTTACATGGAGGAAGATAGTGCCCAATTGGTTAATCGCCTATGCACCACTATTTCCGCTGTCTATCATCGCAACTGACAATGCTTTCAGAACAGTATCTAAAGGAGAGCATCGATGCGTGTTCTCCTCCGAGGGGCATGTTCGATTTCCTTTGTGGTTGTTCAAGAAGGTTCATAAGAGTCATGAAGATAAGCTTGTCGCGTCTGAAAAGCATATGAGGGAGGAAGGCGAGAACATCAAGAAGGCTGTGGAAGCGGGAATGGCCACATAGCCAGACCTTGTACGCAGGCAATCGCGTCTGTGGCACCTTGAGGTTATACTCATGAAATCTGAGCATCTCGCGGCATTTGAGAACGTTCGGGGACAGATCGGCTGCTGCGGCATATGGTGCGGGAGTTGCCCCGTCGGCAATGGATCCCTCAGGAAGCTCACGGCCAAGTACGAGGAGGTACTTCACTCCCACGGCCTGGAACACTGGGCCCCTGAGGATCTGGACTATGGAGAGTTCGTGCGCGCGCTCGGTGTTGTCAAGCGCGTGGCCTCGTGTGCCGGATGCCGCAAGGGTGGTGGCAGAGACAACTGTGAACTCAGATCATGTTGCGAGAGCAAGGCCGTGAGGGACTGCCTCGAGTGTGCCGAACGCTCGCGTTGCGAGCATGGCCAGGTACTCGAACACATGCGCTCTGGTGCCCGGGCTGCGGGTCTCCTTGTCAAGGACGTGAGTGGTAGCAGCAACGAGCAGCTGACGCGAGAGTGGGAGGCAGCGGTGCGCTCCAGTTGGCCGTCCTCCGTTCTCTTCATGGAGGAAGCCTGAGGGTTGCGCGGGCCCGCGAACTTGAGCCGCTCCCGAACCTCACGGTCGGCGAAGATGCAGGTGGAAGACCCGCCCCCACTCCTGCCGCGAGATCAGCTCGAAGCCAACAGCCTCGGCCAAGCGGACGTAGTAGCCGACATCGCGACCTTCGATGGGCCAAGAGACACCATAGCTGGTCGTGATCTGCCGGTGGGGCAGGCGGATCGCCAGCGGTATCACCAGGATGTCCTTGTCTCCATCGGGCCGCGGCGGGGCGATCAGGTCCCAGACCAAGAAATCCCCGCGCGGGCGCAGCACCCGGAAGGCCTCACGCAAGATCAGCTCGTGATCGCCGCCGGGCACGTAGCACAAAGAGAAAAACGCGGTCACACAATGGAAGGTCCCGTCGAGAAACTGCAGCTCGCGGACATCCATGACGATCTTCAGCGGCCCCGGCGGCGCCGCTTCCAGCTCTCCCCGCCGCCGATCGACCGCCACGACCGAGGAGCCCTTCAGCTCGCCGATGACTCCCTCGCCGCCACCCCCGATGTCGAGGATCCGCCCACCGCAGGCAAAGTCCTCGAGCGCGACCTCCTGTTCTTCCAGGGCATGCAGACGATGCTCTGCAGGCCGGCTATGCTGCTCGTTCACGGTGGATTTCCTTTCGGTAGCGGGGGATGACCAGAGGGGCACCGGGCCGCAGGGCCAGCCCAGGCGGGTCACTTCTCGTTACGCGCACAACGGCACAAGGTTGCACGGGGAGGGGCGGATTCACGCTCGGAAGCCCTGCGCAAGTCCCGCGGTGGCTCTGCCGCCGGCCGTGTGACCGGATGTACCGCAGTCGATGGCGGCCTATACTGGGTCTTCCCGTGCGGGTGGTCTCCCCGCCCGGGCAACTACAGATGTGACGGCTGATGAGGAGATCCACAATGGCACGTCGGCTAGAATCGGGAATCCACCTTCTCGAAACCGCGATCGGCCCGCTCGGGATCGCCTGGAGGCACAGGGGGATCGACCGGGTGCAGCTTCCACATCCCGATCTGGCAACGACCCGGGAGCACCTGGTTCGGGCCGTCCCAGGACGTCCGGAACCGCGGCGCCTACCCACGGTGGCTCGGTCCTGGGTGCGTCGGATCCAGCGGCATCTGGCAGGCAAACCTGATCCTCTGCGCGACATTCCCCTCGACCTCGAGGGCATCTCCACGTTCACCCGCCGGGTCTACCTCGCCCTGCGCCAAGTGCCCCCCGGCCAGGTGGTGACCTATGCCCGCCTCGCCCGCCGGGCGGGGAGCCCCGGGGGCGCCCGCGCGGTCGGCCGGGCGATGGCGACCAATCCGCTTCCGTTGCTGGTGCCCTGTCATCGCGTCCTGGCCGCAACCGGCAAACTGGGGGGCTTCACCGCTCCCGGGGGAATCGCGCTGAAGGAGCGGATCCTCTTCGCCGAGGGGCTCATCCTCGACTCCCGCTACGCAGAGGGGATCGCCGCATTGCGCCGGGCCGATCCGCGCCTGCGACGGATCATCAACGCGGTCGGTCCTTACCGCGCCATCCCCCGTGAGGGCCGGCGCGGCAGGGAACCGGTGGCCTCCTACGAGATCCTCCTCGAGTCGATCATTCACCAGCAGCTCTCGCTGAAGGCGGCGGCAACGATCGCCGCCCGTGTGCGGCGCCTGACGCCGGGCCCCGGATTCCCGTCACCGCGCCAGGTGCTGCGCATGAAGGTCTCACGCCTGCGCGCGGCGGGCCTATCGGCCCAGAAGGTCTCCTATGTGAAAGACCTCGCCGCGCGCGTCGAGACGGGGAACCTGTCCCTCGGACGGTTGCGGCACATGGGCGATGAAGACATCGTTCGCAGTCTCTGCGAAGTCCACGGCCTGGGCCGCTGGTCGGCCGAGATGTTCCTGATCTTCCATCTGGATCGGCTGGACGTATTGCCGGTCGGCGACCTCGGCTTCCGCAAGGGGGTTCAGAAGGCGTATCGTCTCACCGAGCCTCCTCAGGCGGACCAGATCTCTCGCCTGGCCGAACGCTGGCGTCCCTATCGTTCGATGGCGACCTGGTATTTCTGGCAGAGTCTCCGGGCGGGAGGGATCTGAACCGCCTAGTTCGCTCTCATGGCCGGTTGCGTGCTCTCGCTGACGCAGTCCGGCTCCGGCGGCTTGGGTGCAGACACGGATGGGATCTTCCCCTCCCCCACGCACCAACTCCCTTGAGGCGGACCGGCAAGGGAGCCCAGGCGGGCCGGGGAGAGACGCGCCGACTAGTCCAGCCCCTCATCATCATCCCACTCGACCGGTGTCACCGTCCCCTGCTCCCAATCGGACTTGAGAATCCCATAGCCGATCGCGTCGACCCGACGTCCGTCGGCGGTCGGCCACACGCTGCGATAGTGGGCCTCCTTGACCCAGCCGCAGCGCCGGAACGTGCGGCGCATGGCGAGATTGTCCCGCCGGGTCTGGCCTTCGATGCGGATCTTGCCGGGCAGCGAGAAGATGTACCCGGCCAGCCATCGCAAGGTCTGCGCTCCAATTCCCCGTCCGCGATAATCGGTGCGGACGCGCAGATCGAACATTGGGACTTCATCGGAGAAATCCATGATCCGAATGACGCCCACCTTCTCACCCGCGCCATCGAGGATCCAGAAGGTCTGGTTGTCTTCACTCGCGAAGAACCCCTCCGCGAGTCGTACAGCAAGCCTGGCAGGATCAGGCTTCGGTTCCTTGTGAAAGGGCCAGCAGTCGGAAGCGAGCCAACGAATCAGCTCATCGCCCGCGGCAGGATCGAGGCGCTGGAAGGTGACAGCGATCTGTCTGTCTGAACGGGATTCGGATGCCATCATCGCACTTCCGCATTCTTCATTCTGGCACGCTGACACGCAAGATCACCGCGCCGTGAATCCACATGACCATCCCTTGGCATATGAAATGGACGTACTGTATGTCCGCGCGTTGATCTTATGAGGCGTGCTTGCGCGATGCGTTTGCGCGGTCAGTCAGTCCAGTCAATCAGCGCACGGATATCACCTTCCCTGCGTCTGAGCCCTGCCCCTGCGCCTCAGCGCACCCCCTGCGTCTCAGCTACGCAGCAACTCCAGTATCTCCTCTTCGATACTGCGCCCCCGGTCCTGTGCATACCAGCGATGGAGATCCTCGATGTATTTCTCCTTCACCTTGCCCGCCTCCCGGCCGCGCTTGACGATGGCGACCGCCCCGCGTGGCCGGGGTCCCCACTGGAAGAGTTCCCACCCGTCGGTATCGAAGGCGACGAGCTTCGGGATCCCACGCTTACCCTCGGTCAGGTACTGATCGATGACATCGAGGTTTTCATCGCGCAGCAGAATCCGCAGCTCGATCTGCGGATTGCATGCGGCGATCTTGGCGAGATAGGGCAGGCACTGCGCGGAATCCCCGCACCAAGGTTCGGTCAGGATTATCCAAAACTGCTTCTCCGCGATAGCCTGAACGGTCTCGCTCAGCGCGGCGGAAACATTGTAGGTCTTCTGGATGCGCCGGCTGCGATGCCAGTTGAGCTTGGCGTACTCCGCAAGCCGGCGCGCGTCCTGCTCCAGTGATTCGTCTGCGGCGGCCTGCGCCGCCGATGCCAGTCTCTCCGCATAGGCCTCATAGCTCAGGCCCTTCTGCAAGCGGCCATCTTCGATAAGTGCCTTCACGAACGACCCCCCAAGAGCCAGTGCAGCCAGGCGCCAAGGCGCGCCGGCCAGCGCGAGCGACTGTCGAGCCACTGAACCATCCGGCGCAGCCGGGCGATGCGGACACGGTTCGTCGAGTCGGTCGACGGATGGTCCAGTGCCTCGCAGTAGGCAATCAGCGCCACCCGAAAGACCCGTAGGTGCTCCCCGTCGACGGTCAGCACGCCGCTCTCGCGCGTCTCCGGCCCGAGCAGCAGCACATCAACAAGGTCTTCCAGATCCCCCACCCGCTGGGTGTCATGGGGATCGAACATGCGCCGGCTTGCATAGGCGAGCGCCTCGCGGACCATTGCCTGATCCGTCCTGTTCAATCGCATGCGCACAGTCATCGTACCCGCGCAGGCCCGCCCTGCTCCCGGCCGTCCCCGCGCGCGCGGCCGGCCCGCGCGGATAGGATGCGTTCCAAGACACTAATGGCGTGATCGATCCCCTCGCGGGAGACCTCGAGGTGCGTCACCGCCCGCACGCGTTGCCTGGCAATCGGGAGCATCCAGATGCCATCCTCGTGCAGCGCGGCACACAAATCGGCCGCACTGGCGATCTGCGGATCGACATCAAAGTAGACGATGTTCGTCTCGACCGCTTCCCGGTCGATCGTGACCACCGGCATTCCGGCCAAGGCCTCGGCCAAGCGCGCGGCATGGGCATGGTCTTCCGCCAACCGCTCGACGTTGTGATCGAGGGCGTAGAGCGCCCCGGCGGCGATGATCCCCGCCTGGCGCATGCCCCCACCGAACATCTTGCGGGCGCGGTGGGCGCGCTTGATCCATGCGCACGAGCCGGCGATCGCCGAGCCGACCGGCGCTCCCAGCCCCTTCGAGAAACAGACCGCCACCGTGTCGACATGTTGCGTGTAGGTCGCGGCAGGCACACCGCGCGCGATACAGGCATTCATCAGCCGGGCGCCGTCCAAGTGGATGTACAAGCCGGCGTCATCGGCCAGGCGGCGGATCCCGGCGAGCTGCTCAGGATCCCAGACCGACCCGCCGCCGCGGTTGTGAGTGTTCTCGATCACCACCAGCCGCGAACGCGGCATGTGGGCGTCGTCGGCGCGCAGGGCGGCGCGCACCGCATCGGCGTCGAAGAGCCCGCGGTCACCGTCCAGCAGGCGCAGGGAGCACCCCGAGAGAGCGGCCGGGGCGCCTCCCTCATAAAGATAGATGTGGCTGTCCCGGTGGGTGATGATCTCATCGCCCGGCTCGGTCAGGGCCCGGATGGCAACCTCGTTGGCCATCGTTCCCGACGGCACGTAGAGGGCCGCCTCCTTGCCGAGTAGATCCGCCACGCGCTCTTGCAGTCGATTGACGGTCGGATCGTCGCCGAAGACGTCATCCCCGACTTCCGCCTCCGCCATCGCCCGGCGCATCCCCGCGGAGGGGCGAGTAACGGTATCGCTGCGCATGTCGATCGGTAGCGGTATGGGCATGGGGAACCTCCAATGGTCGTGTGCCGAGCATTGTAGAGCCCGAGGCCGAGGGCGGCAATCACCAGCCCGGCTCGGGGCACGCCGGACGCCTGGGGCGGCAATCGCCGGCCCGGCTCGGGGGCACGCCGGAGGCCGAGGGCGGCCGACGACCGCAGATATGGAACCCGCGAGCGGTTTCGGGATAGAGTATCCCGATCGTTACACGACCACGGAGCTGGAGAGCCGGGCGCCTCGGCGCGCCTTCCGAAGCGAAGAGCGAGGGAGATTCGGATGAAGAGTCTCGGGAAATCCACCCCACTGCAGCACGAACTTCGCGCCGAACTGCGCCCGGGCCCGCGCTCCGGTCTGTGCCCCGGTCTGGGCCCGGACCCGCGTTCCGCGCTGCGCCGCGTCAAGGGTCCTGCCCTGCGCTCTGACTCGCATCGCAACTCATTGCAATCAAACAAAGTAACCCCAATCTCCGTTGTGGCTCTTCTGGCGTTACTCCTCGTCGCCCCGTTCCTGCAGGGTGCACTGCCCGACTTCGGATCCGACGAGATGCCGGCCGGATTCCCGCCGCCCGAGGCGCGGGCCTATCTCTCGCACGAGGCGCTGCCTACGGGAGGGTCGGGGACCCTGCTCGTGACCCTCGAGGTCGCCCCCGCCTTTCACATCCAGATCAACGACTTCTTGGAACTTCTTCTGCCCCCCGAAGCGCCCATCTCGATCGGCCCCTGGATGGCAACGCGCCTGGAAACCTGGGATCACGAGCAGGTGCTGAAGGGGCAGACCGCGCTGAAGGCGCTCTTCTCGGTCCGCGACACCGCTGCCACGGGACCGCTCCAACTGACGCTCAGCGTCGGCTACCAGGGCTGCGCGGAGGAACCGGTTTTCGCCTGCTTCCCACCCGAGGAAATCCAACTCCCGCTGACGATCGAAATCCTGCCCGGCGGCGAGGAGGGGCGCCCAGCCAATCAGGCCATCCTGGCCGCGCATGGAGGCCCGATCGGCGAGGCAGCAACGGCCGGCACCCCCCCGGGGACGGGCGGCGGTGAGGGCGCGTCCGCAACCGTGGAGGGGGATTCAGGAGGCGACCTCGCCTCGCGTCTGGAGGGCGCCCTCGCCCGGGGGTCGATTCTCGCCTTCCTGCTCGTTTTCGTCGGCGGGATCCTGACCAGTTTCACACCCTGCGTCTACCCGATGATCCCGATCACGATCAGCTACGTCGGTGGCCGCGCGAAGAGCCGGGCGCACGGCTTCACCCTCTCGCTCTTCTTCGTTCTCGGAATCGCGCTCATGTACTCAACGCTTGGTCTGCTCGCCGCCTCGACCGGGTCGATCTTCGGGGTCGCGATGCAGAGTCCGATCGTGCTCTTGATCGTCGTCGCCGTCTTCGTGGCAATGGGTGCAAGCATGTTGGGCGCCTTCGAGCTCGCCCTGCCCTCCGGCATGCAGGGCAAGATGACCGCCGGCGCGCAGCGGGGCGGGATCATCGGCGCGATCCTGATGGGTATGGTGACCGGATTGGTCGCCTCGCCCTGCGTCGGCCCGGTGCTGGTGGTGCTGCTGACCTTCGTTGCCAAGACCGGTAGTCTCCTATTCGGCTTCTGGCTGCTCTTCACCTTCGCCTGCGGCCTCGGCATGCTCTTTCTCGTCTTGGGCACCTTTGCCGGTGCAATCAGTGCAATGCCCGGTGCCGGCGGCTGGATGAACACGGTCAAGCACGTCTTCGGCATCGCCCTGATCGCGATGGCGATTTTCTACCTCGGCAAGGTGATCGGACCGTTGGCGACCGGGCTAGTCTGGGGACACTTCCTGGTCCTGGCGGGGGTGCTCACCGGCGCCTTCAAACGGATCCCCCACCCGGGCGGCGTGGCGCGCGCGCTCGGGAAGCTGATCGGTCTCCTGCTCTTTGTCGCCGGCACCTTGATCCTGCTGCTCTACGGCGCAACACTGCTCGGCCTGCCCGCGGAGAAGCTCGGGCCGATCCCGATCATCGGCAATCCCGCCCTGCAGGAATCGGGTCGTCACGCCGGTCATCCGGAGATCCCCTGGCGGATCAATGACGAGGCGGCACTGCAAGAGGCCCGCGAACAGGGTCGGCCGGCGATCCAGGACTTCTATGCCGATTGGTGTGCCGCCTGCGTCGAGCTCGACGAGAAGACCTGGGTCGACGCAGCGGTGATCTCGGAGATGAAACGCTTCGAGCTGGTCAAGATGGACTTCACGCGCGGGGGTGAGTCCTACCAGGCCGCTGCACAGCGCTACGGCATCCGCGGGCTACCGACGGTCATCTTCTATGACGCGAGCGGCCAGGAAGCGACGCGCTTCTTCGGATTCAAGGGCCCTGAAGAGGTCCTCGAGATCATGCGCGCGGTGAAGTAAACCCCTATACCCCCCTCCCTGCCTTGCCGATACCTAGGACAAGCGGGGCCGCGGCCCCCACCCCGAGAGATCTGCAACCGCCGTTCTGGGGCGCTGAGGAGCGTGGCGTGGCCATCCCTATTCCGAGCAACACAGGCGAGACCCGATCCGTAAAGGGCTCCCAAGAGGTTGTGTCGGAAGGGGTTGAGATCTGCCGCCGGGAACAGGTCGACCGCCGGTCGCAGCCGACTCCGATGCTCTCACGCTACACCATATTCGGTCGCCGGCGTAGCTACCGCCGCCTCCACGATCTGAGCAAGCCGAGCTACATCGACTTGCCCCATGGCGTCTACCTCTATGCCCTGCTTCTGATGATCGTCCTGATCTCGGTCGACACTTTCTCGACGCTCTTCATCATCAGCCATGGGGGCACGGAGGGGAATCCGCTCATGCGATGGTTCCTCGACCGGGGGAGCGGTTGGTTCATTCTCGCCAAGCTGGGAACCGCTCTTGTCGGATTCGTGCTGCTCGGAGTCCACGAGTATGTCCTGCCCGCCCGGCGAGTCGTCGGCATGGTGATCCTGGCCTACTTCGCCTTGGCCATCTACCATCTCTTCCTGCTAACCAAGTTCCTCTACTAGGATTCCCCCTGGTGCGCCTCATGCTATGATTCCGCCATGAGACGGTTCTTCGTGGGCGCACGCTGCGGCATGCTCGGGGGGATGCTGGCGGGACTCGTCCTGGGTCTCGTCCATGCCGCGATTCTCGCCGGGAGCGGGCTCTTCGCGATGTCCTCGACGCCGATCGTGCTCGCCGCCTTCGCTCGCTATGCCGGGATCTTCCTCCTGATGGGCGCGGTCTTCGGGTTCTTCATCGGTGGCGTCGCCGCCATGCTTCCGGCGCGCTGGGTGCCCCGATTCATCGGGCATCCGGGCTACGGCATGGCCATGCTCTACCTCATCCCCTGGATCGCGCTGGTGGCACGCGTCCACCTGGAGGTGCCGCTCTCCCTGCCACGCCTGCTCGTCGTGGTGGGGATCCTGGCGCTGGCGCTCCTGGCCGTATCGGCCTGGCACCGGCGACACACCTTCGCGGCCGCCGGCAAATCAGCGGAAGTCCCCCCCCGTGCCACGGCCGCCCCGCAACGGCACCTGCGCTGGCATGGCCTTGCCCTGGGATTGCTCGCCGGTGTTGTGCTCTACGCCGCCCCCCTGGTGGCGCCCCGGACCACCCCGCTTGCCGATGCGCTGGCCCTCGAGGGCCGGCGCCTGGAGCCCCTGCGCGCGCGGGCGACGGCCTCGTTCGGATCGACGCGTTGGAATGTACTCCTGGTGACGATCGATGCCCTGCGCGCCGATCACCTCGGCTGCTACGGCTACGAGCGGGCAACCTCGCCGCGGATCGACTCGCTGGCCGCAGCGGGGATCCGTTTCGAGAACGCGATGTGCCAGCGCCCCTCGACCAGTCCCAGCTTCGCATCGCTGTTCACCGGCCTGTATCCCGCCCAGCATGGGGTCTATCGTTCCCGCGGTGTCCTGCAGAGCAGATTCATGACACTGACGGAACACTTCGCGGCCGCCGGCTACCGCACCGGAGCGGTGATCGCCAACGGGAATCTGCACCCCGAATTCGGCTTCCATCAGGGGTACGAAGACTACTTATACGGACATGCGCGTGCCCATGACGGCACCGACATGACGCTCGCCTGGCTCGCGGAACATGGCGGGGGCGAACAGCCCTGGTTCTTCTGGGTCCACTACCTCGACCCCCACACGCCCTATACACCTTGGGCGCCCTATGACGAGATGTTCGGCCGCGATGCGGAGAAACCGAGCCGCCGCCAACAGAAGATTGATCTCTACGACGGAGAGATTCGCTTCACCGACGACCATTTCGGCCGGCTGCTCGATGGCTTGATCGCCGCCGGCCTACACGAGCAGACCTTGATCGTCGTCACGGCCGACCATGGTGAGAGCCTCGGCGAGCACAACTTCTACTACAACCATGGCCTGCATGCCTATGAACCCTCAGGGCGCGTTCCCCTGATCTTCACGGCCCCCGGAGTGATCCCGGACGGCCATGTCACGCCGGCGGTCGCCGGACTGGTCGATCTGCTGCCCACACTCCTCGATGTCGCCGGAATCCCGGTGCCCGACGAGATCCAGGGACGCAGCCTGCTTCCCGTTGTGCTCGGGTTGACTGATCTTGCTCCCCGGGACTTCGTGATTCTGGAGGCGGGGTTCTCGCGGCGGCGCGGCCCGGGGCTCACCCGCGCCCTGCGTCGCGCGGAAACGAAGTACGTCCAGCGACTCACCGATTGGGCGCGCCGGCCGGCAAACCCGATCGACGTGCTCTGGACGTTCAAGGCGGGCGCCGAGGGCGCGCTCTCCGCGGATGAGTACTACGATCTGGCCCGCGATCCGGGTGAGACCGCGAACTTGATCGAAGCCCACCGTGACGCAGCCCGCAACGACCGCCGCATGCTCGAGGCCTTCGTTGCCCGCATCGGCGAGGAGGCCAGCGAGAGCCGCATCGCGGATCTCGAGACACTACCGCCCGAAACGCTGAAGTCCCTGCGGGATCTCGGGTACATCAAGTAGACAGGTCCGGTGTGCGCCGTCGCGGATCATGTGTGTTGCAGATTCAGGCCGGGGATTCAGTGAGCCGGAAACGGGTGGTGCTGCCAAGGTATGGAACGACCCTGTCAAGGTTCTGCGGCGGTGAATGAAGCACCGTTTACGCAGATAACTTGACACATCCCTTCCCAGAATCGTGCTAGACTATCCAAGTAGCCTTTCTAAGAGACGTACAGTTGAACGCAAGTTGCCGCCACCGGCGAGGTGTGTATGCAACTTTTCCTGTTTTGCCGACGGTTCCCCCTGATGGCTTCCAACCGGTCGTTTCGCGTGGGCTCCCGACCCCGTCCGCTCTCGATCTGTTCTCTTGAGACAACTTTGTTCGTCGCCGTGATGTTGATGCTCGTTGCGCCGTCGGCAACGCCCGCGGAGGAATACCCCGAATTGCCCACGCCCTGGGAGTATCTGGGATATATGTACGATCGCAACCCGGATGGCAGTTCGGAGCAATCGAATTTCTTCCTCGAGCGTCTCGAGATCTACCCAGACTGCCCCGGTTCCGAGATCCTCAATACGGGCCATCACGTCGCGACTCACGTGGCGGTTCAGTATCGGCAGGATGGCGAATGGCACTGGCGGCCGGCCCTCTATGCTGATGAAGAGAGCATTCCGGAACTCGATCTCTTCAGCGCCTGCTACTTGCTCGCCGACCCCGACACTCCGGGAGCCTATTTCCTCGCCTATCAGCGGAGCGGGCCTTTCGGCACGCACCTGCTTTTCTATATGACTCCTCGAGAAGCGTCAGGCCCCGATGAACAACCCTACGATGCGAATGTTCTCCTCACAGGGCGTGACGAGTTGGGAGAGCCGGGAGATTCGATTTGCAGCGGTACGTGGGGTCTGCCGGTCCCGTTCACGCGCCAGGAGAAGCCCTGCCTTCTGGTGCTGGTGAATGATCGGTTCAACGAGGCACCGGGACTCTGTTCCAGCACTCACGCCATCATCCAGAGTCTCGAAGCCGGGGAGAGCTGGGGAACCATCCCTCGCAATCGCTATCAGCATGTCTGGATCGAATCGGGCAGGGACTGGGTGCCCCTGAGATGGAACGCTCTCGAGATCCTCGGCGGTGACCCCCTTCCTGATCTTCCGAGCGCGACCCAGGTCGGCGCCGTCGTTTTCCAGTACGAAGACGCCACGTATTTGCTCACTGCGGGTGGCGCGACCAAGAATAGCTGGAACTGGGCAAACTCCACATCCCGCGGCTTCCTCACACTGTATCGCTTCCTTGATGGCTCCCCTCCCGGGGCGGATATGGACTATCGGGTCGAGTTGGTCGAGGCCCTCGTCGATCCGGTGGGCGCCATGCCCGGCTCGCCGGCGATGACGGGCGGCTTCGTGCCGACCTGGATCCATCCCGTCCAATCGGCGGGCGCACCTGGTGCTGTGCCCAGCTTTCTGGCATGCCTGTCCCGGAGGCCCGCCGACGACCTTGAGCGCTGGGTTCACGACTTCGGCGATGGGCCCGAGCCAGTCAGCGGGGGATTCGTCATCCTTCAGGGAGGCGAGGGCGTGCAGGGCCCAACCTTCACCCTCGAGCCGCCCCGTCCCGGCGACCGGGACTATGAAATGGGATACCCCGCAGGGCCCTGGCCCGGCGTCGACGGTGAGAAAGTGATTTTCAAGTCGAGCTGGGAAGGCCGCAACCTCACTCTTGCCGTGCCTAAGCTGGGTGGCGTTTTCGATCTGAACAACGCCCTGACCCTCTTCGATCAGAACAAGGTGGTTTCCAGCGATGAATGGGAGATGCACTTCTTCCAGGCGGCTTTCATCGGCACTTTTCCTCACTTGGCGCGGGACGATTGGGATCTGGTTCTTCCCTTCTCGATCGTGAGCAAAGCCGATTCAACCTACGTAAGGCACACCTATATTACTTGGAATGAGCTGGCGACCGCCCTTGACGAGTCCGGCGGGGGTGGAATCAATAGCGCCGCGTCTTGCTCTCCGAATCCTTCTTGCGGCGAAGTTCGGATCTGCTTCTCCCTTCGCCGCGCGGGGGAGGTCCGCCTGCAGGTCTACGACATCGCGGGTCGCCGCCTCCGGACGCTGCGCCGGGATCACCTTGGGAGGGGCCCTCAGTCCATCGAATGGGACGGCCGGGATCGGGGCCACCGCGAACTCCCGGCCGGAGTTTATTTCTACCGCCTGGCGACGGAGATCGGAGAGGCAACCGGCCGGTTGATTCTGCTCAGATAGTATCATCACAATCCGAGCGTCTACGACTTCGAGGCGGGCAAGGGGCAGCGGTGCACCAGCCTGGTATCCCCTCTGAGAGCCACACCCGCGGCCCTTCGGGCCGCTCGCGTTCGTCGGCCGCCTGCTGAGCTACCAGCTGTCGCTCCTCAGGCTACTGCTCATTCACGCGCTGCGCGGTGAAAACACCTCCCGGCTGGACCAGCAGCATCTCGCTGGCCGGCCCATCGTTCTCGAGGACGAAGCGCAGACTGATACTGGCGAGGCCCTTTATGGTGAACTCCTCGCTGCCGCGCGGCTCGAGTTCGAGGGCCGGCTGTCCGCCGACCCGCAGCTTGAGCAGGGTGCCCTGCAGGGTGATGGTGATGACCTGTCCAGGAATCTCATAGTCACCGACCAATCGCTGCAAGAAGGCGGGATCCGTCAGGCGCTTGTCGGGCAGGCGTTCGAAGACAATCGGGTCGACGTGTGGTTCCAACGCCATCGCGAGGCTCAGGTTGCCCCGCACATCGCCGAGGAAGACCGCCCGCAAGTTCTCGGGGATGACCTCCTCGTCGCTCTCGGCGACAGAGAAGACATCATAGTGCCAGTGCTCGAGCGGCATGTGCATGCCGTTGAGGATCATCTCCAGCGTCTTACCCTCCTTGCGGATCTCAATCACTCCGTAGCCGGGGTGTTGGTATTCTCCGGCAAATGCCTCCAGCGGACGGCTTGGTTTGGTCTTCTTCTCGCGGAAGAGGTCCTTCTTCTCCTCTGCTTCCTCGACGAATGCCTTGGTCTCATCGCGCTCCTCGGCCGCCTCGCCGATCCACTCACGCGGCTCCAGCCCCAGGGCGCGATCGGCGAGCGTCTTGGTCATGGGGCCGATGAGTCCGTCCGCGTTCTTGTTGGTGAGCATCACGATACCCACTCCGTCATTGGGGAAAAGCGTCACCCGGGCCGAGAATCCATCAATGTTGCCGCCGTGTTGAACCTGAAAGTGCCCCCGCCAGGTGCGGGTCATCCAACCCAGGGCGTAGCTCATCGGCGAATCCTCCGGCGAATCAGGGACGCCGGGCATGATCATCTGGGGGGTGTGGAGTTCCTTGACCGTCGCGGCGGCCAGCAGTTGCTGATCCGCGAAGCGCCCGTTGCCTAGATTGACGATCAGCCAGTTGGCCATTTCTTCCGCGCAGGAGTTGATCGACCCCCCCGGTCCCATCACCGTGATCGGCCGGAAGTCTATCCGGCGCAGTTCGTCATCTTCCTCCAAGTACGGCAGCGCGAAATCGTCCGCGGCTTGGGAGACCTCGACTGAGAAGTTGCTCCTCTCCATGCCGAGTGGCGCGAGCGCCCGCTCGCGCACGGCTTCCTCCCAGCTCTTGCCAGTCAACTGCTCGATCAGGTATCCGGCGGTGAGATACATCAGGTTGTTGTACTGCCACCGCTCGCGCAGATCGTGGTTGGGCTCCAGATACCGCAGCCGCCCGACCAGTTCCGCGCGAGTTACGGTCTCGTTGTTGTACCAGGTCAGATCGTGCCGCGGCAGCCCCGAGCGGTGCGTGACCATGTCGCGTGCGGTGAGGTGAGCCGTGGCGTACTCGTCATGCATCTGGAAGTTGGGGAGGTACTCGACCACCGGACGGTCCCAGCCCAGGAGACCTTCATCCACGAGGGTCGCCAGGCAGAAAGCCGTGAAGGCCTTTGTGCACGAGCCGATGGCGAAGAGAGTGCGGGCAGTAGCCGGCAGTTGATTCTCCCGATCGCGGAGACCGTAGCCGCGGCAAAGGACCACTTCTCCATCGACCACGACAGCAACGCCCATGCCGGGGGTCTGCCAATCCTCCAGCGCGGCGTCGATGATTGCATCGACATCCGCAAGCGCCCCGCGCGCCTCATCGGCCGGAGCGACCCCGCTGGTCAGCGAGAATGGAAAGGTCTGACCACCCTGGGCGAACTCGCCGCTTATCCGCGTGCCGTCGTCGCTCAGTGTGCCGCTGAAGGTCGGGTCACCGGGGATCCCTGAAATGACGAACGTGACCTGATCGGCCTCCAGTGACAGATCCTTCAGCGGCAGGTCCTGGGCGCCCTGCGCCGGAATGGAGACGTCACCTGCCCAGCCGTCGCCCGCGCGGCTGAAGTCGATATCGAACTTCAGTTCCTGACCGGGGATCTCGATGGTGCCTTCCCAGTGGCCCTCGAGGCCGGCTGCCTCTCCGGCAACGGACGTCTGCGGGGCGGAACCCGCTGCGGCCGGCACGAAGGGCAGCACGACAGCCAGCGTCAGCGCCATCAGACCGACGATTGGGGATTTCTGCAGCGAGTAGGGCATCTGCTTGCTCCTTCTCTTGCGAGTCCTGAATGCGGGTCGTGAACCGGCAGCGGTGATCGGGAATTCCCGCGAATGGGACGATGGTAGGTCCGGCGTTTCGGGCGGGTCAAGCAGGGACGGCACGACTGGAGGGCCGGCGCGATTCTGGTAGGCTGGGCAACCATTCTATTGACCATCATGCGCCGGACAGACGCAGTTTCCTTGGGCGCTCCTGCACCCCCGCGACACAACCTTTTTGCGGAACAGAATCGCCTGCGCGGTGTCGGATGATAGTGGATGCCGTCGGCGACCTGACGCCCAACTCGACCCCGAGCCATCGCCATCCAGCGGCGGTGACGACGCACGGGCTCGGATCGCCGATGAGTCCCCTCGTCGGCTCGAACCAGGAGGGACCCGATGAAGCGGTGGAGCCTACTGGCGCTTGTTCCGATCCTAATCGTTGGCTGCAGTGGCCCCTTCTCCCCGGATGGCAGTTACAGTCAGGCTGTACCGAACGGCAGCTTTGGGGCGACACCCGGCGGCACTCAGGATCTGGCCCTCGCCCGCGAGCTGATCGCCGGAGGCGTCGTCCCGCCCGCCGATGCGCTGATCGTCGAGGGAATCTTCTCCGAATACGATCTTCCACTTGAAGGTCCCGAATGCGAGACGCTGCTCTGCATTCGGGGAGCACTCGGTTGGCAGGACGAATCCGGCTGGCTGCAACTCGGACTTTCATCGAATGTCGACATGGAATCATTCACTCGTCCCAGCTTGGGTCTCGTGTTGCTGGTCGACGTTTCCGGCTCGATGGGGTGGGACTATGGGGAGTACGGAAGGCCGGCCAAGATCACCCACGATCTAATGACGGCAATGGTGGAGCATTTCGACTCGGACGATGTCGTCGGGATGGCTGCCTTTGCCTCGAGTGCACGGCTTGTCCAGGGATTCGTCTCGGGAGATCAGCACGATCAGTTGAACTCGAAGATCGCCGCCCTGACTGCAGGAGGATCGACCAACATGGAGGCCGGATTGCGCCTTGTGATCTCCATGTTCGATGATGCAGAAATCGAGGCCGATCAGAAGCGGGTCATTCTGCTGACCGACGCGCAGCCGAATGTCGGGGCCACGAGCCCGGGGACCTTCATGGAGCTGGCGGGTGAGTTGGAGCAGGATGGGATCGGCTTGACCATCATCGGCACCGGAATCGGCCTCAACCCCGATGTGATGCAGGCGATGGTCAATCTGAGCGGGGGCAACGGGTTCAGTATCTCGACGGCCGGCCAGGTGCCGGCGTTCATGGATGACAACTGGCCCTGGATGATCTGCCCAATCGCCTACGACCTGACGGTGGTGGCCCAGCCCGTGGGTGGATTCACGCTGGGCCAGGGATACGGCTTTCCGGCCGATCAAGGAGAACTCCGAGCGGCCACCGTGTTCCTAAGCAGGAGAAGAGGGGCGTTGTTGCTGCGGTTCGATGGCGGACCGTTCGAGCAGCTCGCGGCTGACCTGAGGCTTCGCTACCGTACGCCCGCCGGTGAGCCGATCGAGCGGGCCCTGAATCTCCAGCTCCCGGGCGGAGCTCACCTCGATGATGACGGACGCTACTTCGACCAGTACAGCGCACAGAAGACCACTGCGCTTGCCCTCCTCGTCGCCGGGATGCACGAAGCGGCGGACATCTACGCTGAGCACTACAATGAGTCGCTATCTGTCATGGCGGCGACCATCGTGCGCTTCGGATCCGATCTCGATGCGCTGACCGACCAGAATCCGGAAGATCGCATCGTTCTCGAGCGGGAGCTTCTGATGGCCGAGACGATGCTGCTCCGCATGCAGGAACGAGCGCCACAGGGAACGCTGTACGGGCAATGATCCAGGGCAATCCTGAGACCCTCTATGCTCACCCCGCTGCTCGCAATGGAGCATCAGGCGCCAGCTCTCGAGGCGCTCGAAGACTCGCCTGATCTCGTCATTGATCTTGCTGGTCGGTTGTGGAATCACGCTTGCGTTCTTCGACGGGCTTCCCACGAAGTTCGCCGCACTGCGCAGGCAACCGCGCACGAGGAACCGGCGGACCCTCCCGACTGGATAGCGAACATCCCGCCTGAAGATGCGGGGAGGTCACCGGGCAATCGACCTGTGCCAGTGCGCGCTCGGCGAGGGTGATCTTGCCCACCCGGCGGGGTCCCTCGATGAGGATGACGTCGCGGTGCGGACGAGAGTCGCGCAGGAGGTCGACTAGAATGGGCTCCAATCCGCGAGGAACGTAGTTTATGGCGTGAGAATGGCCACTAATCCCTGGAGAATCGAGACAGAATTGGGCAATTCTGTCCAGCGATTGGCACAAGATTGGGCAATTCTGCCTGCGATCCGATCCGCTGCCATCTTCTGGTCAGACGTGCCAGACCCACAACTCGTTGATCTATAATATGTTAGGGGGACATCTGGGCGGCGGGCCAGATATTCATGGAACGCGGAGCCGTCGGCCCCGACTCACCGATCCCTACGCCTGCTTGGCGACAAACACCACGACCGTTTTATCATTCCCGCCCATGCTGATCACCAGCCCATGGGGCCGGTTGGCGGGAATCTCGAGCTGGAAGTCGCCCGCCTTGCCGGTGAGCTGCTTCCAGTTATCGACCGTCTGGCGCACCCCGGTGCCGCCGGTGTAGTGCCCATGGCCGATCAGTCCGCCCGAGAGATTCATCGGCAGTCGCCCGTCGGGACGCGTACCGCCGTCCGAGACGAAGTCAAAGCCCTCGCCCTGCGCACAGATGCCGGCTGCCTCGGCCATCAGGATGCCGGTGATCGAGAAACAGTCGTGAACTTCCGCAAAGGCAAGATCCTTCACCGAGACCCCGGCCATGCCGTAGGCCTTCTCGACAGCGGAGCGGCTGGTCGCCAGCGTCGTCGGATCCGCGGGCAACTCGGTGAGGTTGGCAACCGAGGTGCCACAGCCGACGATCTCGACGGCATCCTTCTTCGCAATCCCCGCCTTGGCAAGGCCCTCTTCGGAGAGCACCAGCAGGCCCGCGGCCCCGTCCGAGACCTTCGAGCAGTCGAAGACATTCAAGTTATCGACGAAGGCAGTGGGATTCGGCGGCGTGTTGCCCAGGGCGTGTAGATCCTCGACGCGATTGTGATGCTCCTGCGCCTCGGGACAACGCCGCCCGGCCTCGATCGCATTGACGAACCACTGCGTCATCGCCCGGCGTACCTCGTCATGGCCGTACTTCTTGAATGCCGCGCCGGCCCGGTCGGAGAAGAATGAGGGGAAGAAGTAGGCGTGGCCGTTCTTGCGATGCGACGCATAGTGGCCCGCACCGGCTAGGACATCGGCGCCGTAGATCGCCTTGACCGTGTTCTGCACCTCGATGCCGATCACGAGAACCACATCGGAGAGATCGGCCAAGATGCTTTTCATCGCCGTCATCACCGCCAGCCCGCCCGAGCCGCAGGCACCCTCGACGCGCGTACTCGGCTTGTACTCGAGGGAGGGGTGGATCGTCGGCATCAAGGCGGCGAGGTTCCCCTGGCGGTTGAAGCGCGCCGCCATGAAGTTCCCGACGACGCACTCATCGATGACACGGGGATCGGAGACCTGCGCAAGCACACCCTGGCCGGCCTCGATGATGTAGTGCTCGAGACCCGGGCGCGGCTTGCGCGGATGGAACTCCTTGCGACCAGTTCCCAGGGAGATGGTGTATGTTCCGGCCGCGATGTAGACCTTCTTTCTCAGCTTCATGCCTCTACCTCCGTCGAAGCGGATGCGATCATCGATGAGCCCCGCAGCGCCAATTCCTCACACCGCCCCTTGGGCGGCGCGCATGATCCGCAAATACACCAACTTGCCATCCAGAGACCGCTCGGCCGCCGCCTCCGGCAATGTTCCTCACGCATAGTCGTTGATTGGTCCATAGAGGTGGAAGAACCCATTGAGCAGCACGCCGTTGACATCCTCGGCCTTGGCTGCCACGCCGCTGCTGACGAGTTGCTCGCCGATTTCCTTCGACCGCTTCAGGTAGTCGCGCCCCAGTCGGGCACCAAGCCCCTCGGCCTTGGCCAGATTACCGAAGTAGCCTTCCAGTTTGGCCGTCTTGCTCGTGTCCCGCGAGAGCGCTCTCCAGGGGAAGTGCCCATCGGGCAGGCCCCCGAGCGCCTTGTCGAAGCGGTCGGACCAGGCGGCCGCGATCGGTTGATAGTCACCCTTGTCGAGATCGTAGACCGCGCTGATCTGCCCCTTCTCGTAACGGAAGAAGCCATCCTTCTGACTGCCGTCCGGATTCTGGCCACCCCGCACGCCGCGCTTCATCAGTTCGTCGATCAGGTCGCTGTGCAGTTCCTCACCCTCGATGAACTGGTTCATCACGCCCAGGATGCACTGGAAGACATCGACCCCGACGTAGTCGATGAGCTGGAAGATGCCCATCGGCCGGATCAGCCAGTCCTGGCAGACGCGGTTGACCATGTACGTCCCCCCGGCGAATCCATAGTCGCCGCGCAGCTTCTCCATCTCGGCGATGCCGTACAATCCATCGCGAATGAAATGCCCGTTGCCGATGAAGCCGGCGATGTCGCTCGCCGGAATGACCTTCTTCTTCAGATCCTTGGCGATCTGCTGTGCATCGGCAACCAAGTCGTCCCGGGTCGTCGGCGATGTGATCAACTCGAGCAGCCGTTGCACGGCGGGGGGATTGTAGAAGTGGAAGCCGACGAGCCCACCGCCCAGCCCCGCCTGCTCGTCAAGCAAGCGGATCGGGATTGAAGAGGTGTTGGTGAAGATGAAGGCCTCGGGCGCCAGTTTCTTGACCTGCTTGTAGATCTTGACCTTCAGGTCGATGTTCTCGGCAATCGCCTCGAAGACCAACCTGCATCCGGCCAGCTGGTCGAGGTCGGTTGTGAAGCGGGCCAGATCGAGGGCGTCGTCGACATAAGCCTGGATGATCTCGCCGTTCTCGACCAGGTCGGGGCGGTCGGCGTAGTGGGCACGCAAGCGGACGGTGCTCTTCTCCGCGAGGCGGCGCATCTGGGACCGCAAGTACCCTTTCAGCCCATCGAGCGCTTCGTCGTTGACATCCATCAGAGTCAGCTTGAAGCGCTCCTCCCTGGCACCGGGGCTCGTCTTGCGCAGGGCCATCTCGTGGGTCAGAAGCAGGGCGATGCCACTGCCCATCTTCCCGGCTGCACCGATAACCCCAACATTGGTGTAACGTTGCGCGAGATCCATCCGCCAATCCTCCCGATTGCGTCCCTCTCTGCAGGTGGAATCCGATCGAAGAAGACAGACTATAGCACAGGGGCTTAGGGGGCGGGAAGGCTCTGTGGAGGCCTCTGTGGAGGCCCGTGTGGTCTCCTGCGCAAACCAGCCGAACCGGGTCCAGGTGCCGGGACTGCGGGATCGCCGAACCGGGAGGCCTGGGCATTGGGCTTCGGGCCTTGGGCCTTGGACCTCAGGCCTCAGGCCTCGGATCTCGGGCCTCGCTCCCCTCGGGGGGGGGGGGGAGGCATCCAAGAAGGATGCGCCCAGCTTCACCATCTGGCGGGAACCGGCACGCTGGTAGACGTGTTTCTTGCCGAGGTTTGGACTTAGGGTCGGTTCCTAGGCTAGAATCAAGGTTGCCCGAATGCCGCGGAGGGACCGGCACAGGCTGCCACAGGCTGGACGAGCCATTCGGCGGTGCACGGGAACCGCGAGACGATGCACTGAGGAGTCATCGATCATGCCGCTCTACGAATACAGATGCAGCAAGTGCGGCGCCCGCTTCGAGGCGCTGCTCTCGATCACCCGCCGCGACGAGGAGGAGCAGAAGCTCACCTGTCCCGAGTGCGGGGCGCGCAGGCCCGAGCGGCAGATCTCGGCCTTCGCCACCGGTGGCTCGTTCGGCTCCTCAGGCTTCTCTTCTTCGGATTCGTCTTGCTCGCCTGGCGGGTGACGGATCTAGCCTCCGGGAGCCGTGCGCTCCCTCCCGCTGCTCGAGTTCCTGCGTGGGCCCCGTTGCAAGACAGGGCCCGCATCGCGCATCCGGCTTGGATCCGGAGACCCCGCCCCTACTCTGCCGCCAGCGCCTCAATCGGATCGAGGGCCGCCGCCCGCCGCGCGGGCAGGATCCCGCCGGCGATGCCAACGAGCAGGCTCACCACCAGCGCCAAGATGACGTAGGCAAGCGGGGTATGAACGTGGAGCGCGGGAATCGCCAGGTGCAGCAGATTGGCCAGCCCCATGCCCGCCAGGAGTCCCAGCGCCCCCCCGCTGCCGGAGAGGATGATCGCCTCACTCAAGAACAGCGCAAGGATCTGCCCCCGGGTGGCGCCGATCGCCTTGGCGAGACCGATCTCCTCGGTGCGCTCGTTGACCGAGATCCACATCATCGTCAGGATGCCGATTGCCCCAACCAACAGCGAGATCCCCCCGATGCCGGCAACGGCCAAACTGATGATCCGGATGATGCGATCGAGGGTCTCGAGCATGCCGGTCTGGGTGGTGACCGTGAAGTCCTCCTCACCGCCGTGACGCTCCGTGAGGATGGCTTTCACTTGCGCAACAACCCTATCGACCACCGATGAGTTGGCGACGAGTACATCGATTTCTTGGAGTTCGTCCTGGTTGAAAAGCGGCATCGCCAGGGCAACGGGAATGTAGACGGCGTCATCGATGTCGAAGCCGAGGAACTGGCCCTTCGATTCCATGATCCCGATGACCAGGAAACGCTGACCTCCGATCCGCACGTGCTCCCCCAGCGCGTTCTTCTCGCCGAAGAGCTCGCGTTTGACGGTGGGACCGAGCACGGCCAGCGGAGATCCATAGCGGGCATCGCCCGCCGGAAGGAAGCGGCCGGCACGCACGTTCATCTTCCAGACTTCCGGCCCGGCCGAGGTCACCCCGTAGATGAAGATGTTCCGCTCCTTGCCGCGGTACTCCACCCCAGCCGTCCCCATCGAGATGGGCACAACTTCTTCCACGCCGCGAATGCGGCGCAGCGCCTCGCTGTCACCGAGCCGCAAGGGATGCAGGGTCCCCCCCAGGGCGCCTGGAATTCCCGTCGTCTCGGCCTTGCCCGGGTTGACCGCCACGACATTCGTCCCGAACTGGGTGAACTGCGCCAGGATGTAGATCCGCAGCCCCTCCCCGAGCGAGGTCAGCAGGATCACCGAGGCGATCCCGATCACGATCCCGAGCATCGTCAGGATCGAACGCTGGCGGTGTCCGCTGATCGACCGCGCGGCTTGTCGGATCACATCATCGAAGAGCATGGCTGCGGCCCCTACGCTCGCTTGCGCATCAGCGCCTCGACCGGGTCGAGGCGCGCGGCCTGGCGCGCCGGCAGGCTGCCGAAGAGAATGCCGACCGTCATCGATACTCCCAGCGCGGCACCCACCGCCCAGAGCGGCGCATGAATCGGAAAGTCGGGGACGATGCGCTGGAAGATCCGTCCGCTGACGATTCCGACGAATAGCCCCAGGACCCCTCCGGTCGTCGAGATCATCACGGCCTCGATCAGAAAGACGCCGGTGATCTGCCTCCTGGTAACACCGACAGCCTTGAGCAGCCCGATCTCGCGCGTGCGTTCCGAGATCGACACCAGCATCACATTCATGATCCCGATCCCGGCCACCGTCAGCGAGATCGCGGCGATCCCGACTAGAGCTGCCGTCAGGGCGTTGAGGATCTGTGTGAAGGTCGCGAGCACGGCATCTTGGGTGAGAACGGTGACATCCTCGTCTCCATCATGCCGCTCCATCAGCACCCGCATGATCGCCTCGCATGCGGCATCCGATTCCTGGTGGGCTCGCACCTCCACCTGGATCCGGAAGAGGCTCGTCTGGTTGAAGAGACGCATCGCCGTCTCGACGGGAATCATGACGACCTCATCGAGATTCAGGCCGATCGAGGTTCCGCGTGCGGCGAGCACCCCGATCACGCGGAAGCGCCAGTCGCCGATGCGGATCATCCGGCCGAGGGGGTTCTGGTGGCCGAAGAGCTCGCGCTGTAGTTTCGCCCCCAGAACAGCGACCGGCGCATCGCGCTCTCCGGGCGGAAGATAGCGGCCGATCCCCATCGCCAGATGGCGGATGCCGAGCATCTCGTGCTCGGTGCCGATTACCACGCACTCGCGGCTGCGTTCGCCGTAGGCGACCGGTCCGCTACCGAGCGAGACTGGGGCCACCTGCCCGATCGCGGGCACCCGGCGCCGGATTGCGTCGACATCGTCGAGGGTCAGATCATGGGGAGCGCTGCTGACGAAAGGCGCGCCGCCGTGGGTCTCGGTCTTGCCGGGCATGACGATCAGCAAGTTCGACCCCAAGGAGGTGAACTCCCCGGTCACATAGAGCCGCGCCCCCTCCCCCAAGCTGGTCAGCATGATCACCGAGCCGACGCCGATCGCAACGCCGATCAATGAGAGAATCGTGCGTAGCCGGTGGCCGCGCAGGCCACCGGCGGAGAAGCGCAATAGGTCGAGCGTGCGCACCGCATCACTCCATCGATATCGCCGGCGCGTGTCCGGAGACGATCGCGCCATCCGCCAGACGGACGTGCCGCCGGGCGCGATTGCCGATGCTGGGGTCGTGGGTCACGACGAGCACGGTGAACCCCCGGCCGTTCATCTCCTCGATCAGCTCGACGATCTCGGCCCCCGCTTGGCTGTCGAGATTCCCGGTCGGCTCATCGGCCAACAGAATCGAAGGCTCCATGACCACCGCGCGGGCGATCGCGACACGCTGGCGCTCGCCGCCCGAGAGTTGATCGGGGCGATGATGGGCGCGGGCGAGCAAGCCGACGGCCTCGAGCGCGCGGGAGACCCTTCCGCGGCGTTCCTCGGGAGCGATCGCGGCGAAGGTCATCGGCAACTCGACATTCTCCGCCGCCGTCAGGCGCGCAACGAGATGGAAGACCTGGAAGACGAAGCCGATCCGATGGCGCCGGATGCGCGAGAGCTCGCCCTCCGAGAGCTGCGCCGTCTCGACACCATCGAGCCTGTAAGAGCCGGAGCTCGGCCGGTCGAGGCAACCGAGGATGTTGAGTAGCGTTGACTTCCCCGATCCGGAAGGCCCCATGATCGAGACATACTCACCGTCGGGGATCTCGATACTGATCTCCCGCAGGGCGTGGACCGGACGTCCCCCCACCACGAAGGTCCGACTGACTTTCTCGAGTTCGATCACACCGTCTCTCGATGGAGGAAATGGCCACTCATTGCTCGACCTCCCCAGCGACCCGTACCTTCGCTCCCGCCTTGACCTCGGGACGGTCGAGAGAGACGACGACACGATCACCGGCCGTCAGACCATCGGTGATCTCGGCGGAAGCCCAATTATGCAATCCAACTGTCACGGGAACGCTGGCGAGTTCCCCTTCGCGGACGACGAGCACCCGATCCCCCTCGAGCAAGGCATAGGTCGGGATCCGCAGGACATCCTCACGTACGTCGAGGATGATCTCGAGGTCGGCCGATAGGCCGGGCAGAACATTCGCGGGAAGTTCCTGCTCGGTGAATTCGGCTTCCACGGTCAGGGTCCGGTTCTGCTCCTGCGTCGTCTCGACAAAGAAGGACAGATAGGAAAGCGTCCCCTGGAACGAGCGGCCCCGGAAGGCGTCCATGGTGATCCTCACCGGCAGGGGCACGCGCAGCCGCGCGACATCGGCCTCGTCGATCGGCGCGCTCACATAGAGCGACCCTGGATCGATCAGGTCGATCACTGGTGGGATCATGACTCCGGGCGGCGAGGGGCTGATCCACTCGCCCACCTCGGTGGTCACATCGAGGACGACGCCGGCGAAGGGGGCGCGCATGACGGTCTTGTCGAGCGTCACCTGGGCGACCGCCAGCGCCGCTTCCGCCTCCCGGACCCGTTCCCGGGCCGCGTTGCAGGCCGCCGCGGCCGCCGCGGCCGCGGTGCCGGCCTCCTCGAGAGCCTGGTCGGAAGCAAGTCCTTCGGTGGCCAATGACTCGGTGCGTCGGCAATCGCGTTCGAGCTGCGCCGCCGAGAGACAGGCCTCCTCGGCCGCCGCGCGCGCCGCATCCACGGACCGCTCGGCAAGCGCGACATGGTGCCGGTACTCGCTGTCATCGACCCGCAGCAGAACTCGGCCCTTCTCGACCGGAGTGCCCTTCTCGACCGGAATCTCGGCCACCAGCCCGGAGATCCCCGGACTCATTTGGGAACGCAGCCGCGACTTGACCGTACCGGCGCGAAAGTTGACGACCGTCTCTTCGACACGACCCTTCTCCACTACGATGATCGTCACCGACACCGGCGCCGGGCGGAAGACGACCAGACGCAGAAAGACAATGACCAGCACGATTGCCGCGAGGATCAGGGATCTGCGGAGCCAGCGGTTCAGGGCAGGCCTCCTTCCCCTGGAGAACAGAGAGAGTCCGGCAGTGGTGTCGGCAGGCTAGCAGAGTCGGGCGAGTTCGCAAACACCGAAAACAGAGACAACTACCCCGCAGGAGCAGCCGATTCCTCGAGATGTGCCTTGGCTCGTTCGACCTGTAGGAACTCGCGATAGGTCTCGCACCGGATCGCGAGCTCGTCGTGGGTGCCTTGGTCGACGAGCCGTCCCGTCTCGAGCACGATGATCTGATCGGCGCGGCGGATGGTCGCCATCCGGTGGGAAACGATGAAGCTGGTCCGGCCCGTGAAAGTCTCATCGAGCTGCTTCCAGAAGCGGTCCTCATTCCGCGCATCGAGAGCCGCGGTGCAGTCGTCGAGCAGCAGGATCTGGGGCGCCCCGGCGAGGGCGCGGGCAATCGCAACCCGCTGCCTCTGCCCCCCCGAGACCAGGCCGCCCTTCTGGCCCACCATCGTCGCGATGCCCTCGGGAAGCTGGGCCAAGTCATCGTCCATCTGTGCGACGCTGAGACAGCGGCGCGCCCATTCCTCCTTCGAGGAGCGCCAATCCCCCGGCGCCGAGCGACCGAAGATCACGTTGCGCTCGATCGTATCGGAAAAGAGCATCGCCTCCTGGGGCACATAGCCGATTCTCTTGCGGTAGTGATCCCAATTCCAGGCCTTCAGATCCCGACCGTTGATCACGATGCGGCCCTCGGTCGGGGTGAGAATCCCGGCGATCAGCTTCAGCAGCGTCGATTTCCCACTCGCCACCGGTCCGACCAGCGCGATCTTGCCCCCCAACGGCACCTGGAAACTAAGGTTCTCGAGGATACGCCGGCCCTCGTCGTACCTGAAGCCGACATTCTCGAACGCGATGGTCTCGATTCCATCGAGCCGCGCTTCCCCGGGCCGCTCTTCGGAGACCGGGAAGCTGCGGATCTCCTCGACCCGGTCGATCGAGACGAATGCCTGTTGCCCGGTCATGAATAGGAAGGGAATGTCCATCATCGGATGGGTCAGCATGTCGAGATAGACGTAGAAGGCATACAGCGTTCCGATCGAGGTCTCCCCGCGCATGACCATGAATCCGCCAACGGCAAGGACGATCATCTGTCCGACCCGACTGGCGACCGTATCGAGTGAGTGGATCAGCGTCTGCAGCTTGATCAGATTGACGAAGATCCCGACTCGCTCGCGCATGATCGCGGCCAGCCGGCCCTTCTGTCCATCTTCGGCGCGGAAGGCTTTGACGATCCGGACCCCGGAGAAGGCCGCCTCGAGCATGTCGTTCGTCTCCGAGATGCACTGCTGTGAGGCGCGCATGTAGTAGCGCATGCGATGCCGCAGACTATAGAAGACCCACATCATGATGGGCAACGGAATGACCGAGATCAGCGTCAGCTTCCAGTTGATCACCGCCATCGCCGCGAGACAGAAGATCATCTTCGAGGTCGACTCCAGCGCTCGAAATACGCCCGAGCAGCCGAACCAGGCGATCTTGGGAAATTCACCGATGTCGTCGGTCAGGCGGGTCACGACGTCGCCGGTGCGGTAGCGGGTGTTGAAGCGGTAGTCCTTCTTCATCAACTCGCCGAAGACATCTTCGCGGATGCCGACCTCGAGCCGCAGATTCATCAGCGCCCGGGTGGCCGGGTAGAAGCCGGCAATGAAGCGGCCGATCAGAATCGCCCCGAGCACGAGCAGGACCTGGCCGATCTGTCCCGCGGCACCCTGCTTGCTCAAGATTCCGGAGAGCTGGTCGATGACCCAGCGAAACACCAGCGGGTAGGCGACGGCCACGATGGTTGAAACCAGTGTGAAGAAAAGAAGGAAGACAAGGACCCGGCCGTGCCCACGCCAATAGCGCCGCAGCCAGATCGCCCGCCGGCGGATCTGCCCGTGGGAGCGCTCGCGCCCCCCGCTGTCGACTTCCGCTGCCTTCACCTTCTCTCCAGTCCCTCGCTGTGTTTCCCGGTAAGTTCGCCTGCTCCCTCCCACCTCGGGGGCGCCCTCGGCCCGATCTCACGCCCCCATCTGCGAGGCGAACTGCAGATCGAAGAGATCCCGGTAGATGCCCTTGCGGCCATAGAGTTCCGCGTGGGTCCCTTCCTCGGCAAGCTGCCCCTGGTGCATGACCAGGATCCGGTCGGCGCGCGTGATCGTCGCCAGCCGGTGGGCGACGATGATCGAGGTGCGTCCCTTGAGCAGGGCATCGAGCGCCCGCTGCAGGCGCGCCTCGGTAACCGGATCGACTGAAGAGGTCGCCTCATCCAGAACCAGGATGTCGGGATCTTCAACCACCGCCCGGGCGAAGCAGAGCAGTTGCCGTTCGCCCATCGAAAGATTCGCCCCGCCCTCCGAGAGCTCGGTGGCGTACCCGTCTGGTAGTCGGCTCAACATCTCATCGGCCTGCACGACGTGTAGCGCCCGGTCGAGGGCGGTGTCCCCGATCGAGTCGCGCAAGACGCGCAAGTTGTCGCCTAGGTTTCCGGGGAAGAGGTGGATGTCCTGCAGGACCAGCCCGATTTCCGCCCGCCAGCTCTTTTGCCGGTAGTCGCGGATATCGATCCCATCGAGCGTGATCCTTCCTGCGGCCGGCTCGTAGAAACGCAGCAGCAAGTTGGTGATCGTCGTCTTGCCGCCCCCCGAGAGACCCACCAGAGCGATCTTCTCCCCGCGCTGGACCCGAAAGCTCACCCGGTCAACCGCCTTCACACCGCTGTCGTAGACGAAGCTCACATCCTCGAAGGCGATCTCGCGCCAATCGGCAGGAATCTCCGCGCTCGCCCCCGGACGCTCAGGCGTCCGTGAGGGCGTGTCGAGTACCTGGAAGACGCGGTCGGCCGAGGCAAACGCCCGCTGAATGAAGTCGAGCTGCTCGGAGAACATGATCAGCGGCCAGAAGAGCCGCCGCGTGTACTCGATGAAGAGCACCAGCGTGCCGATGGTCATCGCCGCATCGAACACCTGGCGGGCGCCGACATAGATGATGATCATCACCGCCGCAATCTCGGCCGACGCAAAGGCGGCCCAGAAGGCATATTCGACGAAGTAGAGACGCACCTCCTTCGAGTACTTCTCCTTGTTGCGATTCATCAGGCCGAGCTGGGCCTGTTCCGTGTAGCCGAAGATCTGCAGGATCGGAATGCCCTGCACATACTCGACCAGAAAGGCGGAAATCCGCGCATAGAGTTGTCTCACCGTGCGTGAGACGCGACGAATGTACTTCAGGAAGAAATAGGTGCCGGCGACCAGGGGGGCCACCAGCGCGAGCACCGCGAGGGTGACCCGCGGATTGAAGACGAGCATCACCGTGAAAGTGCCGACGAAGAGGATGAGGTTGCGGAAGAGCGCTAGGGCGACATCAGAGAAGAGCATCATCAAGCGCTCGACATCGCTCTCGACGCGCGCCATCAAGCTCCCCGGCGGGTTCTTGTCGAAGTAGGCGAGCGAGAGGGTCATCAGGTGGGCGAAGACTTGCTCGCGCAGGGCGGTGACGATCTTCAGCCCCGCCTTGGCGATCAGGACGACCTGAAGGTAGGCGGCACCCATCCCCACCGCGAAGAGCACCACGTAAGCGAGTGCCCGGATGAGCACGCCGGTGGCATCGCCCGAGGGAATGTCGACGTCCAGCAGATGCCGGACGATCAGCGGCCCGCCGAGCTCGGCGGCAACGGCGATCAACAGCAAGAGGGACGCGAGGGCGACGGCTCCCCGATGGGGCCGGAAGAGAGGCACGATCCGCCCGAGCATCTCCCGCAAGGGCAGATGCCGCGTGCGTGGTTCGTCATCGAGGGCCTGCTCGTCGGGCTCGTACCACATCGGCTCTCTACCCGGTGCCTGGAAGCGTGCGGATTGTCCAGCCACAGCCTACTGGATTGTCGGGCAACAACACACCCGATGGAATTCCCCCACCGGGCGATTGTTTCTTCAGCTCATCTTGAGCGCGTCGACTGCATGGCGACGCGCCGCTCGCCCCACGCGCAGCGCCGCTGCCTGGCTGCGAATCACGGCTCCGCGGCGGACGTGGAAGTCGACGCGGCCGAGGTTGATGCCCCCCCAGCCGACCTGGAAGACGAGGGTCTCGCGGTCGCCGTGATGCACGCGGCTCGGTTCCTCCATGAACGTGTGGCTGTGGCCCCCGATGATGAGATCAATCCCGGTGACCTCGCGGGCGAGTTCCTGCTCCCCCGGCTCTCCGTGGTATCCCTGGTTGCCCATGTGGGAGAGGCAGATGACCAGATCGCACGCCTCTTGCTCGCGGAGGCGGCGCACCATCTCCGCGGCCACCGGATAGGGCTCGCGGTAGATCACACCCCGGCGCAGGGCGGGCGCGACGAGGCCTTCGAGACCAACACCGAGACCGAAGATACCAATCCTGACGTCATCGAAGGTGCGGGTGATAAAGGGCTTGATGCGATCAGCGAGCGGCGTCTGGGAGAAGTCGTAGTTTGCGCTGACCAACTCGAAGTCCGCGTACTTCAAGGCAGCCTGCAGGCCGTCGATACCGGCGTCGAAATCGTGATTGCCGACCGTCATTGCATCGTATCCCAGCGCCGACATGACCTTGAAATCGACCTCCCCCTTGAAGAGGTTGAAGTAGGGGGTCCCCTGAAAGACGTCCCCGGCGTCGAGCAGCAGCGTCCGCGGGTTCTCCGCGCGGATTCGGTCGATCAGGCTTGCGCGGCGCGCGGCTCCTGCCAGGCCGGCGTTGCGGCCGCCATCCGCGGGGAAGGGATCGATCCGCGAATGGACATCGTTGGTATGGAGCACGGTGATGACCAGCTCATCGGAATCGCCGGGCCGGGCCAGGGCGTCCTGGAACCATCCCTCCAGCCCCCCTGCCAGACTCCCTAGCCCAATCGAGGCCAACCCCGCTCCCGCGTGTCTGAGAAAACCCCTGCGCGTGGTCATTCCTCGCTCTCCTATCGCTCGCGGATCCGTCCCATCGCGGGAAGCGGGATCTCGCCCAGCTCGCCGCCCCCCACCTGCCCGTGGCCGCGCAGGGCGTCGGCAATCGCATCGCGGACCAAGACCCCCGTGCGGCGGATCTCGCGCGGCTCCCAGAGGGTCGACATCCCGCCACCGCCGCCGGCTAAGTAGTCGCTGGTCGCCACCCAGTAGTCCCGGGCCTCGACCGGTTTGCCCCCAACTTGCACATCCACGACCTCACTCCCCGAAATCGCGAATCCGAAACCGCTGATCGGTTCGCCGCGGCGGGCGCCGATCTCCGCGGCCAAGGCGCGCATCTGGTCTGCATCGAGGCGGAGCAGGACGATCTCGTTGTCGAACGGCATGACTTCGTAGACCAGCCGCAAGGTGATCACACCCTTTGGCCAGGGAATCCGCAGGCCGCCGTTGTTGATCACGCAGGCATCCACTCTCTCCCGGCTCTCCGCGCGGGCGCGCTCCAGAACGAAATCGGCGATCAAGGCCCCGAGCAGGCCCTCCGGATGATCGGTCTCCATCGGCTGCGGGGAGACGGCCAGCGGCTCGCCCATCGTCGCCTGCATCGTCTCGCGGTAGGGCGCGACGAGTTCTTCGACCTGCGGATCCTCGGCGAGCGCGTCGGTGATCCGGGTCTGCGAGGCGGTCGCCTTGAGCGTGATTTCTCGGGTGGTTTCCGACGCTTGCTGGGAGCCGGCACAGCCGGCCAGAACCAGTACGGCGGCGAGAAGCAATGACCAACCACGTGAGACCCGCAGCGGTCTGGGGTACGCCATCCTGCCTCCTTGGTGCAAGGGACCCCCGGCGGGGACTGGTTCCGCATGGAGTCGAGAGGCCCGCGGCGACGCGTGACGGCTTTCCCGCTTCATTCCCGGGGAACCCGGACGCCGGAACGCCTATTAGACCTCACCCGAACCCTGGTTTACAAGGCCTTCCCGGGTGGTCTAGCATCCTGGGAGATCATCGGTTGCACTCAAGGCGGCCCGCGTGCCCCTCTCCGGCAGCGCGGGGTCACGGACTTCCCGAAGGGCGGACACAGATCACATGCTCACCTTTCGCAGCTTCAGGAGCGGCAGCAGCGGGAACCTGCTCTTGCTCGAAGGCCGGATCGGCCGTCGGCGCACGCGCCTGTTGATCGACTGCGGGATCCGCTCACAGCGTGGCTGCCGTCAAGCCCTGGAGGAGGAGGTCGGACTCGGGAAACCAATCGATGCTCTGATCGTCACCCACGCGCACGGAGACCACATCAACTACTCGGCCCTGCGGGTCATGGCGGATTTGGAGATTCCCGTTTATCTCCACCAGCGCACGTCCATGGAGGTCACCTCCCGCTACCTCAATCCCTACCGCCTTCCTGCGCGTGTCGATCCCAGCAGCTTCCTCCTGCGGCGCTTCGGCACGGCCGCCTTCTCCATCGGCATGTTCACCATCAAGCCGGTCCCCGTGCCGCACGCGCCCGAGGTCACCACCCATGCCTTCGTGATCCGCTGTGGCTCTCACCGCCTGCTGGTCGCCAATGACTTCAACGATCCCCAGGCGATCGCCCCCCACATCCACAACTGCGATTTCATCTACCTGGAGTCGAACCACGATCTCGAGCTGCTGCGCCTCTACTTCAATCCCGCCTCCCTCTATCATCTCTCGAATCCCGCCGCCGCACAGCTACTGCAATACGCGCTCCAGTCGAGCCGGCGCCCTCCCGGAGCAGTCATGCTCGGCCACTTGAGCGAAGACCGCAACAGACCCGCGCTCGCCCTCGAGACCGTGCGTGCAGCGCTCGGTCCGAATAGCGGCGGGGATGACCTCGCGCTGATCGCAGCGCCCCGTCACACACCGTCGGAGATCGTCGTCATCGCGGAATGAGCCGTCGTTGTGGAGTGAACTGTCGTCGCGGAGTGAGCCGTCGTTCTGGAGTAAACTGTCGTTGCGGAGTGAGCCGCCGTTGCGGAGTGATTCAGAAGGGGTGTCCGGCAGCTAGCAGTCCGTGGCAGAAGTCAGGCTAGGGGCAGCTAGGCAGCCAGGGGCAGGATCGCGACGCGATCCATCTCGGAGTCGTAGGTGAATCGTCCGGCGGTGGCCGCCGGACGCACGACGAGCCTCCCGAGCGGGAACTCGATCACCGTGTCCTCGTGCGTCTTCCTGCGCACACTAGCGACCGCATCGTAGTTCCGCTTGGGACGCTGTACCAACCAGGCGCGCTCGTTCTGCATGCCCAGGGTCGCCTTCTGAACCTCGGCGAGTAGTTCGAGCAACCGGTCGATCTCTGCACGCTTCTGTGACAACAGATCTTTGTATCCGGGCGTGTTGGGCCCCACTTGACGCTCGATCTCGATGATCTTCTCGGCGCGCTCCTGGGCCGCCTCGATCTCCTTGCCCAGTTCGGCGATCCGTACGATCGCCAACGCGTCGGTGCCGACGGAGATCTTCGCGTTCGTCCCTACCGGAATCCCGACGGTCGTGGCGAAGAAGCCTTCCTTGGCGCTGACCTGTCCACTGACCATGTGGCCGCATCCGGTCATCTCGAGCTTGCCCGAACAGAGCACACTCGAACTGACCAGGCTGTCACGGATACGGCAATCGCCCCATACGCGCAGGTCGGCATTCTCGACAAAGGTCGCCTCGAGATCTCCCTTCACCATGATGGCGGTCTCGTCCGAACCCACGATACCGTTGGCGACTTTCAGATCGCCTTCACAGTGGATGCTACTGCCGTAGATCGATCCGCCCACGCTGATGTTCTTCAGGCATCGAATGGTCACGCCGGATTCGATGTTGCCCCACACGATGATGTTGCCGACGAAGTCGATGTCGCCGTAGAGCACTGTCAGGTCATCATCGATGGTGACCTGCTCGTCGACGTAGATCTGCCGTCTCTCGATCACCAGGCGTCCGTCGATCTCCGAGTAGATCCGATCGTCCTCACGGCGCAAGTTGCGCTCGGCGCCCGGCGTGGCATCCATTCCCGGCTCGGCGGAGAGATACTCGCCGCGCAGATTGACACCGGCGACTCCGTCGGTGAGCGGATGATAGAGCGCGACGACCTGGTCGGCTTTGATGTTGATGATCCGGCGCTTGCTCAGCTCGACCGGGTCTTCCGGGTCAGTCTCTTGCGCCTCGCGCCGCTGCAGGGGGGGGAACTCGACATAGGCGTCCTCGCCGGGAATCGGCTCACGGCCGGCGGCGATGATCTCGCGCTCGACGGGGCGGCCGCTCTCGGCCACGCGATCGACCAGCGCCTGGATCTCGTAGGCGTCGATGCCGCGGGTGACCCCGAGCTCCTTGAGCAGCGCCAACACCCCTTCCATCGAGAAGCGTTCTCCGCTCTCGTTGGGGAAGAGGCTCAATGCAGCGTGGATGAACAACCGGTCGGTCTCAACAACGATCCGGCCGGCTGCCTCCTTGCTTTCCACCTGCTTGTCGGGCCGAAAAGGCCGCGGCATGCGCTCCCTCCGGTATGCCCGGACTGCCTTGATACTCGTCTTCCGGGCAGCCCGCGGGGGGTAAGCGGCGGGACGCTATCCAGTGCAACTCCCCGGGAATGCCCACATTCGGCCTATCGGCATTCCGGAGGCCTTTCTCACGTCTTTGTGGCTACCCATCGGCCGGCGAGTGGCTGTGGCGCGCCGATGGCGGATCCCACCCCCGAGGCGGGCCTTGACTGGCCGCGGGGCGCCCTCTATCGTCCCGGATTCGGGACTTTCCCGCCAAGGGCCTGGGCCCGCAACCTATTGCGGAGAAAACACATGCAGCAGAAGAAAGGCCGGAAGGCCACGACTCGGCAAGCATCCGGCGGGCGCCACCGCGGGCGCTCCGCCCGGCGGACGACGGCCCAACAGGCCGACCGCCACGTCTACTACGAGCGGGCGGTTCAGAACCCGCCGGCCGACACCGACTTCATCCAGCGCACCTTCCGCCGCCTGCGCCGCCGGGCGCCCCAGACACTGCGCGAAGACTTCTGCGGCACCGCCGCGCTGTGCGCCGACTGGGTGCGCCGGGGCGTCGATCGCCGCGCCTATGGAATCGATCTCGACGAGCGCACACTCAACTGGGGCATCCGGCACCATCTCGTGCCGCTCGGCAAGCGCGCCGCCAAGGTCGAGCTGATCCGAGCCGACGTCCGTGACCGCGTGCCGTTCAAGAGCGATGTGATCGCCGCCTTCAACTTCTCCTATCTCGCATTCAAGGACCGCGGCATGCTGCGTGATTACTTCAAGCTCGTGCGCGCGGGCCTCGCCCCCGACGGCATTTTCTATCTCGACCTCTACGGCGGGCCCGAGGCGATGGAGCTACGCGAAGAACGGACCGATTACCCCGACTTCACCTACGTCTGGGACCAGGACGCGTTCAACCCGATCACGCATGAGACGAAGTGCTACATCCACTTCGAATTCCCCGACGGCAGCGCGCTCCGGCGGGCGTTTTCCTACGACTGGCGGCTCTGGCAGATCCCCGAGCTGGAGGACATCGCTCGCGAGGCGGGTTTCGCCGACTTCCTCATCTACTGGGAAGGCACCGAGCGAAAGACGGGGGAAGGCAACGGGATCTATCGCCCCTCACGCCGGGGGGACAACTCTCCGGCGCATGTCTCCTATCTGGTGGCGGTGAAGTAGCTGGATCCGCGCCACTGTGGCGGACTCTCGACACAAGCGCACTCAGGGAATCGCCGGGGCTGATCGGCGGAAAACCTCCCCGGGGGTGCGTCCCGGAATCCGGACCTGCATGAATCTGCCGGGCAGTGGATTCCGCCTCCCGCGATCAGCCTATACTGATGGCGTACGGGCGCAACACCGCGCGCCCGATGCAGGACATCCCGCGCGCAGGAGGTGACTCATGTGGTCCCCGGACTGGTCGGATTCCGCGCACGAGATGTTCAAGCGGCAGCACCGAGTGTGCCTCGGTGGGGCCGCGCTTGTGGCACTGCTGATCTTCGGGTTGGGAGCTGTATTCGCTCCGCCCTATATCCCCAGCCCATGGGAGCTGCCCCCGGATCGCATGCCGATTAAGATGCTGCCTCCTCCAGCGATCCATGTCCCCCCCGCTCCACGGGCCGTCATCCGCCCCGAGATCTATCCCGACTTCGTGGTCGATCCGTTCGCCGATCCCGGGGTGACCCTACCGTTGGTCGGGGGCTTCGATGCCTGGATCGCGCCGGCGATCAAGGTCCCCGATGTGATCGACCCGCTGCCGCAGGGTGATCCGGTGCTGGTCTACTGCGCCACTCCGGAGTACCCCGCCTTGGCCGCAGCCATGGGTGCGGAGGGGATCGTCGAGGTGCTCGCCACCGTGGACGAGACGGGAAAGGTCATCGCTGCGCGGATCGTGGCCAGCAACGCGACCGCCGCGCTGGAGGCGGCCGCTCTCGAGGCGGCCCGCGCGTGTCTCTTCCGCCCGGCAATGCAGGGCCAAACCCCGGTGCGGTGCCAGGTGGTGATTCCGTTCGAGTTCGCACTCGACTAGCAGGACGACTCCAGGCCGGCGCGAAGGCGGCGCGCCAGACCATGGCCGGCGTGCAAGCAGCTGCCTTCGCCCGGGCCGGTGCGCACGAAGGCAGGCTTCAGCCGCCCGGGCCGGTGCACACGAACAGCAGGCTTCAGCCGGTCACTGCGGGCGTCACACACGCCCGCCCGCGGAACAGGCTCACTCGCTTCGCAGCATCACCCGCCGGTTGCGGGGCGCGTTGTCGGCGAGCAGCAGTGCCCGTAGCTCCGGCCACATCTCGGGAGTGATGCGCGTTTCATCGATCGCCAATTCACGGATGATCGTAAGCCAACCCTCTTGCTGATCGACGGAGATGCTGAAGCGCCCGACAGCCGTCGCCAGCTCCATCGGCGCCGGCGCGTAGACGACCTCGCGATCGCCGACCGCGAGTCGCAGCTTGACCCGCTGCCGCATCGGGGAGGACGGCATCACCGGCGAGTCACGGCGCTCGTCGCAGAGCGCGACGTCGTGGGGCAAGTGCGCGATGACTCCCCCGGCGGGATCACCCAGGGTCAGCGTGACGCGCTCGTATTCGTCTGGATCTCCCTCCGTCCAGTCGAACGAGAACCCCGCCGCGACCGCGCCCGGCTCGAGGGTGGCGACGGAGTGCTCCGTAAGCTCGGCCCCCTCGATCACTCCGGCGACGCTCCCGATCCAGGCCGCGGTCTCTCCCTCGAGCCCGGAGAGCTCCGCATGGGGCGCGAGCCCCTCGATGCCGCGCAGATATCCATTCCCCGTCCAGGCGCCCTCTTCCCCCGGCTCCAAGGTCAACGCCACGAATAGCTCCCCACGGGACGGACCGGCAAAGAACTCGGGCTCCGACCCAGGCGTCCAGCCGGCATATCCGGCCAGCGTGGCCGCGAAGTCGACGAGCCGCCCGTCTTCAGGATCGTAGTAGCCACGATAGGCAAGACCGTCGTCTTTCCCGTCCAGGGCGAGAACCAACCGGTCGAACCAGGCAAGGGCCGGCACGGTCGCCTCGACCCGCCCGGGCGTTCGGCTGCGGAAGATCGGCGCCACCTCCAGCCCCGCCTCGCGGAAGAGGGCCGCCGCCAGCACCGCGCGATCGAGGGTGTGCCCATAGGCCGTCTCCCAGGTGCGATCCGCCGGCCGCGGTTCAAAAGTCCAGCTCTGGTCGTCGTAATGGACCGCCCGGGTCCACTCATCGACGAACTCCGAGACGGCGGTCGCCCGAGACCGCGCATCGGGTTCGTGTTCGATCGCCGCATGCAGGCTGTCCCCAAGCGTCGCCCCGACGACCTGCGCCGCCTCGAACGCGGAAGAAAAGGCGCTCCCCAGCGCATCCCACGATTCCCACGCCGACCAGATCACGCAGGGCAGGTAGGCCGCCGGCGCATCGGTCAACGGGCGCGGGAGGCGCTCGACGCGCTCCTGCCGCCAGACATAGGTTCCCTGGCTGAGCACCTCGGGCTGCGGCGCGCCATTGCGCAAGGCGAAGATCGCCCGCATCCCGCGCGGCACCGACAGCCGGAAGATCACTCGCACCGCCGGATCGGCCCGCGAGAAGAGCCGCGACCCATCGCGCGTCTCTCCCCCGGCGCCCCGGTCGGTGATCTCGTAGCGCGTCTCGACAACACAAGGAATCTCGATGCCGTCGTGGAGCAGCATCGTCTCGCGCATCGCCGTGTAGTCGTCGGCCCGGGAGAGCGCGCCGGGCAGGGTCTCGACCACCGCCGTCGGGCTGATCCCCTGGGGAGCGGGCCACCAGGTCTGGTCCCGCCACGTGCGCAGCGTGTGGACCTTCAACTCCGCCCGATCGGAACGATAAGGAATGCGCAGGTCGCCATAGGTGTCGAGGCCCAGATCGGTGCCGATCCAGATGATCTCATGCACGGTTGTACGCATTCCGCCTCCGGCGAGCACCTCGACGGAGGTCTCCTCCAGGAGAATGACCGCATCCATGCGCGAGAAGTCGACCCACGCACGGGCATCTTCCATGAGTTCGCCGATATCGTGTCCCCCGGAGGCCGCCATCGGCGTGGCCCCGGCGACACCGGCGAGAAGAGCCAGGGCGAAGAGCATCACGAGCCCTCCCCGAGCGGAAGTGTTTGCGTAGCTCATCGTCCCTCCTCCTTCGGTGTCACCCGGTAGAGCACCTCTTCCCATTCACCGGCCTCCTCCATTGCCTGGACGAAACCTTCATAGGCTTCAGCCGGGAACTGCCGCCGCCGCACCTCGGCGTTCTCGGTGATCACGAGTTCTCTCCCGTCCATCTCGCTCGCCCCCTCGAAGAAGGCATAGGTCTCATCGATCGTCTCCGACGCCGGCGTCTCCACCGCCGCGTATCCCCGCGGCAGGCGGATCCGCTCGGTCCCATCGATGAGCTGGCTGAACCAGAGGAAGACTTCGCTCTCTCGTTCCTCGGGCCAGTCGGTCACGCCCGCGCGGAAGAACCAGCCCTCGTTCATCGTCACCGCCATCATCGGACTGCGGAATTCGAGTCCGTTCCCCACTGGAAGCGCGAAGTCGGGAGCCCGATAGCTGACCTCAAAGTACATATCCTGGCTGAAGTCGTCCGGGCGGGGATGCTCGAAGCGCACATCACGGATGGTTGGACTCACGTGCGCCAAGATCCCATCGATGTCGTCCTCCAGGTCGAGGATGCGTGTGTAGGTCGCCATGCGCCGCAGACGCCCATCCATCGTCCCCCGGCCCCGGAACCGGAAGGTCCCGACCAGCGTCCCATCCTCCTCGAGCACAGCCTCGTGCGTAATGTAGAGCGGCGACTCCTCGGGGGAACTATAGGGGATGGTCGCCAGCGATTCGCCCGCCGCGCTGCCGATCAAGTACTGCTGCTCGGCCTCGTACTTCGACCAAATGTCGTTGGTGAAGGGCACCCAAGTGGGATCGTACATCACGAACGTGCCATCTTCCTTTCGTAGCGCCGTCACACAGTGGTTGAACTGATCGGCGGGCACTTCCTCGATCCGGCTGCCCGCCATCGTCATCGCACCGTGGGAGTCCATCTCCGCGGCCCGCATCATCGTGATCAGCATTCCCGCGATGTCCTTGCACACGCCGCTGCGCTGCTCGAAGATCATCTCTCCGGAGTGGAGCGTGAATCCCTCCCCCTCGCCCATGGTCTGGCCGCTGTAGCGGATGTTCTGTGCCACCCAGTGGACGAGCACTTCGGCCTTCTCCGCCTCGGTCCCATCGGCCACACCAGCAGATTCGAGAATCTCGTCGACCTTCGCTTGAACCTCGGGCGTCACCGCAAACTGGCTCTCGTTGACATCGAAGAACCAGCGGCTCTTCGCCTTCCAGCTCTCGACGGTCGCGACGACGACTTTGGCGACGAAGTCGGAGGGATCCGCCTGACGTGGCTCGCTCGGGCGCGCGGGCATATCGAGCGCCCACCAGGCGTAGCGGTTGGCTTCCTCGGAGTAGCTCGTACTCGCGTAGAGGGGCCCATTGTAGATCTGCGAGTGCAGCCGCTTCTCGGGCGGCAGGTGCAGTTCGTAGCGTTTCTCGAGGATCGGCACCGATGCCTGGAAGAGCACGATGTCGAAGTACTCACCCGGCATCGGGGGAATGTATTTCTCGTCGCCGGGCTCCTCGTTCGAGGCTCCCGCGCCGCCGGCTCCGGCGCCACCCCCCTCGAGCAGCGCGTAGCTGTACCCCTTGCGGAAGACGCGGATCTCGATCCCGTCATTGACGTAGAGGCGCGGCAGCTGGAGGGTTTTCAGCCGCGCGTTCCAGTAGATCGCCGACTGCGGTGCGGGGAGATCGCGCACCGCGGAGACGTCGACCGGAATGCGTTCGCCTCCGCGGATGATGTTGACCTCTCTCACATCGATGAAGCTCGACCAGGGTTCGTAGCGCCAGGTCTGGACTGCGTGGTGACGTGCACCCGCCCGCGTGAGAATCTTGTAGAGGACGTACTCCTCACCCCGCATGACGCCCGAGGGCTTCACCCGGTTGGTCGTCGTCTGGTAGACGATCGAATAGTCCGCACCCTCGTAGTCCTCGGCCCCACCGGCGTCGGCGATGCGGGAGAAGACGGTGGGCGAAGGATGATCACCCGGAGCAAGATCAGGCGCCACTTGCTCAGGATCGTCCGCTCGAATTCCGGGAGCGGTGAGTGAGAGCGCCGCCATGACCAGCGTCCAAATCGTCAACCGGCATGAGATGCCCGGATGCGGATGCAGCCTGGGGCGATGATGCCCTTCCACGCGAACCTCCTTGACCTGGGAAATGCTCCTGCGGGATGGCCGTTCACCATCGCGCCATTTCTACGAAACAGCCATGCTATCACAGGATGGGCGGCAGGACGATCCTCATGCTGAGATACCGCCGGCGCTCCCGTTCATCCGGGGGGGGCTTCCGCCGGCCTGCGGTGCTCACGCAAGTCCACCCCCGCGCTGCGCAACATCCGATAGACATGCGTGCGGTAGGTGTGCAGATCGCGCGCGACGGCCGAGATGTTGCCGCGATGGATCCGCAAGAGCCGGACCAGGTCTTCGCGCGTCGCCGCCGCGCCCCCTTCCGCCGTCCGGCCGGTCCCCGGAAACCTGCTCAGGGACTCACCCTCCGGTCCCAAGACCCGACCAAGTCGGCGACGAACCTCTCGCGGAGCAACCTGGCTGTGCCAGAGCGCAGCCAACTGATCGACCCAGTGGGCAAGCTGGCGCACATTCCCGGGCCAGCCGTAGGCCCGCAATCGCGCCTCCATTCCATCCGCCAGCAGCTCCTCCAGCGCCGCCGGAGGAACATGGCGGCGGGCGGCGAAGTGCCGCAGCAGGGGCAGCAGGTCCTCCGGCCGCTCGCGCAGGGGGGGCAGGCGGATCTCGGCGCCCGCCAGGCGAAAGAAGAGGTCCTGGCGAAAACGGCCGCGCGCCACCTCGCGCCGCAGTGAACGCAGGCTGGCGGCGACGATCCGCACGCTCGCCCGCTCGATCCTGTCCGACCCGACGGCGCGTACTTCTCCGGTGTCGAGGAAGCGCAGCAATGCAGCCTGCGCCGATGGATGCAGGTCGGCCACCTCGTCGAGAAAGAGCGTCCCCCCCTCGGCCTGGGCGATGAGGCCGGGACGATCGCGATGGGCGCCGGTGAACGCCCCCTTGCGATGCCCGAAGAGCTCCGCCTCGAGGAGTTCGTTGCGGGCCGTCGCGGCATTGAACCCGACCAGACGCCCCGCACGTCCACTCATCTCGTGCAGCGCGGCTGCCACGAGTTCCTTGCCCGAGCCGGTCTCGCCATGGATCAACACGGGCAACTCGCTCTTGGCCACGCAGGATAGATGGAGCATCTCGGCATGGACATCGGGACTCCGGGTGATGATGCCGAAGCAGCTCCAGCACTCGGGTCCCGCTTTGCGCCTCTCCCAATCCCAAGCCGGGCGAGACGCGCCCCGCGCTTCGTCGGCCTTGGGTCGCGGGGCGTGCGCTCCCCCGGGACGCGCCAGCGGCGCGCGACTGCGAATCAGCGCGGGACCGGCCCCGACCAAGTCCAGCCGCTCGCGTGGAATGCCCGCCCGCAGGATCCGCGCTCCCGCCCGCGAGAGTAGGCGCTGCGCGGCCCCGCGCGTCTCCTTCTTCGACGGATCGGCGCAGATCGCCTTGGCTAGGGCGATCTCACTCAGCCCCTGTTCGACCCGATCCCCGAGGCGCAAGGACATCTCGAGGCTGCGCTGCAAGGTCTCCGCAGCCTCTTCCCAGCGCCCCTCGGTGAGCAGGATCTCTCCCAGAAGGCGGTGCGCAGAGACCACCGAGTCGTCCCCGGTGCCCCCTGCGCGCAGCGCGCTGGCGCGGGCCAGCAGATCTCGCACACTGTCCTCGGCCACGCCGATATCTCCACGCGCCAAGAGCCGAAGCGCCTCACTCCAGGAGATGCCGGCAGCCAAGCCGGGAGCCTGGATGCCCGACTGCTCGATACGCTTCAAGAGACGGCGGGCGCGGGAGAGCAGACGCGCAATGCGCGCATCTCGCGCAGGGTGGGCGGATGATCCGGCTTGGATGTGGACGGCGACCATGGCGAGCAACGCGCGGATGAGCTCCGCGGGCCAGCCATGCTCGCGCGCGCCCCTCAGCGCCTGCACGGCGTCCTTGCGCGCCAAATCCGTGGAACCGAGAAGCAGCCTGACCGTGCAGAGGTACAGAGCCAATTGCACCTCGATCCGCGGGCAGCCCAGGCTGGCCGCATCCCGGCGCAGGCGCAGCAGGCGGCGCTCCGCTTGCCCCAGAAACCCCTGCCGTATCCAGAGTCGCGCGATCGCCACGCGTGTCTCGAGCGAGGCCCGCAGGAAACCGTGATGCGCTTGGATCTGATCGGCGATCTGCAGGTGATCGAGCGCCTCGGTCAGACGCCCACGCTCGACCTCCAATCGGCCGAGCGCACGGAAGGCTGCCCCCTCGAGTGCCGCCATCGTCTCGCCTTGCGCCGCACACCGCCGGGCCCAGGCAATCGCCGCCCGCAGCCACGCCTCCGCGCAACCCCACTCGCGCAGCCGAACGGCCGCCTCGCCCCCACAGAGATAGAGCCTGGCGAGTAGCACGCCGGTCCGGGCATCATGCGTCTCTCCTGCCTTGCTTCCCGGCGTGTCCCATGGCTTGCCTCCCGGCTTACCTCCTGGCTCCGCGTCAGCCTCCGCCTCCATACCGGCAGCAGACCTCACTTCGGCAGCCGTATCAGGTCCCACCGCTTCGATACGGACAAGATGGTCGATGACGGCGTGGTCCCGGCCCTGCACCGCCGAGTGAATCATCTCCAACCAAACGATGTGTAGCCTGACGACTCGGCCGGGCTGGACAAGTGATCGGTATGTTCGGAGCACATCGAGATTGCGCTCGACTTCTTGCATGGATGAATCGTGGATCGGCCGGGCGGCGTTCTGCATGCCAATGCTCGCCGGCGAGTACAGGCCGTCGTCGCCGGAGCGGTGTTCAACCTCTTCCAGATTCTCTCGGATGCGCAGCAGCAAGATCGTGGTTCGCAAAATGCAATGCTCGACAGCGCGATTGCGGTCCACCGGCGCCTCGCGACGGATCTGCCGCCGCAGACGCTCGCTCTCCCGCCACGCCAGTGAGAGTGAGCCGGCGGCCAGTGCCCGCTCAATGACGACCTGCCGGCCGATCCAGGGAACCGAGGCCTCTGCACGCATGGGCGCCCCCTCTCTGGACGCATCGCCGAGGCTGTGCCGGCCCCATGAGGACTGTAGCAAAGGAGGCATTCCGAGCACTGCGGGCCGCAGGGGGGAAACACCACATCCGCCGCGAAAGGCGGATCCGTGGTCTGTACCGATCCGGCAGGCACGGCCTGCCGGCCAGGTGGGCGCACATCCAACCGGCACGACGATAGCGCCGGTCTCCGGTCGCCGTCAAGGGGAGCCTCTTCCAACATGAAATGAGCCTGGCGGATAGCCTGATTCCAATATGGAATGAGCCTGAACGGAGGGCGTGTTCCCGTTCATGATGGAGGGATGAATACCATCATGGACAACTTCCAGATTGAGATGATGGAATAGGTTAGGCAACTGCTGGCGGGCTCGATGGCCATGAGAATGGCCGTCTCCTCGAGGGCGGAGAGCTACGACTGGGTACGGCGAACCCTGGTGCGATTCTAGTATCTGACCACGGGGAGGGCCTACCGCGGATTAGCGAGCTCCGCGGAACCTGGCCCACAAGCTGGACCGTCCACTACTCGCCGACCAGCGGGATAGCAGCCGCCAGCCCCCTGTCAGAACTGACGACTCGGGAAGCGTGCCCCTTGCCCGCCGTATCTTCCACAAGGCACAAGGACCCCGGACCGAAGCGCCGCACCTCACCATCCGACACTTCTACCTCAAGCTCCCCCACAAGCACCAGGATGAACTGCCGACGAGGGGCCGGATGCCAGTCACCGTCCCACCCCGCTGGGCTCGATATGAAACTGACGTTCTCGGCCCCGAAGACTTCGGAGACCGAGATCGGGGGAGCTGGAGGCGCATAGTCAACGAGTTGGAACGACAACGTCTCGTCGGAGAAGTGCGTCGCGCCATCGGAATCAGCGTAGACACGCGCGTACGGAGCAGGTCCTGAAACCTCGATGTCTTGATGATCGCCTGCCGTTTGAGCCATGCCCGGAGTACCTCCCGTCAAATACGATTTCCCAACATCCGCGAGGACTTGTGAACATCAAACTGTTTGGTCGGTGGGTGATGGCCACGCCCTCTCGTCTGCTCCACTCACTCGTCAGACTGTGTCGTCTCGGCGCTGTTGCCGAGCGAGGGCCCCGTCCAGACTATGGCAGAATGACAGGCTTTGCCACATCCGTCAGTCTGTATGCACTTGTTGGTCGGCCTCCTGTTGGGCCTTCAGGAACGCCTCCAGGCCACGGGAACCGTAATTGCGGGCCGTGGTGTCACTGGTCATTACGTGCACCAGAAAGCTGAGTGTTCCGTACGTTGGCCGCGACAATACGCGTGTTATCGCTAACGCCAATTGCAATAACGACTCCGGCCAGTGCCGAATGCGACAACGCCTCCCCGTAACCCGGCAACATAGTTCCGCGATCTCGTCCCATGTGAAATCAGCCGGACCACCAACGGAGACAATCGTCCGGGGCTTGGCTTCGAGCCGGTCCACAATAGCTTCGGAAAGGTCCGTCGGATGTATAGGCGAGATCCTGCTGCGACCATTTCCAAACAGATGAACGGTTCCCCTCCGGGCCATCGCCAAGAAATCCGCTATATCGGTGAAAAATCCACTCGGTCGAACGATCTGCCACTCCAAGGTGGAGTCGACCAGAACTTCCTCAAAGCGGCGCTTCGCTTTCAACCCCGGGACGTTCACCTCTTGATCCACCCCTACGACCGACACATAGACAAAACGCTGAACTCCGCTCTGTTCAGCTGCTCGCAGCAGATTCAGGTTTCCCCCAAAATCGACATCATCATAGGAAAGTCCATCTCGCTGACGTGTGATCCCGATAGACGAAATGACTGAATGCACTCCCTCAAATATGCTGGCAGGGATGTCGGGTTCAGTCACCTCCGCGGTCACTACTTCTTTGATGTGTCCTGATAGCGATTCTAGTCGCCCTTGGCTGGCAGGTCTGGCGAGAGCTACGACCTCTCTCCCACGGTTGCTTAGAACAGGAATCAGTGCTCTGCCAAGAGTCCCGGTTGCCCCGGCCACCAGAACACGCACTGGTTGCTGACTGTTCATCTCCCTCTGGCTCCTTTGCTTGGTCTCGCCGTCTAGCGCAAGGATGAGCGGCGGGCCGCTGCCGCTGAACTGGCGCGCGATTGGCTCAAGCCAGGCGCGTGCCAGTCGGGGATGCCAGCCCCCGTCCGCTCCATCCAGTGTTAGGCGGCCACCGTGACCCTCAGCGACCGGTTGCGTCAGTGACTGCGGGCAGCACTTCCGCCAAGCGGTGGAATTCATCTTCTTCAACGTAGTAGGCGGGATCCTTCCCAATGACCACTTCGGCGTACTTTCGCCGACCCGCTTCGGGCCCATGATCTCGGATCATCTCGAAAACGGCGAACGCCGCCGACTTTCTAGGAACCTCATATGCTTCGCCGTAGATAACGGCCAGGATCCGCGAGGTAACGTACGCGGGCCATTTCACGACGATCTGAGCGCCGGGCTCCTTCATGTTCTTCAGCAGCGCGATGAAGATGCCGTCCTTCTCTATGCGAAGGATGTGACTGGCGAACCCGTTGATGCTGCCGCACAGGTAGTTCCCGCGGATCCTTTGGCCGCCCTGTCCAACCGGTGTGCTCTGCACCGTCCATCCGCACTTGTTGAAGAACATCTCGCGGAAGTCCGGAGGGAGCACGGCCGGATTGTCGAGGGCCAGGGTGAAGCGATGCAGGTCAGGGACGGTCGAGAGCAGGTGTCCGTACGCGAAGACGAAGCTCATGTCCAGGTAGGGGGAGTTCTCTGGACCGGCGAAGTAGTCGAAGTGGTAGCCCAGGGCTCGGCCAGGTATGATAGCGTCGTTGTCGTCGCCTCGGGTATGGGTCATGCGGGCCGGTCCGCAGATCCGATGCTGCAGTTGATCAGCGTAGCTGGCGCCGCCGGCGCGTTCAATGACCAAGCCCAGCAGGAAATAGCCGTAATTGCTGTACTCGTAACGCGTACTGGGGGCGAATACAAGATCGCGACTGGCGATCTCTTGCAGCAACTCATCCCGTGTCCAGCGGTGACGCTCGATCTGCCCCAGTTCTGGAATGCGTCCCTCGCCGGTGATGCCTGACCTATGAGTCAGCAACTGGGACACGGTGATGCTCGCGCCCTTCTCGGTGGGATACTCGGGCAAGCAATCGGACAGCTTGTCGTCGAGTCCCAGTTGTCCTGCTGCCACCAGCTGATATACGAGCAAGGCAGTAAACGGCTTGGTGGCGGAGGCGATTCGGAACTGCGTATCCAGAGTGTTGGGCACGCCGCGCTCAATGTCGGCCAGACCGAAGGCACCGGAATACACTGGTTCGCCGCCCACTGACACCAGCACCGTGCCCGAGAACTGGCCATTGGCAGCCATCACCTCCATGATCGACGCGATTTCGTCACGCTGGCTGTCAGAGATCTCTGTGCGGGATAGGCTTGGCGGACTCGTCAGGGTCACGAGAAGGATTGCCGCCGCGCCCACGGCGAGCACAAGTACTAGGAATCTGGCGCTACGGTTCAAGGTTCTCCTCCACTATTCCAATCTACCCCGCTCGTGAACCGAGCAACAAGGCATCTCATCCAATGGCTCCGTGTTCTTGACCGTTCGCCGGTCTCCTGCAGGTCGGGCTCGCCGAGATTTGTCGCCAGCCTGAGCACATAATGATACAGAGACGTAGTCAAGAATCTCCCCTAGCGGTCGCGTTCTGCCCTCTGCGGAGCGCTGGGGGAGCAAATCGGCTGCAACGCGTGGTTGAGCAGCCTATGCCAATTGCCCGGCCATGACCAGTTCGTGGACTTTCCTCACGGGTTCCCAAACCCCAGCCTCCATATTCGACAGGATGACTATATTCGTATCGTCTTTGGGAAAATGGCGAATGAGCCCACTTACGCCCGCATTGGTCCCTTCTTTCTGGCAGAAGATGACTTGATTGGCTGGGTCCACCAAGAACCATAGGCCGTAGCCGTATCGCTGCGTTCCACCCTCCATCGCACTATGATGCACTTGGGGCGTGAAGAATGCTTCCGTCAGCTTGGGTGAAAGCAATTCGCCCGCTTTCACCGCCCGGAGAAAGCGATCAAGATCGCTTGCGGTCACATACGCGCCGCCATCCGGTGAGCCAATTGGAGGGAACGAGTAGATATTCTTTTTCCATCCGATGATCTGGCCTGTGTTATCTCGTAGGGGATCGTTGCCTTCGGCAACGTTTTCATGCACCTGATCCATGCGGAGGAACTCCGAGTGGATCATCCCGGCTTGGGTAATGATGTTCTGCCGGACGTAGTCGCGATACTTCAACCCGCTGGCAGTTTCAATCAGCAAACCCAGCAAGACATACCCGCAATTGCAATAGCGGCAGCCTTCGCCCGGCGGGAAGTTGGGCGGCTTATGGATAAACTGAGGTAGGAAATCAGCCGTCTCCCTGATCGAGTAGTTGGGTTTGGTCTTCCACAACTCCTCGTAACTTTCTCCGGCCTCTTCATCGGCGTCGTCACCTATGCCCGAGCTATGAGTCAGCAAGTGAGAGACGGTTACGCCCTTGGAAATCGTTGTCCCCTCAAGTTTCAGGAAATCAATCACCCCTGTATCGAAAGCGAGGCGTTTCTGATCAATCAATTGGAGGGTCGCCACAGCCGTGAATAGCTTTGTGATGGATGCGGTGTCAAAGCACGTATCGAGTGTATTTCGGATCTTCCAGGAGCGACTGGCGTATCCGTAAGCACCACCGTATAGTTGCGAATCGCCTTGAGTGATCAGTACGACCCCAGAGAATCGCCCTTCTTCCTCAAGTGCCTGGAAGTACTGCTGCAGTTCGTTGACTCCAGTCATCCGTCAATTCCTGATGTTTGCTCACCGGGCACACGGCTTCTTGTCAACGCCAGGATCACCGGCCCCATTAGCGTCCCCTGCCTACTTCTGTTATGTGTTCCTACTATTTGTTCAATACTCCCAGCTCTCGTATACTTCATTATCATGTTTCATATCCTCATATAGCCAAACCATTCGGTCCAAATACCAACTTTTCCCGATGTAGGCCAGCGCAACACCCAGAATAGCTCCCCAAACGGAATAGTATACAATCGCCCAGATTGCCAAGATCATACCTAGTGAAGATAGGGTATTGAGAATGCCATGCAAAGGAATGTCGTGCTTTTCAGGTATCTTTACCTTGTCTCGATTCAGAAACACTCTCTCACCCAATACTGCTTTGGAAGCCCAGTTCTTGGTTGATCTTGGTTTCTTAAAGAAAACGGGATTAAGAAACATCCAGAGCACTGATACTATTCCAGGCGCCAAACACCACCAACCAATCCACATTCTGCTCCAGAAGGCTATCACAATTATGGGGAGTACTGAATACCTTGTCCATACACTTACTGGGTTAGAGTGTTTCATCCAGTTTTGATCTGTTAGGTGAAAGATACTGGCTACTGTTCTCTCTATAGTCATTCGTGTTTCCATTTTAGGTGACCTGCAATCTGCACATGGCGTGATCCACAAGCCGCGCGAGCGGAGCGCAGCGAAACCCACGTCCGTCTTTATGCAATTGTTGAGATCCTCTCCTCAGTGTCACGCTGTTTCCGCGAGTACGTGGCAGGTCGAATAGAACTGCTGCACCCCTCTGTTGCTCCAGTAGGCTTCCTCTTTCTCCATCGAGAGTCGGCGAAACCCAGAGAGGAAATCCTCGAGGTCCGCCTTATCCGCGAAGTAATGGATGCCTCCCGGAGTAATGGATCTCTCGCAATGATACGTGTGGAGAGCGACCTCTTCTCCGAAGCCATACTTCCCATCCGCTCGAGTGGGGCGGGTGAAGTAGAACAGGCCACCCGTCCTCAAGAGAGCGTGCACATGATCTATCACAGCGGCAAACAGGTTTCGGGAGCCATGGTAAATCACGTTGTAGCTCAATACGAGATCGAAGCTCCCGTCTGGGAATGAGTCGCCGAGAACATCACATACCTGGGTTGGAATTCTCAGCGACAGGTCGGCTGCCCATTTCCGCCGATGGGAAACGGCGCTTTCCGAGGCGTCTGTCGCACTCACCAGGAATCCAGCCTGTGCGAAGGCAATCGCATGGCGTCCTAATCCGGACCCGAGGTCGAGCACGTGCGGCAGTCGCTCAGGGGATTGTGTCGAAATGAACTCCAGGACGTGCGGGTCAGGACGCTTCCACCAGGAATGGTCGTGATCACCACTCCAGTAGGCCTCCCAGCTGCGATTGTCTTTGGTCTTTTCCATGGATTCCGACTACTGGTTCCCTTGGCTTCAGTGATCCCCCGGTCTCTGCAGCCCCCCATACCCGGTCAAGTCCTTCAGCGGTGACAAATCGAGCCGATTCGGCATCGTCGGGGGCACGGGAACTGTTACAGGATAACTCGGTTGTGCATCCCTGCGCCAGAGAGAACCGGGGTGGGCTGCAAGCCGCGCCGCACCTCTGGCGTCCGGCCAATACTCTGCTACGTGGAAGGTATTCGAACCATGACACTATGAATGGTTCGCGTAGGTGAGAGCACGGGCTGTCAGAATAGGGACGGCACGGCACGGATATGCAGAGTTACCGACATTCCTGACGGGCGATCCCCTACAGCGTCAGCTCGAAGTCGTTGATCAGCGCGCCCGGCAGGCGATAGCTGGCCACCTCCCGCTGGCCGTAGGTGTCGTTGGCCAGGATCATCACCCGCTCGGCGGTAAGCCCGATCAGGTTGCTGCCGAACATGCGATAGATCGATTCATCGAACCGCATCACGTTCAGCGGCCCGACCAGCTCGCCCTTCTCGACCCAGAAGGTCGCAAAGCGCGTCATTCCGGTCATCCGACAGGCAGGACGATCGGAGTAGTTCAGATACCAGAGATTGTTGATGTAGAGCCCCGTCTCAAGCTGTTGCAGAGCCTCCGCGGTGGGGATCTCGCCCGCATCCATCTCGAACGAGAAGGGCGACTCATACGTATCCGCGCCATTCGTCGGGACACCGTATTCCTTGGCCGAGCGCGGTGAGACCATGTGCTCCTTGAAACACCCCTTCTCGATCAGGACGACTTGATCGGGTTTGACGAAGCCCATCCGGTCGAAGTTCGCAGAGACGCCCTCACCGGTGTTCTCACGCATCGTGATCGCCGCATGGAGCTTGCCGTCCCCCTCGGTCATGCGGATCAGCGAGGAGATCTTCGCCTTGTGGTCCTTGAGCCCGAAGCCGCCCCAGCCGAGGATGCTGACGACTTCCTGGACCGCCTTGGGCGCCAGGTAGACGCGATACTTGCCCGGCTTGATCGTCGTCGGCTCCTTGTCCAACAGCCCGAGCTGCGCTCCCGCACTCTTCATCTTCTCGCTCAGAGCAGCTTCATCCCAGCGGAATCCGGCATAGTCCGACTTGACCGCCTTGTCGTCGCGCAAATAGAAGCACCAGTCCAGATTGAACGTATGTGTCGACAACCAATTGCGCTGCCCCAGGCTGTTGGCGAATCCGCGGTAGATCGGTCCCTGAGCATGGATGCCGACCGAGTCGTACCCTTCGCCTCCCGCGAGGATCGCCCCCAAGGCTTGATCCGCCGGGGCTAGTTCGTTGGCGCCGATCTTCTCGGTCGACTGCACCTCGGTCGCATAGAGCAGATGCGGATCCTCGGGCACGAAGTCGAGCCGCGCGCGCAGCTCGGCCACCAAGGCATCCGCGCGCGTACGGTCGCCCTGCCGTTCACCCGTCAGCGCCAACCGCGCCTCGGCATGCCGTTGGCCGCGGATGAGATCGATGCCCAGGTCTGCCTGCGTCACCGACCCCGCCTGGCGCACGGCATTGTGATTGAAGCGCACGAAGTCGGATTCCTCGCCATCAAAGGTCAGGATGACGACCTCGTCGCCCTTGAGCCGGGCAACGATATGATCGGCGATCTCGTAGAAACGTTCCTGCATCACTCGATCCCTTCTCTCTCAGCCCGCCTCGCCTCGCCCGCGGGAGACATCCACATCAGAGCCCTGGTGCTCTGCCGGCGGGCAGTCGTCGTTGAAGACCCCTGCATCCCTATTCCCCGCCGAAGACATCCACCTCCGTGAAGAGAGCCGTGGGGGTGACGTGTCCAACGCGCATGACCTGGTTCGGCTCGCCCTTGCCACAGTTGATCGCACCCATGCGCTGCACCGTGCTCGCGTCTCCGACCATCTTGAGATTGTTCCAGAAGGTCTGTGAAACGCCGCGATAGTTCGGGTTCTTGACCACTCCGACCAGCTTCCCATTCTCGATCAGCCGGCCGTACTCGCAGCCGAACTGGAACTTGTTCCGTGAGTCGTCGATCGACCAGGAGTTGTTGGCGCGCATGTAGACTCCGCGCTCGACCGCGCCGATCAGCTCTTCCATCGACGCGTTACCCGGTTCCAGATTGACATTCGCCATGCGATCGATCGGCGGGCGGCGCCAAGTATCGGCGCGCGAGTTGGCCACGCCCGGGATCCCCGAGCGCGCCTGTGAGATCGTGCTCCCGAGGGCTCGCTTGAGGATGCCCTTCTCGATCAAGTAGAGTTTCTCGGCCTTGGCGCCATCGTCGTCGAAGTCGTAGGAGGCGAAGGCCTGCGTGTCGGTCGGATCGAAGACGATGTTCAAGTGCTCGGAACCATACCGGAAGCTCCCGAAGTACTCGGGTTTCACGAAGCTCGTCCCGGCGTAGTTGCGCTCATCACCGAGAATCCGATCGAGTTCGAGGGGATGTCCGATCGACTCGTGGATCTGCAGGTGCATCTGATCGGCTTCGAGCAGCAAGTCCATCTTCCCGGAGGGACAGTTGGGGGCCTTGAGCAGGGCGAGTGCCTCCTCGGTCAGTTGCGGGCCATCGGTCATGAAACCGGCTCCATCGAGGATTTCGAGGCCGCCCTGGCGGCAGATGCCGAGCGCACCGAGGCTACGGGTTTGCGATGCGGTCCCCTCGCTCGCCGTCACGCGCAAGAAGGGATAGACGCGGTGGGTCACCCGCCGGGCTTCGCCGCCTGCATTCGTCAGATAGAGCGTCGTCGTGCGTGCGTACCAGATCCCCGCCTCGAAGTCGGCGATGCGATCGTCGGTCTTGAGCCGCTCGCATTCCCGCGTGGCCATCGCGATCTTCTCGGCCAGAGACATCGAGTCCCAAGCCTTCGCGACGGGCGTCTCGTATTCACCCCGCGGATGGGGCATGGCGACCCGCGAGAAGTCGAAAACCGACTTGCGCGCGGTCGCCTCGGCCCAGTAGCCCGCCCGTTCGACACCCCGGCGCAGACCTTCGGTCGAGAGGTCCGACGCGGCCGCATAGCCGAGTCCCGCGCCGACGATGCGGGTCACCATGGCGCCCTCGTCCTCAGAGGTCTGAATCGGCTGGAGGACGTTCTGGCGCACTCGGATCATCTCGGTTCGCTCATGCTCGGCACGCAGCGAACAAAAACCGCTCGCGGGCAGGACATCGTGGAAGCGCTGCTTCAGTCCCTCGAACATCTCTTCCTCCTCGCGGCTGGGCCGCACAACGCCCGCCCCGAGCGGGGGTCACGCCCCTCCGGCCACACTCACCGGGCGGTGGCCGCCGGATAAGTCGTGAGCGTATCGAATCGAAACGCATCTGCCAAGAGGCAGTCGCGATCTATCTTCCCCTTCGCAGCCGGAGCAGGTACTTTTCGTCACAGATTGGGCCCTTGACGGAACGCGAACGCGGAAGCCAAGGATGCTCGGCAGTCGCGAGATCGCCGCCCGGACCCAGCCGGAACCGATCGAGTAGATCGCCGCCAGGCTCGGGCGGGAACCCCGGGGCGAATGACGAGGCCGCCAATGCTCTTCCTCCATGGGGTCGACTTCACCCACGAGACCGCCGCAACGCCGCTCTTCGAAAACGTGGACCTCGCCCTCGCGGCAGGCTGGACCGGTGTCGTCGGGGCCAACGGCGCCGGCAAGACAACCCTGCTGCGACTCGCCGTGGCGGAGCTGAGTCCCCGGGCGGGCACCATCCAGGTTCCGGGGACGGCGGTCTACTGCCCGCAACGCACCGACCACCAGCCCACGCGGCTCTCCGAGCTGGTCAGCGCGACCGACGCCGATGCCCGCCGCACCTGCGGCCGCCTGGGCGTCGGCGCAGACTGGCCCGGTCGCTGGGAGACGCTCAGCCATGGCGAGCGCAAGCGCGCTCAGATTGCAGTCGCGCTCTGGCAGGCGCCTGACGTGCTGGCAATCGATGAGCCAACAAACCACCTCGACAGCGAAGCACGCGATTGGCTCGCCCAGGCGCTACACACCTATGCCGGGATCGGCTTGCTCGTCAGTCACGATCGTGAGTTGCTCGATGAGCTCTGTGGCCAGTGTCTCTTTCTCGACCCGCCGAGCGTCGTTTTACGCCCCGGGGGTTATACAGATGCGGCGCGCCAAGCCGAGGGCGAGCGTCGAGCAGCCGCCCGCGAACACCGGCAGGCCAAGTCCGTGCGCAAGAAGCTCGAGCACGAGGCCCATCGGAGGCGGGCAGAGGCTTCCCGGGCCGACCGGAAGCGCTCGAAGCGCGGCATCGCCCCCCGCGACCACGACGCCAAGGACAAGATCGACCGGGCTCGCGCAACGGGGAAAGATGCCGTGGCCGGCAAGCTGCTGCGTCAGATCGACGGCCGGCTCCAGCAAGCCCGCGAGCGGGAGGCGCAGAAGAGCATCCGCCGGGAACATGAACTCGGGATCTGGCTGCCCGGGTCTCGCTCGCAGCGCAACGTCCTCGTGCGCGCGCCCGCCGGAAAGCTGCCCTTGTCCGCGGGACGCTGGCTGCACTATCCCGCCTTGGCGATCCTCCCCACCGATCGTATTGCCCTGACCGGCCCCAACGGCGCGGGAAAGAGTACCCTAGTGCGGCATCTGATCGGCCGGGTCAACGTGCCCGCCGAGCACGTGACCTATGTGCCCCAGGAAATCGACATCGCGGCGACGCAGGAAATCATCGCGCGAACACGGGCACTCCCGCGAGACAAGCTGGGCCACATGATGATGATCGTCAGCCGCCTCAACTCTCGTCCGGAGCGGCTCCTGGAAAGCGATCTCCCCAGTCCGGGCGAGTTGCGCAAGATGCTCCTCGCGCTCGAGATCACCCAGGAACCCCACCTGATCGTCATGGACGAGCCGACCAACCACATGGACCTTCCCTCGATCGAGTGCTTGGAGCGAGCCCTCGCGGACTGCCCCTGCGCCATGCTGCTGGTAAGCCACGATCGGAGATTCCTCGAGAAGCTCACCGACAAGGAATGGCGTCTCGCACGGGGGGATGCGCAGCACCGGGGGTATCAGTTGCACGAACACTAGGGGGCTGTCGGCCGAGGATCATGCGCCATCGACTAGAGTCCGCACGCCCCTCCCTGCTTCGCAAGGTAGTCCTGATGGTACTCCTCGGCGGAATAGAACTCCGGCGCCGATCGCACCTCGGTGACGATCTTGCGACCTTCGTAGCGGTCGGAGGCTTCGAGTTGAGCGATGTAGACATGCACCGCCCGCGCCTGCGCCGCGGAGGTCGTGAAGATCACCGAGCGATACTGGCTGCCTACATCGAGACCCTGGCGGTTGCGCGAGGTGGGATCGTGCATCCCGAAGAAAGCTGCCAGGAGGCCCCCGTAGCTGACGCGCTGCGGATCGAAGACGACCTTGACCGTCTCGGCGTGTCCGGTCCCGCCGCGGCATATCTCCGCGTAGCTGGGCGAGGCAACCTTGCCGCCCTGATAACCTGAGACGACATCGATGACGCCGGGGATCTGCGAGAAGGACTTCTCGATGCCCCAGAAGCACCCACCCGCGAAGTAGGCGGTTTCGGCGGCTGCCGGCTGTGACTCCGGCGGAAGCGGCTCACCCTCAGGGATGAACGTCAGGGCCACCGAGTTGATGCAGTATCGCTTTCCGGTCGGGGGCGGGCCGTCGTTGAAGACATGTCCGAGATGGGCACCTGAGCGGGCATCGAGGATCTCGGTGCGCACCATGCCGTGGCTACGATCCTCGCGCTCGATGATGTGCTCGGGGTCGATGGGCTCGAAGAAACTGGCCCAGCCACTCTTCGAGACGAACTTCCCCGTCGAGCGGAAGAGCGGCAGACCGCCAACCACCGAGACATAGATGCCCGGCTCCATGACGTCGGTGAAGACCCCGCAGTGGGGCGGCTCAGTCCCGGCCTGCTGGGTGATGCGAGCCTGCTCGGGAGTAAGGGTCTTCGCGATCGCCGCGATCTCGGCATCGGTCAACGGAGTGATGTCGTACCCGGATCTCGAATACTGCGGATGGGTCATCGTGCTCTCCATGGTGTCATTGTCGGACGCGGCATACCCAGCCGAGCCCCCGCGGGCCAAGACTCCCCCGGCGAGAAGCAGGAGGACGGCCAGGCCTAGACATCCCCGCGTCAGGGGATCACGAAGAATAGTGTGCACAATGTGTTGCATGTTGCCCTTCCTGGTTCCCCTCGTCGAGGAGCCACGATTCGTCCGAGGGTCGGCGCCGTCTGCCTCGAACCCTCTACGCGAAAGGATGTTCCGGACCCACGGGATGGAGTCCGGTGCGTGCCCCAAGGCGATCCCGGGATGCCGGCCCGGGGTCGCCCGGATCCTGGCGACGCGCCGGCGGCCGGGCGGGGAGGGCCCTTCCTGGAGAGGGCCCTCCCCGGAATTGCGCCCCCGCGTCATTGTGGGAGAATAGGACCGGCGGGAATCGACGGAATAGGGCGCTCCCGATCGGAGTAGTGACCGACGGACGCCCGGTGGGCCCGGAACGAGAGGTCGCGCGAGCAACATCGTGGCCGAGAGTCGCCCACAGGAGGAGCGCAGCGAGGAAGCCGCCTGGGTCGCCCAGGCGCTCGCGGGGGATCCGCGGGGTTTCGATGCGCTGATGTGCCGCTACCATGCGCCTCTGAGACGCATGCTGCGGGCGATGGTGCGCAACCCCCAGGATACCGAGGATCTCTTGCAGGAGACCTTCCTGCGCGTCTATCGCTTCCTGCATCGGTTCGATTCGACGCGACCCTTCGGTCCCTGGCTGCTGCGGATCGGCAGTAACCTGGCCCGCAACCACCTGCGGCGCACCCGCCGGACACCAACGCTCTCGCTCGACGAGACCCCGGCCGGCGGAGAGCAAGAGAGTTATGAAGGCGAATGGCTTGCCGACCGGCGGCCGCTGGAGGCCCTCGAACACCAGCGCCTGCTCGCGGCCACCCGCGCGGCCATCGCCAAGCTGCCGCTGGAGCAACGCGTGGTGGTGGAGATGCGCTTGATCGGTGAAATGAGCTACAAGGAGATCGCCGGCGCCCTAGGGGTTCCGATGGGCACGGTGATGTCGCGGCTCAATCGGGGTCGCCGGCAGCTTCAGGCGGCGTTGCGGATGGGACCAGCCCGCCGCGGCGAGCAGCCGGCGGACGTCGCGGCGACCGAGCGAACAGCGGAGGAGGCGCCATGAACGAGCCATGTCGATGGGTTCGGGCGCACGTGGCCCGCTATCACGACGGTGAACTCGAGGCCGGCGAGCGCACACGAATCGAGGAACACCTCGCCGCCTGTGAACCCTGCCGGCTGGCCCTGGCGGCTTGCGAGACCGCCGACCAGCTCGTGCTGGATGCCTCTCGCACGCCCGGCGGACCCGGGTCGGATGACGCCGACAGTACGAATGATGCCGATCTCGCCCGCCTGCGCGAGTCGCTCAACCGCCGCTATGACCTCGCGGCAGCCGAGCGTCTGCGGCGGGCGGAGATCGAGCGCGAGCAGGGCGTGCCCCACTACGCCTCACCCGCGGAGATCGCCGGGGCACCGCTGGAAGAGGATCTGCAGCGGGCCGGCGCCCACCAGCGAGCGCCCACCAGCGACCCGACTCGTGCACGCGCCGAGAGCGCCGCACGGCCCGGGTTCTGGCGAGCGCTGCGCGAGGCGTTGGCCCCGACCACCCCGCGCTGGCGCTGGCTCGGCGCCGGGAGCGCCGTCGCCTTGGCGGCAGTGGTCACGATCATGCTGATCGGTCGCCAACCCGATCTGCCCCAAACCGCCCTTGATCAGATCGCGCCTCCCGGCCGGCCCACCCCGATGAGATCGAGCCGGCCCGACGCTCTACGACCCGAAACCTCGCAGCCCGACGGCTACGTCACGGACATCGAGTCCATGACGAGTGAGGCACCTGCCCAGGTGACCGCCAGGGCGAAACATGCTGAGGAGCAGGTCGCGCCGGTCGTCAGCGGAACTGCCGCGCCGGGCGGAGGCGAGGGTGTCGCCCCCACCTCCGACAAACTCGCATCCTCACTACGTGACGCGGGCTGGGGAACTGCACCGGCCACCGAACGCGCGCGCCCGGCGACACCTCCGGCAGTGGAAGAGGGCGAGGACCTCGAATTCCTGCGCGGAGACGCGGCGCGTGAAGCCCGCGATGAGGCGCTGGAGCGGGCCGTGGGCACAATCCCGCTCTCCGATCGGCCCGGTGAGCGGGGGACTGCACCCGGGGAATGGAACGCCAGAGACGAGACGAGCGCTCCGTTACCGGTGGCGGCCAAGATGCGCGCGGAGCCCATGGCCGGCGCGTCCCGGCGGGAAGTCCTGGCCGAGGAGGCGCCCTACACGGCGGTGTTCAGTGCGGCCGACAGTGAAACCGCACCCCTTCCGGCTGAAGGCCAGGCCGCCTGGGTCCGCCTGCGCGAATTCGTCGCTGCCGCCGGCGCAGCAGAATCCCCCCCGGAGGATCGCCGCGCGTTGGCGGCGCGCGCCCACGACCTCATCCAAGCGCACCCCCCCGGCGCCGCGGAGCTGGCGGAGCTCTGGGCCGTGCTCGGCAACGCCTGGTTCGACCTCTGGCAGGCGCCCGAGGAAAAGGGCGTTCCGGATGAGCGCGGCGATCGACCGATCAGCCTGTCCGCCGGCGAGGAAGGAGAGACCTTGCTCTTTGCCGAGAATGCGCTCGGCGCCTATGAGCAAGCCATCGAGTTGGACACGGTCACCCGTGACGACCGCCGTGACGATCGGGACGATGAGGCCGGCGTCGACGAAACGGCGAAGCGGATGGCGCGGGTCACGCCGGGGGCGCAGCTAGCGGCGGAGGCGCGCGGCCGGATGGTGGTGCGCATCGATCAGCTCCGCGAGTGGATCGCCGGTCACGACCGACACCGCGACTTGATCGATGGCCGCTAGCGCTGCAGCTGGAACCCGTAGCGCAGGCTCTCTTCCGCCCCGGCGATCATCCCCGGCACATCGACCATCTCGGCAAGTCGTCCCTCGAGACAGATGACCACCTCGCGAATGCTGCTCTCCTGCCGGGAGAGCTCCTCGCAGAACTGGGTGAACATCGCGTGGAATGCGGCTACCGCGGGAAACCCCGCCGCCCCGGCCCCCAGGAGGGGAAAGGCGAGGCGCCGGTAACCCAGCTCCCGCGCCTTGTGCATCGCATTGCGCACGACCTCACGAATGCATTCCTCGCTTGGTCCTTCGCGGGCGTCCAAATCGAGGACCACGGCGTGAAAGATCCGCCGCGCGGGGAGCGTGCCCGGCCCGGTGATGGCAACATCCCCGCGGCGCATCGGAATGCGGCAGCGCGCCTCTTCATAAATCTCCTCTCCGCCTTGTTCGCGGATGCAACGGGCGGATCCACTGCTCATCGTCAAATAGTTGTCATCCGAGCTGACCAGCACGTCGGCAACGACCCCGGTGACCGCCCCCTGGCGCACGAGGATCTGGCCCTCCCCCACGGCCAATGTGCCGAGGGTCAGACCGGCATCCTCGTACTGGCCGATCTTCTGGAAGGTCACCACCCGCAGCAGGTCGTCGGGCGGCACCTGCCCCCGCTCGGCGTCCAGCAACAACGCCCGCAACTCGCTATGCACACTTTCCTGGTTGGCGAGCAGTTGATCGTATTCCGCCAGGGCAGCCTGCAGCTTGTCCTGATCGCGGTTGTAGAACCGCCGGGCCTTGGCGAGCTCGTCGCGCAGGGACTGCATCGACTCCTCTTTGAAGCGGATCATCTCCTCTGCCGCCCGCACCGGATCCTCGCGGGCCCGGACAACCTCTTGCCATATGCGCTCCAGCTCTCCGCGCTGCAACTCCAGAGCGCGCTGATCGCCATCCATCCGTAACCGTTCGAGTTCCAAATAGGCGGCGGGGTCCTCTCGCTTGAGACGTTCATGGAGCTCGTGGAGCCCATTGCGCGACCGGCCTTGACCGTTGATCGACGCCCCCCTCTGGCCCGCTGCCGGAACCGAGAGCGACTCATCGGCTGTCGACAGAGAGAACGCCTCGAGGATGGCGTGGCAGGCGAGGGCGATCGCGGATATCGGCCCCGCGGAGGACCGGCGGGTTCCCAGGCGCCAGATGATGTAGAAGCCGGCGCTCATGACGAGCAGTCCGAACCAACCGCAGACCGCGCCGACGAGATAGCCGGTGAAATAGGCGAAGCCGGGGGTGTGATAGAGGAAGCGATCGAGCAGCAAACTGATCGCGGCCGCCCCGAGCAGTGTCGCCAACCCGCGGGTGGCATGGAACGGATTGCCGCCGCGCAGGCCGGGAAGCGGCCCCCAGCCGTTCATGTAATAGATCATCCCGGCAATGACGCCGGTGGCGAAGGCGAGTGTGCTCACGTCCACGGCCATGTACGCCTCGATCTGGGAATGCGTGGTGATGCCAACAAACCGGTCGCCTTCCCTGGCACCGCTGCCGCCTTCCCTGGCGTGGCGTGAGGCAGCGGTTTCACCAGACCGCTGCACACCGTGATCATACCGGGCCTGCCCCGTAGAAGTACAGCGTCCGTGCCTGGCAGGGCGCCAAGGGCGCCGAGGGCGCCGCGCCCGGGCCACACCACCGAATAGGCCAACTGCCGCCACAGCAGTCTGATGCCCATTCCCCTCCCTCTCGTGGGCAGGCAGCTCCACGGCTCGCCCCGCGCCGGAGGATTGCCCGCGGGGCCGGTTCTGGGAATACCACCCAACCCGGCGATGTAGGGCCAATGATTCTGGAAGTGGGTGGCAACCGCACGGCAGGCGCGCAGCAGGCGCACGGCAGACGCACAGCACGCACGCGACAGGCCCGCAGCAGGCGCACGGCAGGTGCACAGCAGGCGCACGGCAGGCGCACAGCAGGCGCACAGCAGGCGCACAGCAGGCGCGCGGCAGGCGCGGCAGGTGAATGACCGGTGAGCGGCCGGCGCCGAGCAGGCGCACAGCAGCCGACCGAATGATCGACGGGCGCATCAGAATCAAGGCCCCGACTCGCGATGGCGCCCAGTGGTCGTGTTCGAGGAAAGGAGCACATCATGCACTGGAGAAGGCATCCTCTCGCAGATCGTCGGTCAGGTTCGGTCCCTACCGAGCGCGGCGCTTCATCCCGGGTTTTCCTCGTGGCCGCGCTCACTGTCGCGGCTCTGCTCCTCACGACAGCGACCGTTCTTGCCGACGGCTTCGTCGTCGTCCGCCCGCGGCCCGATCTCCCCGCGCCGGTTCAACTCGCCGTGCGTTATCACCATGTCGACATCGAAATCCGCAATCAGGTTGGACGCGTCCGCATCGATCAAGTCTTCCGCAACCCCAACGCGCGCCCGGTCGAAGGCGAGTACCTCTTCCCGGTGCCCGACGGCGCCGCCGTCAGCGACTTCACGCTCTACGTCGATGGAAAACCCGTCCATGCGCAAGCGATGGATGCCAGCGAGGCCCTGCGGATCTACGAGGACCTGATTCGCCGAAACGTCGATCCGGCATTGCTCGAATACGCTGGTCGTGAAGTTTTTCGCGCGCGCATCTTCCCGTTTCCCAGTCTGGGGGACCGGCGTGTGGTGCTCGACTACGATCAGCTCGTGGAGCGTGAGGGCGGGCTCTATCGCTTCATCTATCCCCTCTCGACCGAGAAGTTCTCCTCCGAGCCGCTCGAGAGCGCCTATGTCGAGATCTCCCTGGAGGCCGATCGCCCGATCCGCAATGCCTACTGCCCCACTCATCACGTACATATCGAATACCTCGACAGCCGCCGCCTGCGGATGACATGGGAGGAGAGCGGGACGAAGCCCGATCGCGATCTGGTGCTCTACTACTCCCTGGCGGAGGAGGCGATGGACATTCGCGTGGTGCCCTACCGGCCCAACGGCAGCGACGATGGTTACTTCATGCTGCTCGCCTCGGCCGGCGCCGACGGCGACCTGCCGGTAGTGCCCAAGGATGTCGTCTTCGTCATCGACCAGTCGGGGTCGATGCAGGGAGTCAAGATCGAGCAGGCGCGCGAGGCGCTGGCCCATTGCCTGCGGAATCTCAATCGTGACGATCGTTTCAATGTGATCGCCTTCTCGACCGCGATCAACCCCTTCGCCGATCGGTTGCAGCCGGCAGAACGGCGCGAGCTCGATGGCGCGCTCGACTTCGTTCGCCGGCTGGAGGCGGTCGGGGGGACAAACATTGCCGGCGCTCTCGGCCTGGCCCTGCGTTCTCGCTTCGAGAAGGAGCGCCCCGCCTTCGTCGTCTTCATCACCGACGGGCTTCCGACGGTCGGCGAGCAGGATCCCCGGCGCATCCTGCAAGGCCTCCCGGCCGATCGGGCGCGGATCTTCCCCTTCGGAGTCGGCTATGACGTCAACGCGGTGCTGCTCGATCAGCTCGCCGCCGAGAACCGCGGCACTCCGACCTATGTGCGGCCGAGCGAGGACCTCCAGACGCGCATCGCGGGCTTCTACGATCAGATCGCCCACCCGCTGCTAACCGATCTCGACCTGCGGGTCCATGGCGTGCGCGTCTACGATCTGCAGCCATCCGCGATCCCCGACCTCTTCCGCGGCAGTCAGCTCGTTCTCTTCGGGCGCTACCGAGGCAGCGGCACCATCGAGATCTCTCTCACGGGGCGGAGCCAGGGCCGGCGACGGTCCTTCGAGTACGGCGGGACACTGCCGCGCGACGAGAACAACAATGCCTTCGTCGGACGACTGTGGGCCACACGGCGCGTCGGCACGCTCTTGCGCCAGATCCGCCTCTACGGAGAGAGCCGGGAACTGGTCGACGAGATTCGGGATCTCGGCCTGCGCTTCGGGATCGCCTCTCCCTACACCTCCTTCCTGGTCGACGAGAACCATGCCTTCCGCGAAGAGCGGTGGGCGAGCGCTGGAGATGCAATGAGCGGTGTCCCGCGGGAGTTACGGGCAGCCGACGCCGGTAGAGGCCCTCTGGCGACGCCCTCTTCGGCGCCGGCGGAACGTTTGCGGGCAAAAACCGGGCAGGCGGCTTTCGAACTCTCCAAGCAGGTGGCGGAGATGATCTCCGCCGAGGCAGAGACCAGCGGCGAGGGTAGCCGCGTGCGCATCGTCGCCGGACGGACTTTCCATCTGGAGGGTGAAACATGGACGCAGCTCGGACGGCCGGCGGAGGCCAGGCCGCGGCTGATCGAGGTCGCCGGCGATGAGTACTTCGAGCTGCTCAAGGCCCATCCGCAGCTAGGTGCGATCTTCGCTCTCGGGTCGCGCGTGGTCTTCGAGTTGGAGGGAAAGTGGTACGAAACACGGCCGCGTGATTAAGTCACTTCGCACGATTCGGCGCAGGCCATTGGGGCGAGCGGAGCGGATGGAACCTGTGGGACCGGCGACGTGCAGCGCCAGCCGGCTCTCGAGACCGTCGCAACGGCAGGATTCCCATCGGCGCGCGCCCAGAACAGAAGCGGGAGCACCCCGCGGTGCTCCCGCCACTTTTACAATCTCGAGAACGGGTCACGGCCGGATCTCACTCCAGCCTGACGAATCAGCCCGATCAAACCGCCGCGCTACATCGCCTCGGCCTACCGGGTCGGCTTCCTGAGCCGACGATAGAGACCCGCCCCGGCAAGACCGACACCGAGCAGGATCATCACACTCGGCTCGGGCACGGTGGAGACGTCGGTGTCCGGCACCAGAATATGATTCTCGACGGATCCGTTCTGGGCGGGAACGGTGGGGTCCCAGTCATTCAGCGTAAAGCCTGCGTTCCGCGCCGTGGCGTGTCCATGCCCACCAGGCGCCCCATCCTTCGCGTAGAAATCCCCCCAGACGGGTACCCGCCAGGTATCGAAATTGATCGCCGTCGCCACCCCGGTCATTGGCTCGAAACGGATCCCATAAACCGCCTCGGGCATGAAGGGACTGCCTGGGTTGGCCGGCTGCCACCCGACGTCGAAGCCCCCGAAATGCCCCTCGGGGTTGAGTACGTCACCACTCGAGAAGTTCAACGAAGTCTCGAGAATGAAATGACTTGTCTGCCCCTCGGGGTGCGAGAAGAGATAGGAGTAGTGCCAGGAATTGTCGGGGTTCTGAAAAACGTTCCATTCGATCTTTGTCTCACCGGCATAAAGCCAGTTGCCGGTCGCCAGCAGACCCAGGTCGGTGCTCACGAGCACGCCCATGTAGGACGCCTGGGCCGAAGGCAAGAGAAGGCCCGCCACCAGGGCAACTGAGAGAAGTGCTGCGATGCGCAGAGCCCGCACACGATCTGCCTGATATTGGTTCATTGTCGCCACCTCTGTCGAGAATACCTCGGAAACCTAGAAATCACTGCATTAACTATAGCAAATCTTATACGCTATTGGCAAGCCAGGACGCGCCGACCGAAAGAAACGCCGGTAGGTACTTAGCCTCGTTATCGATTGAATTGCAACGGGTTGACAGTCAAAGCAGCAATGTGACATCACCGCTGGGCACCCGCTCATGTACATGTCCCGGCAGAAAAAACCTCGGAGGCCGCGGCACCGACTATCAGGCCCGCACCGGCTCTCCATCATGCCTTGGCCATTCCTCGATCAGGGCACGCTGCGCGGCTGTCGCAGGGCGGTAGGCGCCACCGTGCAGGGCTGCCTCTTCGTCGGAGTTCAGCACCGCCAGCGCCGCTTCCGGTGCCATGCCCCGATGCACGAGGTAGCAGCCACCGACCATGGCGGTTCGCCCCACCCCGGCGAAACAATGCAAGTAGATGCGATGGCCCGAGGCCAGGAGATCGTCCAGCGTGTCGATGATCTCACTCATGAACTCCGGCGCTGCGACCGCGAAGTCGAAGATGGGGCGGGAGCGGTACTCGAGCTCACGGCCACTGGATCTGGCTACCTTGCCCACGAGGTCGACGTAGGGGGCCGTGTCGCATTCCCCCGGCTCGGTCAGGTCGAGAAAGCAGGAGATGCCGAAATCGAGCAGGGCGAAGAGGCGCGGCGGCAGCTCATCGGTAGAGTGGGCCCCGGGGTAGGGCCCGCCGAGGACCTTCCCGGGAAGGATCCAATAGGTGTATGGCGGCGGTGTCTTCATCCAGCCCCGGATCCTACGCTTGATCGACGAGATCCGCCAGACGTGTTGCTCCCGGCTCGGGGTTCGGCGCGATACCGGGGTAACGCGCTCCATTGCAACAAGCTGCGCGAGCATTGATGGACCTGCTGCGCAGGGGGCGGCACCATCCCCCGGCCAGCACGGCAGTCCCCGGCCACCACCGCAGTCCCCGGCCAGCGCTGCCGCCCGCCCGAGCCCGATGCCGAATCCTCGTTCCGCAACCGGGGCAACAGATCGCCCAGAGCCTTCCGATACCATTAGCATCGAGACTTCGGCATCTCAGGGCAGGTGGGAGGCGGGGTGGGAGGCAGAGCGGAAGGCCCCTTCACGAACGACCACCCAAACGTGTAGACTTACCTCTTTTGGCCAAAGGGCCGTTCGTGCGGGAACCTGCTCCCGGAACGATGGTGTTGTCCGGAATGGCGTTCCGTGTATGTGGGCCCCGCGAGGGTGACCAACCCGGGTGCAACTGTGGTGCATGCCGGAGGAGAAGGGAGAGAGACCCATGTCGCTGATCAATCCGCATGGAGGACGCCTGGTGGAGCGTCTCGCCTCCGCCGCGGAGGCGGAGGCACTGGCCGAGCAGGCCAAGAGCCTGCCCCGCGTAACGCTCAACCCCCGCGAGCTCGCCGATATCGAGATGATCACCGTCGGCGCCATGAGCCCGCTGGAAGGGTTCATGACGCACGCGGACTACACCGGCGTCGTCGAGCAGCGCCACCTCGCCAAGGGTCTCGCCTGGACGATCCCGATCACGCTGAGCATTACCGCCAAGGCGGCCGAGACGATCCGGGAAGGCAACCGCGTCACCCTCTGCGATGAGAACGACACGCCCCTGGCGGTCATGGATGTCGAGAGCAAGTTCGAGCCCGACAAGCTGAGGGAAGCCGACCGCATCCTGCGAACGACCGACGAGGCGCATCCTGGTGTCCAGTATCTGAAGAGCATCGGTGAGACCTATCTCGGCGGGCCGATCACGGCCCTGCGCAAGCCGATCCATCAGGACTTCAATCGCTACCGGCTCGACCCGAAGGAGACGCGGGTGCTGTTCAAGGCCAAGGGCTGGAAGACGGCCACTGCCTTTCAGACCCGCAACCCGATCCACCGCGCCCATGAATACCTGCAGAAGTGCGCCCTCGAGATGGTCGACGGCATCCTGATCCACCCCCTGATGGGAGCGACCAAGTCCGACGACATCCCCGGCGATGTGCGCATGGAATGCTACGAGGTCCTGCTCGAAAACTACTACCCCAAAGACCGCGTGGCCCTCTCAATCTTCCCCGCGGCGATGCGCTATGCCGGACCCAACGAGGCGATCTGGCATGCCATCGTCCGCAAGAACTACGGCTGCACTCATCTGATTATCGGCCGCGATCATGCCGGCGTCGGCAGCTACTACGGCACCTATGACGCGCAAGACATCTTCAAGGAGTTCGGCGACGACGAGCTCGAGATCACGCCGATGATGTTCGAGCACGCCTTCTACTGCACGAAGTGTGGGAACATGGGCTCGGTCAAGACCTGTCCCCACGGCAAGGAGGACCGCGTCTTCCTCAGCGGCACGAAGGTGCGTGAGATGCTCGGGCGCGGCGAGACCCCACCGCCGGAGTTCACCCGGCCGGAGGTCGCCGAGGTGCTCTTGCGGCATGCTCGGCAAGGGAAGTAAAGCACGCGGGGATCGCACGCGAGGTGCGTCCCCTTCCATCGGCAGGGCCGCCGGCACCGGCGGCGCGGCTGGAGAGCGGACACTGGGAAGGAGTGGATGATGAAGGGTTTCACGCTGTGGTTCACGGGGCTGTCGGGTTCGGGCAAGTCGACGTTGGCCGAACTGGTCGCAGCGGAACTGAAACGCCGGGGGCTGACCCGGCTGGAGATCCTCGACGGGGATGTCGTGCGCACCAACCTCAGCAAGGGCCTGGGGTTCTCGAAGGAAGACCGCGACATCAATATCCGCCGCATTGGTTTCGTCTGTCACATCTTGACGCGCAACGATGCCGTGGCGATCGCCGCTGCGATTTCGCCATACAAGGCAATCCGCGATGAAAACCGCGCACTGATCAAGCGTTTCATCGAGATCTACTGCGAGTGCCCGCTGGATACGTTGGTCGAGCGCGATACCAAGGGTTTGTACAAGAAGGCTCTCGCCGGCGAGATCAAGGGATTCACCGGAATCGATGATCCCTACGAGGCGCCCGAGAATCCGGAAATCACGATTCATTCGGGGAAGGAGTCGCAGGATGAGAGTCTGCAGAAGATCCTGCGCACCCTGGAGCTGATGAACTACATCCCGCCGGATCCCGAGGCGACTAGGATCCCCCAGGAAGAGGAAGCCAAGATTAAGGAGCGTCTAGCAGAGCTGGGCTATCTGTAGCAGGCAAGCAGGGCTGGTTGTCATCGCCGAACTGCACCACCGGTAGCACCGGATCGCGCTGGGTGATCGATAAGGAGAACCCTCCATCATGCGCGTACATCACCGCCCGTCTTCGATCTCGGTCGGGGCGGCCGCGGCGCTGGCCCTCCTGGGCCTGGCCGCCGGGAGCTCCCCCGCTGCGGCCTATGTCGGACCGGGGGCCGGTTTCGCGGTAGTCGGCTCCCTCGGGGTGATCTTCGTCACCTTCTTCCTCGCCTTGGCGGCGATCGTCACCTGGCCTTTCCGCGCGGTGATTCGGGCCGTGCGCCGGCTGCGCAGCCGGCGGAAGACGTCGACGAAGCGGGTAATCATCCTCGGCCTCGACGGCCTCGATCCGGGGCTCATCCGCCGCTGGATGCGCGAGGGCCACTTGCCGAACCTCGCCCGCCTCGCCGAGCGCGGCACGTTCCACAATCTGGCAACAACCTTCCCCTCCATGTCGCCGGTGGCCTGGTCTTCATTTGCCACGGGCGTCGATGCGTCGAAGCATAACATCTTCGACTTCCTCAATCGCGACTTGCGCAGCCACATGCCAGTGCTGTCCTCGACCGACATCCGTTCGCCCGAGAAGGTCTTGAGGCTCGGCAAGTACGAGATCCCGATCAGCAAGCCCGCGATCCGCTTCCTACGCAAGAGCAAGTCCTTCTGGCAGATTCTCGGTGAGCACTATGTCCCCTGCCATGTGCTGCGCGTCCCGATCACCTTCCCGCCGGAAAAGGTGCCCAACGGCGCCCTGCTATCGGCGATGTGCGTACCCGACTTGCGCGGCACTCAGGGCTCATTCACCTTCTATACGACCGATCCGCAGCGCTCGGCCGCATTCGAAGGCGGCACGGTGATCCACGTCGAGCAGCAGGGCAACACGATCCGGGGCGAGATCCCGGGGCCGCCGAACCCGATCACCCGGAAGCACGAAGTCATGAAGATCCCCTTCACCGTCGAAGTCGACGCACCTGCCGAGCAGGCGACGGTGACCATCGGAGCAGCACGCTTCACACTGAAAAAGGAAGAGTTCAGCGAGTGGACCCCGATCGAGTTCCGTCCCGGCCTCGGCCAGAAGGTGCGCGGGATCGCGCGCTTCCGGGTAATGGAATTCGCCCCCCACTTCAGCCTCTACATCTCGCCGATCAACTTCGATCCCGAGAGCCCGCCGATGCCGATTTCCTACCCCGGGTTCTTCGCCTCGTACCTCGCGCGCCTGAACGGCAGCTTTGCGACTCTGGGTCTCGCCGAAGACACTTGGGCGCTCAACGAGCAGGTAATCGACGAGGACACCTTCCTCGACTACGCCTGGAAGATCCATGAAGAGCGCGAGAAGATGTGGTTCAACTCGCTGAAGAAGAACAGGTCGGGCCTCAACGTGATCGTCTTCGACGGCACCGACCGGCTCCAGCACATGTTTTTCCGCTACCTGAGCGATGATCACCCGGCCAACCGCGGCAAGGACACCGAGCGTCACAAGCACGCCCTGCTCGATCTCTACCGCCGGGCGGACGATCTGGTCGGCCGCACGCTCGAATACGTCAAGAACGATGAAAACACCGCCTTCTTCGTGCTCTCCGATCATGGCTTCAAGCCCTTCAAGCGCGGGATCAACCTCAATTCCTGGTTCTTGCAGAACGGATACATGGCGAGCAAGAACGGGGACATCGGCCGCTACTTCGACGGCGTCGACTGGTCGCGCACCAAGGCCTACACATTCGGTCTCGCCGGGATCTATATCAACGTGAAGGGCCGCGAGACCGACGGCACGGTCGACCCACAGGAGGAGTACCGCGCGGTCAAGGCCGAGCTGGTCGAGACGCTCAGCGGATTGAAGGACCCGGAGACCGGGCGCGTCGGGATCCTGCGTGTCTACGACGGCGCCGAGATCTTCCGCGGCCCCTACCGGCGCAACGGCCCCGACTTGATCGTCGGCTACAATGTCGGCTACCGCGCCTCTTGGGATGGCGCCGTGGGGGCCGCCGACGGCCACGTCTTTGCGGACAACATCAAGAGTTGGAGCGGGGACCACTGTATCGACCCCTTCACCGTACCGGGGATCTTCTTCTCGAACCGCAAGATCAAGACGGACTATCCGGGCATCATGGACTTCGCACCGACGGTCCTCGATCTCTTCGGAATCGACAAGCCCGCTCACATGGACGGCATCTCACTCTTCGACGAGCAGGCCTGCGAGACGCGCAACTCCCCTCGCGACGCCTACTTCCCGCGTGGTGTGCCATCCAGTTTGGCCGCTGAGGACGTCTCCCCAGCTGAGGCGGACGCGGAACCGGCCAGTTAGAGGAGATCGGTCATGCACAATAGATCACTACAGCCCTCGGAGCGCCGGCCGCGCCGGGGAGACTGGGGCCCCAGCCTGATCGGTGGCGCCCTGCTGGTGCTCCTGCTCATCCTTGCCGGAGGGTTCGTCGCCCAGGAGACGGGATGGCTGGGAGGCTCGGCAAGGGCCCAGGACCCGCCGGCCGCGGCACGGTTCGATCGGGTGATCGTCCTCGGCATCGACGGAGTCGATCACAAGTTGCTCTCCGCGTGGATGGATGAGGGACTGCTGCCCAATTTCTCGCAGTTGGCCCGGATGGGCGATTTCCTCCCCCTGGGGACGAGCACTCCGCCGCAGAGCCCGGTCGCCTGGTCGAACTTCATCACCGGCGCCGATTCGGGTGTGCACGGCATCTTCGACTTCATCCATCGCGATCCGCGCACCTACCTGCCCTTCTCCGCGATGTCGGCGGTCACCCCACCCGATGATCAGGTCTCCATCCTGGGCGTGCGCTTCGCCAATCGCATCAGCCTGCCCTTCTCCGATTACTTGATCCCGCTCAATGGGGGCACGACAACGAACATGCGCCGTGGGACCCCTTTCTGGGATCTGCTAACGGCGGGGGGATGGCCCGCGGTGATCCAGCGGGTGCCGGTCAACTTCCCACCGACGGTGGCCGGAGATGCGATCACCCTCTCGGGAATGGGCACGCCCGACGTCCAGGGCACCAACGGCACCTACTCCTACTACACCAACGATCCACCGCCGGACTGGGAGTCGGCGACCGGCGGGAAGATCTTCGTTGTCGACGTGATCAATGATGTCGTCGAGGCCAAGTTCTATGGGCCGCCGAACGACTTCGTCGACTACGAGGCGATCAAACGGCGCACCGGCCGTCCGGTGCCCTATCAGGAGAAAAAGGCGTCGATCCCCTTCAAGGTCTATATTGATGCGGAGAACCCGGTCGCCAAGGTGGTCATCGACGATCAAGAGATCTTCCTCGAGGAGGGTCAATTCAGTCCCTGGGTCCATCTCAGCTTCTCACTGCTACCGGCGCCGGGAGTGGTCCAATGGGCCTGGAAAGACGTCGTCAGTGTCGACGGCACGGTGCAGTTCTACCTGAAGAGCACGCACCCTACCTTCGGCCTCTACGTGACCCCGGTGCAGATCGATCCCAGCAATCCGGCCCTGCCGATCAGCACACCGCCCGAGTACGCCACCGAGTTGGCGGAAGCGCTTGGCCCCTTCTTCACCCAGGGCATGCCCGAGGACACCAAGGCCCTCGAAAAGGACGTCTTCGGCAATGCCGATTTCATGAAGCAGGCCATGATCATCCTCGATGAGGAAACACGCATGGCGAAGTATGAACTGGAGCGCTTCGAGCGGGGGCTGCTGTTCCTCTACTTCACGGTGATCGACCAGTGCGGCCACGCCATGTGGCGCACGATGCGCGGCGAGGAGGAGCATCCCGCCTACGTGTCGGACCTGGACGATGAGTTCAAGGACATCTACCCGGGGCTCTACGAGGATCTCGACGCCGTCGTCGGCCTGGCCCTCGAACACGTCGATGACCGCACGCTGCTGATCGTCATGTCGGATCACGGCTTCTCAAGCTGGCGGCGCGGGTTCAATCTCAATCGCTGGCTCCATGAGGAGGGCTACTTGGCCGTGAAATCGGGCACGGCACCGGAGGATGTCGAGTACTTGCAGGGGGTCGACTGGAACAATACGAGCCTCTACGGGATGGGGATCAACGGCTTGTACGTCAACCAGCTCGGGCGCGAGCGCTACGGCATCGTGCCCCCAGGCCTGCAGAAACGCGGGCTGCTCGAGGAGGTCTCCCGCAAGCTGGAGGCGATCGTCGATCCGGCCACCGGCAAGCGGCCGATTCTGCGCGTTTATCTCAACGAGGACATCTACCACGGCCCCTGCGCGGCGGACGGGCCGGATGCCCAGATCGGATATGAACTGGGTTACCGGGTGACCGACGAGAGCGCCGTCGGTGAGATCTCCGGTGAGGTGATCGCCGACAATACCCGCCGTTGGAGCGGGGATCACTGCGCCGATCCGCGCAGGCTTCCGGGAGTCATCCTCACCAACGCGCCGATCCGCGCCCGCGACCCCGAGCTGATCGATCTGGCGCCCACGATTCTGGCAACGTTCGGGGTCCCGCCGGGCGAGGAGATGACCGGAAAGAACATCTTGTAGCTGGGATTCCCGGCAGCAATCGACCTTGGACCGAGAGGAGAACTGCCATGTTCGGAGGCACGAAGGTCAAGATCAGCAAGGAGCTCTACGAGCGGGTCGAGAAGTACGCCAAGATCGCCGGTTATTCCTCAATCGACGAGTTCGTCGTCCACGCCCTGGAGGCGCAGCTCGCCCATCTCGAGGAAGCGCAGTCGGATGAGGAGATCAAGGAGAAGTTGAAGGGTCTCGGGTACTTGGGCTAGTCTCCCGCCGGCCGGGCCTGCTGCGGCGGGGGGCCGTCGGCACTGTGACCCGGTTTCAGGAGACGCGCGATGTGGAGTATCGCCTTGGTGATCAACGGAATCTTCAATGTCATCTTCGCGCCTTTCAAGGCCATGCACCCCGCCATCGGCTTGCTGGTCATCTCGGTAATTACCGGCATCGTTATGTTGCTGATCTTCGGGAAAACCTCCAATCAACGGGCGATCCGTTATGCCAAGGGTAAGCTGAAGGCTCACATCTCTGAGATCTGGCTCTTTCGCGATGATTTGCCCCAGATGCTGATTGCCTTCTTCCGCGTCCTCGCCAACACCGGACGCTATTTCGTCCACAGCCTCCGTCCGCTGATTTTCCTGATGATCCCGGTGATCATCATCATGGTGATGCTCGGCGTTCGCTACCAGCATCGTCCCTTCCACCCCGGCGAGAGCGCGCTGGTCAGCGTGAAGGTCGACGATCCCTCCTGGACACACGGCGATGCCGTGCAGTTGCTGGCCTCTCCCGGACTGAAGGTGGCCAGCGCTCCGTTGCGCATCCCGGATCTGCGGGAAATCGACTGGCGCGTCGAGGCGCTCGCGCCCGGTGAACACGAGCTGACCCTGCAGACTCCCGCCGGGGAGATCACCAAGACCATCCTGGTCAGCGAAGGCAAGATGCCACTCGTGCCGATCGCACCGGGACGCGGACAGACCTTCTCGGCTGAATTCCTGACCTTCCCGGTCGAACCGCCGCTGCCGAAGAACACCGGGATCGTCAGCTTGAAGATCACCGGCTGGCCGACGCGGGATCTACGGATCCTGGGACTCAAGGTCAACTGGCTGATCGCCTTCTTCGTCATCTCGATGGTGGCGGGGTTCTCGGTCAAGGGGCTCTTTGGGGTAGAAGTCTAGCGACACCGGCGGCGGCTGGGTGCACGTAGCGGCGGCGGCCGAGTGCACCTGGTGACGTCGGTGGCGACGGCAATCAATCCACCCAACCTGCAGTTGCTTTCCGGGAGATGCGCACATGCCGCACTGGACCGAGCCCGATCCCCGCGGGGTTGTCGATCTGCACAGCCACACGACCGCCTCCGACGGCAGTGAGTCGCCCCGGCGTCTGTTTGAATTGGCCCGCGCCGCCAATCTGCGCGCGGTCGGCTTCTGTGATCACGACTCGATCGGCGCAGTTCGTGAAGGCCTCGCCCTGGCCGAGGAATTCGGCATCGAATTCGCCCCCGGCTGCGAGATCGGCATCGCCCACGACCCCGAGCGCGGCCTGGTGGAGATCGACATCGTCGCCTACTTCTACGATCCCGACCACGACGAGTTCAACGACGTCCTGCGCCGCCTGCGCGAGGCGAAGAACGGCAAGCTCGACGGCCAGCTTGCCCTCTTGGCGCGCGAGGGATTCCCGCTCCCCAAGGAGGAGATCCTCGCCGAGGCGCAGGGGGAAACAATCCGCAGGCCCCACATCTTCAAGGTGTTCAAGAAGTACTTCCCCGAGATGACCCCCGATGTCTTCTTTCCCCATACCGACTTCGGCGGTTCCTGGTATGTCCCCAAGGCCTACAGCCTGAGCCTCGAGGACTGCGTCGCCGTCGTTCGCCGCGCGGGTGGGGTGACCGTGCTCTCCAGTCCCGGGTCGTACAACGAGCGCTACAAGAAGGACGGCACGCTCATCGATCCGAACGTCGACCGCATGATCGAGCTGTGCGCCGCAGCCGGCGTTCCGGGACTCGAAACGATCTATACCTATGATTGCAACAAGCCCTATTTCCGCTCACCGCGGGAGACGATCGACAAGTCGGCATTGCACGCCCTGATCGATCACTATGAGACACTTGCGCAACGTCTCGGCATGATCGCCACGGGAGGTTCCGATTTCCACGGGATCCCCAAGCCACAGATCGAGCTTGGCGCGGTGCCGGTCCCCTATCGCTATTTCGAGAATCTGCAACGCGCGGCGGGAAACGCCTAGACGCACGCGCGCAGACGCCGTGCCCACTCGGCCCGGTTGCTGGTCCCCTAGCCTCCGTCGCATGTCGTATGCGGGCAGATGCAGGAATCAGCGGATCGAGACAACCACGCCGACCCGTCCTCCGACCTCCCACGAGTGATTGCGCGGTTCGACGCGCGAGGAAAAGGGACCACTGCTCTCCGAGGGCAGCGAGGTGTCCAGGCTCCAGTAGCGCACCCAGGGGCCAATCGTCATGGCGATCCCCCCCGTGCCGACCTGCAACCAGAGCCATCCCCCGGCACCGGAGCCACTCTTCTGCTCGTTCTCCACATCCGGTAGGCTGGGATCGAGTTCGCTGAGGCGGCTCGTCTGCTTTCCCGTGATCAGCGCGTCGTATTCCAGCTCTGCGCCGATGCGGAGATTCGCCCCCAGGGCCCGGATGAGTTCCACGCCGAGTGGAAGGTAGTCGTAGCGAGAAACGCGTTCATAGCCGGCGGGATCGAAGGAGGCATCGTCTCGCAAGCTCCGCCGGCCATACCCGGCATAGGCGATCATACAGAAGGATGGATCGATCTGGCGCATCAGGCCGATCAGCACGCGGAATTCGAAGAGGCGGTCTTTGATACCTGCGATCCGATAGTCCGTGCCGTCGGTGAGTTGTCCAGTATAGTCGACCGTACCGCTGCGCTCGACAAGCGCGAAGCGCAGCACCGGCCGCGAGGGTGAGTCGGACCTGCCTCCCGGACTCCATGCGTAGCTGAGCGCGAATCCTTCGAGCCCACCCTGCTCCCGCATCACTGCGGGCTCCTCATAGTCGAACGAAGACGCCTCGTAAGCAATCTGCAGCTGGTGCGTGGGCAGCGCTGCCAAGAAGATCCTCGAATCCGAGGCGCGGAGGATCCGCGTGCCATGCTCGCCCGCCCCCGCCCCTCCAAGGAACGCCATGCCGGCGACAAGGACGAACAGCAACGCCCGCCCCAGAATGGAACGTCTCATCAACCGCCTCTCGATTCCACACGACCGGACCCGCAGCCCGGATGGGTTCCTGAGATGATAGCATGTGGTACGCTATCGCTTCTCCGGGTCGCGCGCGCTCGGGGAGGTGCACCCAGCGAGGTGCGTTCAGCGCGGCGCGCTCGGGGAGATGTACTCAGCGAGGTGCGTTCAGCGCGGCGCGCTCGTGCTGCGGCGCGAGGCCGGGGTAGTCGGTGTCCGGGGCCGAGCTGCGGCACCAGATCGGGGCCGTCGCTCTCCGGGACCGAGCATCAGGAGCAGCGCATGCCCGAACTGCCTGAAGTCGAGACGATCTGCCGGCGCCTGCGCGAGGGGTGGACCCCCGCCAATGGCTCATCACCGATGCCCGCGCTCATCGGCCGGCGGATCACCGGCAGCCGTCTCTCCTGGGCGCGCACGCTGGCCATGCCATCGCCGCAGACCTTCCGCCGGCGCCTGCGCGGCCAGCGGGTGCGCGCGATCTCCCGCCGGGGGAAGTTCATCGTTCTCCAGCTGTCCCGCGACGTGATGCTCGTTCACCTGCGCATGAGCGGAAGTCTCCTGATCGAACCCCAGACGGCGACACTCTCGCCCCATTGCCGGCTGTGCATCGACCTCGGATCCCGCTGGCGGCTCGTCTTCCGCAATCCCCGCAAGTTCGGCCGGGTCTGGCTGACGGCCGACCCGGCGGCGATCTTGGATCCGTTGGGACCGGAACCCCTGGCGCCCACCTTCACCGCGGCAGGGCTCGCCACCCGCCTGGCGGGGCGAGGGCGGCAGATCAAGTCACTGCTCCTGGATCAGACCTTCCTCGCCGGACTGGGGAACATCTACACCGATGAGTCCCTCTTCCGCGCCGGGATCCATCCCCTGCGCCGCGCCGATACGTTGGCTCCCGAGGAGGTCCGGCGCCTGTGGCGCGTGATCCGGCAAGTCCTCCGCGAAGCGATCCGCCACAACGGAACGAGCTTCGACAATGTCTATGACGGCGGGGGATTCCTGCAGCGCTTGCGTGTCTATCAGCGCACGGGAGAACCTTGCCGCAACTGCGGGACCGAGATTGCCCGGATGCTCGTTGCCCAGCGCGGAACCCACTACTGCCCGCAGTGCCAGACCCTGGGCGGCGAACATCGGTGATCTCTCCCGGCGTGCCGGACCCACGGTAGGATCGTCTACCGGCTGCTGGCCTGGAACCGGTGGCAGGCGGGTCTTCCTGCGCGGTGTGGATGCTCTGCGCTCTCCTCTGCGCTGTTCAAGCATGACAGATCCGGGCAAGGCGGAGGTTGGGAGGTAACCGTCGATCGCTGGCCTCAGGAGATGGAAGGGGGCCGTAGACGGTCAGATTGTGATGATACTATCTGAGCAGCAACATCCTGGCACTCTGGGTTCCCCTCCCCGAGTCCACGCACACAAGGTAGAGACCCGTGGCTAGCTCGCGACCGGCCTCATCGCAGCCGTTCCAGGAAAGCGCATGTACCCCTGCTTCCAGCGCACCTTGGTGCAACGTTCGCACAAACCGGCCATCCACCGAATAGATCCGCACGCTTGCCTCAGCCCCAACAGCCGTTTCGAGAATGATCCTCGTTGGGGGTCTGAACGGATTCGGGAAGTTCCCGAGCAGACGCAGAGTGGTCTTGGAGGGAAGTTCCTCTTCCACGCCCACGGAGGGATTCGGATTGGGTGACCCCGGAGTCAGATCCTCGAAGAAGCGCCAGTACGCTACTCCGTTCGGGTAGCGGCCCTCGCTAACATCTGGCGTCTGGGGTCCGAAGTCGTAGAAGGCCATGCCGGTGGTGCTGTCTGCAGCCGTCAGCATGATGACCTCATCGCCTGCAGAGGACCAGCCGAAGCCCAACACATCCTCGTCGATCACGAGGAACCCCCCTGGCTCGAGTTCCGTGCCCTGAGGGAAGAGCCACCTCTCCGGGGTCGAACGTCTGTCCGAGAGCATCCAGCCGCCCATGTCGACGGCCACGGGGCCACGGTTATAGATCTCCACCCAGTCATCGATGCCGCCGAAGACGCTCGTGGTTAGGAACTCATTGATGCAGATCGGTGAGAAAAGGTTTGAAGTCTCGTTGCTCGCGCCGGGTGTGGGCGTCCCCAGGTACTCGGGCGCGCTGCCGTCAGCAGGGAGATACCCGACCGAGACATCTGCGCTCATCAGCCCAAACTCGAAGCCGTGGATGCGCACGTTCCCATGGTTCACGGCTTCGAAGAGAGCCACCGCCTCACCGCCGCCCGAGAGCTTGAAGCCTGCATGCAGCGGGCCCTGCCCAACTTCGTCATCTGCCCAGACGATGAGCCGTTCGCCGGGGTCCAGAACCACTGCGGGAAGCATCCAATCGCGGCAGCCATCCATCTCATCGCTCAGAAACATCCCATCCAGGTCCACAGCGCCCTCACCACCATTGTGGATCTCAATCCAGTCCTCCCGCTCAAGGAAATCGTCTTGAATGCCCGTCACGTTGACGGCGAGGATCTCTGTGATCTGGAGACCAGGCAGCACATGATCCACGGTGTAAGCGTGGTACTCGCTGGGGGCGTAATCCGGCCAAGCATCGGTTTGGCCGAGGCTGTCGGTGGCCACTGCATAGTAACGCACCAGGGTACCGCTCGGCTGAGGCGCGATCAGCGCACCAAAGATCCCATCCTCCGCAGTACCATCACCGTGCAGGCCGTCATCGAACATCTCCTGCGGTGTGTATCCAGCGCCCATGTCGACGAAGAGTTCCACGGAAACCAGACTATCAACGTCAAAGGCAATCACGGTAATCGTCACCTCGTCAGCGCTCGTGGGTAGGTCGACGTCGCGCTGCCCACCGGTGGCGACAGGCGGGGGGTCCGTGACATAGACGCTGTTATGCTCGCCAGGAGTTCCCCAGCTTGCCAGGCTTGGGTCCCAACTCGTCGGCAGCGCATTGTCCAGACGAGGATTGATCAGCTCGAGCGAGGGCCCACCCCCGTCGGGCGAGCCTGGCCATTCACCTTCGTCGTCGTAGGCGACGATGTCGTGAAGGTCCTCCAGTGCCTCAAACAACCGCACCTGATCGCCATCATTACCGAGGCTCCAGCCTGTTCCCCCTGGGTCGAAGTCGTTGGGGTTGACGTTCTCTACATCAGGGTACAAGAGCGCGAAGTTCGACAGGTCGCCCACAATCACGAAGTACTCACCCGGCCCGAGAACGCCCTCCAGGGGGCAGTGTGCGTGTGCATCGTTATCATCGAGCAGGTACCAGCCGGTCAGGTCTTGGGCGGCGTCAGAGTAGTTGTAGAGCTCGACAAACTCGACGTCGGTCCCGAGCGAGTTGTACATGATCTCGTTGATCACGATCTCGGCCGCGGCTGGAACCGTGGCGAGGACAAGAACGAGCGAGATGGCAGAAGGCGTACGGATCAGTGGGTGCACGACCATCTCCTTGCTGGTTGGCACAGATCACTCGGAAGCTACGGTCAACCGGAGTAGCGGCCCGACCTTGCAGGCCAATACCCTACCGTAGTAGCTAGCCCAGTACATCGTCCGGGCCAGGATCAAACATCGAGAGGCAAGTGAACTCCTGGCGCCTGACCATACGATTATAGCAGATTGGCCCTCCGGACCACCAGACGGGCGAAGGAGACGGGCGAAGCAGAACCTGGTGGAGAAAGGGACTGGCGGAAAGAAGCCACTTCGGCGCCACAGTCCAGTGGTTGCACGCGACCTCAAGCGTCGCATGCATCTCTCCCCGGAGGTGCTAGTCCCAGAACAAACGAGGTTCGAAGACCTTGCGGGAATCCGCACTTGCAGGAGCAGTCTCCTTCCTGCATTTGAGGGATGTAGAAGAAGTTGGCCTCCCAGTACCCTGGCCAGCTTGCCGAGGCATCCGAATGCTAGCCCATCATGCCGTAGCGTCATTCTGATGGATCTCAGGCGCAGAATCCCTCAGACCTCACCTGTCTTGGGGGGGGGTAGTTGGCGAGCCGATGTCTGTACGGCCAGGCTTGGGGCGTTGCGAGGAGGAGATGTCCCGCCCTGGGTTATCGCACGCTAGTAGATCATCCGTCGCCCCACAGCTGGCCCGGCACGATTGTTCTTCGATGTCGCTTCTGACTCTGCTAAACTGTATAAGGAGTAGATTTCAAGAAAGGAGGTGCGGGGATGGAACCACCGCGGGTAACGCTACTCACCGTCGTCACCTCCCTGCTGAGCGTTGCGATTCTCCTCACTCCCGCACACGCTCAAGGGTGGCCGGAGATCTTCGACCCACTTCAGGTTCTCACGCTCAACCTGGAGATGAATCCGTTGGACTGGGCGACGATCCAGAACGACGAGACCTTCGACATCGAAGTCCCTGCCAACTTCTGGGCTGATGGCGAAGAACCGATCCTGGTCTCCGTCCGGCGAAAGTCCGCTGATCCGCTCACTGAGGCAGAAGGGTTTCTCAAGGTCAGCCTGAAGATCGATATCAACGAGTACGTTTCAGGTCAGACCTGGCACGACCTCAAGAAAGTCAGCCTTGAGAACGGCGACGATCAGGACGTCGTCTCCGAGGGCTTGGCCTGGCACCTGCACCGCCTCGCCTCGGGAGTGGAGGGCTACGGATACCCGGCTGGCCACGGTTGCTGGGTCACGCTGTACATCAACGGCATCTACACTGGCGTTTATGTCAGTGTCGAGCAACGTGACGAGCAGTTCCTCAGAAACCGCGACCTGTACGTCAGCGGTGAAACCTGGCTCTACAAGCTCGGCGACATAGGCGAGGCTGAGCTGAAGGTTGGCGAGGGCGACAGCCCGACATATGAGGCACTGTGCTACTCGCCGTTCCGATCAGACGGCTCGGCCTGCGAGACGCCTGGTCCCGCGACGCTGGCCGCAGAACTGCCGCTGCTGGTCAACATGCAGGGCATGCTCACGCTGGCCGCCGTCAACGCCTTCGCGACGAATCCCGATGCATTGTTCACCCACGGGAAAAACGTTTTCTTCGCGGACTTCCTTGGGGGCAGGACGCGGATGTACTTCCCGTGGGACCTTGACTCGGTCATCCGCGATAGTGGGAGTAGTATCTACCCATCGGGTAGTGCATACGCGGAGGTGCTCCTTGGCGTTCCCGAGTTTCATGATCTGTTCACACAGATCATGAACAATCTGCTGTGCGGGCCGTTGGCGGCAGGGGACCTCGTCACGTTTCTTGATGATGTCGAGGGGCTGCTTGCGGAAGCGCTGGAGAATGATCCAAACAACCAGATTGGCGAAGACGAGACGGTCGCGGAGCACTTTGACGAACTACGCTCGTGGGTCACGGCACGGGTTGAGCATGCATTCAGCGAACTGAACATCCCAACCAGTGTGAGGATCCCGGAATCGATGAGCGGGATGTCACTCTATCAACCGAGGCCGAACCCGAGCTGCACAACAACGCGCATTGACTGGGCAATGCGTGACGAAGGCCATGTGCGTCTCCGGATCTTCGATACGATGGGGCGCCTTGTGACAACCCTGGTCGACGAGGAGAAGCGCCCGGGCGAGTACAGCGTAGCCTGGAGAGGCCTCGATCGGAATGGGCATGTTGTCCCGGCGGGTGTTTACTTCGCCCGGCTTCATGCCGGCCCATGGTTCTCGGTCCGCGAAATCATCCGGCCAGAGCGTTAGTTGGAAGTCCCTGGCCTTGAGCTGCGCAAGGCGGCGCCGGAAGCACAGCGAATGATCGGGGCAAGGCGCTCTTCCGTATGGTATAATATCTACAGTAAAGTGACAAGAGGTGGGGACTCAGGCGAAAGGCCGGAGGGGGGCTAGAAGCGTATTGCGTTGTCCGGCAAGGTCTTCCGGACACCGTGGAGAGCAAGTGGTCACATCACACGAACGCCTCCTGACGCTGGCGGGACTGCTCGCGGCCGCCATTGTGGCGGTTTCCCTATCTGTGAAGATCCACCTCCCGCTCGAGTTCAGTCGGCCCTGCCGTTCCTTCCCTCAGGCAGAGTGGATTCTGCTGAAGACTGGTCCCGACACATTCGAGGCGCGTTTCGTCGAACGCGATACCGGCGAGCGACAATCTTTTGAGCTCTACCGCTTCGAGCGGGGGGACCTGATCCAGTTCGATCTTTCCCCCTCGATCAGAGCTGGGGCAACCATCGGCGCTGGGGAGGAAGTTGCTCATCTGCGCTCCCGGATGAACCAGCAGACCCGCGAGACGTTGCAACTCGAGTTGCTGGAAGCTGGGGCAGGGCTGCAAGCAATCGAGACTGGGGAGAAACCAGAAATCGTCGCGCAGGCCCGAGCCCAGGTGAGTGCAGCTGAGGCAATGCTCGTCCAGCGGGAATCGGAGTTTCGTCGAGCTCGAAGCCTGCTTGGGTCTGGCCTTATGAGCAGAGCCGGCTACGAACTTGTGGAAAGTAGCTTCCGACAGGCCCAAGCGGAGCTGACAGTCGCGCAGAATCAGTTTCGGTCGGCCGAGGTGGGCGAGAAGGAAGCCATTGTGGCTGTGTACCGAGCCCGGATCGAGCTGCTCCGCCGGCAGATCCACCAGGCCGAAGCTCGCATGGAAGCAGAGACGCTGCGCAGCCCGCTCGCCGGCAGGGTTGTCATATTGCAGGCCGATTCGGCTCTGGTGCGGATCGCCGACACGGACACGCTCTACGCGCTCGCGCCGGTACCGCCCTCGAGAGCGGTGCATCTGCGCCCCGGGGATCGAGCGTCGATCCAACCGGCCAGCTCGGAAGAAGGGTTCCTCGTCGGCTGGGTGGTCTCGGTCGACAGCCAGGCAAGCGTATCAAACGGCCGGACCTTCTTCTGGGTCACCGTCGCTGTGCCGAATCCGGAGGGCGTCTCCCCTGGCCTGATTGGAAAGCTCTGTTTCAGCGGAGAGCGAGTTACCTTGCTGGCCTGGGTTGTTGACAGGATTCGGCACACCGCCGATCGAACACTGGGCGCATAGCATCCACCCCGGCACGGGACCCGGGTGGAGGGAGAGCAGAACGCAGTGATTCCGAAACCTTTCGCGCGCTACGAGCTGAAGTACTATGTCGGTTCCAACGACATCACAGCAGCACGCACGATGCTCGCGCCCTTCGTCCGCCCGGATCCTTTCGCTGAACGTCGCCCCGGCTACGAGTACACCGTCCGAAGCATCTACTTCGACACACCGCAGCTCCGCTTCTATCACGAGAAAGACGCCGGCCTCAAGAATCGCAAGAAGCTGCGCCTGCGCACATACAACCATCGGGATCGTGCTTCGATTGCCTCCTTCGAGATCAAACGCAAGTACGGCCGGGTAATCTTCAAGGAGCGCGTCTGCCTGCCGCTGGAACGCGGTCTATCGCTCCTCGCCGAAGGGAGGTCGGGTCTGAGGATCCTGGCTCTGACACCGGGAAGCCGAGCAAGACTTGAACGCTTTCTCTTCCTGATGGAGGCGCTCCGGCTGCGCCCGAGCGTGCTTGTCACTTACGAGCGGGAGGCCTATGTTGGGCGTTCGAATCTACGCAGCCGTGTGACGATCGACAAGCATGTCCGCAGCATCCTGCAACCAAGAGTTGAGGAGCTCCATGACAAAGGGGGCTTTCGCCATCTCACCAATCACAAGCAGATCCTGGAACTCAAGTTTGATGGTGCGATGCCCCCCTGGATGCGTCCGGTCACGGCATATCTAGACAGGAGTCATCGCCCGATCTCGAAGTATTGCAAGGGCATTGATCTGTGGCAAACCGAGCCACTCTGATACGAATTGCGAGGGGTTCGTATGGATGCCAGAATGCTGAACGACTTGATCGCACAGGGCCAGCGTTTCCTACTGGTCGACATTGCCATCAACATGGCACTCGCCTTTGCGCTCGGTGTCGTCATAGCGTTTGTCTATCGGAGGACGCACCGCGGGCTCAACTACTCCGTCTCCTTCGCGAGTACGCTCGTCTTCCTCCCTATGGTAACGGCAATCGTCATGATGGTCATTGGAAACAATCTCGCGCGAGCCTTCGGCCTGGTCGGAGCCATGTCCATCATCCGCTTCCGAACAGTCGTCAAAGATACTCGGGATACCGTCTTTGTCTTTCTGGCACTCGCTGTTGGAATGGCCACCGGATGCGGCTATCATCTCATTGGACTAGCCAGCACCGCTTTCGTCACTCTAGCTGTCATGGTGCTCCACCTCGGGAACTTCGGTTCCGTCCGCAGTCAGGATGTGCTGCTCCGATTCTCCGTCTCACCGGATGAACGCGGGGCGATGCTGTATGAAGACGCCTTCCGCCAATATCTGAAGAAACAAAGCCTCCTGAACATCCAGACCCGCCACGAGGGAGAAATCCTCGAACTCTCCTATTTCGTCCGCCTGCGTGCCCCCGAACGCGCCAAGGAGTTCGTGAGTGCCCTTGGCTCGGTCGAAGGAATCGAGGGTATATCGCTGATCTCGATGGAGGAATCGGCGGAACCGTAGTCCACGGCCACACTCTGATCAGCTTTTGCCCCTCGCCAGAGCTTCCTTCGTCCAGATTCCTCTGGAGCCACAGGGGTGGATAGCTGATGGATCTCGCCGGAACGTCACGCGCTTGGTTCTACTGATGTTGTGGCGACGAGCCAGTCCCCTACTTCCCCCGCCTCTCACAGTACAGCCCCGGGAAGCAGGCAAAGAACACCGCCGCTCACGGTTTCGGGATTGACGATGACGAGAGGACGGGCCCAGTTAGGCCAGAACCTGCGGAGGGCGACCCAGAACGCCCGGTCGGTTGCCCGGAGTCGCGCACGCCTCTGAGTCCGCAGGTAGACAGCGAGTTGCTGCCGCAGGGCGGCGTTCTCAAGGGCGAGGGTAGCTCGGGGCATCATGGCCGCCCGGAGGAAGGCGAACAGAGCCGAGACGAGTGTGCGCATATGGGCACGATCTTATCATGGCAGGGGAGTTGGGTGATTTCCGGGAGTTACGGCCTTTCCGCGGAGCACGAGAGGTGCTAATAAATAACACTACAAGGTGTTACGCTGTTGCGAAATTGGCTTGGAGATCTGCGGAAAGTAAGACCTGTGCATCGGCCGCGGCAATCCGGTCCGCTGCGCATTCCGGTAGAATGGCAAAACACCCTTGTGTTTCTACTTTATGTGTACTAAAATACGGCTACCAATCTATGCTGTCAGACTAAGGCAGGTGACCGCATGTATCATCCACGCTCGCTCGATTCCGTTCTTTCTGAGTGGCTCAAGAGCCCGAATCGGAAACCATTGATACTGAAGGGGGCAAGGCAAACCGGTAAATCCACTACAGTTAGGGAGCTTGGAAAGCAAGCCCAGTTCTTCATTGAATTGAATCTCGAGCGTGGGAAAGACCTTTCCCTGGTCCAATCTTGTGAATCCGTTGAAGAACTCCTCATGGTCCTTGCGACACGTCATAATGTCGAGACCTTCCCTGACAAAACCCTCCTTTTCCTGGACGAAATCCAGGAATGCCCCAAGCTCATTCAATGGCTCCGCTTCTTCCAGGAGGATCACCCAGATGTGGCCGTTATCGCTGCGGGATCCCTGTTGGAGGTGCGTCTCCAAGAGCGCGGGTTCTCGTTTCCAGTTGGGAGGGTCACCTTTCGTACGCTGCATCCCTTCACGTACCTTGAATTCCTGAATGCACTCGGCAAGGATGCGCTGGTGGAAAAACTGCTAGGGGCGCTTCTACACCGTAGGCCCACTCCCAAGCCCCTCCACGATCAAGCTCTCGCGCTGCTTCGTCACTATTTCCTTGTTGGCGGAATGCCGGAGGCCGTCTTGGCCTGGACCACAACAAGCCGGCCAAACGCTGTTCGTGAAATCCACGCTGATCTCATGCAGGCATTTCAAGAAGACTTCCAAAAGTACCGCGGCGTACGGGATTTGAATCACCTGGAAGCGGCCTTTGAGAATCTCAAGTACCATGCCGGCGGGCGGTTTTCGTACGAGAATTTCGCTCCGGGCCATCGATCGCAGGCAATGAAAACAGCTTTGGGGCGTCTCGAATCGGCCCTTCTGATAACGAGGGTTTTACCCTCGAGCAGTCTTGATCTTCCTCTGCGCCCCCGACAGAAATCGGCTCCTAAGCTGTTGCCTCTCGACACAGGTCTCATGCTTTCAAGTATAGGGACACCCATTGAGGACTTGCGCACGATTCCCTTTGATCGACTCATTGGTGGTCGGCTCGCGGAGATGTTCGTCGGACAACAACTCCTTGCAGGCCGTCCCGGTAGACATGAGCCATTGTACTTTTGGGTCAGTGAATCGTCGCGAGGGAGCGCTGAAGTCGACTACCTGTTACCCGGTGCCGGTGTGCCTGTACCGATCGAAGTCAAAGCCGGCGCATCCGGAACCCTAAGATCCCTTCATCAGTTTCTCTGGCGGGCCGGTCTGCGCAACGGGCTTCGCCTTTACTCTGGAAGACTCGCCGATCAAACACTCCAGGTCTCTCTGTCCGGGAATGAGTTGAAATATCAATTGTTATCGGTGCCGATCTATTTGGCGCAAGCTGTCTGGGAGATCGTCTGAGCCAATATCTGTGCGTCCCAGAAACTCCGTCGGCCTACATCCCCTCGAGTTGTCCGGCAGACGCGGTCGCCCAGATTGGCCTGTCAGAGCCCCCCGTGGGGCCCAAGAACTCCAATGGCATGGCTCGCTACTCTGTTCAGCATGCTCAGCAACGTCTTCCGATCCCGAGCATCCATCCAGATCGAGAATCTCGTGCTCCGGCACCAACTAGCCGTGCTGCGGCGGACCTGCCATCGGCCGCGCATCCGAGTCTCGCTGGCCCTGCACAGACGGCGCAATGAAACGAACCCGAACGGCGGGGGCGCTCTTCCGTCGTAAACACCAGCCGTGTCCGGTGTGGCCTGGTGATCAATCGACCGCCACGAAGCCGGACACGATGGGTACAAGATGGGGCAGCCGCGCGTTTCTGCGTTGGCAGATGCGCAGGCGATCCAGTCGGCTTGAGTGAGCACACGGCATCATTTTCCACTGGCATCGCTAGCAGAACCAGCAAATACTCGAATAGAGTCCGGTTGCTGTCGGTACTAGGAGTCGAGACCGCGTTTCGGGAGGCGCCGGCCCTGAAGACCAGCACGCGCGATCTCCTCGAGAGCAAGATCGTCCGCCTGATCCATCGGGTGGTGAACTCTGACGCCCTGGGCGCCATGGGCGTGATTGCCCGGCGGCTCTAGGCATTCCGTCTGGGAGGATTCATGGTCTACGTTATCGTTGCGGTTCTGCTCTTCGTCGTATTCTTGTTGGGGATTCGCATTGTTCGCCCCACCCGTCGCGGCCTCATCGAGCGACTCGGACGGTATCAGCGCTTCGGCATGCCGGGGTTTCACTGGGTCATTCCCATCATCGAGCGGATGATCCAAGTCAATGTCACCGAGCAAATGGTCGACGCGATGCCGCAGGAAATCATCACCAACGACAACCTCAACGCAAGCGTCGATGCTCAAGTCTACTTCAAGGTCAAGTCCGATGAAGAGAGTGTCAAGAGCTCTCAGTACAGTGTGAACAACTACCGCTGGCAGGTCGTCAATCTCGCCCGCACGACACTGCGTAACATCATCGGCACGATGACGCTCAAGTCGGCCAACAGCGAACGGGACCGTATCAACCGCGATCTACTGCTGACGCTGAGCAAGGAAACCCAGAGCTGGGGCATGGCGATCGTGCGCACCGAACTGAAGGAGATCGATCCGCCCAAGGATGTTCAGGAGACGATGAACAAGGTCGTCAAGGCGGAGAACGAGAAGATCGCGGCGCTCGACTTCGCCAACGCGCGCGAGCGGGAGGCCGACGGCATCAAGCGGGCCGAGATCAAGAAGGCCGAGGGGATCCGCCAGGCGCAAATCCTGAGTGCGGAGGGACGTGCCGAAGCGATTCGCCTGGTCAATGAGGCGGCCAATCGCTATTTCGTCGGCAACGCCCAGCTGCTGCGCAAGCTCGAGGCGGTCGAGCGCTCGCTGCAGGCGAACGCCAAGGTGGTCCTGCCGAGCGACGCCGAGCTGGTCAATGTCATCGGCGATCTAGCCGGTGTTCTGCCGTTGAACCGCACGCGCGGGGAGTCGGGCAACGCCGAGCGCAGCGACGGCGGAACGACGATGCGTTAGCGGCTGCCACCGCCCGGGCAGCGAACGAGACCCTGCCCGCCACGGCGGCCGACGAGGCCGGGCGGGCGGGCAGAGTCGTATCTGGGCGTTGTCCTTCCCTCCCCGCCCGGGAGAATCCCCGGCAAGCACTCGTAACCCGGCAACCGCACAAACCCCCGGGGATGGGCGATGGCTCGGCCACGCAGCGCGCAACGCGGCAGGAAGAGTGGCGGCACGGGGCATCCCCACGTGGGGCTGGAGCGCCGCCCCGATCCCATTCCTCCGATCCCATACCGCCTTGTGGACCCCCCTGCGCTTCGCTAGACTTCCTCGCGACTGACGACGGATGACGATGCGCGAAAATGCTGGGCGGCGGCGGCGAAGCCCGGGAAACGCGCCGCCCGGTGCCGACTCACCAGCATAGGCCGCCGGGCGCGATCGCGCGGCTCGCGGTGGAGGATGACGATGGCTTGGGAACCATACGATGCGAAACGCATCGAAGCGAAATGGCAGGCTCGTTGGCAGGAGCAGCAGACCAACGAACCCGACCTCGCCGGTGCGCGGAACCCCTTCTACACCCTGATGATGTTCCCCTACCCCTCCGCCGAGGGACTGCATGTCGGCAACGTCTACGCCTTCACCGGCGCCGATATCCAGGGGCGCTATCACCGGCTGCTCGGTCACGACGTCTTCGAGCCGATGGGCTTCGATGCCTTCGGGATCCACTCGGAGAACTACGCGCTGCGGATCAACACGCATCCGATGAAGCTGATTCCGAAGAACGTCGCCAATTTCCGCCGCCAGCTGCGCATGATGGGGCTGATGCTCGACTGGTCGCACGAGGTGCTGACCCCCGACCCGAAGTACTACAAGTGGACCCAGTGGATCTTCATCCAGCTCTTCAAGCATGGGCTCGCCTATCGCAAGAAGGCGCCGGTCAACTGGTGCCCGAAGTGCCACACGGTGATCTCGAACGAGCAGGTCATCGACGGCATGTGCGAGCGCCACCCGGGAACGGCGGTCGAGCGCCGGCATCTCGAGCAGTGGTTCTTCAAGATCACTGCCTATGCCCAGCGCCTGCTCGACAATCTCGACTGGATCGACTGGTCGGAGACCACCACCACCGCCCAGCGCAACTGGATCGGCCGCAGCGAGGGCGCCGATGTCGATTTCCCCCTGCCCGGCCGCGAGGATGCCCTGCGGGTCTACACGACGCGCCCGGACACGCTTTTCGGCGCCACCTACATGGTGCTGGCGCCCGAACACCCGCTGGTCGCCGAGCTCACCTCGCCCGAGCAGCGCGAGGCGGTTGCCGCCTACTGCGCGGCCGCCCGCATGATGAAGGACGCCGACCGGGTCGATGAGGCCCGCGAGAAGACCGGGGTCTTCCTGGGCGCCTACGCGACCAACCCGGTCAACGATCAACCGATCCCGATCTGGATCTCCGACTACGTGCTGATCGAGTACGGCACCGGGGCAATCATGGCCGTTCCGGCCCACGATCAGCGCGACTACGAATTCGCGAGCAAGTTCGGTCTGCCGATCATCCCGGTGATCGGCCCCACCGAAGGCGACCCGCCCGCGGGTGAGGCCTATGTCGGCGAAGGCGTGATGATCAACTCCGGGTCCTACGACGGCATGCCATCGCTCGACTGCCTGCGGAAGATCACTGCAGATCTCGAGGGTCGTGGCGTCGGCAAGGCCACGGTGCAGTACCGCCTGCGCGACTGGTGTATCTCGCGCCAGCGCTACTGGGGCCCGCCGATCCCGATGATCCATTGCGCCCAGTGCGGCATCGTACCGGTGCCGGAGGATCAACTCCCGGTGCTCCTGCCCGAGCTGGAGGATTTCCACCCCAACAGCCCCGGGGGCAAGCCCTTGGAGCGCTACAAGCCCTTCTACGAGACGACCTGTCCGCAATGCGCGGGACCGGCTCACCGGGATGCCGACGTCAACGACAACTTCCTCGACTCGGCCTGGTACTTCCTGCGCTACCCCTCGACCGACGACGACCAGAGGCCCTGGGATCCGGAACGGACGCGCAAGTGGCTGCCCGTCGACCTCTACGTCGGAGGCAACGAGCACGCCGTCCTGCACCTGATGTACACGCGCTTTCTCTGCATGGCATTCAAGGACATGGGCCTGATCGACTTCGAGGAGCCGTTCAAGAAGTTCCGCGCCCATGGGCTGCTGATCAAAGAAGGCGCGAAGATGTCGAAGACTCACGGGAATGTGAGCAACCCCGATGAGTATGTCGAAGAGCATGGCGCCGACACGCTGCGGATGTACTTGATGTTCCTCGGCCCCTATGCCGAGGGCGGAGACTTCCGCGATTCGGGTATCGTCGGGATCCGCCGGTTCCTCGATCGGGTCCACCGCTTGTACGGCGGCATTCCGGCCGGCGGCAATGGGGGGCCCCGGCACGGGCCGCTGCAAAAGCGCACGGCAATCAAGCTGCACCAAACGATCAAGAAGGTCGGCGAGGATATCCATGCATTCAGCTACAACACCGCCATCGCCGCACTGATGGAGCTGCTCAACGAGATGCGGGCGGCACCGGCACTGGACGACTTCGCCCGCGAATCCTTCGTTATTCTCCTGGCGCCCTTCGCCCCCCACGAGGCCGAGGAGCTCTGGGAGCTACTCGGACACGACGGCACGATCTTCTCCGCCCGCTGGCCCGACTACGATCCTGCCCTGACCATCAAAGACGAGGTCGAGATCGCCATTCAGGTCATGGGCAAGTTGCGGGGCACGGTCACGGTCGGCCGGGATACGAGCAAGGATGAAGTGCAGGCCGCCGCGCTCGCCGAGGAGAGCGTCGCCCGGCACCTCGCGGAGAAGACGATCGTCAAGGTGATCAATGTTCCCAACCGGCTGATGAACTTCGTGATCAAGCCGTAGCGGCATGCATGGGTCACATTGCCGTGGCCATGGGAGTGCCGCGGCGCGGTACACACGTCGCCAAGCCGCAACTGTGGCCAGGACGGCAACCACGGCACGGCCCTGCCGCCGCGCATGGCAAACGCGGCCGGCGTGCTCCGGGAGTAGTACCAACAGGAAGGAACGCTCAGCATGGCCCTACTCGACGGCAAACGCGCACTCGTCACCGGCGCCAGCGCGGGACTCGGTGCGGGTGTCGCCCGTGAGCTCGTCGCCCGCGGTGCGCGTGTCCTGATGTCGAGCCGCTCGACCGAGCGGATCCAGGCGGCGGCCGTGAAGATCGCCGAAGAGATCAAGACGTCGGGCCCGGCGCCCGGTACCAACGTGTGGCAGGCGCCGATCACTCTGGCGGCCGACGTGACCCTCCCGGCAGCCGCTGCGACGCTGGCCGAGGCGGCCAGGAAGGCGCTGGGGGGTCTCGACATCCTCGTTTGCAGTGCGGGTGGCCCGCCTCCCGGTGACTTTAGCGAACTGGATGATGCCCAGTGGGAGGCGGCCTTTCGCTTGATCATGCTGGCACCGATTCGCCTGATTCGCACCTGCCTCCCCCTGCTGCGTGAAAGCGGCGCGGGACGGATCGTCCTGATGAGTTCGGTCTCCGGCATCCGTCCGGTCAAGCGGCTGCTGCTCTCGAATGCCCTGCGGCCGGGGTTGACCGGATTGGCTCGGCATCTGGCGGGAGAGCTGGCGGCCGATCGGATCCTGATCAACACGATCGCTCCCGGCTACTTCGACACCGAGCGAGCCCGCGAGGTTCAGGAGGCGATCGCCCGCCAGGCCGGCCGGGAGCCGATCGAGATTGCCGAAGAGACCTGGGCGCGGATTCCGCTCCGGCGGCCGGGCAGTCCCGAGGAACTCGGGCGGCTGGTCGGATTCCTCGCGTCGGAGGAGAATACCTTCATAACCGGACAGACCCTGGTGATCGATGGAGGGATGACCGTGGCGGCCGAGTGACGATCTTGTGTGATGAATTCTCTGCGCCCGTCCGACTAAGCCCCCCCCTCAAGGCGAGAGATATCCGCGACATCCTGAGGGCGCCCGGCAACACGCTTGTTTCTGATGAGATCATCCCGCCCAATGACCCCCACGCGGATTCCTTCGATCTCGACGGTGGACCGCCGGGGCCATGCATCATCGAACTCAACACCGTCGATGGAAGTGAGTATGTCGATTCGGCACGGTGCAATGCCGATCTGGAGGACGATGTCGGCGGTTTGGAGATCGTCCTCGGCAACCCTATCAAGGGGTGCGCCGAACTCCGCCAAAGCCAACCAAAGACGATGGGCATTCTCGGGAGTCGCCCGCACCCAGAGATCGAGATCCCCGGTTGCGCGCGGCAGGCCATGGGCCGCGAGGGCATAGGCTCCGACCAGCATGTATTCAACGCCCTTGTCGGAGAATGCGGACAAGATGTCGCGATAGTCGGGATTCAGCAATGACCTCTCCCCTGAAGGCCCAGGCGTCGACGGCCAGCTGCCACATGATGCTGAGACGCTGCGCCGGAGTCAGGGCCCGGAAATCCGCCTCCGCCGATGGGGAATCCTGATGGAACAGACGCACCCGGGTTCTCTTCTTCTTCATGACGTCAGCATACCATGATTCCGGGTCGATCGGACGAGCATGTCTAAGCCCTAATCGACTGGACAACCAGGGGTTACAACTCGATGGCGATCAGCGGGCGGCGATCATGTCTGTACCGCCTGATCCCCTCCATACCAGCGCATGATCGACTCGGCCACTGCGGCGACTTCATGCCAGAGGAAGCAAGGAATCGCCGAGGATTCACTCCCCTTCGTTCCTTCTCCGCGCCGACTATGCACGGCCGCATCGCCAACGCCTCGCTCACCCGCATCCTCGCCCTGCCCGCTCTTGCCCTGCTTGCCCTCACCCTGCCCGCCCCCGCCGTGCGCGCCCTCGCCACGGGCCATCCGGAGCCCTAAACGCTCCAGCTCTCCCAGCTCCGGCTTCACTCCGGGGGAGAGCACAACGGCGAGCAACTCCCCGGAACCCCGCACGCGGGGCTCGCGCAGGCGGCCTTGCTTGTCGGCCGGCAGAATCTCGATCTTCGGCCCGGCCAGCTGCGCCCAGCCCTCAATGAGCACGAGATCCAGATCCCCGAGAAAGCGATCGATCAACGCCTGAATGTCTTGCTCTTCTTCGGGCAGGGAGAAGTGCAGTGTGCCGGCCACGGCGGTGATCGCCAGGGTCTTCCCCGCGCCCGCCTTGCGGTGGAGCCAGGAATCGCTGCCCTCGCGATCGAGGGGGTGGGGATGCGAGCTGTGCTTGATCGACCCGACGCGCAATCCGCGACCTTGCAGCAGGGGAATCAGGCGGACAACGAGACCGGTCTTCCCCGACTTCTTGCGCCCGACGACCTGCAGCCTCTTCACCGGCAGCCTCCTCTTGGACGGGCTTATCGGGCTGCCGTCGCCGACACGGTAGGGCTCTCCCAGGCGCCGAGCTTCGCGGCAAGGGAGCTCTTGCGACGCATGACGCGGTCGACAAAGGCGGTGACGCTGCCGGCGCCCCCCGGGCCGCGCAGATGGCGCAGCAGATCGAGACCGTGGCCAAAAACGCAGCTGACGATCTCGCCCGAGTCGGTCAGACCGATCCGCTCACAGTTATTACAGAGGTGCTCGGTCAAATTGGGGATGAACCCGATCGCGCCCTTGTGGCCCGGAACCGTGAGGACGATCGCCGGTCCGCCGTCTTCGCGGGAGTCGTGCGGAACCAACGGTGGTTGGATCGACGCCATCGCCTCCCAGGTCGGGACAAAGGCATCGGGAGGTGCGACGTGATCGATGCCGACGTTCCATTCGACGAACCGAACCTCGATCGGCCACTCCTCGGTGAGTTTGACGAAATCATCGACTTCATCGTCGTTGTAGCCGCGCTCGAGCACCGTGTTGAGCTTGACGCGCAGGCCTGCGGAAACCGCTTCTTCGAGGCCATGCCACACCTTGGCAAAGGCCTTCCTGCCTTCTCCCCGCCGGTAGCGCTGCGGCTTCAGCGTATCGAGATCCACATTGATCCCGCGCAGGCCCGCCTGGGCCAAGGATTCGACACGCCCTGCCAGACCGAGTCCGCACGTCGTCATCGCCACGTCCCCGATCCCTGGGAGTTCCGCCACCATCGCGACGATTTGATCGATATCCTGGCGGAGCAGGGGGTCGTCGCCGGCGATGCCCACCTTCGGTCCTGATTGCGCGGCGACAAGCTCGAGGAGTGTGCGGAACTCATCGGTTTCGGGAACGCTGATTGTCAGCGCGGCGGGGCGCTTGGCAGCCATCAGGATCCCGTCGGTCTCGGCGCGCAGCAGAAGACGCAGATAGCCCAGGCCAGCCGCTGGGATGGGCATCCAGACCTCCTCTAGTGGCGGAAAAGACTGGGCTTCCGCAAGGACAAGGGACGGAAAGACTAACCAACATGATACTAGGTTGGAGGCAGGACATGTCAAGAAAGGGCGCGCCTATCTCGCTCCCGCTGAGGGCCGGTGCGCGTGACACCGATCGCCCGGGGCGGGCAGGGGAGCGCCCTGGAGGGGCCTCCGACCTGCGGAGAGGACTACTATCTGGTGGCTAGCGCACCGATGTGCTGAAAGCCGTGGAGACCGCCACCCGCAGGGGGGGCTCCTCCATCCAGCGCCGGAGCACCGGGCGGACCCGCCTCGGATCCCGCAGGACCATGTTCTTCAGCGCCTGCGCCGCCGCGCCCCAGACGAAGCGCCGATCGTCGGAGGCAAGCGGCCGCAGGATCGAGAGGGCTCGATTCCAATCGACCGGCAGCACGGGCGTGGTGAACGCCATGCCGATATTCCAGCGTACGATCTCGTTGTCCGCGCCAAGCCACTTCTCGCAGCGGGCGAGCGTCTCCTCGGGATAGACCCGCAGCATGCCCTGTCCCAACGCGAACGGCCCCAGGTTCCGGCGGATATAGGGGTCGCGGTCGGTCAAATGCGGCTCGAGCAGGTCGAGAAGCGGACGGGCCCATTCGGGATGATCGCTGTCGGCGACCGCCACCGTGGCGATAACGACCTGCCGGCGAACGGAAGGATCAGAGTGTCGGCTCCAGGCTCGCATATAGCGGAAATAGGCCCGGAAATTGGAGCGAATAATGCGCGCCATGGTGCTCGCCGCATAGAGGCGCACTTCACGTTCCTCATCGCGGGCGAGATTGAGCGTCAGCCGCTCGACATCCTTGCGGTGGTCTCTCCAGAATGTGTCGAGCAATGCGCAGGCGACTTCGCGCGCCTCGATTTCGGGTCGTGCGGAGCAGAGCCGCGTCCAAAGCCAGACCTTGCGCCGGGTGACCGCCTGCTCGGTTGCCTGCCGCAACCTGCGGATAACATAGGTCTGGAAGACACCAGCCTCGGCACGTGCCCGCTGCCTACCCACAGCCACCATCGTGGTGATCAGCGTATCCGGGTCGTCGAGTTCGAAGACCCGCTCGACTTGGATGCGGAGATACTCCGGGATCCCCGCAGGCATTCCGGCAATCACCGCCGACTTCTTCCGAAGTCCGTTGCGGCGGCTCCGTGACTTTGCAGACTCCGAGTGGGCAACAGGCTTCGCACCTCTTGCCTCACCGGCAAGCATTCTCGTACCCATGAGCTCCCTGCCTCGATTTCACCCCATAGGGCATTATAATCCACAGACTCCGGATTCCTTGTGGAAAACCTCGGGAATTCTCCACAATTTCTCACCAGGCGGTCCGAGATCCCCGGCGAGTCTTGGAGTTTTCACCCTGTGCGGCGCCCGCTCCATTGGCGCCAAGGTTCAGTCTCCATTCCTCGCCCAGGCAGTTCCTCTCGATCGAGGCGCAATTGGTGTTGATTTTCCGAGAGTTACGGACCCGGTGACGAATCTGGCGTCCCCCCCTGACGGACGAACGGAAGAAGAAGATACGTGGTTGATGCCCTTCGCCCGCTCCGACAACGGGCACATCTTTCTCAGATCCTGGAATTCCTGTCAAGTATCACGGCACGGCTGATCCGACCCGATTCCGGAAAAGCCCACAGGTTCTCCACATCCCGGGGCCGACTTTTTTTTGCCCCCATCCCCCCTGATCAGCAGACGACCGATTTCGTGCCGCAATTTGGAGACTTCGAGGATCTGGGGCCCCGTGGGTCGGCCGGCGAACGCCTCGCACGCGAAGAGGCAGGACAGGGCCTCAAGCGCCGGAAGACCTCTGGAGGATGGTGACTAGGAGGAAACCCGCCGGAGGCGGTCGACCTGCTCGCCGAGCCAGACTGGCATGGCCACGGCGCGATTGGTCTTGGCATCGACACAGGCGTGGGTGGTCGTGCCTTCGGCAACGGAGCGGCCATCGTGGTAAATGACGTAAGAAAACACGATTACGCGGGAGCGTAGTTGTGCGATCCAAGTCTCGATGGTGATCACGTCATCGTAGCCGACCGGAGCACGCAGGCGCAGGGTCGCCTCCACCAGGGGCAGGTTGATGCCGCGTTCCTCGACCGAGCGATACGGGAACCCCGCGCTGCGCATCAGCTCGGTGCGACCGACCTCGAACCAGGTGAGGTAGTGGCCGTTGTAGGCGATGCCCATGCGGTCAGTCTCGGCGTAGCGCACTCGCAGCAAGAGCCTGCCCACCATACAGTTCCGCTTGGCATCGGCAACGAGTTCAGCCAAGCGTGGCTCACCCCCGGCAGCTTGCGCGCCTGTCTGCCGGCCGGGTCGTTCCGGGGGCGGGAGGCCAGCCTTGGACGAATCACCGTGGGCCATACTTGCTCCTCGCGCTTTTGCCTTGCAGCCGTCGTCCCGGAGGGGAATGATCCGCGCGCGCCGGGCACCATGCAGGGTGGGGTGCCGGCCGCGCTGTGTCAACCCATTACAAAATAGACGGTTGCAGGCGCCACCCTCCCCGCCCAATCACTCGTGGCGGCTATGGCCTCCGCGCCGCGGGCCCATGGCTGGGAGGGAGCCAAGGAGAGGAGGGAATGGGTCCAGAACCCCACTCGCTCACGGGATCCAAGCCCGCCACGGAATCCAAGCCGACCATGAAATCCAAGCTGGCCACGAGATCCAAGCCGACCATGAGATCCAATCCGACCACGCCATGGGGCGATCGGGATCCCCGGCGGGAGGTAGAAGCCGCTCGGTCCGCGGTCGGCACGCGCACCTCGGTCATCTCGATCCTCATCAATGTCCTTCTCGGGCTGATCAAGATCGTGTTGGGGGCGGCGCTTGGGTCGGTCGCCCTGATCGCCGATGCGTTCCATTCGCTCAGCGACGCCGGTTCCTCGGCGATCGTCCTGCTCGGATTCCGCGCCGCGGCGCGTCCCCCCGATCCCGAGCACCCCTTCGGTCATGGCCGCGCCGAACACATCGCGACATCCTTCCTGGCCGCCCTACTCCTCGCCGCCGCCTTCGAGTTCATCAAGACTTCAATCGGAAAGCTCGCCGCGCCCGAACCGATCCATCCCTCGTACTGGATGCTCGGCATCCTTGTGCTCACGATCGGCGTCAAGGAGTGGCTCGCGATCTACACCGCCCGCCAGAGCAAGGCGATCGCCTCGGATGCTCTGGCGGCGGATGCCTGGCACCACCGCACCGATTCGATCACCACCGGCCTTGTCATTCTGGGGCTTCTCGGGAGCCGTTTCGGCCTCTACTGGTTGGATCCCGCGCTAGGCATCGGCGTGGGCGCCATGGTCGGCTTCCTGGGATATGCGCTGCTGCGCAAGTCTCTCAGCGCGCTGCTCGGCGAGGCGCCCTCGGCCGAAGAGATCGCCGCCATCCATGAGCGCGCGATGACCGTCGATGGAGTCCTCGACGTACATGACATCATTGTCCATCGCTATGGAATCCGGCAGTGGATCTCGTTGCACGTCGAGGTGCCCGGAGAGATCTCGGCCTGCGATCTCCATGACATCGCCGACAGCGTCGAGCGCCACCTATCGGACGGCGGGCGGAGCGGGGTCATCGTGCATGCCGATCCGGTGCGCAAAGACCACCCGCAGCGCGCTGCGGTCATGGCCGCCCTGGAAGCCGCGACCGGCGCCGATCCGCGGATCTCCGCTTTCCAGGATGTGCGTCTCTTCGACTGTCCCGGCAGCCTGCTCGGGGTCTCGGTCGACGTGCGCGTCCGCCCCGGGCTCGCTGAGCGCGACGAGCGCGCTATCCACACGCTCCTGGTCAGCGCCATTGCGCGCGCCGTTCCGGGCGCCCGGGTCGTGGTCGACATCGGCCAGGACATGACCCCCCGATCCTGACTCCCTCCACCGCCGCGGCAGGCGCATCGGGTGCCCCGCCTCGACGAGGGCTGCCCACTGCACAACGCGCCTGGCCCCTGCAACGGCCCTCAACCCACCTTTTCCTCAAGAGCCCCCGCTCCGCCGCCGCAAACTCAGAGTAGTAGGTGAGTTCCCGGCTGTCGAACCCGAGGCGCGCGATGGTCCATGTCGTCGGTGTGGGTGAGATGAAGACCTCCAATCATCCGGAGGACCTTTTGGTGACCCCCCCGATGGGCGCCAGTCTCGCTCTCATTCTCCACGATCGCGCGGCGGGCATCGGGGGCATCCTGCATTTCCTGCTGCCCCTCTCCGAGATCAGTCCCGAGAGAGCTAGCGACAATCCCTGTCTTTTCGCCGATACCGGGTTCCCCCTGTTCTTGCGGGCGGCACTGGCCCTGGGCGCATCGAGGCGCACGTCGAAGATCGCGATGGTCGGCGGCGCGCAGCCGATCGACCCCAGCGAGTTCTTCGCACTCGGCCGACGCAACCAAGCGGTGGCGCGGCGGATCACGAACGGGGAGGACCTTCCGATCGAAAAGGAACATGTCGGCGGCACGCGCGCCCGCCGAGTGAGACTGGATGTGGGCAGCGGACGCACCTGGGTCGCGTGCCGGGGTGAGGAGTTCGAGCTGTGATTGCGCTCGATGCCGTGATCAACGATGCCCTATTGCTCGCGCCACTGCCCCCCGCGGCAAGCCGGCTTGCCCGGATCGCTCAAGATCGCGATGCCGACATCAGCGAGGTCGTCACCGTCGTACGCTACGATCCCGAGCTCCCCTCCCAGTTGCTCGCCTATGCCAATGCGAACCGCAGCCCGGCGCTCACGCCTTTGACCCACGTCCGCGACGCGATCGTGTGCCTAGGGATCCCCAAGGTGCTCGAAATCGCCGTGATCGAGCATCTCGGCACCCCGATGATGGAGCCCATCCCGGCGTATGGCTTGCAGGAAGGCGAACTCTGGGAGCATTCGACGGCAGCCGCGCTGGCGGCCGAGATACTCGGGCAGATCAGCGGAGATGCCGTCCCGCCCGCCTCGATCTTGGCAGCGTTGCTCCACGATATCGGCAAGCTCGTCCTCGCCCCCCATCTCGAGCCGAAGGCCACCATGGCGATCGCCCGTGCCGTGGATGAGCGCGGCATGGTCTACAGCCAGGCTGAGTTGGAGGTGGTGGGGTTCACCCATGCGCTGGTCGGCGCCCGGATCGCTGAGATCTGGAATCTCGACGAACAGGTGGCCGCCGCGATCCGCCGGCACCACGAACTCGACACCGATCATGGGCCGATCGCCGATGCCGTACGGGTCGGCAACCTGGTTGCCAAGACCCTCGGCCGCGGCCTCGGGGATGAGGGACTCAACCTGGCCGCCGATGCGGCCGCCTACCACCGCCTGGGGATCTCCCGCCAGGATTTCGAGATGGTCTGCGCCGAGGTGCTCGCCCGCTTCCACGAGGTCGATCGGATCCGCCCCCACGCGGCCTGAGGAGCCAGCCGATGAAGACGTTCCCTCTGAGCTCGGAGCTGCGGGAGTACTTCGCCCACATGAGCGCCAAGGCACTCAGCGAGCTGGCGTTCGTCACCGCGCGCCCACTCGGCGGCGGCTTCGTGCAGCCCCCTGATTGGGCGCCGCTTGGGGCCCGGTTGCGGTTCGGCGGAGCGCTGCGCGGCGCGCTGGAAATCTGGGTGCCCGAACGCATCGCGGCCGCCCTCACCGATAACATCTTCGGGCCGGCGCTTGATGCCACTCCCGAGGACAACACCCGGGCCGACTCTCACTGCGACGCCCTGATGGAGACGCTCAGTCGGATCTGCGGCGCACTGCTCGGCGCGGTGGCGGAAGGCGAGCGGCCCTACCATCTCGGCACGCCGGGGCGTTGCCGCCGCCCGATGCCGGCGCCTCCCGGGGGAGAAGAGATCGAAGCCTGGCTGGAGGTCGAGGGCGATCCGGTGCTGGTGCGCATGGGGCTGGCGCCGGGGTCTTCCTGAGCCGCTCTGCGCGATACCCGAACAGGAGTCGGGCGATGGGGCCGGCGGGTGTCTGCTGGAACGGCGCGCGCCAGGGGTAGACGCCTCTCAGGAGCGCGCGCCTCGGGCGCGCGGCGCGAGAATCATGGGTGCCTCCCCAAGGCCTATTCTTCGCGCCGCGCTTACGTCCCTCCGACACCCGCCGGCCCCCTCGCCCGAGTCGCTACTTCCGATACCAGCGCGTGCCTTCCTTCGAATCCTCGATCACGATCCCACGGGCGGCGAGCTCGTCGCGGATCTGATCCGCCCGGGCGAAATCGCGCCCCGCGCGAGCGTCCTCCCGTTCGCGGACGAGGGTATCGATCTCGGCATCGTCCTCGTGGGCTTCCTCCGCCTTCAGAATCCCAAGGACCCTATCGACGCGGCGCATCGCCTCGGCGGCACGGCCCGCGGCGGCGCCCGTCGGTTCGGCGCGATTGACCTCGCGCATGAAGTCGAAGAGGTGGCCCAATGCCTTCGAGACATTCAGATCGTCGTCGATCGACTCGGTAAACTGCTTCATGAAGGTCTCGATCGCTGCGTCGACGGCCTGCTCGCTGGCGGTCGCACCGGCACTCGACGCGCCGCCACCGTCGGACCCACCGCCCGCCGCAGCCGCCGGGCGCGCGGCAGCCTCCTCCATGCGGCTGACGAATTGCCGGATGCGCACGACACTCTCCCAGGCACCCTTCAGCGTCTCCTTGGTGAAGTTGAGCGAGGCCTGGTAGTGCCCCGAGATCAGCAGATAGCGAATGGCGATCGGATCGAAGCCCTCCGAGACCAGGCCACGCACGGTGTAGAAATTGCCCAAGGACTTCGACATCTTGGTGCCCTCGCACATCAGATGCCGGTTATGGATCCAGTAGCGCACGAAGGGCTTGCCGGTGATCGGCTCGATCTGGGCCCGCTCGCTCTCGTGATGGGGGAAGATGTTGTCCTCTCCGCCGGTATGAATGTCGAGCGTGTCGCCGAGGTACTTCCGAGCCATGACCGAGCACTCCAGGTGCCAACCGGGATAGCCGCGACCCCAGGGCGAGTCCCACTGGAGCACATGGTTGGGGTCGGTCTTCCAGAGGCGGAAATCCCCGGGGTTGCGCTTGGCGGCCATCATCTCGTCGGTGAGGCGGCCGCCGGCGCCCGCCTGGAGGTCTTCGAGGCGCTTGTGGGAAAGCTGACCGTAGCCGGGGAACTTCGAGATGTCATAGAGAATCGCATCTCCTGACTGGTACCCGATGCCCTTCTCGATGAGTGCCCCGGTCAGTTCGATCATCTCCTCGATGTGCTCGCTGGCCCGCGGGTAGGCCATCGCGCGCTTGATGTTGAGGGCGTCGAGATCCCCGAAGAAGGCCTCTTCGTAGAAGCGGGCCATCTCCATGGGGCTCTTGCCCGATTCGCGGGCGGCCTTCTCCATCTTGTCCTCGCCCGCGTCATGGGTGTCGACGGTCATGTGGCCCACATCCGTGATGTTCATGACCTGCTCGACCTCGTACCCATGGAACTCGAGGAGACGTCTGAGAAGGTCTCCCAGCAGGAACGAGCGGAAGTTCCCGATGTGGGCATAGGTGTAGACCGTCGGGCCGCAGTGGTACATCCGGACCTTGCCCTCATCGAGCGGCACGAACTCCTCCACGCGGCCGGACATCGTGTTCTTGAAGCGGATTCCCACGGCGTTGACCTCCTTGGCAACTCACTGGCCGGAGAGACGCATCCAGAGGGCGCGGCCCCACAGCCCCTTCACTGCTCCCCTGCCTCGGTTCAGACTACGGCTCAAACATCGGCAAGCATGGCCGCCTATTCTATCGGGCTCTCGGAATAGAATGAAGGCCTCAGAGCCGACGGCCGCAAGCCCCATGATCAGCTTGATCCCGAAGACGGGTGGCTCGCGCGGCGTGCGCCTGCGTCCGGCGGCAACCACCGATGCCTGCGGGAGAGCGCTGGGACCCCCCGTGGCCGCAGGGAAACGCTGGCAACCACCCATGGCCGCATCTCGCCGGGTCTTGATTACCCTTCGCCAGGAACGCGGCCCGATTGCGCTCGCCGGGCACGCTTGCCCAGGGGGGGGCGGGAGAGGCGAGGAGGCGGTTTCGGAGAGGACCCTGGAGACCCGCCGCATGCCGGAGTTCCGAGCCGTAATCAACTCATTTGTAATGTGTTAGGAGTAGTTGCAGATTTGTTTATTCTTGGGCGTCCCGGACGTTCTTCCCTTGCCTCCCGTCCAGGAGAGTCGGGTTTCTGCTTGACTGTTCAGGGGCAAGCGCCAAGAATGCGTCGGCAATTGGCAGGGTGGGTAGGTCGAGCGTCTTCTCGCTTGCTCTTGCCCTGCGTCTACGGTGTCTGGGTGGAATCCGGCCGGCCCGCGGTGGGCGTGGCGTTCCCGCCCGGGAACCGGGGAGGCAGGCGCGGGGGCAGCGGGACCCACTCGGCTTTGGTCTTAGATGGTGTCATGGAAGGCACCCTTGTGGGGGTCCTTCGGTGAGGCATGGCGATTCCCCTTCCTCGCCCTGTGGGCTCGGGGAGAGGGTCGCCGGGGGATCGCAAGACCCCAACCTGAGGAGATGTAACAATGAAGAAAGTCCTCTTGGTTGCTTTTGCTGCGTTGTTCGCGATGTCCGGCAGTGCGTGGGCAGGTGACGACTGCTCCGGCTGCTCTGGGATCAAGGTGGGGGGGTATATCGCCCCCAATTTCCGGATGATCGACACGGGTGAGAGCGCGTTCTCCGATGAGGACGGTAATCCCATCGACAATGTCAACAACATGGGCTTCGGGGTTGCCTTCGCTCGCTTCAACATTAGCGGCATGCATGAGGTCGGCGACATCATCAAGAAGATCGGCTGGAAGCTCGAGACCGACATCAAGCAGCCTGGCGTCCAGGGGCTCGTCTATGCCTATGTGGATGCCTATCTCAACGACGAATTCGCGGTACGCTTTGGGCGCCACAAGAAGCCCTTTGGCCGCGAGTGGTTGCATCCCACGCCACGGCTCCTGACCGTCGACCGCCACCTCTTCGACCGCGCATTCTTCAATATGCTCGACCTCGAGTACTCCGGTCACACTCTCAGCTATGGCGCCTATAGCTACGGCCTGACCTTCATGTGTAAGCAGGAGATGTTCAGTTTGATGGCGGGCGTCTATGATGGCCAGGGTAGTAAGTCCTTTGTCGGCCAGCAAGACCCCGTCCTCGACTTCGGCCTGCGCGGCGTCGTGACCCCGACGGACGGCCTCGAGATCGGGGCGAACGTCGCATTGAAGAGTCTGCCCGGCGGAATGGGCTATTGGGACGACGACGAGTTCGAATTCGATCCCATCTACGGTGACTGGGATTACATCCCCGATGCCGGTGCGTATGTCGATATCGACACCCTCTACCAGACCAACTCGGCCATGGCGCTGGGGTTCGATGCCGAATACAAGAGCCAGATCAACGAGGAGATGAGCATCTGGGCCCAGGCCGAGTTCGGTATGGGTGACAACTGGCTCGCGGGCCCAGAATTCGATGTCAAGACAGGTGAGCTCGTGGGGGGCGAGAACTGGGAGGACTGGAGCTGGTACAAGTTCCAGTATTTCTATGTCAAGGCCCTCTTCATGGCGACCGAGATGTTCGGAGTCCACTTGGGGATCAGCCAGTTCGATCCCAATACGAGCAGTGACTCCTTCGAGATGGACACCGGCCAGAAGTTCCAGATCGGCGAGAACAACGAGCTCACCAAGATCACGCCTGGGATCACGATCAACTGGTCGGGGAACACCAGGACGCAGATCGAAGTCCAGCTGATCACACGGAAGGTTCAGGACTTCGACTACGACGTTGATACCGACAAGTACAGCTGGGTTGATGACGACAAGCGGACCAATTTCGTCATACAGCAGGTCGTCATCTTCTAGCTTCTGGGGCACCCTCGGACCCGGGGTTGTGCCGGGACCGGGGATCCTGAGCTGACGAAACCAAGCGACCCCCCGACATTGCGTCGGGGGGTCGTTCTACTGCCCTCTGGATCCGGGTTCCTGCTCTCGGCGAGATCGTTCTCCCCCGGTCATCGATCGCTGGAACTGAACCGCTTCACAACCTGCGCGTGCTCCCGGCCATCGATCTCGACGTAGGGATAGATGCTGTAGTTGAGGGGAGCGCCGGAAGACCCCGGCAGGACGACGTCTCTTCCGGTCGTAAAGGCAATGCGGTGCTCGCCCGAGCCCCGCGAAGAGCTGCTCCGCCTTCTCCGGATGCTTGTGGGCCTCGGAAGCATCGATGGGGAGCCAGCCCGCGGCTTCGTCGTGGAACTCAGCCCAGCAGTGGTAACCGGCAACCGCTCCCTCGGGTGTTCCTTCGGGAAGGGAGAAGCCGATGATGAAGCGCGCCGGGATGCCTAGAGAACGCGCCTCTGCGATGAACAACGAAAAGCCCCCACGACCAGAATCACCCCGAGAACCGGTCTGAGAAGTGTGGTCATACCTGACGCGCCTCTTGCCATCGTGAGCCCTCCCTTTCTTCAATATCACGGTTGCGGTCCCCGGAGCGCCCCACCCGGAGTGGGACGCCCGCCGTCTCCCGTCACCGGGGGCCGCAATGGGCTAGTTCGACGCCTTGCGCTTCCAGATTCCGTCCTGCTCGTACCAGGTGTAGCGCGCTTTCCCGCTCTCTTTGTGCACGGTGACCTCTGTCACCTCCAGGTTCTGCGCGTCCGGCCCCTCCATGAAGATGTCCAGGTCGTAGACCTTGCCATTCGTCTCGGCGAAGTCCGCACAGACGAAGTAGACGTCCGAACCGACCCGCGAGAGCCGATCGCGATGGACCTTCTCCAGCGTCAGAGCGAGCGGGACATCTTTCTCGGCATCGAAGACCAGGAAGTAGCCCCCCTTGAGGGCCGCGTCGTGCTCGACATAGCGTGTCACCGCCGCGGCCACGTCATCCTGGAGATCTGCGACCGACCAATCCGCCGGTTCGCGCCTCACGCGCCTCTGGGCTTGAATAGATCCTCGCGATCGCGCCGGGGGGCCGAGCCTCGAGGGTGCCATCAGTGCATCGTACGCCCTGAATTACCACAATGTCCCTAGGTTCTGTAGACTTTACGCTCCAGGCGGCCACTTTGAGCGGAGGTGCAACTTATTGCCATGCCGTTCAGTTAGGAGAACTCCTCCGAGATCGTCCTCAAGACTTTGACCCTTCTCGAGAGTTTCTTCCTTGACTTTCTTTGGCTATTTGGCCAAAATACCAATACAGGAAACAACTCTGGGGGATCCCCTGATGGACACTCATCGCTACGCGGTTCTCACCGCCCGGGCCGGCATCCTGAAGGCCATGGCCCATCCGGCGCGCCTGCTGATCATCGAGGAGCTGGCGCGTCAAGAGCGCTGTGTCGCCGAGTTGACCGAGATGGTCGGACTCGATGTCTCGACCGTCTCGAAGCACCTCTCGCGTCTGAAGACCGCTGGAATCGTGACCAGCGAGCGGCGTGGCGCACAGGTCTACTACTCACTGCGAGTCCCCTGCGTGCTCAACTTCTTCGGCTGTGTCGAGGCGGTGCTGCGATCGACGGCCGAGGAACATCAGCGACTCGCACGGTACTAGAGGACCTGGGGTTGGGTGTGGGTCCGGGTCTGCGTCCGGCTCCGGAACAGGGGTGCCTCGATCTTGGGCTTGGGGTGCAGAGGCGCCAGGCTCGGGGGCGCGGGACCAACGCGCGGCGATCCTCCGGCTGGGACAATCGCGGGATCCGCGTGTGGTCAAAGAGGGAACATGAGCTGGCGCAGAGAGTGGAAAGCCCTCACGCTGATGACGGGTGTCTTCCTGCTCGCCTTCTACCTTCCGGTAGGGGCGGTGCGCTTCGACCGCGCGATCCTGGAAGCCTTTCATCTCGTCAAGTGGTACGCCCGCGAGCATGTGCTGCTCTGCCTGATTCCGGCATTCTTCATCGCCGGGGCGATCGCCGTCTTCGTCCGCCAGGGTGCCGTGATGCGCTACCTGGGCGTACGGGCGAACAAGGTTCTCGCCTATGGGGTTGCTTCAGTCTCAGGCAGTGTGCTCGCGGTCTGCTCCTGCACGATCCTGCCGCTCTTCGCCGGGATCTACCGCATGGGCGCCGGTCTTGGGCCCGCCTGCGCATTCCTTTACGCCGGACCGGCGATCAATGTGCTCGCGATCATCCTGACCGCGCGCATCCTTGGGCTCGAATTGGGCGTCGCTCGCGCGGTCGGCGCGATCGTATTCAGCATCGTCATCGGGCTGCTGATGCACGGGATCTTCCGCAAGGAAGAGGAGGAGAAGGCAACTGCGGCCGCCGCGATCGCCGACCCGGAAGGGGGGCATCCCCTCGGACGAAGCGCGCTTTACTTCGCAAGCATGGTGGCCGTGTTGGTCTTCGCCAACTGGGGGCGCCCCGAAGAAGCCAGCGGTCTCTGGCACGTGGTCCATGCGCTGAAGTGGTGGCTGACCTCGGCGGCAGCGCTCACGCTGGCGGGCATCCTGGTCACCTGGTTCCGACTGCCTCTGACCGCTGCGGCTCTCCTGATCCTGCCCGTCGCCGTCTTGGGTCTAGCCTTTCCTCAACAACCGATGATCCCCTTCGCCGCGGCGGTCGTCGGGCTCTCGGTCGCGCTGCAGCGGGCGGGAGGCGAACTGGCAGAGTGGTTGGCGTCTTCTTGGATCTTCGCCAAGCAGATTCTGCCGCTGCTCCTCTTCGGCGTCTTGATCGCCGGCGCTCTGCTGGGCCGCCCCGAGCACGAGGGTCTGATCCCATCGAGCTGGGTCGCCGGCGCGGTAGGCGGTAACTCACTCGGCGCCAATCTGTTCGCCTCGGTGGCCGGCGCGCTCATGTACTTCGCCACCCTGACCGAGGTGCCGATTCTGCAAGGTCTGATCGGCAGCGGCATGGGCAAGGGGCCCGCTCTCGCTTTGCTCCTCGCCGGGCCTGCACTCTCGCTGCCCAACATGCTCGTCATCCGCAGTGTGATGGGAACGCGCAAGACACTCGTCTTCGTTCTCCTGGTCGTCGTGATGGCCACGGTCAGCGGCCTGATCTACGGGGCATTGTTCTAGAGCAATGGCACCCCGGGAGGAATGAGATGAAGCATGCAATCAGGAATGCCATTCCGGAAGGCACGCAATGAAGAAGATCCAGATCCTGGGCACGGGCTGCCCAAAGTGCGCCAAGCTCGCCGAGAACGCGCAGCTGGCGGTCCATCGTCTCGGAATCGCCGCCGAAGTCGAGAAGATCACCGACATTCACAAGATCGTGGAGTTCGGGGTCATGATGACGCCCGGTCTGGCCGTCGACGGCGAGGTCAAGTCGACGGGCAAGCTGCTCGATGTCGATGAGATCGTCAAGTTGCTCGGCGCCTGAGACACGAGCTGGACAATTCCCCCTCGGGAGGCCTGACATCATGAACAAGTCGCTTCGTCTCGCTATCGCACTGATCATCGTGGTGGCATTCTCTGCTGCGGTCGTGCTCAAGGAATCCCGACGCGGTTCAGCCGACAATCCGGCCTCGGGATCCAATCGGTCTCCTGAGGCGACCACGCCCCCGCTTTCAGGGGAAGTACTCACGGCCCCCCTGCCACGACTCGTCGACCTCGGATCCAAGTACTGTGTGCCATGCAAGATGATGGCCCCGATCCTGGACGAGCTAGGCACCGAGTACCGCGCCCGGTTCGAAGTCACCGTCATCGATGTCCGCGAGGATCGAACCGCGGCAAGCCTCTACGGGATCCGTGTCATTCCGACACAGATCTTCTATGACGCCGAGGGCAATGAGCTCTTCCGGCATGAGGGATTCATGTCGAAGGAGGCGATTCTCGAACAGTGGGAGTCATTTGGCGTTCCGGTTGGCGATGAGCCACCGAGTGTAGACAGTGAAGACGAAGATGTCTGAGAAAGGCATCTGAGACGCAACCGGAAAACGGAGCCTGATGATGGAGCAGCTCTTCGCGTTTCTGACTGCCGCGATCGAGGGATCGGCGCTGATCGCTGCCGGGGCCGCCTTTGCCTGGGGGGTCTTGAGCATCGTGCTCAGCCCCTGCCACCTCTCCAGCATTCCCCTGATCGTCGCCTTTATCGGAGAGCAGGGGACCCCGGCACCCCGCCGGGCATTCTGGATCTCGACCGTCTTCTCCACGGGAATTCTCGTCACCATTGCGGTGATCGGGGTGATCACCGCGGCAATGGGACGTATGGCGGGCGACATCGGTCCCTTCGGCAACTACCTGATCGCGCTGATCCTTCTCCTTCTCGGCTTGCACTTCCTCGGGCTGATCCCGATGCCCTGGTCCGGCCCCGGACTGACGGGCCCGAAACGCAAGGGTCTCCTCTCCGCCTTCATCCTCGGACTGCTCTTCGGCATCGGTGTCGGGCCCTGTACATTCGCCTACATGGCGCCGATGCTGGCGGTCACCTTCAAGGTCGCCACCCAGAGCTGGATCTATGGCGCCGGGCTCCTCCTGCTCTATGGCCTCGGACACTGCGCGGTGATCGTGTTCGCCGGGACCTCCGCTGATCTCGTCCAACGCTACCTCAACTGGAACCAGCGCTCACCGGGCGCCGCCTGGCTGCGCAAGGCCTGCGGCCTGCTGGTGATTCTGGGCGCGGTCTATCTCGTCTACACCGCTCCCTAGCAGGGACGACGCCTCAGTAGGCTCGGTCAATCGGGCGGGGGAGCGGATCTGTTGGGGCGTCACTGTGCTCCGCGCGGAGCGATTTCCCCGCAACCTCTTGTCTGTCAGTAAGTTGGAGCGGATTCATCCCGAATCCTCGATCCACGACCCAAGACGTGGCGGAGACGTTGCTGCGCGCTCTGACGTAGCGGAGGCCTTGCTGCGCGCTCTGCTGCTAGCTCCTGGCTTCCGAACACGGTTACAATGCGCCGCACAACAACTCGAACAGTGAGGACTCGCCCATGGCCCATCAATTCATCTACACCATGCAGGGCGTCGGCAAGGTGCATCCGCCCGACAAGGTCGTCCTGCGCGATATCTGGCTCTCGTTCTACCCGGGCGCCAAGATCGGTGTCCTCGGAGCGAATGGGGCAGGGAAGTCGAGCCTGCTGCGAATCATGGCCGGCATAGACACGGAACACCTCGGCGAAGCGGCGCCCGCCAAGGGCACCTGCATCGGGTTCGTGGAACAGGAACCACGGCTCGATCCGGAGAAGAACGTCCGTGAGAACATCGAGGAAGGGCTCTCCGAGATCCGGGACCTCCTGCAGCGGTTCGAGGAAATCAGCGCGCGCTTCGCCGAGCCGATGGAACCCGACCAGATGGAAGCACTGCTGGCCGAGCAGGGTGAAGTCCAGGAAAAGATCGAACACGCCGACGGCTGGAACCTCGACCGTCGGATCGAGATCGCCATGGATGCGCTCCGCTGCCCGCCCGGGGACGCCGATGTCTCAACCCTGTCGGGTGGTGAGCGGCGCCGGGTCGCCCTATGCCGCGTGCTGCTACAGCAGCCGGACCTGCTCCTGCTCGACGAACCGACCAATCATCTCGACGCCGAGTCGGTGGCCTGGTTGGAGCAACATCTCAAGGAGTTCCCCGGCACGATCGTGGCCGTGACCCACGACCGCTACTTCCTGGACAACGTCGCCGGATGGATCCTGGAGTTGGACCGCGGCCATGGGATCCCCTGGAAGGGAAACTACTCCTCTTGGCTCGAGCAGAAGGAAGAACGCCTGCGGCACGAGGAGAAGGCCGACTCACGACGCCAGCGCACGCTTGCCCGAGAGCTCGAGTGGGTGCGGATGAGCCCGCGCGCGCGCCAGGCCAAGGGCAAGGCGCGGCTCGTCGCCTACGAGGAGCTCCTCAACCAGGATATCGCGAAGCGCCAGGAGACAGCCGAGATCGTGATTCCTCCGGGTCCGCGTTTGGGCAATGTCGTCGTGCGGGCGAAAGACTCGGCGAAGGGCTACGGCGACCGGCTGCTCTTCGAGGGAATGAACTTCAGCCTTCCCCCCGGCGGGATCGTCGGGATCATCGGTCCCAACGGCGCCGGCAAGACGACCCTGTTCCGCATGATCGTCGGGCAGGAGTCGGCCGACGCCGGCGAGTTGATCGTCGGCGAGACGGTGAAAACAGCCTACGTCGATCAGAGCCGCGATGCGCTCAATCCCGAGAATACGATCTGGAAGGAGATCACCGGCGGCAAAGACACGATCATGGTGGGCAAGCGGGAGGTCAACTCTCGTCGCTATGTCGCCTCCTTCGGGTTCAGGGGGGGCGATCAGCAGAAAAGAGTGGGGGGTCTCTCGGGGGGCGAGCGCAACCGGGTGCATCTGGCGAAGCTGCTGACCTCGGGCGGAAACCTCCTCCTGCTCGACGAGCCAACCAATGATCTCGATGTCGATACCCTGCGGGCGCTGGAGCAGGCCCTACTCGACTTCGCCGGCTGCGCCGTGGTGATCTCCCACGACCGCTGGTTCCTCGACCGCATCGCGACCCACATCCTCGCCTTCGAAGGAGACAGCAGCGTCTACTGGTTCGAGGGCAACTTCCAGGCGTACGAAGAGGATCGACGCCGGCGCCTGGGGGCCGAGGCGAGCCAGCCCCATCGCATTCGGTACAAGAAGCTCGTGCGGTAAGGGCCGCGGTGCAATCCAGGGATTCGGTGTCCGCGCAAGGCGGAGACCGCGGCCGCGACGTCATGGAATGGATCAGTACTCACACCTGAGAATCAAAGCATCATCCTGCCGGTAGAGGATGTCTCCCGCCTTGGCCTCATCGATCAGCTTCTGCACGAACTGCCGCATCTTTTCGGGCAGCTGCTCGCCTCCGCAGAAATAGACCGTGCGCCCGGTGAACACGGGCAGCAGGTCTGACTCTCCCAGCCCCTGCTTCGACATGATCCGCTCGATCAAGTAGATGTCCTTGCCGGTCCCGAGTTTCAAGGCGATCCGGGAGGGTGGGATATCCTGTGTCGTCAAGATAATTGGCGGCAGGCCAGTCGCGGACCACCGCGCATCCTCGACGATCCTCTCGATCGCCGGCCGCGCGCGCTGCGAGGCGGCCGCGCGTCTAGAGAGCGTGGGCAGCGTATCCCCGATGGTCTTCTCCGTGATGGGCCCCAGCGTCAGAAACAGCACCACGCCAGCGGCGAGGCCCGCTTGGATCAGGAGCCGCATCCCTTGCGGGCGCACGCGGGCGAGCAGGTCACAGAGACTTCCCAGCCCCACACTTGCGATGAGGACGACTCCCACCAAGACCGCGTAGATGTAGTCGGCGCGAAACATGGTTCCTCGCAGGGCATAGACAAGATAGAACACCAAGGTGCCGGCGAAGAGACAGGCGATCAACAATGTGACGCGCGGCGCGCGGCGCACCATGGTTCTGATCCCGGCCACGACGAGCGCCGTGAGAACTATCACGCTGGCCGAGAGCCCACCGGAGATGGAGAAGAGATCGAGCAAGACCGTCTTCAGCCGGGGGAGATAGCTCGCCGCCAGGCCGAATCTCGACACTTCCCCCGGACCCTCGCTTCTGAAGGCCTCGGCCGCGAAGGCCTTGGCAATGTTCATGCTGTAGAGGGGATCACCGAAGACCCCCCAACCAAGAGCGGCCCAGGTGAGGGGCATGGCCATCGGGACGAGAAACCACAAGTCGGATCGCTCTAGCGCAACTCTCTTCCGATCGAGAGACCTCAGTGACAGAATCGCGAGAATGATCAGAGCCGTGCACGGCCAGCTATCGGGTCGCGTCAGGTTGGCCAGCGAGAGGAACACCAGCAGGAGGATCCGATCTCGCTTCCCCCACCAGCGAAACGCGAAAAGGACCGCCAAGAACAGGAACAGCGTGTTCAGAACTCCGGGGCCCCCCACCAGTGTTGCGCGAAACATGCCCGGAACCCCAATCATGAAGACGCAGAATGCGACGCACCCGATCCATGTTCCATAACACCGCAGAATCAGCCTGCAGCCCCCCCAGACGGTCAGCCCCGTGGCCACGATCAGCACCAGGTGCACAAACCAAAGATCGCGGGTGATTCCATAGACTATTCCGAAGAACAGCATCTCGGCGGGCTTAGGCACCGTCCACCCTGAGGTGAGAACATCTCTGAACATGGTCACGGCATACGCGGTGTTAGCGACCATGTCCGAGCCCCAGTAGAACATCTCTCCATAGCGGATGAGGAAGATCAAGTAGGTGAAGAAACAAACCAGCGAGAGTCCCACGGCGATCCGATGCTCCCGAGCCGCGTCCGCTGGATTCACCGCTCGGTCCGCTGGATTCACAGAGAATCTCTCCCTATCCGCGCTGGCTACTCCGCCCATAGCAGGCCGGGCGGGCACGGCCCGCCTAGTCCGGCACGAACAGGCCCATCTGCGGAGGTATCGGCAGCGCGCCGATCTCGGCGGCGACGCGCTCGATCCATTGCCCGCGCTCGGAAGGCTCAAGGCGATGGACCGCAACGCCGAACCGCTTGATCAACTCCTCAACGGTCTCGTCGATCGCTTCCTGAAACGCGCGGCTCGTGTCCCGCACGCCGTCGAATGAAGGCGGGTCGACAATCGGAACCTTGAAGAGATGTGTATAAGTGCGCATCCAATGCGCCACCAAGTCGTCGATCGGCTTCGGCGGCGGCATGCGGTGAACCAGGTAGGCGTAGTTGTCGATCACGCTGCGGTCGCAGATGACGACATCCTGCTCGCCGGACAGATGGATCTCATCCGCGATCTGGCTGTGCAGGATCCAGGATTGGGCATCGAGGGTCGTCTCGCGGTTGATCGGCAGGGGACAGCGGCGGGCGACCTCGCGGACCATGTCGACGCGGGCCTCGCGCTTCTTCATCCAGGCGGCGAGTTCGTAGCAGAGGGTCGTCTTCCCGACCCCATGCGTTCCAACAAAGGCGATCTTTAGGATGGCCACCGTTTCCTCCCACTGAGACTGCAAAGGTAGATGAGGAAGGGCGCCCCGACAATCGCGGTGATCGCCCCCAGCGGCAGCTCAGCCGGAGCGCGCAGGGTGCGCGCCAGGACATCGGCCCAAAGCAACAGCAGTCCGCCCAAGAGGATCGCGGCGGGGATCAGGCGGCGGTGCCCGCTGCCGACCAGGAATCGGGCGATGTGGGGCACCATCAGGCCAACGAAGCCGATCACGCCCGCGACGGCCACCGCGGCGGCGGTCATCAGCGAGGCGGCGGCGAGCAGGAGGGTGCGGGTGCGCTCGACGGAGACGCCCAACGCGGCGCCGGTCACATCCCCCCAAAGCAGGAGGTCGAGATCCCGGGCGAGAAGCAGGGTGATCACCAGGCCGGCCACGGCATAGGGAGCCACGACACCGACATGTTCCCAGCGGGCCGCGGCGAGGCTGCCCAAGAGCCAGAAGAGAACCTGTTGCACGGCGCGTTCGGAGGTGATCAGCAGGAGCGCGACGATCGCCGAGATCGCCGAAGCGATCGCGATGCCGCTCAGCAGCAGGCCGCCGGTATGGAGCCCGCTGCGGCGGCGGTTGATCAAGTAGACGAGGAAGACAACCCCCAGGGCGAAAACGAAGGCGCTCAAGGGAACCGTCGAGAACCAGCCGAGCCGGAAGCTCCAGCCGAGCAGCATCGCCAACACCGCGCCCAGCGCCGCGCCGGAACTGACCCCGACCAAGTAAGGCTCTGCCATCACATTGCGGAAGAAGGCTTGCATGATGACGCCGGAGAGCGCGAGCAGGGCGCCGACGATGAGCGCAAGAATTGCCCGCGGCAGGCGGATGTCGAGGACGATGCTGCGGGTGGGGCCGTCCCCGGGGGACACGCTGTCCCCGAATGGCACGCCGTCACCCGATGGCACACTCTCCCCCGATGGCACGCCGTCACCCGATGGCGCCCCGAACAGCAACTCGCCCGCCGCTCGCCGCAAGGTGCGGGTGGCTTCTGGGAGCCCGACATCCGCGCTGCCGAGCCCGAGGGAGAGGTAGACCGAGAAGAGCAGGGCAAGCCCGAGGAGAAGAAACCAGAACTTGTGACCGCGCGCTCGACTCATCGGATCGCCGCCATGTTCATCCCCCGGAACCTCTGACTTCTTGCATGGCCGTTGAACTCTCCCGACCGTTTACTCCCACTGATCGGGGTGCAGAAACCGAGCAAACTCCTCCAAGACATCGAAGATCCGCGGCCCGGGACGCATCAGGCGGTCTTCCTGAACCAGGAAGATCCGCGGATCACGACCCAAACTCGTCCGCGACCAAACTTCATGTGAATTCAAGAATCCCTGAATCCTCTTCGTCTCCGCCGCTCGATTGGCCGAGGTGTCGTCCCCGGAAAAGCTGCCGAGATAGACTTGCGGATCATGCGCAACGATTTCTTCCAGTGAAAGCGCGCACCAGGCCGACGGAGCGCCCGCGGCAACGTTCGCGCCGCCCGCGCCCCAGATCAAGTCGTTCAAGTAGGAACCGGGGCCCGCAGTCCAGAGCGCGCCCTCCAGCTCGCCGTAATAGACCCGCGGCCGGTGCGTCGAGTCGAGTCCGACCGTGCGCCGCTCGACGCGATCGCGGTGTTCGTGCAGGCGGCGAATGAGGGCACGAGCGCCATCATCCCGGCCGCTGACCGATCCGGCGGCGCGGATCGTCTCGATGATTTGACCCAAGTCGCCGCGCGTCTCCAAGGCGTAGACCGGCAGGCCGAGGCTGACGAGCGACGCCATGAACTCGAGCGGATTGCCCCGTGTCGCCAGGACGAGATCGGGTTCCCGGGCCAGAACCACCTCGAGGCTCGGATCGACGACACCGCCGACTTGTGGAATCACGGCCGCCTGGGGTGGATAGGTGCAGAAGCGGGTCACCCCGACGATGCTGTTCGTGTCGCATCCGATCGAGAAGAGGATCTCGGTGATGCTGGGCGAAAGCGAGACGATCCGGGATGGGGGCTCGGACCAGCGCACCTGGTGTCCGAGGACGTCCTCGAAGGAACGAACTGTGCCAGCGAGGGCGTCGCTCTGCTCGCGCCGAGCCTGGGCCTGCGTGGTCTGAGGCGATACGAGCGACGTCGCACCCGCCATGACCACGCAGCCCAGCAGCACCAGACGAATACCGCAACGGGTCAGCCAGGCCACGGGTCGTCGCCGGCGCGCCCCAGGTCGCTGCCGGCACGCCCCGCGCCACCGCCGCTCATCCCGAGCGGATCGTCCCGGCCCGCTCATTCGATCCTCCAGAGGCACTGCGGCCGGCCCCGCTCTCCCGCTTGAACCTGCATACGGGCCCCGAAGACGGTGGCGATCATCTCCTCAGAAATGACCTTCCCCGGGGGCCCGCTGGCCCACAGGCGGCCCTCGTGCAAGATCAAGACGCGATCGCAGGTGGCGGCCACGAGATTGATCTGGTGCTCGGCGATCAGGATCGCCACACGCCCCGAGGCAGCCAACTGCTTCAACCGCAAGAAGATCCCCTGTTGGTAGCGGAGATCCAGACTGGCGGCCGGTTCGTCGAGGAGCAGGATCGGGGTCTCTTGGGCCAAGGCTCGGGCCAGCAGAACCCGTTGGCGTTCCCCGCCGCTCAGCGTCTGCAGCGGCCGATGGCGAAGGCCCTCCAGGGCCATCACCGCCAGAGCCGATTCAACCGCATCCTGATCCCGGTCACCGAATGGCGCCATCGCCCCGAGCCAGGGGTAGCGCCCGAGGGCAATGGCATCCTCGACAGTGATGTGGAAGTCGAGCCCGGAGCTCTGCGGGACGAACGCTACGTGGCGGGCGATTTCCCGGCGAGAGAGCCGCCCCAGACTCCTTCCCGCCAGCCGCACCGCACCTTCGGTCTCACGGTGGATCCCGCAAAGAGCCTGCAACAAGGTCGTCTTCCCGGAGCCATTAGGCCCGATGACGGCTGTCAGCTCTCCGGGTGAGAGGGAGAAGGTGATGTCGCGGAAGACCTTTCGCGCGCCATAAGCGGCCGAGAGCCCTTCGGCCGCCAGGACGGACTCGCGGGAAGGCCCCGAGTCGCCAGCGGGCACGGTTACTTGCGAGACGTTTCTCTGCACGGTGGCTGAGGATAGGCAACGCCGCCCGGGGGTGCCAGTCCGAAGAGGACAGGTCCGGGACATCCACCGTGCCATCCGCTATCTGATCGAGGAGATCGGGGCGGTGGACTGGTACCACGTTGATCGGGCCGGTGGTCGTGGCGTATGCGGGATGATGCGTGGCCCGCCGACATCCGCCCACGGCTAGAGGTAGGTCGACAGACGTTCCATGAGAACGTCGCGAACTAGTCGAGCTTGGGGCAGGGTGTGTTCCTGGGCTGGTGTCGACGCCCCAGGGCTCTCGGATGGGGACGGTTCCCGGCCGGGTCGCCCTGGTGCCGGAGGCATCCGGCGCGCCAGCCGCGCGACATCCGTCTCGTCTCTGAGCATCTCCAAGCGCCCCATGCCCGCGAGCGCCCGATCCACGCCCCCCACCGGCCCGCCAAAGAAGCTCACCGCCGGGATCCCCAACACCGCCGCCTCGCGGACCATCGTCCCGCCGCCACTGATGACCAGGGAGGCTTTGAGCAGAAGGTCACGCGCCGGTTCCGGGCCTTCCGGCAGCGAGAAGTGGGGGTAGCGCTTGACCAGGCGCTTCAGCTCGCCGACCTCATCCGCATAGCGGGGCAGGAAGAGCACCTGTGCATTGGTCGCCTCCGTCGCCAGCTTCTCGACGATCATCTGGTAGAGCCGCTCGCTCTTCTCGGTGTGGTAGTGCGCTCGGCGGGCGGGAGGGCGAATGAGGATCAACGGAGGTTCAGCGGGCTGCGGCCGGTCGACCTCGGGATCGAGATAGGCCTGCTCCTTGAAGCCTGGGTAAAAGACGAGCTTTCTGCGTGGAATGCCCCGCGCGATCAGCACGGCGGCCGGAACGGATTCGGGGAAGAAGACTTTCGTGCTCAGCAGGCCGAAAAGCCTCAGCGAAACATACTCATAGTCGAGGAGGGTCACACGCGGGATCCGCATCCACCAGGCGGCGACCACCTGGGCGCGGGAACCATGGCCGAGGGCGAGATCGATCTTCCGTCGATGGAGCCGGCGGACCAGCTCGTGGGCCCGGCCCAGCGTCCGGCTCGCCTTGAGCAGCTTGCTCCCCCCGCCGTGGCCACCGACCGGCTCGAATTCCAGCCCGTGCAGCCGCAGCAACTCGTGCGTCTGGGAGAGGTCGCGCGCCGTCAGAACGACATCGTGCCCCGCCTCCCGAATCCGCGGAATCCAGGGGAGAAAGAAAGGCACATGAGGCGAGTTTTCGAGATCGATCCAGACGGTCTTGCTCATCCACTTCGCTCCTTCGAAAACAGGCGCCGCAGCATAGCACAGGGCATGAGAGCATGCATGGCGGGATGACATGCGGGACACGAGGGCATGCACGGCTTGCAGGCATGCGGGACATGAGGGCATGCAGGACCCTGAGGCCAGCCCCGCCCCGCCGGGACCTGTCGGCGGTGCGAGCGGCCGGAGGGTGCAGGCTACCCGCCCCGTACGCGCGGGCAATTGCGCCCCCCACGCGATCCGGCTAGGCTTACTGCATGCCCAAGCGACCGACAGCGGAGCCGATCCCGGTGGCTTTCGTCACCGACCTGCTCAGTACCGGCGGGGCCGAGTCCCAGCTCATCGCGCTGGTCAATGCACTCGACGCGCAGCGGATCCGCGCGAGCGTCGCGGTGCTGCGCGGAGAGGGCGCCCAGTTCGACCGGCTCGGAGTGCCCGCCACGCTGCTCGGCAAACGGGAGCCCAGGGGACCGTGGAACGTGGTGGACCTGCTGCGGGCGCGGGCGGCGCTCTCCGCTTGGCTCCGGGAGGGTGGCTTCCGGGCGGTCTACACAACCCACCTCTGGTCGCTTCTGCTGAGCGCGCATCTGAAGACTAGGATCCGGCCCCCGGCACCGCAACGCCACTTGGTCCTGCTCGCATCGGAACACTCCTATCGGGCGCAAACAGCATCCAGACAAGGACTTGTCATGCTGCGCCGCTGGGCGTTGCGGCGGGCCGACCGGATTGTCGCGGTCGCCCACGCCCAGGCGGATTGGCTACGGGAATACTACGGGCCCCGCGCTGCAGAGATCGAGGTGATCCCCAACGGGTTGGATCCGGAAGCCTTCGGTGATCTCCGGAGCCTGGAACGGGAAGCGGCTGGGCCATCCTCTCTTGCCTTCGAGGCAGGCGGACAGTCCCTGGCGACCGAGGCGGATGAAGGCCCTTTCGAGAGAGGGCACGTGCGAGCCGACTTCGGCATCCCCGGCGAAGCGCCGCTGATCGTCTGTGTCGCCCGTCAGGTCCCGGTGAAGGCGCTGGATGTCCTGATCGCCGCGATGGACACCCCCGCGCTTCGCACGGGCACCCCGCATCTCATTCTGGTCGGTGACGGGCCCGAGCGGCCCGCCCTGGAGAGACAGGCACGGGAGGCGGATCTAGCGGCCCGCGTGCACTTCGCCGGGAGGTGCCGTGACACTCGGCCATTCCTGGCAGCCGCCGATCTCGCCTGCCTCGCCTCGCACTCCGAGGCCCAACCGATCGCGCTGCTCGAGGCGATGGGGGCCGGGCTGCCGGTCGTTGCGACGCGCGTCGGCGGGATCCCGGAGATGGTGATCGAGGGGCAGACCGGCCTGCTGGTTCCGCCCGGGGATCCGGAAGCCATGGCCGGAGCATTGACGCGGGCGCTTACCGATGCGGCTTGGCGGAAACAGGCGGGCCGGGCTGGGCGCGAGCGCCTGGCCAGCGTATTCTCGATCCACGAGCGCGCCCGGCGTGTCGCGGCACTGGCTGAGCGTCTTGTCGCTGAAGCCTGTATGCAAGCTTAGGGAAGCGCTGGCGGAACGCCTCGGCGCTGAAGCCTGCTCGGAAGCTTCGGATAGCCGACGTGCAGGCATCGGGTAGAAAGAGATCAGGAGACCAGCAGGCCGTGTCGAACACTGCGCGCACCGATCCGCTCATCATCTGCACTTCCACGCAGTACTGGGACGAAGCCTGGTTCCGCAAGCAGCACTTCATGGCCCATCTGGCGAAGACGCGCCGCGTGCTCTACGTCGAACCATCCTTCTCGATTCTTCGGCGGCCGTCGGCCCACTGCCCCGCCGGATCGGAGAACAAGGTTTCCCGGGCCCGCATGCGCCGGCGGCTGCCCAATCTCTGGACGCTCACGCCCCCGCGCGGGCTACCGCTCTGGACCCATCCACTGGTCAGCCGGTGGCAGTATCGGCTATGGGGTCGCCTGCTGCGCTTGGCGGCACGACGCCTCGGTCACGAGCGCACTTGGCTCTGGTTATACAACCCGCTCTATGTGCAATCTCGCGCCGCCCTGCAACCAGAACGACTCATCTTCGATCTCGTCGACGACCTAGGCGCCTATCAAGCGGGCGCGTACAGCCGGCCGACGATGCAGCGCTGTGTGGAAGATGCCCTGCGGCACGCCGACCTCGCCTTCACGACCTCGTCGCTGCTGGCCGAACGCTATGCCCAACTCACCCCGAGTGGAAAGTTGCACGTCGTCCCCAACGGGGTGAGGGGGGAGTGGATCGATCGGGGGAACCGTGAGGCTAGGACGGATCCAGGCGGAGAAGATGCTCCCGGCGAGAGTCGTGTGCCAGGCCAGGGCGGTGCTCCGGGCGAGAGCGGTGCACCAAGCCAAGGCGGTGCTCCGGGCGAGAGTTGTGTGCCGGGCCAGGGCGGTGCCCCGGACGAGAGCGGTGCACCAGGCCAGGGCGGTGCTCCGGGCGAGAGTCGTGCGCCGGGCCGGGGCGGTGCTCCGGTCCGCGAACTCCCGGCCGACTTGCGCTTTCTCCCGCGTCCCTGGATCGGGTTCATGGGAGCGATCTTCGTCTACCTGGACTTCGACCTGCTCCTGGCGACCGCGCGCGCCTTCCCCGACGCCTCCCTGGTCATGGTCGGCCCGGTGCAGGATCCGCAAGGGGCACGGCGGCTCTCCAGGGCACCCAACGTCCACTTCCTGGGCCGCAAGCCGCAGAATCAGGTGCCCGACTATGTCGGAGCCTTCGACGTCTGTCTGTGTCCCTTCAAGGCGGGCGCCGTCCGCCGGGCGGTCAATCCACTGAAGATTTACGAGTATCTCGCCCTCGGGCGCCCGGTCGTCTCGACTCCACTGGAATCGCTGGCCACCGAACCGGTTGCGCAGTGGATCCGCTTCGCCGAGGAACCCAGCGCCTTTGTCGCCGCTGTGCGCGAAACGCTCGAGGGCGATGGCCCCGAGCGCCGCGCAGCCCGGCGCCAGGCGGTCCGCCCCTATGCCTGGGAGGTGCTCAGTGCCCGCGTGGCCGAGATCCTCGCCGCTGCCGAGAGCGACTGGAAGTAGACGAGGGAAGCAGAACGTGCGTAGAACAGACGACCATCCCCTGTTGGTTCGCGGGGGGGCGCATTTCGTAGAGGGAACTCGCGTGCAAAGGACCCAAGCATGACCGTCCGCCGCGATGCGATGAATACCCTGACCGTCCAGGCCTTCACCCTGGCCGCGGGACTGGTCACCAACATCGTCGTTGCGCGCACGCTGGGTCCCGAGGGCAAGGGGCTGCTCTCCTTCCTCGGTTATACGCTCTTCGTCTCGGTAAGTTTGGCCACGATAGGACTTCAACCCGCCGCGATCCAACACCTGGGCAAGCGACGCTTCGATGCCTCTACGGTCGCCGGCACACAGCTCGTGCTCAGCGCGACCACGGGTCTGCTCTGCGCCGGACTCCTCTTGATCATCCTGCCGGCGTTTAGCAAGGCGATGCCGCTCGACCCGCAGATCTTGATCTACTACGTGCCTCTGGTGTTCCTTGCGATCCTGCGGGTCAACTCGGCCGGTGTGATCATCGGCCTGCGGCGCATTCAGACGAACAACAAGATCCAAGCAATCAGTCCGGCGAGCTGGATGCTCGGCGCGCTTGTCGTCTTGGGCTTGCTGCACGGCAATGCCGTTGCGGGCGTCTTCACCTGGATCGCAGCCCAGGCAGTCAGTCCCTTGACGACTCTCTTCTACATGGCGACGCGGATCCGCCCGCGGTTCCACGGCCTCGGCGCCTGCATCCGCGCCTCCCTGCGTTTCGGCATGGAGGCCTACCTCGCCAATGTCATCTGGACGATGTTGCTGCGCTCCGGTGCCCTGCTGCTCGCTTATCTGGGCGGGGCCGCCTCGGTGGGGATCTACTCGATCGCCATTCTGATGGGGGAGACGCTCTGGTATCTGCCGCGAGCGCTCACGATGGCCCTCAATCCGCGCGTCGCCGCGGGAACCCAGCAGGAGGCGATGCACCTCTCGCTACGCGCATCACGGATCGCCCTCTGGTTGGTCATCGCCGCCGGCGCCGTGCTGCTGCTGATTGGTCGACCTCTGATTCTCTTTGTCTTCGGCGATGCGTTCGCGCCCTCCTTCCGGCCCCTCGCGCTTCTGCTCCCCGGCGTCATCGGCGGATCGATCGCCTCCCCGATCGCGCTCTACTTCATCCAGTACAAGGCCCGCCCACGGGTCAACGCCTGGGTGGCCGCCGTCGGCTTGAGCGTCAGCCTGGGACTCAACCTGCTCTGGATCCCGCGCTTCGGGCCGGAGGGCGCGGCGGGAGCATCTTCGGTCGCCTACCTACTGGTCGCCGGGCTGCTCGTGTGGCAACTTAGTAGGGAGCCGGGATTCAGCTGGGGCACGCTACTCTGGCCGCGCGGGGAGGATGTGCGCGGGCTGCGCCAGGCGATCGGTGAACTCCTGAGCAGAGGACCGCGATGAGCACCATTCCCCAGGGGACATGGGCCGCAGACGGGGCACAGCCGGCGCCCTGGAAGCGGATGCTGCCGCCGGTCCTGCTGACCGCCGCACTGATCGGCGCCGTGACTGCCTGGGAGCCGGTCATCGCCGCCGGGGTGATCGCCGCCCTTGTCCTCGTCTGCCTCGCACTCTTCGACCTCTCGCTCGTGATCGGCGCCGTGTTGCTCTTCGACATGCTCGGTGAGCCGTACGACCTTGCCTACCAGAGCCTCTCCTTGGGCGGACTGAACATCTACGCCAACGACGCGCTGGTGATCATCCTGGCCGGCGCCCTGCTGCTGCGTGGATTGCACCGGGGCGCCCTGCCGCGTCTCCCGCGCGATATGGTCTCGATCGTGCTGATGATCTTCTTCACCTACGGGCTCCTCTCCCTGGCACTGAGCTTCCCGAGCTACGGCAATGCCGCGATCACCGCCTTCCGCGTCCGCTTTCTCTACGGCCTGCTCTTCCTGCTCTGCATCCCCGTGCTGCGTGATCCCGCCAGCCGTAAGCGTCTACTGATCGCGCTGCTCATCGGCGCGCTCGGGATCGGCCTGCTCGGGATCCATAATGCGCTCACCGGCAGCTATGTCGGCGGGCGGACGAGTTCGTATACCTATCGCTATCTCTCCAGCCTGCAGGCGCTGGTGCTCTTCTTTGGGCTGAGCCTGTTGATCGGCACGGTCTGGTCTCGACGCCGCCCGACCTGGAGCTTCCTCCTCGGCGCCATCTATATCGCGGGGATCCTGCTCTCCCAAGCGCGCTCGATCTGGCTCGGCGCCTTCTTCGGCCTGATGACCGCCGTCTTCGGCTCCAGCAACTGGCGGCGAAACATCGTACGCCTGGCGCTGCCGATCGTCGCGTTGCTCGCACTCCTCATCGCCCTCGGCACGGTGAGCGGGCTGGGCGGCCTGACCGAAGACATCGTCTCGCGCGCGGCAAGCTTTGCTGAAGCGCCCGAGGACCTGACTACCGTCTGGCGGCTCTTTGTCTGGGGTGAGGCGTTCGGCCAGCTCCGGGCAAGCCCCATCCTCGGCCTCGGCCTCGGCCATCGCTTCGTCTTCTGGGACATCATGCACAACACCTGGGAGGACAGCCGCCAGCTCCACAATGCCTACCTCGAACTTGCCTACGCGAGTGGGTTCATTGCCGTAGGACTTTTCGTCCTGTTCCAGCTGCTCGTTCTCATCCGTGTGCTGCGTGCCGCACGGCGCAATGCCGGCACGCCGACCGAGGCGACCCTGCTCGCCCTGGCGAGCTGTCAAGTCTGTCTCGCCGCGGCGGCGTTCGCCAATGTCACCGGTGCCTCGATGGTCTCGACGATCTACGTGTGGGTGCTGAGTGCAGTCTCGATGGTCGAAGCCCGGGAGGCTGAGAAGAGGGTTGATCAAGGAGCTGCATCCGGAGCGACGGGCGGCCCTGGGCATGCGGCCCCGACAGCCGGAAGCGGGCAGGTCTAGCGCCATGGCAGGCATGCGTCTCTGCTTTGTCGCCGACTTGAACAGCATCCATAGCCGCAAGTTCATCGGCTACTTTCCTCCGCGCGGTCACGAGGTCCTGGTAATCTCGACGACACCGTTCACCGGTGAGATGTTTGCCGGAGCCCGGGTGGTGAGTCTCGGTACCGCGAGTGATGCGTTGGGTTTCTTCGACAAGTCGGCACGCGCTCTCGATCAACGGGTTGATCATCTCGCCCGGGGCTTGATGGCCTGGAACCCAAGTCTTCAGCTCGCGGTGATCCGACGTTCGATCGCCCGGCGGACTGCACGAGCCATCGAGGACAGAATCGGCTTCTACGAACGACACCGGGGACGGGTCCGGAGCTTGGTCCATGACTTCCGGCCCGACCTGTTGCAGTGCCTGCGCCTGCCGATCGAGGGCTATCTTGGAGGCTACGCAGACTACACCCCGACGCTGCAGTTCTGCTGGGGCAATGATCTGACCCTCTACGCGACCCGCTATCCTACCTACGGTGATCTCACCCGCCGGACGCTCTCCCGCTGTGCGGCGTTTCTGAGCGACTGCCATCGCGATGCGCGCCTCGCCGGCGAGTGGGGGCTTCCCGCGACGATCCCAACGCTGGTCACCCCTGGCGGCGGCGGGCTGGAGACGGAGCGATTGGAGAAGGAGGATCAGGAGGGGGAGCGGGGAGGGGAGCGGGAAAGGGAGCGGGACAAGAGAGCACCGGCTGTTGCGACGCCGAGAAGGACCGCTGACCGAGCCGCGACAGACATCCGCCGGAACGACGCTCCGCTGATCTTCCTCACCCTGCGCGGACTCGGCGGTCGCTACACCGACAATCTCCCGGTCATTCGTGCGATCCCACGGATACGAGAGACGCTCGGCGATCGTTTCCGCCTGCGCTTCGTCGGCCCCCACGAACCATATCGCCCGCTTCTGCTCGCCGAGGCGAGGCGCCTCGGTGTTGCGGAGTTCCTCGAGTTCTCCGGTCGCGTCCCACATGAGACGATTCCCGCCGCCATCCGGGAAGCGGACTTCGTCTTCTCGGCGACTTATCACGACGGTACACCCAACTCGATGCTCGAGACGATGTGGTATGGCGGGATCCCCCTGTGCGGGGATCTGGAGTCGGTACGCGAGTGGATCACCGATGGCGAGAACGGCTATCTCTTCGACATGGGTGATCCCGGACGAATCGCGCGCACGTTCATGCGCGCGGTCGGCGAACGGGATCGCCACGCGCGCTTCCGGGAAGTCAACCGCGGCTTGATCAAGGAACGGGCCGACTACGCGACCTGCATGGCGCGGGTCGAGGCATTCTACCGCATGCTGCTCTCGAAGTGATCACCTCCCCCGGTGTGACCCCACCGCACGGAGTTTCCACCGCGCATGCCGATCGCACCCGGATAGCCCCCATAGTAGAGCCACTGGTCGAGGTTCCAGCCGAAGGCGCGCCAGCACTCTCCGTAGGACCAATGTAGACAGCGATTGAGGAAGAACCGCCCCGCCAGTGGGTCTCGATCCACTCAGGCCCCGGTGGTGGAATCAGATCCGCGGCGGCATACTGCGTGGGTCCCGGCCAGCGCCTGGCCACGGTGGTGAAGCTTCCAGCCGCCTGGCAAGCACGGCGACGAATTCTCGTTCGATGACATCACTCATGTGCCTAGAGAACAGACAATTAGGTGACGTGTGAACAGAATACTCAATGGTTGAGTAAGAATACTCAATCATTGAGTAACCAACCCGGTGTGCCCATCCACCACTCGTAACCCATAGCTAAGCAATCGGTTAGCAAGTTGGAGGTGGGCGTCGGGGAGGGTGAATGCCAGCACTCGATCTGGACAGCAGTCCGGTCCCTCAGGACCTCCCGGGCGACCGGCGCCAGAGGCGGCGCAGGACCGCCAGATCGGCTTCCGCCCACTCGTATTGCGACCACCACTCGAGCGCATGGGCGAGAAAGATGGCGAAGAGGAGTCCGAGGAGGGCCGCGACCACCGTCACCTTGCGGGCGATCGGCTTCTTCTTGTCGATCGGAACACTGGCTTCATCGAGAACCTGGATCACCGGAAGTGTCTCGGTCTCCTTGATGCGCGCGTGATAGAGCTGCTGGGTCAACAGCTCATAGACCGTCTCTTGGATCTTCAGGTCGCGTAGCAGAAACGCATACTGGCGTCCGATCTCGGGAAGATCCTGCAATCCGAATTGCAGACTGTCGTCACCTTCCACACCGGCAGCGACCCCGGTGCCGCCGCGCCGCAATTCGACGAGTTGGTTGCGGAGTGCGGCGATCTCACTCTGCAGCCGCTGAACCACCGGGTTGGCGGAGCGCATCGTCTGCACCGCCACTCCGAGAGCGACCTCCTTCGCCAACAACTCACCTTCCAGCGTACCGGCGGTTTCGATCGTCACGCGCATCTGATCGTCGAGACTGATGGCCAGATGCTCCTTCTGGAACTCGGCGAGCGCTTTGCTGGCCTCTTCCAGCGCCTCGTCGGTCTGGCCGACCTGTTCTTCGAGATAGATGCGCGCCTGCCGCGCCTGGTTGGTGTTCTTCTGCTGATTGACGACATCGAGGCCCTCGGCGAGCGCGTTGGCGATGCGCGCCGAGAGATGCCGAGTGCGTTCCTTCTCCGCGCCGCTCGGGAAGTAGCCGGTATGCGCCTGCGCCTTGATCATGATCAGGCCATTGTGCTTGTGGCTGACCTCCATGTCGGCTTCCAGGCGGTTGAGCGCGCGTGTGTAAGCGCCCAGCGTGTCACTGGCATCGATGCCGTAGATCTCGAGCAGGTCGAGCGCGTCGACCGCATAGCGGCGCACCGCGCGGCTGCGGATCATGTCGGCATAGAGCGCCGAGGTATTCGTCGTCGCGAATCCCATCTGCAGACTCGCGAGGGAGGACTGCAGGTTGCCCCGCCCGAGACTGAGCGGCGAGGAGGATTCCGGAGGCAGCATGGTGAGCTTCGACTCGTAGGTGACCGGCGAGATCAGGCTGACGGCCGCCGCCACCACCGCGGCGCCCAAGGTGAGAACGATGATCATCGTCCGGCGCCTGACCAGGATCTCCAGGAAGGGTCCGACGGGAAGCCGGCCACTCGATCGCCCGGGCGCGCCCGAAGGGTGTCTTCCTTGATCCAGACTCGTGGAATCCTGCATCCGGCCCTTACCCTCGATCGCCGCCCCGGGCGGCACTTGACGGAGACGACGCCCAGCCCGGCAACTGACTGTGAATACGTAACCTCGGTCCTGTCTCTCCCCAATCCGCCGCGAGCGAGTGTGCTATGCCGGGCCGTGATGCGCAAGCCGGGAAACAGCGTGGGAAACGGCCGGGAAACGGCACTCCCGCTGGATCCGCGCCTCTCCAGTGTTGCGCCCGGGGCACAAGGCTCCGCGTAGGGTCCAGTGCCGGATCATTCCCCGCGCCGCATCCGCTCCAGGGCAAGCGTCGCTCGAGAGGTCTCGAGCACTTCGTCTGCCGAGGTCGGGCTCTCACTGCCGTCGAGGAGCGCATCCACCATTGCACGCCAGAGTTCCGGCTGTCCCTTCTGCGGCGCGCGCGCCTCCCACAGCGGGCGGCTGCGACCCGACTCGCGCACGACCTGGAAGTTGTCGAGTTCCAAACTGCGACCATCCACATGGACCTCGAGGCGTTCCTTGGAATGCTCTCTCGCCCCGCGCGATGTGTAGAGCAGACTCGCCGTCGACCCGTCCGCGTACTGCAGGCCGATCTGGAAGTTGTCCGCGGCCGGATCGGCGGAAGCATCGGCCTGCGCGTTCGCGCCGCCCGCGACGACCCAGGCCTGGGTCAGCGGCGCCCCGGCCAGGAAGCGGAGCAGGTCGATCATGTGGACTCCCTCGCCGATCAGGCGGCCCCCGCCCTGGGGACCCCGGATCCAATGATCCTCGGGCAAGGGACCGGCCTGGACGCGATAGGACATCTGCAGAGGACCGGTGCGACCAGCGAGTTCCGCGCGAAGTCGCGTCATCGCGGGGGCAAATCGCCGGTTGAAGCCCATCGTCAGGAACCCGCCGGAGCGCGCGAGCCCCGATTCGATGAGATCGAGGCCATCATCGGTCAAGGCCAGCGGCTTCTCGCAGAAGACCGCGTGCCCCGCCTCCAGCGCCGGGACGATCAGCTCCGCCCGGCGATCATGACGGGTGACGATCGCGACGAGATCGACCTGTGGATCGGAGGCCGCCTTCTCATAGCTCGAGGCGGTCCGCACGAATCCATACTGCTGCGCGAGCGGTTCCCGCCGGGCCGGCACCGTGCCTGCCAGTAGCTCGAATCGTACCCGGTCCCCTTGGGCCGCCGCAGCCGGCAACAACCCACCGCGTGCGTAGGCCCCCGTACCGAGCAGCGCGAGGCGCAGTGGTGGGGTGCGTGGTCCCCGAGCCAGGGGGGTGCCGACAAGACGATCATGGTCGCCGGCAGAGCGTGCTCTCTCCGGGGTCGCCGTGGCGATCGACTCGGATGTCGTCCCCAGCGCGTCTCCCGTCGCCGCTGCCCCTCCAACCGTTCCGTCGGCCGCATGGCGGAAAACGAGGCCGAGAGCGTCGAGCGTTCCCTGCCGCAGGGCAACATATGCCTCGGCCGCCTCCTCTAAGCTGCGGATTGTCTGGATCAAATCGTCGATCGCGACCTTCTTGGCGGCAAGCAGCTCGAGCCAAGCGCCCATGTTGCGGTTCTCTGTCCAGCGCACATGCGCGAAGGGATAGTCGTGCCCCTCTTCCTCGTAGCGCGGGTCGTAGCGTCCCGGCCCATAGGAGGTCGACATCCGCATGGTCAGCTCGCGGGCATAGGCGGTCTCGCGCGTCACGCGCACTGGGGCATCGCCAAGCAGGACCAGGGTTCCCGCATGCCGCGTCGCCGCAGCCGCTGCCTCGACCGCCGCCTCGCCCGCCGCAGCCGCGAGGATCACCGCATCGGCGCCACGCCCCGCGGTCAGGGGCGCCAGCGCTGCGGCCACCTCTTCGGTCCGCTCGGCGCGCAGGATCTCGACGCCTTGGGTCTCAGCCAGACTACGACGAGCGGCGAGCGGGTCCCAGCCGACCACCCGGCATCCTGCGGCGAGCAAGATGCGCGTGACGAACTGGCCGAGGAGCCCGAGGCCGAGCACGAGCACCGTCTCGCCGATTCGCGCATCGGCGCGGCGCACCGCCTGCAAGGCGATCGCGCCCACCGCCACCGTCGAGGCGTCCTGCAAGTCGAGCCCGTCGGGAACACGAACGGCGAGATTGCGCGGAGCGGTGATCACCTCTCCATGGCCCGCGTAGCCGGCACCCGCCACTGCCACCCGGTCGCCGGGAGCAAAGGCATCGACACCGACGCCGACGGCGCGGACGGTCCCGGCGGCGGAGTACCCGGGGGCCAACCAACTCTCACTGCGCGACTGGAGCCGCCGCAACCGCATCTGGATCTCCCGCAGATCACGGCGACGCAGGGCGCTCCAGAGCCGATCGAGGCGATGGCGTTTCTCGAGGACACGAGAAAGGAATGAACGGCCGCTCTCGACGAGCAAGCTACGCTCGGTCCCTGGGCTAACCGCGGAGTACTCGACGGCGACCTGGATCCGCCCCGCCTCAAGGCCGGGCTCGGAGATATCGGCGATGACGGGTTTGCCGCCTTTGAAGAAGAGCTGTTTCATACTGCGGGTCGGGCCCTCCCGGTTCGAGCTTTTGGGGTCGCGGCGTGTTTTCCGGCCACCCACGCGGACCCGCATCCTACACCGGATGTCGGTATCGGATGCCGACGACCCAGCGATGGGGAAGCGGACCGCTCCATTGGGACTGGAGGATCGGAGCCTCCTGCCACCTGCCATAGCGGCGCGAGGTTGCGCCAGACCCAATCTGCCAGAGGGCTTTCTCGGGGCGCAACAGCAGAAACTCCACCTCGCCGCCGTGGACCTCGAAGCGGACACACGAGGCCGGCACATCCCCTTGCGAATCCACGAGTTCCGAGGACGCCACCATGCCGGGCGGAAGGACGAGTCCCGGAATGCCCGCTGGCGGCTCCACGCCTCGCAACGTCAATTCGGGGGCGAGCCGGAACCGCAGGGTCGAGGTGTGGGGTGCGTCATCGCTGACCTCGCTACGGCGACTGCTTGCCTCACCTCCCTTGGCAGGTACCTCACCCAGACGATCCTCGATCCAGAGACAATCGCCAGCCCAGGAGATCCGGCGCATGTGCCTGATCTCCGGCCCGAAACCGTCGTGCCACGCTTCGATCGGCAGGCCGGCATGAGGTGTCGAGCCGGCCTGCGGACTCAGTCCGGCAGGCGATGTCGAGCCAGCCTGCGGACTCAGCCCGGCAGGCAATGTCGGGCCGGCCTGCGGACCCAGCCCGGCAGGCGGAGGCGGACCACCGCGGGAAGTCGGACCGGCATGCGAATTCAGACCAGCAGACCAACTCAAACCGCCGGGAACGGCAGCCGGCCCCTCGAACAACCGCCGCGCATCAATCGGGCTCTGCTCGCGTTCATCGATCTGCAGTGTGGAATGGGCCGCGGTCGACCGCAGCGCATGGCGCAGTTGAGGCTCGAGCGTGTAGGCCCCGGTGCCCGGGTCGATCAACAACGGGACTCCGTTGACCTCGAGCACGATGGATAGAAGATCGTTGTGCCCATGGGTCGGCAGCCACTGCTCCCCAGACCCGCGCGCGATCAGCAGGCCGGTGAAGGGTCCGGCGGAGAATCGGATGCAGCCTTCCATGGTCTCTGGCCGGGCAGACGCGGTGGTGACCGGTGCGGTGGTTCCCGGCCCGACGGTCTCCGGCTCGACGGTTGACGGCTCGGTGGTTCCCGGTCCAGCGGTCTCCGGTGCGGTGGTTGCCGCCTCGGTGGTTCCCGGCCCGACGGTCTCCGGTGCGGTGGTCTCTGGCTCGGTGGTTGACGGGGCCTCGGTTTCCGGAACGTTGGTGGTCGGCGCGCCGCGTCCCACCTCAGCGCCGAGCCACAAGGCGGGCTCCTCCGTCTGCGGACGGCCACCCAGCGATGGGTCTGCGCACCAGTGGGCAGCGACCTGCAAGACAGCCTCGGGATCGAAGGGATCCCAATCCGCAAAGGACACGCAGGCAAATGGCGGGAAGAAGGAGTCGTCCCCATCCCCGATGAAGGGCAGTCCACTCGCCAGCGTGACCGCGCGCAGATGGCGGGCGAGTGCATGGATGCCCGGCCGCAGCGGCGCGGCCTGCTCACGATCAAGACAGAGCGCGGCGACTAGAGATGCCTCCAGGACGAAGCGTTCGTAGGCGAGTGAACCCTCGGCATGCGCACCCCCCGGCAGCACCTGCTCGCCGAGACACACTTCCAACCCCTCCGCGGCCAGCTTCCGCCAACGCTCACCGGCCGACGAACCGGCAAAGGCGCGCCCGAGCACGGCGAGGCCCGCGTAGTCGGCAAGCGTGTGGTTCGTGGTGAACCCGAGCGGGTGGCGTTCGATGTGGGTCTCGAGAAACAGTCCATGGAGCAGGAGGTGGCGCACCATGGCGCGGCACCACTCGTGCGTCAGCGGCGCTGCACCCCGCAGGAACTCGAGCGCCAGAATCCAGGCCGCTGCCCGGATCGCAACCTCCATGCCGACCGCCCAATGGATCCCGCGGAAGGGGGGATTGCCCGCAAGGAAGGCATCGACCTGCCGCCGGAAGGCGTCGGCATAGGCGCGATCGCCGGAGGCCAGATAGCCCCGGCCGAGCAGCAGGCCGTGATGGAAGCGCGCCGCCTCCCATTGCATGCGAACATCACCCGGCGCACGGGGCCCGACGAGCTGGATCTGGCGGTGGGGTTTGAGCGGCCACTGGCTCCCACCGGACCCCGCGCGCTGCCGGATCGAGATATCGCGATGCCAGGTGGACAGATCGCGATGCCAGGCGGAGGGATCTGCCAGCGGAAAGGGAACGCCGAAGAGGGTGATGCGATCGGCGATGAGCCCCTGCGCCGCATCGATCGCCTGCGCCGGCCCGGCGGGCGTCAGCCGGCGCCATGCGTCTTTCAGAGAAGCGGGTGCACGGGAAAGGACGAGTCCGCGTTCGTCTTCGTCGCGCGGCTTCCGGCCGATGCGCGCGGCGATGCGCTCAGTCTCCTCATCGGAGAGTTCCCCCGCCGCGGCCCGCCGGAGCAACACCGCGTCGAACCGGGCATGCCGGCGCACGGCGAGCTCACGCCCCAGGCGCCGGTGGATGCGGGTCCAAACGGGCGGATGGCTCACTGCAGGCTCCTTCGGGTTCATCTCATCGCTCGGGAACGGCCCAGTATATCATCCGTTCGGGAGGTGCGGGCCACTCGGAATGGGAGTAGGTTGTCCTCACCTGGAATGGGCCTCAGGGACATCGAGGAACATCACGGAGCGGAGAATCTGTGGAGCGAGCAAGACCCCATCCGGCCGGTCACAGACCCCGGGTACTCCTCGTCTCCAACATGTACCCCGGGCCGCGGACCCCGGAGTGGGGCATCTTCGTTGCCGAACAGGCCCGCTCGCTTGAGGCGTTCGCCGATGTCTCCCTGGTTGTCCGTCGCCGTCGCGGAGGTGCCGCCTACCCGCCGTTCCTCTGCCGCACGGCCGCTGCCTGCCTCCGGGGCGGCTGCGATCTGATCCACGCTCACTATGGCTTCCACTCAGCGCTCGTCCCGAGCCTGCTCAGCCGCCGACCGCTCGTCGTCACCTTTCATGGAAGCGACGCGCTCATCGAGCCTCGCCGTCATCGCCTTTATCGCCACTGGCAGGAATACGTGATCGCCCGGGCGGCACGCGTGATCGCGGTGAGCAGCGAGGTGCGCGCGCGCTTGATCGATGAGCTGGGCGCGACCCCCGATCGGGTCATCCACCTGCCTTGCGGAACGGACACGGGGCGCTTCCGCCCGCTCCCGCGCCACGAAGCCCGCCGAGACTTGGGCCTGGCCGAGGGGAGCGTGGTCCTCTTCGTCGGACGGCTCTCGCGAGGCAAGGGGCTCGAGTTGTTGCGCGAGACGGCGGCGCGATTGCCGGATGTCGACTTCAGGCTGATCGGCGATGGGCCCCTGCGCTGGGAAGCTTCCAACTGTCACTTCCTCGGCGCTCGTCCGCACGGCGAGATCGCCACCTGGCTGAACGCGGCCGACCTGCTGGTGTTGCCGAGCTTTTCAGAAGGGACACCGGTGACCGTGCTCGAGGCGCTCGCCAGCGAAACCCCCGTGGTGTGCACGCGGGTCGGCGCCTGTCCCGAACTCATCGATCACGGTGTCACCGGCCTGCTGATCCCACCCGGCGATACCGACGCGCTGACCGCGGCGGTGCGGAAGGCGCTCGATGCGGGCGCCTTCGAGATGTCCGCCGGACGTGCACTGATCACCCGCGAATACGATCTGCATGTGGTCGCCCGCCGGCTTGCGGAGGTCTATGCGGCCGTGTGCGGCGGCTGACTCGCTGCGCATCAATCTTCCTCGCGCCAGCGAATCTGCGGCAACTCCCGCTCGTAGGAGACCGCCCGCTTCACCCACCCGAGCCTGCCGAGCGCCTTGGTGGCCAGCATGACCGGACGCGAGAGGTCGTGGTGCCAGGAGGGCTTGAATCCGGAGTAGGTCCGCACCCCGGCGAACTCCGCGGGCAACGCCCGCCAGATCTCACGGAGGGCCCGATAGGTGAGCGCATCCCATGGATCGATACTCCAGAGCAGGCGAAACACACGCGGGGTCAGGAAGGGCTGGATGACGGTGAAGTACTGCCCCGAGAGAATCGTGCCTCCATTGATGACATAGCGCGAGCCCCGCCCATAGAGCAACTCAAAGAGGGTCACGCTGCGCAGGGGATCGAGATCCCAGTCCTCGCTCATCTGGTGATAGGTCTTCACCAGTAGCTTGCGGGCATCCCGGTCGAGTCCCGGATAGCGGCGATTGAGCAGGACCAGCGGATCGAACCGTGCCCGCGTCAGCTGTGGGAACATCTTGGCCGCACTGCCGCGCAGGCCACCGGAAGTCAGATAGAGCGCGCGCTGCAGGACATCGCCCCCATATCCATCAAAGAAGAGACACCCGCCCCCCCAACGCTCGGCCACGCGGCGGTATACCGCGAGCAGCTCGACGAACGGTCGTGCACAGGTCCCGGAAAAGACCTGCCGCCCCGCTGCGCGCAGGCGCGGGGGGTAGTCGAGTTCGAGCAGGGAAAACTCGTCGTAGTCCTCGAAGTGATTCGCATAGCGACGGGCAACCGGCCGGTCACCACTCTCCGCGGGTCCGAATGTGTAGCCGTAATCGAACCGCGCGCTCGCAAGCAACAGTCGCGAGTCTAGCCCCCCGCTCAGCGGAAGAACGCGGCGCCGCTCAGCGAAAAGCCCCATCACCTCGCCAAGACGGGCCAGCAACGCCCGGCCGAGGACGCTGCCGGCGCCCCGGGGGCGCGATCCATTCGCAGCTTGGGTGGTATCCGCTGCCGCGGGCGACTCCCGGCGTTGATAGTCGAAGTAGCGCACGACCTCCGTTGTACTCGTGATCGCACCAGGATCGAGACGGCGAATGCCGGCGTAGGCCGTGTAGTTCCCGAAGAGATGGTTTTGGACTTCCAGAGCGGCGGTCAGCGACTCGTCGGCGGGGAATGTTCCCGATTCGTCGTCACCGAAGAAGTGGACCGAGGGAGCGAGCCGTGCAAAGGGTGTCTCCCCGGCATAGTAGTGCGGATGGAGCCCGAAGGGATCGGTCACCAACCAGCCGGAGGTACCGCGCAGAACCAGAATCACGAACGCGCCCGCCTGGATCTCGGCGGCCAGCGCCTTGCGCTCCTCCAGGGTGCGCGCGTGCGCGAAGGCCTCGGCAAACCCCGACAAGTTGCCGAACCGTCCACGGAAATGGAACCAGCCCGACCCGGCCGCCGTCAGATCGGCCGCGGGATTGCAATGAATCGGTCCCGCGGGCCAGTCGCGTGGGTGGTAGTCGACCAGCAGGGAATGCCCCTGATGCTCGGCGGTGGCGATCGCCGAGGGCGCCGCGAGCAACGCATCGAGCCGAGTCGCTCGCTCCCGGGCGGCGGGAACATTGAGGTAGAGTCCCTTCATCGCCTCCCGCCTCCGACCGCCTCCGCCCGACGCCGCGCGATTCCCGGTAGGCGCGGACGCGTCACCCGGGGACCAACTTGGACGATCGTCGGTTGATCGATGGGTGGTGGAGCAAACGATGCGGTGCGCTACTTCTTCTCGATCGCCCGATCGACGACGAGATAGATCGTCACGATCTGGGTCGTCACTGTCAGGACATCCTTGAAGAACTGCCAGTAGTCGCGATCCCGTCGCTCAGGCACCCAGATCGTATCTCCCGGCTCGAGATCGTCGGCATCGCTCAGCGAGACCCACTCGCCGCTCGAGGCCCGAATGACCCGTGTCGCCCCCCTGTCGGCCTTCTCGGAAAAACCGCCCGCCTCGACAATGTAGTCCTTCGGCGACCAATCCGCGCGGTAGATGATATTCCCCGGAGCACCAACCATGCCGAGGACGCTGATGAAATCGCGTCTCGTCGGAATCGTGATCAGGTCCCCGTGGCGGAGAAGCAAGTCCTGGGTCTCGTCCCCGTCGATCAACAGACGCTCGAAATCGACCACCATACGACCCGGATTCTCGCGCGACCGCAGCTTGAAGTACTCGTATTCGTCCTCGGTCATATCGGCCGAGGGGATCTTCTTCAGCCGCTCGAACTCGCGATCTCCTTCCTCGAGACGTATGGCCTCACGCCGGATCAGCTCTGCCTCCCGCAGGAAGGCCTCCCTGGTCACTCCGCCGGCCCGCTCGATCGTATCCGCAAGTCGGCTCTCGCCCTCACTGATCGCATAAAACCCTGGATAGACGACCTCGCCGCCGATCTCGACCAGCCGCTTGACCCGATACTCAGGGATCGCCCGGACGAAGACCATGTCGTCGGGAAGCAGATCGAAATCGGGATACTCCACTGTGCCACCCGAACGCATGGGGACATCGTGAACCATGAAACGGCCGGTGACATCCGGAAGGAAGGCCTCGTCTCGCGGGCGAGCGGCAACCAGTGCGCCGGCGGCGATCGCGAAGAACCGTACCGGATGGCGATCGGGCCCGATGTAGCGGACGATCTCGAGCGTGTCGGGAAACGCCTCCGGGGTGAAACCACCGGCAAAACTGATCGCATCGCCGAGGCGGTCGCCCTTGAGATACTCGAAGTCACCCGGCTCATTGACCGCGCCCCTGACGGTGAAGCGGTGGCGCGCAAAGGGGACGTAGATGATATCCCCATCGCGCAGCCAAGGATTGGCGCCGGGGATCCCGCGGCGCAGGAAGATGAAGAGGTCGGCCTGCGCGCGCAGACTGTCGGCGGAGGTCACCTGGATGCGGCGCTCGCTGGCATTGGGGGCGAAGCCCCCCGCCCAATGCACCGCCGCCGAGATGCGGTCGACCGCGGTACCCAGATAGGTGCCTGGCCGGACCACTTGACCGAGGACGTGGACCTGGAACCGCCGCAGTTGCGTCAGCGCAACGGTGATCTCGACATCGTGGAAGTGCTGCATCAGGGCCGCGATGATCATCTCGCGCGCCTCGTCCAACAGCATGCCGTCGATCGCATACTCACCGATTCCGGGAAGGATCAGCTTGCCTTCGACGTTGACACCCAAATCGAAGGTCACCGGTTGGGGCGCCCAGATACCGACCATCAGGCTGTCGCCGGGACCGAGGCGATAGCTGTCTCCGGCGATCGCCGCCTCGAGACCCGACCCCGGCTCGGTGGACCAGCCAGCACCTTGGGCCGTGACCGCCTCCGGCTGCGCCGCGCTTCCGGAGAACGCAGCGGCCGGCGCTTGGGGAGGAGCGCTCTCCTGAGCGGCCACCGAACCAGCCGCCAGCAGCGGGCAAGACACAAGCGACAGGCAGAACACGAGCAGCAGGCTCAGAAGCCGAATGCGGGCACCGCCGCCAATCGTTTGCAGTTGCGTGAACATCGAGCGAAGTCTAGACCAGGGCATCCGGCAGGGTCAATCGGCATGCCGCGCTGTCGGGATCTCTCTCTCGGGGGAATCGATTGAGATCCGCCAACCCCGGTCCTAGAGTGAGTCGCGGCGGGTCGGCCGGCTCCTCCGCCAGCCGGGCCGGGGACGATCGGGGCGGCAGGACCAGGGGCGATCAGAGCAGCAGGACCAGGGACGATCGGGGCGGAACCAGCATCCCATCGACCGCCACGCATGGGGATCAATCGAGGCGACACCATTGCCACGAACGATGACAGGTCTCGACCGGGTGCTCCGCGACGGCCTCCGGCTCCCCGGCCGGGGCCGCGCCGGACTGCTCTGCAACGGCACGACCGTGTCGGGCACATGGCAGCCATCCGCCGACGCCGTCGCCGGCCTGCCGGGTGTCGATCTGCGGCGGCTCTTCTCTCCACAGCATGGCTTCGCCGCCGAGAAACAAGACAACATGATCCCTTCGGCCGATGGTGTGCACCGCCATCTCGACCTGCCGATCATCAGCCTCTACGGAGAGCGACTCGCCCCAGCGGTGGAGGATCTTGCCGGGCTCGATGCGATCGTGATCGACCTGCAGGATGTCGGCACACGGGTGTACACATTCCTGATCAGCGCCCTGCACATGATCCGTGTGGCGTTGCAGAACGGCATCCCCGTCTACCTGCTCGATCGCCCCAACCCGATCAGCGGGCACCGTGAAGGTCCCATCCTGGAGGAGAGACTGCGCTCCTTCGTGGGGCTCGTCGATGTTCCACTGCGCCACGGTCTCACCGCGGGAGAATACTGCCGCTATGGCGCCTGGCGCCTCGGGTTGATCACCGAGGATGAGGCGCGGGGTTCGGGCGAACCGGGGGCGGTTCCAGGTTCAGGCCCCGACGCCGGCGGGTTGCACATCATCCCGATGGAAGGTTGGCGGCGTTCGCTCTTCTACGACAAGACCGGGCTGCCCTGGACCATGCCCTCACCGAATCTGCCGACCCTCGAGACGGCGCTCGTCTATCCCGGTCAGGTAATCCTCGAAGGCACCAATCTCTCGGAAGGTCGCGGCACGACCCGGCCCTTCGAGCTCTGCGGCGCACCCTATGTCGATCCACCCCTCCTGCTCGGGACCCTTGCTGCCGATGGATTCGTGGACCTCCAGGCTCCCGGAATCGCCGCCGGCCAGGCAGGGTCGCCGCTAGCAGGCGTCCTCTTGCGCGAGGTCGCTTTCGAGCCCACCTTCAACAAGCACGCCGGGGTCTTGGTGCGCGGAATGCAGATCCATATCCTCGACCGTCGGGTGATGCGCCCGATCGCCCTGACCACCGCACTCCTCGACGCGGTGCGCAGGTCTCATCCGGAGTTCCGCTGGCGGCAGCCGCCATACGAATATGAGCACGAACGCCCGGCGGTCGACCTGATCTGCGGCACCGCCGCCTTCCGCGAGGCGATCGATGCAGGTGCCCCGGCGGAAGAGATCGTGGCATCCTGGGACGGGCAACTCGCCGCGTTCGACGCGCGCATTGCCCCATTGCTGATCTATCGTGACTAGCGCGGTGTTCGGCATTTGCCGCGACTAGCCCCGCGCCCGGGCGGGATCCCTTCCACCCGGCCCACCGCTGGGGGGATCGGCAGCCCAAGCCATCCGGCGCGGGACCCGAACGCATGAGACGAGGCGAGAGGGAACGGAACCATGACTCTCGACATCCTCCTGCTGGCCGCCGGGCTCGGAACCCGCCTGCGTCCCCTGACCGAGCAGATCCCAAAGGCTCTGCTTCCTGTATGTGGCTCTCCACTGCTCGACATTCACCTTGATCACCTCTTCTCTTTCGGGACAGAGACGATCCGCCGAGTCGTAGTCAATGGCCACCATCTCGCCGATCAAGTCGAAAACCATCTTCGAAAGTGGGCACCGGACAAGGGGAGCGTCCGGGAGAATTGGCTGGAATTCTCGTTCGAACCGAAGATCCGCGGCACCGGCGGCGCGCTTGTCCAAGCGGCCCCGTGGCTAGACAGCGACCCCTTCGTGGTCATGAATGCCGATGTGTGTTTCCAGGCACCGATCGTTGAGGCAATCGCCTTCCACCGGGAACGCCGGCACGCAGCAACGATGGTACTCGTGCCGTCTCCCGTCTGGCCCAACGTTCTGGTCGTGGAAGGGCGCGTGAGCAAAATCGTACGTGAGGGCCCCGTTCCGGACGGATTCACCTTCACCGGGTTACACATCGTCTCCCAGGAGGTGCTCGACCTCCTGCCCGGTAAGGGCTTTCACGACATCCGCGACAGCTACCAGCATCTGCTGCAACGCGGCCGTCTGGGGGCCTTCATCTGGTCGCCGCGGGATCTCACCTTTGTCGATATTGGAACACCGGAGAGCTACCTAGAAGCGCACCGGCTCTGCGCCGGTCACCGGAGGCCGGGCGACCCGGCGCACGCCCTACAGGGCGCAGCCGGCGTGACCGGCTATGGGTTCGTCCATCCGACGGCAACGATCGGAGCGGGCGCCGAGATCATCTCCAGTGTCGTCCTAGCGAATGCCGTCGTCGCGCCCGGCATTCGCGTGCAGCATGCCGTCCTCGGGCCGGGGGTCACGGTAGCGGAGTCGGTCGAACATGCATTGGTCACGACCCGGGGAACGCGGCGGATCGATCCATGACACAGCATCATCGCGACAAGCCCGACCTGCAACTGCTCGAATTCGTCTCCCGCGCAACCGTGCTCCTGCTCGGCTCCGGCGAGCCGACCGGCCTCTCGCCAGTGCTGACGCCCCTTGCGGGCGACGGCTCCCGCCGGCGGATCTACCGCGTACACCGTGCTGGCCTGCGCACGGTCGCTGTTGCGAACCCGCTCCCCGCGGATCGCGTCCATCCCGACGAGAACGAGGCCTTCCTCGCCGTGCGCGAGTATCTCCACCGCCGCAACATCCGGGTCCCGCGATTCTACGCGGCCGATCTCGGGCGCGGCTTCCTGCTCCTCGAGGATCTGGGGGATGAACGCCTCTCCGATAGGGTGGAGGCAGAGGACTGGAGAGACACGTACGTTCTGTACAAGCAGGCAGTCCAGATCCTGGTCCGCATGCAGGCACCCGGCACTCCAGGATACCGGGCCGACTGGACCTCGAATCCAGCCTATACAGAGGACTTCATCGTCGAGCAGGAGGCAGGCTACTTCCACCGCGAGCTCGCGCTTGGGGCGGCGGAATCGGCGGAGCCCTTCGCCGGAATCGAGCCGGAATGCCGGCGACTGGCCGGCCTTGCCCTGGGAGCAGAAACGGCCGGGACGCGCGGCGTCTCGGAATCGGTCTTCATGCACCGAGACTTCCAATCGCGCAATCTGATGGTCAGCCTCGAGGGACTCGCGGTGATCGACTTCCAGGGCGCGCGCCTCGGCCCCCCCGGCTACGACTTGGCCGCGCTACTCTGTGATCCCTACGTGCATCTGCCGGCCCAGCACCGCGACGAGTTCGTCGCGCTCTATCGCCAGGAGGCGGGCCGCGCCGGCGTGCGGGCGGTCGTCGAGATGACCGCGGATGGATGGCGGGCGCACTTCCTGGCCAACGCCGCCAACCGATTGATGCAGGCTCTCGGCGCCTTCGCCAAGCTGGGCATCCACGAAGGCCGGCCGGGGTTCAGTGAACATGTTCCCGCCGGATTGGCGTTGCTTGCAGAAATCCTGGACGCGCTCGGCGAGACGCCACGGTTGCGGAGACTCGTCCGGGAGCTGCAGGATCGATCCTGGAACAGCGGGGCCTCCGATGGGATCGAAGGACGTGACTGATGGACCTGCGCCCGGAGACCTTCATCTTTGAACCGGTGACGGTGTGTTTCGACACCCCACCCCTCTTCGAGAAACGTCCCGGCTGCCCCCAGGCATTCACCTGGCGTGGCAAGCCCCACACGATTCAAGAACTGCTCAGCGAGTGGCACGACTATGGGCGCCGCGGCCGGATGACCCACAACATGCGTCCCGAGCATCTCGTCACCGCGCGCAAACGGGGTTCCTGGGGCGTGGGGAGGGACTATTTCCGTGTGCGGACTTCGGACGGGCGCTACTTCGATCTCTGCTACGACCGTGCCCCGCAGGACACCCGCCGGAGGAAAGGGCAGTGGTTCGTGGTGCAAGAGCTGAAACCGCCACGCAATGGCCCCCGGCAACGGGGGGAGGCGCGGCACTGATGCTCACCTGAGGGCAGTGTCCGATTGCCCGCTCTGGAACCCCGTGCTAGTCTGCTGCTTAGCAGCAGCCAAGAGCTCATTCGCCCCGAGCCTCGGTGCCCCGGAATGCGAGCATGAAGGCGCACGCGACTCGCGCAGCCAACCGGAGAGGAGTTGCCACATGACGAAGGTACACGAACTCCTGGATGCCAAGGGTCGGAGTATCTGGACTGTCGCCCCCGAGACCTCTGTCTTCGATGCCCTGCAATTGATGTCCGAGAAGCAGATCGGCGCCGTTCTCGTCGTGGAAAGCAGGAAGCTGGTCGGTGTCTTCTCGGAACGCGACTACGCCCGCAAGATCGTGCTCAAGGGCAAGTCATCCAAGAGTGCTACCGTGCAGGAGATGATGACGAAGCGGATCTTCTTCGTCAGTCCCGAGGAGACGCTCGCGACGTGCATGAAGCTGATGACCGCTCAGCACGTGCGCCACCTGCCCGTCCTGGATGGTGACCGGCTGGTCGGCATCATCACCATCGGCGATGTCGTCAAGCAGGTCATCTCGGATCAGCAGTTCACGATCGACGAGCTGACCAAGTATATTACCGGCGACGGCTATGTCTAGCGTGCTCCCGATAGCGAGCGGCGCATGAAACCCATCGCCCGAGTGGACTCGCCGGCCGGAGTCTTCGCCGTTGCCGTGGCCGAAGCCCTTGGGATCGTGCCGGCCAAAGCCTTCACCGTCGCGCGGGCCCATGTCCGCACCGTTGCCCGCGCCCATCTCCTCACCCTTGCCCTGGCCAGTGCCCTCGCCGTCGCGCTGCTGCCCCCGGCGGCCTGCGCGGAAGCCGATTGGGTATCCCTCGCCGAGGGCGCCGACCTGGGAACATTCCGAGGAGACTGGCCCTCACCTGCAGGGGACAGCACGATCGTCGTCCTGCGCATCGATCCCGAGCAATGGGCGCTGCGTCTCTTCTGCGCGAGCGAATCGGCCGACCAATCGCGAATGACCGCGCGACAATGGTGTACGCGTTACGGCCTCGTTGCGGCGATCAACGCCGGCATGTTCGCCACCGACCACACGACTCATGTCGGCTATCTGCGGGCCGGAGCCCATATCAACAACAGCCGCTGCAACCGCTATCAATCCGTGGCCGCCTTCTGCCCGCGCGCCGAGACGGTTGACTCGTTTCGGATGTTCGACCTAGACGCCACATCCTTCGAATCCATCCTCGAGCGCTATGCGTGTGTCGTTCAGAATCTTCGCCTGATCAAGCGTCCTGGGGAGAACCGCTGGCCGCAACAGCAGAAGGCGTGGAGCGAGGCCGCCCTGGGCGAGGATACCGCCGGCCGCGTGCTCTTGATCTTCAGCCGGTCGCCCTATTCGATGCATGATTTCAATGCGATCCTGCTCTCCTTGCCGATCGAGCTCGTCTGCGCGCAACATCTTGAGGGGGGACCGGAAGCGCAGCTCGTGATCCAGTTCCCTGGGCACGAGCGGGAGTACGTGGGCAGCTACGAGACGGCATTCATGGCCAACGACTTGAACCGCCAAGCATGGGCGATTCCGAATGTCTTCGGCGTTGCCCGCCGCGATCGCGGCGAATAGTGAATGCGATCCTCGTCATCGCCGAAAGCCCCACGGGTGAGATCCGCCCATGGCCGACGCCAGCCGACGGCCGGGGACGGATAGCGGTGTTCGCGGCGGCGGAGATGTTCACCTACCAGCAGAGCGACAGCATGCAGGGTGTCGGATTGAGATCTCGGGGAACTGAACAGAACCTGCAGTTCGTGCGCAATGTCATCCACTGGTTAGCTGCCTGGAACGGTGCTATACTGATTACTGAATAGCGACCCTCCATCCCCCATCCGGAAAGGGGATCCTATGCTCCGCAGCTTACTCCTCGGTGTTCTGGTAGTCACGGTGCCCTATACTGCTTCGGCGGAAGTCTATCTTCTCCTTCCCGACGGCACCGGCGACTTCAGCACCATTCAGGCAGCAATCATCGCATCTGCCGATGGCGATGTTATCGAGCTCGCCAACGGAACCTTCACTGGTGACGGCAACTTCGACTTGGAATTCCACGGCAAGGCAATTGTCCTCCGATCCGTCTCGGGGGACCCAAGTACCTGCACCATCCAGTGCTATGACGGGATCAGAGCCCATCGGGGCGCATACTTCCATGAGGGTGAGGGTCCGGGGACCGTACTCGAGGGAGTCACCATCACCGGGGGATGGTCCCCGGGGCCCGTGTTCCCCTTCTACCACGGCGGAGCCATTCTTTGCGTGGGGGCCTCTCCAGAGATCAGGAATTGCATCTTCCATGAAAACCGCTCCTACGACATCGAGGGCCAGTCAGATGGCGGTGCTATCTCCTCGATCAATGGCGGAACTCCTGCAGTCATCGGGTGCCTGTTCTCCGAGAATATGTCTAGCTATGGTGGGGCGTTGTATGGCGAGTTCAGTTTGATCGAGCAGTGCACGTTTGTTCGGAATCGTGCGCTCGACGAGTCAGGCTGGTCTCATGGGGGCGCGGTTTGCCTTGTATACCATAACGCAATCATAAGGGACTGCACTCTTGTCTACAATGAGGCAGACCACGGCTCAGGCTTAGCCTTCTATGGTTGCTCTCCCCACATCGACAATACTATTGTGGCGTTCAGCGGTCCGGGGCAAGCCGTGTACCTCAATGCTGCCACGCCGATCTTCACCTGCAGCGACCTCTATGGGAACTCGGGAGGAGACTGGACTGGCGGGATCACCGGACAGCTGGGGGTTGACGGAAACATCTCATCCGATCCGCTCTTTTGTTGGCCGGAACCCGAACTCACGACGGAATGGACACTCCACAGTGATTCTCCCTGCGCGCTGGGCGTGTCGACATGTGGTCTGATCGGAGCGTGGGGAGTGGGATGTGGGAGCACTCCCAGAAGAGACACAAGTTGGGGAGGACTGAAAGCCCTGTTCCGAGCCGGCTATCAATCGAATTGAGCGGACGGGCTCACCCGGCACGGGCCTGGCTGATGAAAACACTCGGTTACCGCGGGCTCCGACGCGGGCCAGGCCCGCGCCGTGGCGGCTTCGCCGCCTGCACCCGCCGCTCATTCGTGTCGATCGACGGAGTGCTTTGATTTCGGCAACTTCCGCCTTTCCGTGAGCGTAGCTCAACACATCCCCCCCCCAGAGAGGAGTCCGCCATGCACGCGCCCCGCTGTCTCCCGTCAGCCGCTGTCCTGCTCCTGGGAAGTCTCCTCGCTCCACTAGTGTCCCGTGCGGTTAGTTCG
>JAGMBO010000030.1 GCA_023129715.1 Candidatus Eiseniibacteriota bacterium | reverse complement strand
GCCGAGGAGAAGGCCGATCAGCAAGCTGAAGCCACGGCATCCGCCGCGTCCGAGTCTGGGGCCAGCGAGTCGGCCGGCGCACCTGCCGCGCCCGAGTCTGGCGCCGGCGAGCCGGCCGGTGCACCTGCCGCGCCCGAGTCTGGCGCCGGCGAGCCAGCCGACGCACCGGCCGAGGGCGAGGCGTCGAAGCGCGAGAAACCGGCTGCCGATCAGTAGCGCCCGCGCACATTCCACCGCCCGGTGCCCTCGTGGACCCGGGCGGTTTTCTGTGCGTGGCCGGGCCGACTTCGAGCCGGCCGGGTTCGATCAGACCGGCTTCCAGCTAGCCGGTGCCTGCCAGTGGCCGGCGCGAAGTAGCGGGTGATGGATCGTGGGCGAAGTCCGGCATCTCGCCTGAGGAAGCCGGGAGGGTGGTAGCCATGGGTCGGGAACTGCTGCGAAGCTTTGAAGAGATCAAGGGGCGCTGCGAAGAGCTCGCCGGGGAAATGGGGGATCCGAAGATCTTGACCGATGCGCGGGCGATCAAGCGCGTCGGCCGGGAGCATGCGCGGCTCGAGAAACTGCTCAACGCGATGGCCGCCTACTGCGGGGCAGTCGAGGCCGAGGAAGAGGCGCGCGAGATCCTGGAGGACTCGGGCGACGGGGAGCTGATCGCGCTGGCCAAGGCGGAGCTGCCCGAACTGGAGGCGTGTGAAGAGCGCATGGCCGGCGAGCTGAAGCAGCTGCTGGCCCCGCGCGACCCCGACGATGACAAGAGCGCGGTTATCGAGATTCGCGCCGGCACCGGCGGATTGGAGGCGACGTTGTTCGCCTCTGATCTCTTCCGCATGTATGCCAAGTATGCGGAGCGGAAGGGTTATCGCCTGGAGTTGCTCTCGTCCAGTCACACTGAGTTGGGAGGAACCAAGGAGGTCATCTTCTCGGTGGAAGGGGCGAGTGCTTTCGGGAATCTCCGCTTCGAGGGCGGCGTGCACCGCGTGCAGCGCGTGCCCGAGACGGAGGCTTCCGGACGCATCCACACCTCGGCGGTCAGCGTGGCGGTCTTTCCGGAAGCCGAGGAGGTCGAGGTGGGAATCAATCACGACGACCTGAAGATCGATGTCTATCGCTCCTCGGGACCCGGGGGGCAGAGTGTGAACACGACCGACTCGGCGGTGCGGATCACGCACCTGCCCACCGGAATCGTCGTCCAGTGCCAGGATGAGCGCTCGCAGCTGAAGAACAAGGCGAAGGCGTTCAAGGTGCTCTACGCGAAACTCCTCGACCGCCGCCGTCAGGAACGCGAGTCCGCGATGACGGCGGCCCGCCGGAGCATGGTCTCGACGGGGGATCGGAGCGCGAAGATCCGGACCTACAACTTCCCGCAGAGCAGGATCACCGATCATCGCGTCAACATGACGCTCTACAACCTGCCGCAGTTCCTCGAGGGAGAGCTCGATGAGATGATTGAGGCGCTGCGCATTGCCGACACCGAGGCGCGGCTGAAGGCGGGGCCGACGGAGTAAGCAGGGTTGCTCAATGGGCACAGGGAAGCGCTTGGCAATCATCTATCTGGTCGATGGGGCCCGACCGGATGTGCTCCGCGAACTCATCGCCGCCGGCGAATTGCCCCATATCGCCCGTGAGATCGCCAGTCCGGGCACCTTCCGCACGGCGACGTCATGCCTGCCCTCGACGACCGGGCCGGCGCACCTGCCCTTCCTGACCGGGTGCTTTCCCGGGACGCTCAACATTCCCGGGATCCGCTGGCTCGACAAGGAGGTCTATCGCCGCAGCGGTGTCTGGAACCGACTCAGCTTCCGCAGCTACAACGGCATCGAGGCGCTCTACATGGACCGCGACCTGCCGGTCGACCGCCCGACGCTCTTCGAGTTGACCGACCGTCCGCGCAGCATCTACTCGCTGATCACCCGTGGCCTGCGCGGCGGGCAGAATCTGACGCGGGCATCGAAGCTCTTTCTCTACCTCTATGCACACCTGACCGACAACTGGCACCCAGTCGACCGGCTCGCCCATCGCCGCCTGCTCGCCTGTCTCGACGACGAGCCCGATTTCATTTTCGCTGTTTTCCCGGCGGTCGATTCCTACTCGCACCTCAACCACCCGCGCCACGACCACACCCTGGCCGCCTACCGGCATGTCGATACGAGCGTGGGGGAGATCGTCGCCAAGCTCAAGCGTCAGGGGCGCTGGGAGGAGACCCTCTTCCTGATCACCTCGGACCACGGGCTGACGGCGACCGATCAGCACTTCGACTTGGCCCGCTTCCTCGATCGGCGCGGCATACGGACGCTCTACTATCCGGTCGTCTGGAAGCGGCGGCCGCGAGCGGCGGTGATGATCTCGGGCAATGCGGTGGGGAAGATCTACTTCCTGGACAACGCCAGGGGCGCTGGCACCAGCGATGACGGGGGCGACGACAGTGGCAATTCGAGGGGTGCCCGCAGCGCCGGTGCCAGGGGCGAGAATGGAACCGACGTTGACTGCAGTGTGGCGCGCGATGGAAGCGCGACATTCCTGACCGGGGACGCGGTGCCGGCCGCGTTGGGTTCGCTGTGGGACGAGTTGCTCGGCCGCGAGGAAATCGATTTCCTCGCCTGGCGGGCCGGCGGCCGGAGCGGTGCGTCCGAGCCTGATGGGGCTGAGCAGGGTGTATCCAGGCGAGATTGGGAAGAGCGGAGTGCATCCGGGCGAGATGGGGCTGAGCAGGGTGCATCCAGGCGAGATCGTACGACGCGAGCCCGCTCCTGGCGGATCTCGATTGCCGCTGCCCGGGGGCGAGCGGAGGTCGAGTGCTCGCCCGAAGGGTTGCGCTATTGCCCCTTGGAGGGAGACCCGTTCGGCCTCGGGGTGATCGACCGCCCCCTCGACCGGCAGGCGGCGCTCGAGGCGACGGTCGACTCCGACTATCCCGATGCGCTCGTCCAACTCGAGCAGTTCTTCGGCAGCCCTCGTAGCGGGGACCTGCTCGTCGTCTCGCGCAACGGCTATGACCTGCGCCAGGCCTTCGAGTGGCCCGAGCATCACAGTTCGCACGGCTCGCTGCATCGCGAGCATATGATGGTACCGCTGATCTACAATCAGACCGGCTGGGACGATCGCGCCGCCCGCACCGTCGACGTGTTCAATACGGTGCTGAAGTGGCTGGGCAAGCCGGAGGTCGGGAACGCGGATGGTCGCGCACTCCTCTGAGCCACGTGACGAGCCACGGGTGGCGGGTTCCTCCGAGCGGCATCACGAGCCGCCTGGCGGGACCATCCGCCTGCCCTCGCGCCGGGCGATCGCCTGGGGTATCCAGCTCTTCATCTTGATCTCGATCGGAGCGATCACGATCGGGTTCTGGTGGAAGTCACCCGCCAATCTGAACGAGCTGCTGGCCAATCTCGACTGGCGCTTTGCCCTGCTAATCATTCCCCTGGTCGGGATCGACTATCTCGTCGGAGGGCTGCGCTATCGTGCGCTGTTCAATGGGCGGGTCTTGACGAAGGTGAGCCTGTGGGATTGCATGCGCTCGAATTGGGCGAACATCTTCATGGGCGCGGCGACCCCGATGCAGACCGGTGGGGGGGCGGCGCAGGTATACCTGCTCTGGCGCAGCGGAGCCCCTGTCTCGGAAGGTGTGTTGGCCTCCTTGGTCAACTTCGCCGGGACGTTGGTCTTCTTCGTTTGCTCCAGCCTCGCCGCACTGCTCCTGATCCCGACGGATCTCTTCGGCCCGAAGGTCACGGGTCTGATCCAGGGCGCATTCGTGATCGTCGCCCTGGTAGCGGTGCTGGTATTGGGGGTGGTGATCTTCCCGCGGATCGGCCTCTGGATCATTCGCCAGCTCTACGATCGACTGCTGGCCCGGATCCCCCGCCTGGGACGAGCGCGGGATCGAGTGATCGGAAAGGCCGAGCATGGGGTCGAGCGGTTCAGCGGCGCGGTGGGCCATGTCGGGCGCCGCGGCAGGGGCTCGTTGGCCCTGGTCGTGCTCCTCACCCTGATCCTCTTCTCGAACAAGTTCACGATTGCCTACGCCGTCGTGCGCGCCCTCGGCCATGAGGTGCCCTACAGCGTCTTCCTGGGCCTGAAGTGTGTGCACCTCTTCGTGATCTACTTCGCCCCAACCCCGGGAGCCTCGGGCGTCGCCGAGGTCTCTTCGGTCTGGCTGATGGAGCGGGTGATCCCAAGCGAGCTGCTGCTGATCTACACCGTCCTCTGGCGCCTCTTCACCACCGTGATCGGGGCGGTCATCGGGGGGTTCGTGCTGCTGCTCGATGTGCATCGGGTGGGGGTGGGGAGGGTGCGGGATGGGCTGCAGGATCGGGGGACCGCAGGTGGAGAGTACGGGTACCGGGAATAGCAAGGGGTCCCGGGAGGACAGCCGGGACCCCTCGCTGTGTGCTGCCGAGCTAGTCCATGGTTACGATCTTGCGGACCGCCTGTGCCGAGCCAGTATGGATCCGACAGAAGTAGACTCCCTTGGGGGCGGGGCGCCCCCGGTCGCTGAGTCCATCCCAGCGCAGCGAATGACTGCCTGCCACCATGCGTGAGTCGAGAAGCCGGCGGACGACACGACCTGAAGAATCGAGGATCACGATATTGACCGGCGCGCTCTGACTCAGTTCGTACTCAATCATGGAGCCCTGAGTTGTCGGCACGGGCCACGCCCTCGCGACTAGCTTGGAGACAATGGGCGCAGGCGACTCGCCGATGATCGATGAGCCGGTGTACCAGTCGAAGTCAGCAACAAGGACTCTCACGGGCGCGGGATCGTGAGTCGCTGCGATCGATCCGCCGCCAATCACGAGCATCACGTGATGCGAGGGGTCATAGGCCGCACAGTGGAGGGCAGTGGGCTCAGGCCAAGCGTCGGCCGGAGTCTCCTGCGGAACCCATTCGTCTTCGGGAAGACTGTAGAACCACAGATCGTCGAAGGTCGTACTGGCGTCACGACCTCCGAAGACGATCAGCTTCTCCCCCTCCTCATCCATAACCATTGAGAGCCCTTCGCGGGTTGCTGGCTGGCCGAGTTGGCCAGTGCTCGAGAGCAGTGTCCAAGTCTGAGACAGGAGGTCAAGGCTCCAAAGATCGTCGTAATAGGTGCCCAGATAGCCTCCGGCGAACCAGATCATTTGAGGGGAACCGTCGTCAGGATAATAGTAGGCAGCTCCGCCCAGGCAGCGGACGCCGGGACCGCCTACCGTCGGCAGCGCTGTCCATTCGTTGGTCATGAGATCCAGTGCATAGGTGGTGCTGCCGAGTTCATGCCCCCCATAGACCACCATTCGGGGATTTGGCCCGCCGTCAGGATCATAGATGGCCGAGTGGTAGTTGCAGGGAGGGGGTACGCTGCCAGATGCAACGATTTCAGACCAGGTCAGCGTAGTCAGGTCGAGGGCCCAGGTGTCATTGTACTTGTTGGGTGTCGTTGTGAATCCTCCGAAAATGACCATCCTGGGGTTCCCGGTGGGGTTGGGGTCGTAGATGACAGAGTGATACCAGCGCTCGGCGGGCCCTGTGGGACCAGCCTCGATCTGTTGCCACGTGTCGCCATACTCCGGGTCCAATTCCCAGGTCTGACTGTGAAATACGCCGGTGCGGCGGCCGCCGCCAAAGACGTAGACCTTGCCGGTGGTTGGATCGATGATGGATAACGCTCCCTCAAGGCCGCCCATGGCCGGCAATGCGTCGAGCTGCCCCCAAGCCGTGGGTCTGGCATGGACCTCGAAGGCACCAGCATTATCGCTCAGGTTGCCGATATCGGTCATGAAGAAAGAGAGGTTGACGTGCCGATCACAGGCGGGGACATCAAGCGAGTGTCCGCGATGCAGCGCCCGATGCCACCATGCCCAATCCTCCGCCTCATTACCAATGCCCACAGGTCCGGCGACAAAGATGCCCTCGAATGGATAGCTGGCGGAGTTGAAGGTCACCGGGGGGTTATGTTCGGGGATCTGGAGTTCGTACGGGACGCTGTTGTAGGCTCGAAAGGGAACGATCTTGTCCACGATGTTCTCATTCGCTGACCCCAGATCGATGCAGTTTCCGCGGGAATCAACGAGATAGACCGATGCAGACGTGACCGTTGCGATGCTGAAGGTGAGCAGAACGGCAACTGCAATTCCGAACGTCATGAGATAGCGCATCACGGCAGACCTCCTTTGCTGATCTCGGATTGTCCTTGCCCCCATCCGACCAGGTTGCGCTTCCTCGAATGAGGGTCAGATGATGTCCGGTGTTCGATTCCCGGACCGTGCCGTACGTGCGCTGTGCAGAAGGTGTGCCAGAGCCGTCCGTCCACCTGCTGGTTCGGGAATCCTGCGCTTCTGCCCGTCGTTGGCGGCGATGCGCCGGCGGAGAACCCGATCTTCTGGAGGGCTGCGACGGGTGAATGCGCATCTCCTTGTTCAAGCGTGAACATTGGTGTTCTTGCCCGAGCACTTCCTTCCCCGACGAAGGGGGGATCTCCATGGATGGCACTATGCTTCCCAGGCTCGTCTTCGGCAGGCGATGAGGAACAGAACTTGCATCGAGCCGAGGTGGGGGGAGTACTAATGAAACCGGAAGCTCTATCCGTTCTAGCTGTGATCGACGACGAAGAGCTTGCAGCCGACCTAGCGGCACTCCTACCGGGGGATATCCGTCTCCGATGGACGCGGGGGTCGGTGGCGGCAGTCGCGGAGCTTCTGAGGGAGTCTCCCCAGGTTCTTCTCGTTGATCTCCTGCTCGAGCCGTTCTATGGCGACAGTAGTGTCTTGGAAGGGTTGGCGTTGATTAGGACGATTCGGCAGCACATCGATGCTCAACTGCCGATCATTGCAATTGTGTCCGATCCTTCCGATGATCTCTGCGCTGAGCTGAGAGCGGTGGGAGTGAAGGACTGTCTCTCGAAGCCGCTCGACCTCGATGGACTCTTCCACATCATGAGCAGCTTCTCGAACCTGCAACGAGGTTCTTAGCGACTGTCGAGCAGGCATCCCCGGCTGAACTGCAAGTCAGACTCGGTTAGCTGGGGCTCTCTGAGGAGAAGGAAGACGGAGCGCCGAATCCAAGATTCTTGAGAACCCGCCTAACGGTCTGTGGCGGGATGCCGACGAGTTCGGCAAGCCGGCGCGTGTCCGCCGGTCGGGGGGCATCGATTCGGCTGTTGATGGCTCGATGGGCGCGTTCGAAGAATTCTTGCTGGAATTGCCGCAGGGCACGCGTCTTCTCCTGCGCATAGTCGTATCCCATGGTTGGCTGGTCAGCCGGTAGGCTGAAGGCTTCTGGGCCCAACACCCCATCGTCTCCATGATAGACGAGGGCGCGCTCGATGGCGTTTCGGAGTTCGCGGATATTTCCCCGGTGCCAGTCGTAGTGCTGCAAATGATCGGTTGTCTCCCCACTGAGCTCGATGGGAGGCAAGTGCATTTCCCCGCTGTACTTCCCGAGAAAGTAGCGCGCCAGATCAGGAATGTCTTCTGGGTGCTCTCGCAGGGGGGGGATTCCGATTGTAATGACAGAGAAGCGGCTGAGGAGATCCTGACGGAAGGTCCCTTCGGTGACCGCTTTCTCCAAATCCCGATTGGTTGCCGCGATGATGCGGGTGTCCACGGGCCGAGCGGTCGACGATCCCACAGGCACAATCTCGCGTTCCTCAACAGCCTGAAGCAGGAGACCCTGGACGGCAAGCGGGAGATCGGCGATCTCATCGAGGAACAGCGTTCCCCCTCGTGCCGCTTCGAAGTATCCCCGTCGATCGGCGACCGCCCCGGTGAACGAGCCTTTGGTGTGCCCGAATAGCTCACTACGCGCCAGCTCCTCGGAGAGCCCCGCCATATTCACGCGGATGAATGGCTGCCGGGCCCGCGCGCTACGGCGATGGATCTCGCGGGCCAAGTGGCTTTTCCCGGTCCCGCTTTCCCCAAGGATCAAGACGGTCGTGTGGCGGGCGGCTGCAATTCGATCCAGGTCGGCGTCCAAGGCCTTCATGGCGGGTGAGGAAAAGAGGAATGTGCCGTAGAGAATGGACATCTCGTGCCGCAGGCGATCACGCTCGCGACTGGTGGTCCCGATCTCCTGCGATGTTTTCAGTTTTGCGAGCACCTCGGCCCGTCCGGCCGACTTGGATAGGTAGTAGAGCGCACCACGGCGCAGGGCTTCGGCTTCGGTCTCGGGAGAAGGGTGGTTCGTCACCATGATCACCGGCAGGGCTGAATCGGTCTCACGAATCGATGCGAGCACCTCGAGTCCATTGCGACCGCCCTCGAGCATCAGGTCCAAGACGACTGCGTCCGGGCGCTGGGAATCGATCATCCCGAGACCCGCCTCACCGCTGCGCGCGAACAGGCAAGTGAACTCAGGAGAGAGCAGCGCTGCCAGATCTTCGGCATACTCCCGGTCGTCATCGATGACCAGTACGGTTGTGCTCATGGCGTTCTTCCTGTTTGTGGGTTCGTCCTGGCAGTCGAGGGTGTCATCTCGGAGTCATCCACCATCGGGCCATCTGGCGGCAGTAAGGTCGTAGCTCCATCGTGTGTGGCCTTGCGCAGGACGCGCAGCGTGACGGTGACCAGCGTTCCGTCTTGGGGAGAGGAACGTACAACGTCGACCTTTCCATCGAAGAGCCGCAGGCGGCGGCAGGCATAGGGAATTCCCCGGCCATGGCCTTGCAGCTCGGATCGCTGCACAGCGGAGAGCGAGTTGCGGACCTCGGCGGGCATGCCGGGCCCGGAGTCTGTGATGCTCGCGACCACCAAGCCGCCCTGCAGGCGCACTGCGACGTGGACGCGCGGGTCCCGTTGGGCGGAATTCTGTTTCGCGCCGCGGAGTGCATTGCGGAGCAGATTCTCGAAGATGTTTGCGAGCTCCCCACGCACGGCGAAGACGGGGGGAAGCGCCTCGGGAATGTCAGTGGAGAGCTCGACTCCGGGAGTTTCTTCGCGCAGGCGGTGGAGCACGGCTTGCAGCTCGGCGCTCACGTCGGAGGAGAAGCGGCGACCCAGAGTCTGGAACAACTCCTCGACCGCCGTGCGGGTCTCCGCCTCGCAGCGCGCCAGCAAGTGTAACGCGCGTTCATCGGGAAGCCCCGTGTGGATGTCCCCGTTCGTGGTCTTGTCGATCCATGGACGAATAGCCTCTATGGAAGTCTCGATCTGCTCGAGGCTCGATCCGAAACGAATGGCCAGGTGCGGGGCGATGCCGCCACAGGGCAGAAGCTGAACGATGCGGAGCATCTGGGGGGCGATCACCGTGTCGTAGGACTCGATTCGTTTGCCCAGTCTCGGCAGGACCAGTTTGGGGTCTGCGCCTTCGGCCAGACTCCGGCAGAGTGAGGCGATTCCGCCCAGGTAGGTCAGCCAGCTGGCATGGGTGAACCCGTCGAGTGCATCCAGTAGCTGGAGTTGCAGGTGGTCCCGATCCTCAACGGGAGCAACAGCGGCGCTGCGCCGCCTGGAGTCGAGGAGCGACAAGCCCGCGCCCCCCAGGACGCCGGCGAGAATGCCAGCCAGTCCCAGTTCCCTGGCAGATTCCCCCGCGGGATGGGTGGGCCACAGCCAGAATGATCCCGATAGGGCCATGAGCAGCAGAACGCCCACCCCGAAGAGAAACAGGCGGATCGAGGGTGGGATCCATCCTCCCGCGGCACCGCCGATGATCGCGTTCCAGCTCGGTCCCCAGCGGATGCGATCCGGCATCAGTTTCTTCTGCCAACGCCGGGGGACGATCCACCTGCGCACGCCGAAAAGGGTAGCGCCGAACAGGATCCCGCAGGCCAGGCCGGCGGAGAGAAGCGCCGCCCGTCCTGTGGCGGCAAGACGGTCGATCCAATGCCGCAGATCGACGATCATCTGCGCCCACCGCTGCCCCCAGATGCCGGCGAAGGCGGGCTCCACGAGGCGCACGCGCGAGCCGGGTTCGATTCCGCGCAGAACAACCGGATTGTCCGGGCACGAGGGAAAGACCGCCGTGATCTCGAAGGGCCCCGCAGTTGGGCAGCCAAAGATGAGCTCTCCCCATCCTGCTCCCAAAGATCCTAGGCCGGTCTGACGGTAGCCGATCAACTTGGCGTCACCAGCCGGCGCTGAATCTGACGCAGGCTCCCGGAGGTAGACGTGAGCTCCGCCCGCGTGCGGCAGTCCGTGCCGGTCGACGACCCGGGCCTTGATCCAGCGGTCGGTGTTCAGGGGATTCGTGATCAGGTCTATCCAGCCATCTTTGATGCGCATCAGGAGCAGGTCGGGGTCGCCATCATCGTCGGCATCGAAGCATGCCACCTGGCTGGCGGGGGGGGCTCTGTTCAACCATGAGGTGTCTGGATTCACATGGGTTGTGAAGCGCCCATGTCCATCGTTCTCCAGCCACACATACGCAGGGAGTGGTTGCGGCGTGGGGCTTCGCTGAGTAAAGAGCAGGTCGAGGTCGCCGTCGAGGTCGAAGTCCGCGAAGATGGGGCTATGTGCATGCCCGCTGGGCGGGATGTCCAGCTGCTCCGAGATGTTTGTGAATCTGTCTCCGTCGTGGCGATAGAGTTGGCTGTGTCTCTGGGTTACATAGGGGTCATCTTCGTAGTGGCGATGGTCCACCGCAATGAAGAGATCGAGATCGGCGTCGTTGTCGATGTCCCCAAACGCGGCCCCGGTCTGAAAGCTGCCGACCTCTGGAAGCCACGACTCCGTAGCGCAGGCGAGCTCTGACTGATCTTGGAGAAAGAGGTCCGTATTCGTGCAGAAGAGGTCCTGGTCGAAGTCAGCGTCGATGTCGACTGCGAGCGACAGAGTTCTGAAACCAAGGCGCGGGCTGCCTGCGGGGGGCTTGGGCGATGGTTGCCCCACGTATTGGCCGTCATCCGTCCAGACATACAGGGTGTCGTGAGCCATGGCGTTGATGCGATTGACGAGGATCTGCGGCCTCTCGTGTGCGCGCGCGAGATCAGCGACCAGGATGGTGGCTGGGGGATTCCAGTGGAGATCCGGAGCGTGTGGAGCAGGCACGCGGCGGAAGTATCCATGTCCCAGTCCGTGGTAGATGACCAGTTCATTTTCTTGGATGCCGAGGAGATCAAGCCGGCCGTCACGGTTCAGGTCGGCAACCCTGGGCAAGCTCAGGGAATGGGCGGTCTCGAGCCCGCGCTCTCGGGCGTCCACGTATCTCCAGGTTGGGCCGCCGGCGCCCATCTGCAGAATGGGGGGATCATTCAAGCAGCCGATCATCCGGTCCAGGTAGCCATCGTTGTCCAAGTCTCCGACGAGTAAGCTCACCGCCCTTGGTGTGATCGAACTGCTCTTGAGCGTCTCAGGTCTATCGCGCAATGGCGCTCCCGCCAGATCGATCCGGATGTCGTCGAAGTAGGCGATCTGGTCCTTTGGCGACCAGAAGAAGAGCTCGATCCCGGTGATGCGCCAGGGGAATTGCGGCTCAAGCGTGCGGGCGCAATCCCGACCGGCGTAGTCTCGTCCGAGGATCTCCTGATGCCAGTGGGTCTGCCCGGCGGCATCCTCGTAAGGCCACTCACCGCGCTCATAGAGGCTGTGACTGGCCCAGGGCCAGTCGTACATCGTGCCGTGCGGGTGTGGATCGTTGATGAGGCGGAGACCAATACCATCGCTGTTGATGCGATCCTCAAACCACCAAGCCCAAGAGACGACCGTTGCCGAGTCGACCAGGACAGGGTGGGTGAAAGGGCGCTGCAGGACGACCTGCTCGTTGTCCACCGTATGCCAACCCCGGATCCGGCAGCGCAGTGAGCGCGATCCGCTCAAGGGATTCTCTTCGGCGATGGAGAACTCGATGAAGGGTTCATCGCCGGGGCGCGGATGCCACCCCTCGAGACTTCCGTCTTCGAAGTCGAAGAGGACCGAGGCCACTGCCGCGGTCGAGTCGGTCTCGGGACCGAGGGAGCGGTGCTCCGCGTCAATCGAGGATCGGTCCGAGTCCACAGGGGGCCGGTCCGCTGCAACAGCCGGGCCTCCCAGGAGAGCAGCGAGCAGGAAGATCAGGGGGTTGCGCAGGGAGAGCCACGCGCGCACGTCAAAGGCGCAACAAAATTGCCTTCTTGGCCAGCGGACTTCCCTCTTGATGGATTTGAGGTCTCCCACGTTCCCGCCCACTCGCCGTCGACGATATGCCCGAAAATCCGGGCCGCACTCCCAGGCAACCAGCGAATTGCATGGTATCAGAAAGGTTACGGGATTGCCATTGGGCTCTCCGACAGAGCTGGACATTCCCCCGGCTCTGCCGCGTTGCCCTGCCCAACTTCCGGTTGCCCCACCCGCGCCCCTGTGCTAAGTAACTGCGGATTGCTTGGGAGCGGCGATCGATGTCCTCACGAGGAGGACGCTGTCGGAGTCGGAGGCGCTGGCTGGCTGCCACCCTCCGGGGGGTTCCGGCCCCGCAGATGGGGCCAGTGAGGGTCTTCAACTGAGGAGGTGTGGGATGAAGATGAGAATGGCAAGCGTCGCTCTGCTGGCGCTGCTCGTGGCCGCCCCAGCGATGGGGCAAATGGTCGAGAAGCAGATCTACTTCGGGATCAAGGGTGGGGTCAATATGGCCAACCTCTCGGTCGATCCGGAGCCGGACGAAGATTTCAAGAGCCGGATGGGCATCGTCGGTGGGGCGAGCCTCTCCTTCGTTATCTCACCCGGCATGACCCTCGACACCGACTTCCTCCTTGTACAGCGAGGGGCCAAGGTCGATGAGAAAGAAGTAGAAGCCGAAGATGGGCTATATTCGCTCAAGAATGAGATCAAGCTCTCCTATCTGTCGATCAACCCCATGTTCCGGTTCACGGTCCAGAATGAGGGGATGGCGCCCTACTTCATGGCGGGGCCGGAGATCAGCTTCTTGCTCAGCGCCAACGCTGAAGGCGAAGAGAGGATTGAGTACCACGACGGCGAAGTGGAAGTGGAGGAGTGGGACGAGGACATCAAGGACTACGTCAAGAGCACCGACTTCGGTCTGAATTTCGGCGCCGGACTGCAGTTCCCGTCCGGTAACTCCTCAATCTTCTTCGAGGCGCGCTACTACCTCGGCCTGTCCGACATCTCCGATGACAGTGGGGATGAGGATGACGACAAGAGCGACGATGAAGAAGAGGATGAAAAGATCAAGAATACCGGCATCTATCTGATCGCAGGCATCCGCTTCTAGTACGCCAGGTGCACGTACCAGCATACGACTGACCACACACGCGAGCCGGCCCCCGTGGCCGGCTCGCGGTCTATGCGCTCGACTTCACGGGAGTCACCCTCTCTCTGGCACCATCTGCTGCCCTGTGCCAGAATCCCCCCATGATCTACCACCTGATCGCCGAAGCGGCCCGCAGCATCAAGACGATTGGGGCGGGCAATCCCCGCTTTGAGGCCGAGTTGCTGCTCGCCGAGGCGCTCGGGAGACCCCGCGTCTTTCTCTTCACCCATCCCGACGCCCGCCCGAATGCCGCCCAGCGGGCCCGCTTCGACGAATTGCTCGGCCGGCGCCTCTCGGGCGAGCCATTGCAGTACGTTCTGGGCACCGCCGACTTCCGGCACCTGACCCTGCGCGTCGGCCCCGGGGTGCTGATTCCCCGTTCGGAGACCGAGCGGCTGGTCGACTTCGTCTGGGCCAGCCTGGGGGAATGGCGCCGCCGGCAGGGCGCGATAGGCGGGCGTGAGTTGGCTGTCCGCTCGCCCCGGTTGCGCACTCGCGATGACGGTGCCACCAAGGGAGACGCCTCTGTCGCCGAGGGAGATGCCTCCGTCACCGAGTGGGACAGCTCCATCACCGAGGGGGACACCTCTGCCACCGAGGGGATGCCCTGGATCGTGGATGTCGGCATCGGGTCGGGGGCGATCCTCCTGGCGCTGATGGATGAGGCGCGCCGGGAGGAGGCCGTGAGGCCGGCCTCCGAAGGGGGCGGTGGGTCTGATCCGGACGCCGACGAGGGGCGCGGCGCGTGCTGGTTCCGGCCGCTGGGGATCGACGTATCCCCCGTGGCGTTGCACTGCACGCTCGAAAACGCCGCGCTCAACAACCTGCCGCGGCCCCATCTCGTCCGCAGCCACCTGCTTTCCTGCTTGTCCGCCTCCGATCCGCCGATGCCGGTGGCGGCGATCGTGAGCAACCCGCCCTACATCGCCACCGGGGAGATGCCTGATCTCTCCCCCGAGATCCGCGAGCATGAGCCTCCCGGGGCACTGGATGGTGGGGCGGACGGCCTGGCCGTGATCCGCGAGCTGCTCGACGCTGCGCTCGCCTTCTTCATGCGCGGCACGCTGCTCGCCTTCGAAATCGGGGCGACCCAGGCGGATGACGTTCGCCGGGAGCTGCAGCATCGTGGCCTTCTCGGGCAGGCGACGATCCACCCTGATCTGGCCGGGCGGCCGCGAGTGGTCCTCGTCGAACCCTGGCGCGAGGGTGGGACTGGGACCTAGATGTGAGGCACCCGGGCTCCGCGCGTGATCCCCATCGTTTGTCTCTCGCCGGCTGCTCTGCTACGGTTCGGGCGAGTCTGTTGCGGTGCAAGGAGAGCAGACGTGGAAGCGATCATCATCGAGGGTGGACGGCCCCTGCGGGGCGAGGTCGAGGTTGGTGGGGCGAAGAATGCCGTGCTGCCGATGATGGCGGCCAGCCTCTTGGTTCCCGGTCCGGTTGAGATCCACAACGTTCCCCGGCTGCGGGATGTGACCACATTCCTCGATCTCTTACGCGAGATGGGGGCCACGGGTGGTTACACGAACCACTCACTGCATCTCGACGCCAGCCGCGTCACCTCGCACGAGGCGCCCTACGATCACGTCAAGAAGATGCGCGCCTCGATCTACGTGCTCGGTCCCCTGCTGGCCCGCTTCGGAGAGGCGCGGGTGTCTCTGCCTGGCGGCTGCGCCTGGGGACCGCGCCCGGTCAATCTCCACCAGGATGCGATGGAGGGGTTGGGGGCCAAGCTGACCCTGGAGCATGGGTACATCGTCGGTCGGGCCAAGCACCTGAAGGGCAACCGCATCGTCTTCGATGTCTCCAGTGTGGGCGCGACCGGCAATGCGATGATGGCCGCCGTGCTCGCCGAAGGAACCACGGCGCTCGAGAACGCCGCCGCCGAGCCCGAGATCGAGGCGCTGGCCGACTTCCTCAACCGGCTGGGGGCGAGGGTCAAGGGCGGCGGAACGAAGACGATCACGATCGAGGGTGTGGCCGAGCTGCAACCGGGTGTGACCTACGAGAACATCCCCGACCGAATCGAGGCGGGAACCCTCCTGGTCGCCGGAGCGATCACCGGAGGCGAGGTCTTGGTACGGCGCGTGCGGCCCGATCACATGACGATGGTCCTCTCGCGTCTCGAGAAGATGGGCTGTGAGCTCGAGGTCGCGGAAGATACGATTCGGATCCGTGTCGGCGCCGGGGGCCTCAAGGGCGTCGACATCGTCACCGAGCCCTATCCCGGCTTCCCGACCGATATGCAGGCTCAGTTCATGGTGCTGCTGTGCATGGCCGAAGGGGTGGGCGTGATTACCGAGACGATCTACCCCGACCGTTTCACCCATGTGCCGGAACTGCGGCGCCTGGGGGCGCAGATCACCCTCTCGGGCAACGCCGCCACGGTTACCGGGACCGGGGCGCTGCAGGGCGCCGATGTGATGTCGACCGACATCCGTGCCAGCTCGGCGCTGATCCTCGGAGGATTGGCGGCGCATGGCAAGACGCACGTCTCACGGATCTACCACATCGATCGTGGGTACGAACGCATCGAGGAGAAGCTTCGCCAACTCGGCGCGCGTATCCGTCGGGTCGCCGAGGACTAGGAAGCACTGATGAGTATCTCCGCCGGGCACCGCCCCCTGATCGTCGGTACCGCCGGCCACATCGATCACGGCAAGACGGCGCTGATCAAGATGATCACCGGCGTCGACACCGATCGCCTGAAGCAGGAGAAGGAGCGGGGCATCACGATCGAGCTTGGCTTCGCCTCGCTCGACTTGCCCTCCGGGCTCCGCCTCGGGGTGGTCGATGTTCCGGGGCATGAGCGTTTCGTTCGCAACATGCTCGCCGGCGCCGGGGGCATCGATCTGATTCTCTTTGTCATCGCCGCCGACGAGGGCGTCATGCCCCAGACGCGCGAGCACATGGAGATCATCGACCTGCTCGGGGTTGAACATGGCGTCGTCGCTCTGACCAAGACCGATCTCGTCGAGAGCGACTTCCTCGAGATCGTCGTCGAGACGGTGGCCGAGTACCTTGCCGAGACTTGTCTCGCGGGGGCCCCGGTGGTGGGGGTCTCCTCGACGACCGGGGAGGGCCGGGATGAACTCCTGCGCGCCCTGGATGAGGTTGCTGCCCGCGTGCAAGTGCGGGAACGGGGCAATCTGCGCCGGCTGCCGATCGACCGGGTCTTCACCATGGAGGGGTTCGGCACGGTGGTGACCGGGACCCTCTGGGCCGGGCGTCTGCGCGATGGTGAGAGCGTGCGCGTGCTGCCGGGCGAGATCACCACCCGGATCAAGTCGCTCGAGGTGCACAACGTGCGCGTACCCGAGGCGCTGGCGGGCCAACGCACCGCGGTGCTGCTGCATGCGGTCGAGAAGCGGGCGATCCAGCGCGGCGACTGGGTGGTTGCCGGCGAGGAGGGGGCGGCGACGACCTTCGTCGACGCGCGTCTGCGAGTGCTGGCCTCGGCGGCGAAACCGCTCGAGAACGGCCAGCGCATCCGTTTCCACCTGGGCGCGGCCGAGATCATCGGCCGGGTGTTCCTGCTCGAAGTCGATGAATTGCGTCCCGGCGAGAAGGGCTGGGCGCAGCTACGCCTCGAGGCTCCGGTGCTGACCGAGCGGGGCGATCACTTCGTTTTGCGCACCTACTCGCCAATGGCGACGATTGCCGGAGGCGTCGTGGTCACCGCCGGCGTCGGCCGCCGGCGCCGCTTTCGCCGCGAGGACATCGAGGCGCTCGAGCAGGCCGAGCGAGGTACGCCCGCGGAGCGCGTTCTGGCGGTGATCGTGCGCCATAGTGCCCGCGGCGCTGATGCCGAGGCGCTCGCGCGGGAGAGTGGGTGCACGGCGGCAGAGGTCGGGCAGGCGGTCACGACCCTCGCCGAGGGGGGGCGGGCGCAAGCGGTCAGCCGCAAGCTCGTGGTCACCACCGATGCGCTCATCGAGGCGGGTGTGCGCATGCAGCGCGACCTGGAGACATACCAGCAGCGCACGCCGCTTTCATGGGGGTTGCTGAAGAGTGAGCTGAAGAAACGCAGCGAGCAGACAATCCACGCGGATGTCGTCGAGGCCTGGGTGCGCCAGGAGTCGGAAGCCGGGCGGCTCTTCCCGCGCAACGATCGGCTGCGCTACGGCAGCGACCGCCTGGAACTCTCCCCCGAGATGGAGGCGCAGCACCAGGCGATCCTCAGCGAGATCCACGGCGCCGCGTTTGCCGGGCGCCGGCAGGTCGAGATCTTGCATACCTTGAAGGCGGGTGGGAGCGGGGCCGGCGGGCGCACGCTCGAGCCCAAGGAGGCCGAGGCGCTGCTCTTTCTGCTGGTCGACTCCGGTGAGATCGTGCGCGTTCCCCCTGACTTTTTCTTCGCCCGTGACCGCATGGAGGAGCTCGCGCAACGTGTGCGGGTGTTCTATGCGGATCATGAGGAGATGCGCGTTGCGGATCTCAAGGAGATGATCGGCGTCTCCCGCAAGCAGGCGGTGCCCCTGCTTGAGTACCTGGATCAGAACCGTCTCACCATGCGGCGGGGCGATGTGCGCCTGCCGGGGCCGCGGCTGCTGGGCTAGTCATGACGAGAAGCAACCGGCATTACGGAAGAGGTGGTGACGCGTGTATGAACAGCACCATTGACCTGAGTACAGTTGCTTTGGAAACGAACTCACCGCTTTGGCAGATAAGTGAGGTTGGAGGTGAGCCCGTTCTTCAGGTCATTGGCAATGAAGATGAAGACCAGATTGGTGGGAAGGTTGCATTGATTGGTGAGGTCAAGCACAACTACAGAATGCAGACGGAGATGTTCTTTGCTGGACATCACATGACTCAAGCGGCCGCGGGTTGGTTCGGCTTCGTCATGCGTGCACAGGATGTGCTGAACTACGAAGCTGTCTGGTTCATGCCCAATGCCGAAAGTGGGAGCACAGCCGCCTACGTGCCAGTGGCGCATGGCATTGTCCCGTGGTGGACAGAGGCCTATGCGAGTCAGGAGAAGGGAGCCGCGGCCATTCCCACCAAGTCATGGTTTCGAGCGAGTGTTGATGTGGTAGAAGACGAGTTCACCCTCTACGTGAAAGAGCAGGTCGTATTCAGAAAGAAACTCACCTACCACCTCTCCGCAGGTCGTGCCGGCTTCTATGTTGGCACTGCCACAGACGCGATGTTCAGGCGAGTTACCGTTGAAGACCTTCCCTAGGGACCACGGTGGCGTCCAGCGAGCGCATGCATCCCAACCCCGGTCCGGTTCACCCCGCTCGGGGAGGCCGGTCCCTCGGCCATCCCCGCAAATCCGGAACTCCCCACGAGAATCTCGTGCACTGGCGGAATGTGTCTGCGGCTCGCGGTATCCGGCTACGGATTCTTCTTGAGTACGCCTTTGAGCACGTCTTTCACTTCGTCCTCGATCTGCTGGCGGGCATCTCTCTGATCCATCTGTCCGGTGGAGTCCTGTCCGGTGGAGTCCTGCCCGGTGGAGTCCTGCCCGGTGGAGCCCTGTCCGGTGGGGTCCCGTCCGGTGGAGTTCTGTCCGCTCGAGTTCTGTCCGCTCGAGTTCTGTCCGGTCGAGTCCTGGTCACTCGAGTCGCGCCCGGTGGGGACCTGCGCCGTGGAATCCTGCCCGGCTGTCGCCGCCGTCGTGTCGGGTGAACCCGAACTCCCTTCCGTGGCCACACGGCGACCGCCGAGCAGTCCGTCGAGCAGATCCCCCGCCTGCTCGAGAACCTGATCCTGCAGCCGGCCGCGTTCAGCCTCCAGGCGCGCGGCAGCTCGGCGTTGCAGGCCGCCGCGCAGCTTGTTCATGTCGAGCGAGACACTGGGCTGCGGCAGCCGGCCTCCAATGTTCAAGGGAACCAGAACCCGATCGCTCGAGCCGTCGAAGAGGATCGCGGCCAGCTCCGCCGGGACCTTCTTCCTCGCCTGGGCCGAGACCTCGGGCGACAGCAGCAGCTCGAGAGCGAGTTCGATCGATCCATCGAGCGCCTGCCAGCCCCTGGCGCTCACCTCGACTTGATCGGCAGTGAGCTGCATGCCATCGAGTGTCAGACGCCCGTTGGAGATCTGAAACGGCTGCACCCAATCGGAGATCGAGAGCGTCTCGAGCTGCGGCATCTCCAGATAGGTCGCCAGGGAGCGTTGCAGGGGGTGGCCGCTGAAGCGCGCCGATTCGGTTTGCAGGGTGCCGGTCGATGAGAAGGTGTCGAGCTCGAGCGCGAGCGAGTCGGTAAGACGGCCTTGCATGTCAGCGGAGACATCGACCGTTCCGGAGAGGTAGCCGGCGAGCCGGCCGAAGCGGCTCAGTCCCGCGGCGTAACCGTAGAGTTGGTCGGCCCGCACACTCTGCGCCTCGACGGTGACATTGAAATGTGGCTCCGCGGGACTGCGCAGATCGACGAGGCCGTTGCCTGCCAGCCGGCCGCCGAAGGCGCGCGCGGTGGCCGTGTCGAGATGGATCCGTCCGCGGTCGAGCCGCACGATGCCCTCGACATCAGCGAAACTCGTCTGGTTGACGATGACTTCCCGGGCCGCGACTACGATCCGTCCCTCGGCGCGGCCCAGAAGCGCCAGGGGAGCGAGCGGGCCGGGCATCGCTAACTCAGACGCGGGCGCATCGGATGCATCCGGCATGCCCGAAGTCTCCGAGGTTCCCGATGTGAATGCCACCATCAGCTCGTCGAGATCGAGTCGCTCGCTGCGCAGGTCGAACTCGATCGTTGCAACCCGATCAGCCGGCCGGCGCGGGTCGAGGGCCAGGTAGTCACCGATGCGCCCCGAACCCTGCGCGCTGCTCGAGCCCAGCGCTCCCGCGATATTGTGGACGATGAGTTCATTCCCGCGCAGGCTCAGATCGGCATTCACTTCGCTCATCGGAGCGGGGAGCCGTGGGCTCTGCGCGCGGACGTTTTCGAGGCGTACCCGGCCCGACAGCCGGAAGCTCTCGTGATCTTCCATCAACCCCGCGAGGGTCACATCGACGATCCCCCGCCCGCCGATCTCCAGAGAATCCTCCGGCGGCAGCAAGGGGCTGATCGCGGCGAGGTCGATCTCGGCATCGATCGCGGCATCGAGCCGCGGGGTGGTCTGATACTCAGTCACCATCGCGCGGGCGGCGAGCCGGCTGCCGGCGGATCGAGCGGAGAACTCGCGGACGGCCAGCGTATCGGGCACCACATGCAGCCGGAGCCCGATGCCTTCGACTGGAGCCGGAAGATCGGGATGCTCGACGCGACCGTCGGCCAGCGTGAGATCGAGTGCGAAGTGGGCGGATTGCCCGCGCGAAGGCGCGGCGAGATCCGGCTCGCCCAGGGGTCCCCGCAGTTCGCCGGCCAGAGAGAGCGTGCCTGTGGAGCGCACACCGTCCGCCGCCGGAAAGAGATCCGTGGGCAGATAGCCGATGATATCGGCGACACTCGCCGGTCCTCCCGCGAGTCGCAGGTCGGCGACCGGCGCGGCCTGGGTGAGTCCCGTGACCTGGCCGGTCAGCGAGGCGGGCAGGTCGCCGAGCAAGAGCGTCGCCTCGCTGATCGTCAGTTGGTCGGCGTCTCGATCGAAGGCGAGCCGCTTGTTCAAGTGCAGCGAGATCCCCTGTCCGAACTCACCGGCGGGAAGATACACGCGCAGACTGTCGATGTGGGTCTCGCCGGCGAGATCGATGCGCCCAGCGCGCGAGACGGTCACGGTCAGCTGCTCGTTGAGCGCGGCGAGTTCGACGAAGGGCCGGCCATCTGGGTAGTAGAGCCGGAGCGCGCCATCCTCGATACGCAGTTCTTGGATCTGGAGGTCGAGGGGCGCACTTCGGCTGTCGCCCGCCGCGGTTCGCTCGGTATCGTGAGAAGCCGACTGCTCAGCATCGCGATGGGCCCCGGAACGATCCCCCGCCGACGCTCCCGGCGCCGCGGCCTCGCGATCGTTTTCCGGGGGCGGCGGCGAACCGCTTCTCTCGCGGCGCGGTTGCGCGGTGCGCTTCCCGTCGGTTGTCTGCGCAAGAAAGACCTCGACTTCCGGGCGGGTGATCTCGATACGCGTGACTTCAAGACGTCGCTGCAGCAGCGGGAGCAGCCGGACGCTCAGCGTGAGCGCGGCGACCGAGAAGCGGGAGACCCGCTCGCCGGGAGCCGGACCGACCTTGAGATCGGAGACCTCGACCCAGGGGGAGGGCAGCAGTCCCGCGCGCACCGATCCGATCGACACGGGGCGATGGGTCTGCTCCTCGATGGTTGTGGCGATGTAGGCGCGGACCGTGCCGGTGGGGATCAGGAGCGGCAGAAGGACCGCCGCCAAGGCGATCACCGCGGCGATGGCGAGCAGGACGATCAGAAACACGCGGCCGCCTTTATGCAACATGGGATCCTCCGATGGGTCAGCGTCCGCGCGTGCCATGGGGCCTCCGACGGGTCAGCGCCCGCGCGCTCCTTCCTCGGGCAGGCGGGGTTCGACCAGCAGCACCTTCTCCCGTATACACACCGCCAGCCCTGGAGTTGCCCGGCGGGGTTTGCGCACATAGCGCTTCTCGGTGCAGATCACCGGCACCATGCCCGAGGTTCGTCCCTTGCTGTAGTAGGCGGCGATCCGCGCGGCCTCTTCGATGATCGACTTGGGTGGTTTGTCGCGGTGTCCCTCGCGCCTCAGGACGACATGGCTGCCGGCGACGCCGCGCGCGTGCAACCAGAGGTCGTTGGGGCGGGCGACCCGATGCGTGAGGACGTCGTTCTCCTTGTTCGACCGCCCGACGAGTACGATCCATCCCCCGGCCAGCTCGAAGCGGCGGGGATAGATGCCCGCCATCGCGCCGAGCACGCCTCGCTCGGCAGCCGGCGCGCCGCCCGGGCGTGGGGCGTTTCGGGCAGCATCCCGTGTGGCCGTGCCATGCTTGCGCGCCTCGTAGCCGACGTAGTCGATCGGCGCGCGTAGACCTTCCCGGATGGTTTGCCAGTCGCGCAGCAGGGCCTGCCAGCGACGACGCAGGGCGGGATCGAGATTCTTCGACAGCGCGCGGGCCTGCTCGTAGGCCATGTGGTCGCTGCGTCCGGGTGCGGCCGCAAGATCGTCGGCGCCTCCGTGGCGCCGGTGGGCCGGCGGCACCGCCTCCCGAAGAGGAAACGCGGGATCGGTGAGCTCGGGGCCCGCCCGCCACGCGCTGATGTGTCGGCGCAGGGTTTCGACTTGGCCTTGCTTCTTCTGCCGGATCGGCAACGCACGCTCAAGACGGCCGGCCCGACGGAAGAGACGCGTGGCGTTCTGGCTGAAGGAGAGCGTCGGATCGAGAGAGATCTCGAGTTTCGTTCCAGGCGCTGCCGGATCATCGAGGACGGCCCGCTCGGCGCCTCTCGGGATGCGCCCGCCGTGAGCCAGGAGCGCCTCGGCCTGCCGCCGGAGGCAGGCGCCTTCCTTGGCCTCGGAGAGCTCGCGCTGCAGGCGTTTGGCCAGGCGCTCGAGATGCCGGCCCTCACGCTGCAGTAGCTGGCGCAGCTGGCGGGCGTAGAGGCGGTGGCGTGCGAGCCGCCGCCAGTGCGCGCCGGCCCGATGGGCCGCCTCCAGCGGCGGCAGGGGGCCGGCGGGCGGTTGCGCGGCGCCCCTGATCGTACCGGCAGAGCAGGGGTGCGGGCTCAAGAAGATCACCGCTCGTCCCATCTCGCCTGCGGCGGATGGGGGAAGCGACTCGATGCAGAGCCAGAGCGCGTCCCCGGACGCCCGGGCTGTCTTGTCCGTCCGGGCCGCCTTGTCCGTCCGGGTCGCGCTCTCCGCGCCGGTGGTTCTCTCCGCCCGCCGCGTTTTTTCGGCTCGGGGGGCTTCCCTCGTCGGGTGGGCTCCATCTGCCGGGAGCGCCTTCGCGCGCAGCTCCTCCCGCTCCCAGAACTCGCTCGGCCGTGCCTCGGGCTCGGTGTAGGCCTCACCCGGCCTGCCCCGGCCCGATGGGCTGCCATGGATCGTCGGCGGGTAGCGCTGCTGAACGACGCCCTGGGCATCGAGCACGAGGAGACGGCAGGCATTGGGCAGGGGATCGAGGATCAGTGCCTGCGGCGGCGTCTCTCCGGTGAGCTCCGCCGCGAGGTCGAGGCGCAGGATCCTGCCCGAGCGGCCCGCGCTGACGCCTGAGATCCGGGCGCCATAGACCTGGCGTCGCAGCCAGTGGCCGAAGCCTGCCCGGGTCGCCGCGTGACGGCGGGGCGCCGGTTCCAACCAGAAGATCGCGGCGGGCGCGAGCAGCAGCAAATGCAGGTCGAGGCGCTCGCGCTCCTCTCCGATCTCGAGCGCCAAGACCACTTCTTCTGCGCCCGAAGCCCGGGCGTCGGTGATCAGGGCCGGCTGGGTGAGCTGGTCTTGCAAGGCGGCGATGAGCCGGGCATGCACCGACTCCCGTGGCGCGGGTATGCCATGCACCGATTCCCGGGGCGCGGGTGTGCCATGCACCGACTCCCGGGGCGCGGGTGTGTGCGGCGCGCCGTCCTGGGCATCGGCCGGCGTCATCCCGGAGCCTCCCGCGGGCGGATCCCGTCGTCTTCCCGCCGATAGGCGCGTTCACAGGCCGAGCAACGCAAATCATCCGCCAGCCGGTGGCCGCAGCGGCAGACCCAGCCGATGTGGTGCGCCGGATTGCCGACGACCAGCGCGTGGGCGGGCACGTCGCGCGTCACGACTGTGCCGGCTCCGACGAAACACCACCGCCCCAGGGTGACGCCGCAGACGATCGTCGCGTTCGCCCCCACGGTGGCGCCTTCGCGCAGCCGCGTGGGCAACCACTTTTCTTGCCGGCCCTTGTAGTCGGGATGGCTGCGGGGAACCGGATCGTTGGTCAGTACCGCGTTCGGTCCCAGGAAGACGTAGTTCTCGCAGGTGACCAGATCCCAGATGCAGACGCCGTTCTTGACCGTCACGTGGTCACCGAGAACCGCGCCGCCCTCGACGTACGCACCTTCACCGATATTGCAGTGGCAGCCGATCACCGCGCCCGGCATCACATGGGCCCAGGCCCAGATGCGAGTGCCGTCACCGACCGACTCGGATTCGTTGATGCCGTGAGGATGAACGAAGACCTCTGCCAAGGGACCCTCCCTGATCTGTGCCTGCTGGTAAGCCGTCCGCGCCGATGACAACCGACATCCGAACGGGCTGCATGGTAGCATGCCCCTCGGGGCGTGGCATCCCAGAGGGTGCCGGAACCCGAGATCCGGGAGGAGACGCATGATCCGGGTGCGGATCGGAGCCGAGGAGCTCCGTTTTCCCGATGGCGAGTGGGAGGCCCACGTCGCGCGCGGTGAGGTTCCGCCCAGTGCCTTGGTCTTCTCGCTCGAACTCACCCGCGGCCTCTGGCAGCGGGCCGACACTCTGCCCCTCTATGGGTTCTTCCGCCGCAGCGGAGAAGAGGAACGTCGCGAGGAGGGTGTCGCGGCGGCCGGTCGGCCTCCCTTCAAAGAACTCCCCGGAGTTGCCTTTCCACGACGAGGCTTCTCGGGCACCGAGATGCTCCTGGGCCTCAACCTGGGCGTCGCTCTCCTGCTGATGCTTCTGTGGCAGGGCGCGTATCTGACCCGGGTCTGGGATCTCGCCTGGAGTCTCTACAATCTACACGTGCGCGACTCCCTGCCGGTGGGGTTCATCGCGACGCTCTTCATCCATGCGAACCTCGGGCACTTGGGCGCCAACATGATCTCGCTGGTCATCTCCTCGGCCTTCGTCGAGTATCTCTACGGTCGGCGGGTGTTGTTGATCTACCTGCTCGGCGGCCTGGCCGGAGCGATCGCCTCCTTCGCCTGGAAAGACCGGGGGCCGATGAGCATCGGAGCCTCGGGCGCCGTCTATGCCCTGATCGGGGCCTTCGCCGGCTTCGTGCTGCGCTATCATGGCCGGCTTCCCCGCTGGCACCGCTGGAAGGCCCGGCGGATCTACATCCCCGTGCTCGTGCTCGCGACTCTGCCCTCGATCCTGCATGCCGATTGGCGCGCACACACGGGGGGGTTCGTCGGGGGTGTGCTGCTCGGCCTGCTGGTTCCCTTGCACGGGCGAGCTCGGGACCTGCTTCTTCCGCGTGAGAGGAAGACAGGCCGCCCGGAGCTGGGGTAGGATCAGTCATGCGTTCCTGGGCGCCGTACCGGGGTAGGATCCCCGATGGGCCGCGGGGACATCGAATGAAGGAGTGGCATGACGGACACATCGAGTGAGGCGGCGGCTCTCGGGCGTTCCCAGTCTGCGAGCGATCCCGCCACAGGAGTCGGGGTGGAGCACGATCGCATCGCGGTGCTCGATTTCGGTGGCCAGTACGTGCACTTGATCGCCACGAAGATCCGCCGCCTGCGCGTGCGCACCGAGATCGTCGATCCCTTGGCCCCGATCGATGAGCTGCGCCGGTACAACGGGATCATTCTCTCCGGCAGCCCCGCCCTGAGCACGCTCGGTGAGGGAAGCGACTACACGCATGAGATCTACGATCTTCCAGTGCCGATTCTCGGGCTCTGCTACGGTCACCAGGAGATCGCCAGGCACTATGGCGGGACGATCGAGCACACGCGCCGCGAGTATGGTCCCGCCCGCCTGCGCATCGTCGCCGAGCATCCGATCTTTGCCGGCCTCGATCGCGACCAGATCGTCTGGATGAGCCACGGGGATTCGGTCACCAAACTGCCGGCCGGCTTCGTCGAACTCGGCTACTCGATGCACCGCGTGGAAGAGGACGATCCCGAAGGCCGTCACAGTCACCGCAATGCCGCGATCGTTTCCGATGAGTTGCTTCGCTATGGCTTCCAGTTCCACCCGGAAGTCGATGGCACCGAGCATGGCGATGTCATGCTCGAGAGCTTCGTCACCCGCATCTGCGGCTGCCGGCAAACCTGGACGATCCCCCATTACGTCGAGGAGCAGGTCGCCCACATCCGCCGGCGCTCCGGTGACGGTAAGGTCTTCCTGCTGGCCAGCGGCGGCGTCGACTCGACGGTCTGCGCGCGTCTTCTGGTCGAGGCGCTCGGGCAGGAGCGCGTGCACCTGTTGCACATCGACAATGGCCTAATGCGTAAGGGAGAGAGCCGCGCGGTGATCGAGCGCTTCCGCAGCTGGGGCCTTACCGAGAACCTGCACTTCGTCGATGCCAGCGAGACATTCCTAAAGGCGCTCGCCGACCTGGTGGAGCCGGAAGAGAAGCGCGTCGCGATCGGCAATGCGTTCATCGAGGTCTGCCATGCGGAGATGGAACGCCTCGGTGTCTCTCGCGCGCTGCTCGCCCAGGGAACGATCTATCCCGATACGATCGAGACGGGGGGCACCCGTCGCGCCGATGTGATCAAGACCCATCACAATCGTGTGCCGCTGGTCGCGGCGATGGTCCGGGCCGGGAAGGTGCTTGAGCCGTTGCAGGACTTGTACAAGACCGAGGTTCGCGAGCTGGGCGCGCTGCTCGGACTGGATGCCGATCTACTCGGCCGCCATCCCTTCCCCGGCCCGGGTCTTGGGGTCCGGCTGCTTTGCAGCCGGGCGGAACCGACCGGCGAGTCGCTGAGCGAGCTGGAGCGCATCACCCGGGAAGCCCAAGCGCAGGCAGCGCCCTACGGGTTGCAGGCGATGGCGATGCCGATCCGTTCGGTCGGGGTCAAAGCCGACCTGCGCGCCTATGAGTGGCCGGTGATGCTGCGAGGGGAGGCGTCCTGGGACGGGGTTCTCGAGGCCGCCAGCCACATCTATCGCGGTGTCGATGGCGTCAACCGGTGCTGCTACGATCTTGGGATGGGGAATGGGGCCGCGCCCGCTGCGCCGCCGAGGCTGGAGGTCTTCGCCGCCGGGGTGACTCGGGAGCGGCTCGACCTCCTGCGCGAAGCGGACCATTTCGTGATGGAAGGCATCCGTCGCTATGGGTTGATGGAAACGATCTGGCAGTGCCCAACAGTTGCACTTCCGGTGCGTGTCAACGGGCGCGTCGGAGAACTGATCGTCTTGCGCCCGGTGCTCTCGTCCCGGGCGATGACCGCGCGGCCCGCCCATCTTCCTGTGCAACTGGTGGCGGAGTTGCGGGAACAGATCCTTGCGCTTCCCGGGGTCAGTGGTCTGTGCATCGATGTCACCACCAAGCCCCCCGGGACGATCGAGTGGGAGTAAATCCCACCGCCTTCTCCCTTACGGATGACCCAAATCTGGTACTCTCAGTGCATTAGCTATTGTACAATCATGTGGGGTTCAGTCTCGAGTTATCGCGTGGTGGATGAGTGTGCTCGATGACAGAGGGAGGTGCACTGTGACGTTGAGACGCTGGGGCATCGTTGTTCTGATCCTTCCTGGATTCCTATTCGTTCCCGGGCAGGCCGGGGCGGTTACCGATGCAGAAGTGGCCGCTCAGACGACCCGGTTGCTCATCGAGCGCGTGGCGGCCCACGCGGTTGAGCGCCCCGGCACGCCGGGTGCGATTTCGGCCTGGGCCGGCGCACGCCCGGGAGAGCCGGTGTCGGTCTGGACGATGGAAGGGAAAGCTCCCTTCGGCGTTCTCGTTCCAGTGGTGGGCCGTTCCGGCGAGGTGCGCGGCTTCGCCGGCCTCGAGTCGTCCGGGCAGCGTTGGCGCTGGTACGCCGAGGTGGATGAGGCAGACCGCGTCTGGCTGAACGAACGGAAGGCCCGGGATGTGGTCGGCGCGCGCACCGGGCGTTCGCCCGTCAGTGTGGAAGATGAGTTCCGCCTCATCCAGATGCCCGACCGGCGCTACTACTGGGTGCTCGACTGGCAAGACGCCGAGGGCTGGGCGCATCAGACCTACCTGGACGCCAGGGACCCCTCGCGCGTCTTTCAGGATGCCGAGCGGGAGGCGGCCGGCTTGACTACGGCGGTGCTGAATCCGCTGCCCCAGGGGCGTGCCGACGATCTTCGCCCGCAGGACACCTTCGGCCTGGAAACGGGTGATGGGCTGCAGCGAGGGCGCTATCCGGATGAGTACGATATCGTCGATGTCCCGCACTACTACCAGAACACCGGCTACAACTGCGGGCCGGCGGCGCTGCAAATGGTTTTCGACTACTGGGGGGAATTCATCAACCAGGGGATGATCAAGCGTGCGGCCAACTGCACTACTCCGCACGGCACCTACCTCGATGATCTACGCCGCGCTGGGCACTTCAGTGTCATCTCGGCCGCAGTTCAGAATCCCGAAGAACACGGCTACGCGCAGCGCCCCTACGGGTACGCGACGATGGAGTGCCGCTGGTCCGAAGGGGCCCACTACGACACGCGCTACTCGGATCTGAAGGAACTCGTTTCCAGCGATGTCCCGATACTCATCTTGACCTGGTACGGTGCGTCGCACACGAGCGGTCACTATCGTGTCGTCAAAGGCTACAGCGGTCCGCTTGATGTGTTCATTGTCCATGACCCCTCGACCACGATGGGGCCGGACATCAACTTCGGTCAGGCGTATCTGGTCGACGATCTCTGGGAATACTCGAGCCGTTGGGGCATGACCTCGCAGCCCTGGGAGTTCGTCATCACCGCTCCCGAGAGTGTGGAGTTGGATGCCGAGTTCACCGTCTCAGCGGAGGTGACCTATCCCGGCGCACATCCCTTCGAGGGGCAGTACCCCTCCACGAACCCCCTGGCAACACTGCGCCTGCCGGCGGGGCTTTCCTTTGCCGTGGGCGAAGATTCATCGCAATCGATCGCCGGGCTGACGACCTCCGCGACGAGTGGAAATGTCTCGTGGCAGGTGGTCGCAAGCGGTGATCCCGGGACAGCCGTTTTCTCGGTCCATGCCACCGGGCGAGTTTCCGGCTACTCAGGCTCCTACGGCAGCTACGAGGACGACATCGGCGGCGTGGGGCAGGACTCGGTCGTGATCGAATCAGATCCGGCGAGTATCGGGGACCCGGAGGCGGGGCAACTGGCCACCGCGATCCTGCGCTCCTGTGGACCCAATCCCTGTGTGGGGAAGGCGACGATTCGCTTTGCCCTGCCGGAGCGAGAACGCGTGCGGGTATCCGTGCACGATGCGGCCGGCCGCCTGCTCGTCTCGCTGCTCGACGGCCAGGTGGGAGCTGGTGAGCATGCCATTCCATGGCGGATCCCGACGGGGCCGGTCATGGGCGGCTCGCGGATATCGTCCGGGGTCTACTACGTGCGGCTGGAGACGGAGAGTGGGGTACGGGCCGCGGATCGGTTCGTGGTGCTCCGTTAGTTCTCCGTTGGGTTCACCATAGCGCCCCTGGTGGCCCTCGCGTGTGGCGGTGTCCCGACAGACGACCTCCTAGTTCGTTGTCGTTTATCGGTTTATGATTTCGTCGGCACGCTGCCCGGCGACCGATTCGCTCCCGGCCTGCCGCCGGGCTTGGAACTGCGGTCCGGAAGAGGTTTTCAAGATAGAAAGGCGGGTGTAGACTCACGGCCCGTGAGTTCGAGCGGCGGCCGGTTCGGGCATTTGGCAGCGGCCGGTTCGAGCATCCGGTAGCGGTGATTCTCCCGTGGGGTGGGCTCGGCTGGCTACGGTCCGCCGATGCCGCTCGCGGGTGGCAAGGTCGGGGATAGAACTGGGAGGTTCGGGATGAGAAAGATCGCTTGGCTCGGCGCAGCGCTCCTTCTGGTGGTGGCCCTCGTCTGGGTTGTCCAGGCCAATGGGGAGGAGGCGAAGAAGGCCGAGGAGCAGGAGCATGGCTTCATCGGCGCGCTCTCCTGCAAGGCCTGCCACAAGAGCGAGGCGAAGGGGGATCAGTACGGCAAGTGGCTGGCGAGCCCCCACGCGCACGCCTACCAGAGCTTACTGACCGATGAGTCGAAGAAGATTGCCAAGGAGCTGGGCATCGAGGTGGCTCCCGAAGAGGCCGCCCAGTGCCTGAAGTGCCACGTAACCGCATGGGATGCCAAGGCCGAGTTGTTCGGCAAGAAGTACGACAAGATCGAGGGGGTCAGCTGCGAGTCATGTCACGGTCCGGCTGCCGACTGGAAGATCGCGCACATGAAGGATGTCGAGAAGGCGATGACCCTCGGGATGATCGCGCCCGCCGAGGAGCTCTGCCTGAGCTGCCACAACGATGAGAGCCCGACGTTCAAGGAGTTCAAGTTCGAGGAGGCGATGGCGGTGGTCGCCCACCCGAATCCCAAGAAGGCAGGGGAAGGGGAGTAGCCTCGGCCGGCGATGGGCGCTGAGGCTCCCGCGCCGGAACTCTGACGAGCTTTCGGGGAGCCGCCGACCGGGCGGCTCCCTTTGCATGGCGGGGTATCGCCCGGCAGATCCAGACATCGTCGCTACCGGCCCGCCGGGTTCCAACACCCGCCCGGGTTCGCACTGGCGCCGGCACTCGCAACCGAGGTGACCTGTGGCAACTCCTGTGTCCCCGGCGATGGGGAATCCACCGTCCGTGCTGTGCGTGAAGGCCCTGCTGGTAGGGAGGGCGGGGCCGTGGAACAATGATGTCTAGAGAAACAGTAGTTCGGCCAATAGGGAATAGAGAGTGCCATCCAACATTGAGATTAAGGCGAAAGTCCGTGATCTGAACCGGCTGAGACGTGCAGCTATGCAGCTCGCCACGGAGCCGTGCCAGGCCCTTAATCAAGAGGACGTCTTCTTCCGCACCCATACGGGAAGGCTCAAACTGCGAATCCTCACGGATGGTTTCGGTGAGCTCATACACTATGAGCGTCCCGACACGAGTGGTTCCAAGCAGTCAACTTACCAGATCCACGAGACCTCCAAGCCGCTGGAGCTGCGGCAATTGCTGGCGGCTGCTTTGGGCGAAACTATTACGGTGAAGAAAAGGAGAGAGGTCTATGTGGTAGGGCAGACCAGGATCCACCTAGATGAGGTTGATGAATTGGGGTCTTTCATGGAGTTGGAGGTGCTTCTCAGTCCCAGCCAAGACCCAGAGGAAGGGCGACTCATTGTATCCGATCTCATGGAGAAGTTGGGCGTCAACGAGTCTGACTTGGTGCCTTGCGCCTATGCGGACCTCCTATTGAACGAGGCCGAACAAGGCGCGGCGGCGGGCGCGGACGAGCCGCGCCGTTGAGCTTTGACGTTGTACGGAAAGAGGAGATGGCAAGAAACAGGGATTCACATTCTCCCAGGCCCGCAGAGGTTTCTGAACACTACGCCTCCGGATATGAGGCCGACCGATTGAATACGGGTGCAGGCAGGCTTGACCGCGAACGTTCTCGTGAGCTTCTCAAGCGCTTTCTCCCTCCGGCACCAGCTACGGTTCTCGATATCGGAGGTGGACCTGGCGGTCATGCCTGCTGGCTTGCGAGGCAGGGCTACGAGGTTCACCTGATTGACATCAGCCCTCTGCATGTTCAGTTGGCGAGAGAAGCATCTGCGTCTCAACCGGAGGCTCAACTTGCCAGTGCAAGTGTCGGCGACGCCTGTTCGCTATCATGGGATGCGGAAACAGGAGACACTGTTCTGCTTTTCGGCCCCCTGTACCATCTCACAGACAAGAAGGATCGCCTCAAGGCGTTACAAGAAGCCTATCGTGTAATCAAGCCAGGCGGGATTCTTCTAGCGGTGGGGATATCACGGTTCGCCTCCACGTTCGATGGTCTCCGCGGAGGATTGTTGAAGGATTCGCAATTCGCCGAGATCGTATATCAAGATCTGAAGAGTGGACAACACAGGAATCCAACCGCTAAGCCAGAGTACTTCATGGATGCCTTCTTCCATCATCCCGACGAGTTGCGCAGCGAAGTGGCAGGGGCTGGGTTCAACCTGATTGGCGTCTACGGCGTGGAAGGACCCTGTTGGCTCCTGCGGGATTTCGATGACTGGTGGAATGACGAGGAACGCAGGAATCGTCTGCTGCACATTGCTCGCGCCACGGAGACAGAGGCGAGTTTGTTGGGAGTAAGCGCCCATCTCATTGCTGTGGGCAGGAAGTAGCGCCGCGAGGCGCCCACAACAGTCGGGTGCAGGCGATGCGGTCATCCGCGGGCTGACCCGGGACGCTATCTGAGAGAGGTCACTCGGTGCTGAGTTCCCAAGGGGTTGAGCCATTCTTGATTCGGACGATGCTTCCCGATGAAGCCGCGGAGTGCGAGACGGTGATGCGCTCACTTCCCGGCTGGTTCGGAATCGAGGAGTCGATCCAGCAGTACCGTCGGGATCTCGAGGCCATGGAAACCTATGTGGTTGAAACGGGTGGTCACATCGTGGGCTTCATGGCCTTGAATCAGCACAATCAGTACTCGGCCGAGATCCATGTCATGGGCGTCTTGGAGGAGTTCCACCGCCGGGGCATGGGGCGCTCTCTCGTGGCTCATGCCGTAGACGTGCTTCATGAACGCTCCATTGAGTATCTCCAGGTCAAGACGCTGGGTCAGTCCCGCGAGAGCGAGGCGTACGCTGGGACCCGCGGGTTCTATGAAGCGATGGGTTTCCGTCCCCTCGAGGAGACCAACCTGTGGGGGGAAGGGAACCCGTGTCTCATCATGGTAAAGCATTTGGGCTGTCTACCACGGGGTCAGACAACAACCGCTTGAATCCAAGCGCTTGGACCCAACGGCTGGTTCCGGCACGTGCCGGGCCGGTACCAGCCGCGGGTCAAGCCCATCGGAGCGAAAGAGGGCGGCTCGTCCCAAAGCCATGATTTACTATCTGCCGAGCACGTGCCGCTCTCGTCGAATGCCCGCCGCCTGATTTCCCCGGAGACGGGTCAGCTACATCCCGTCAAGCACTTTCGGTCAATCTGGTACTGCAATTCCGGCGAGAACATCAGGATCCCCAGTGTCCAATTTGTTGCAGGTTGCGACTGTCTCGTGATAGGATCTTCCGCAATTCGTCGTGACTTGAGTTTTCTGTCTGGGGCACGCCCAAGCGGCGATCCCCTCGCTTCAAAGGAGAAGGCCATGGAATTCCGGAAGTTCGTCCGCTTGGGGGTGTTCGCCGTGTTGGGACTGGTGTTCTTCGCAGGCTGCGGAAGCGACGACGGCCCCACAACACCCCCAACCGACGGCGTTAGCGAAACCATCGGATCTTCAGGTGGCAGCATTGAGATCTCAGGCGAAGCATCCTTGACGATTCCCTCGGACGCGTTGGCCGGCGAGGTCACCTTCACGATGGCCGACGCCGGCTCCAATCATGCGGATATGGTCTCGGTCCGTGCCCTCGGTTCGGCTGTGTATTCCATCGGCCCGTCCGGTACGACTTTCGCTGAGCCCGTGCAGCTGACTCTGCATTACAGCGAAGCGGACCTGAATGGTGTGGCGGAGAGTTCCATCATCATCTACGCGGACACTGGCAGCGGCTGGACTGCACTGTCTACTACCGTTGACGAAGTCAACAACATCGCGACAGCCCAAATCACGCATCTGTCGGATTTCGCCGTGACAACGCCGGCGGGTGAAACCGCCCAGGGCGTGTTCGGCCTCTTCGAAGTCGTTCGCCTGGTAGGTTACGCCGGCCAGGGGGTTGACAACACTCACATCGACATGATCGTTGCTCGCTTCGACGGGGTGGTCAGTCCCTGCAGCCCAGTGGATCCGCTGCACCCGGATTCGGTGTATTGCAACAACTACGGTATGTCCTTTGACGAAATGATCCTCGCCTACGTCGACGAGAACACTGGAAGTAGCGATTTCCTGAACCTGGGTGGAACGTACACTTTTCATGTTGTTGCCAGCGCCGAAGTGCCGGCTCTGGAGAGATCAATAACCATGGTGGATCACGAGCCTGTCATTACAAATATCAATGCTGGCGATGCCGTGTCCGTTGAGGGATTCACCGTGGAATGGAATGATGTTTCATCCGACAGCGTCACTGTGGTTCTCTCGATCAGCAACGAGCTGTTGGTGTCCAAACGCGTGCTCAACAATGGCAGCGTCACGTTCACAGCAGACGATCTGGCGAGCGTCAATCCAGGTGCCGGTGTCCTGACTCTGAGTCATTACGAACGGATCACGCTGGACGACGCTCCGGGCTATGATCCCAATAGTTACCTCGTCGCTACTACGAGCGACATCAAGCTGATCTATTTGAGTGCTCAGTCCGGATTGATCGGCCCCGCGGGCGGTTCGGTCATGCTCGCCGATGATGGCCACCTTGCGATTCCCGCAGGCGCCCTGACCGAAAGCATCCTCTTTGAGGCCGAGATCAATACGTCACCCCCATCCGGCCCGGCGGGCTATACCTTGCTGTCTCCTGTCTACGGCATCGAGCCCAGCGGAACAGTCTTCGCCGAATGGGCGACGCTGCGTTTCAACTATTCGGAAACAGCCCTTGGTGATGCCGTCGAAGAGGATATCGTCATTTTCACCAACGCGGGCAGTGGCTGGGAAGAACTCGACAGCAGTGTCTTTGAAAACGAGAACTTCGTGGAAGCCGGAGTATATCATCTCTCGGATTTCGTCGCGGCGGTTCCCACTCCCATCGTTACTGAAGGTATCTACGCCATTCTGGATGTGTACTTGATCTTTAGCAATTACGGTGGGGCGATCGCTAGGAGTGACTTGCTTTCCGCCCGTTTCGATGCGGTCGTGGACGAAGACCCTGTCACCCCCCTGCAGGCGGGAACGGTAACCTTCGGGGCTTGGGAGCTGGAGTGGGACGGCGATGACTCCTATTCTTATGTCGATTATGTCAACTTCCAGTACCTGACCATCGGTAGCACCTACGATTTGGAGGTGGTTGGTAATACCGCGGTACCGTCGATGGATATCCCGATTGAGATCATGGACATCGAGCCCTACGTAACCAACCTGGAGATGATGCAGGATGTTTCGCTGAACGGGTTCACTCTGGAATGGAATGGAGCCAGCACCGGATCAACGGTCCGCATCATAGTCATCGGGACGGGTGGCACAGGGCTGAGCGTCACCGTGCCCAATACAGGCACGTACACCTTCACCGAAGCCGAGCTCAGTGAGACCGCCGCGGGCATGGGCAGCGTCAGCCTCTTCTGGGAGGAAGAAGTGCCGATCGTGGCCAACGGCTACGACTCTCACAGTCATGTGCTGTTGTCGAGTTCCAATGTCAACCACGTGGTCCTTATCGACTAAGCGGTCGTCGAGCGGGCGACCCACAACGGCTTCATGAGTAGTCCGGGCTAGTGGTCCCCACGTGGCCACGGGTAGCTAGCGGGCAGGGGTGTGTCCCCACGTGGTGGCCATGCAACGCCAGGGCCGCGCCAGGACCGTCGTCTTGCAGTCGGTGGTTTTCGCACTGCCCGCGGCGCTGGTCGGTTTTGGCTAAGCAGCACGTACTGGCCAAGACTGCCGAGCTCCGGTATCCACCTTGTGGAGCATCTATGCGCCTGACCACGATGGAGTCATCGGAGGATGCTCAGGAGGAACTGCGATGTGGCAAACCGATTCGTTGTGGTTCGAGGTCGCCGTCGTGATGACGATAGCGGGAGTGGGTAGCATCCTCCTTGGCCATTTCGAGGAACACAAGCCGAAGTGGCGACGGCTTCTCAAGATCGCGATCATTCTCGGGGCCGTATTGACGGTTTCGGCGACCCTTGGTCGCGTATGGGCCTTTGGGCTTTTGGCACTCCTGCTAGTGGTAGTCCTGTTCCTCCACGCGTGGTGGCTGCCCAAGCACGGTGTCAATGGATGGACTGGAGAACCCCGGGAGAGATACCACGAGCTGATTGGACATAGGAAGTGAGGCGGATGCAGCCGTGGTCTGACAAGGTCATGCACCTGGCGGTCGTCTTGGGCGCCCGCAGGAGAAGAGCAAGTCGGCCAGAAGACAATCACTGATTCGAGGGTGATCAAATGCCGACAATGAGATTGGCAGCATCGTGTGACGATAAGGCGATTGACAAGGCCCTGCTCCTCTCGCGCTGCTCTGAGGCAGGGAGCTACCCTACGCATGTCGAACCTCCGGTGGAAGCACCACGAAGAACATCATCGGATCAGAGACGGCGTTTCCGGCCGGTTTCCCACCGTCAAGGATGGCTGGTGCGACGGCCGACCGTTGGCCGGCTGTTTCTCCTGGCGGCACTGTTTGTGTTTGCAAGCTGCAGCGCCGATGACTTTGTGAATCCACCGCCGATATCCACTGATCTGCAGACAGAACTGGACGCTTGGTTCGCCGAGCACGGCCGGCCACCGAGTGACTATGTGCTCGGCCTTTTCGCGGACCACGATGTGGTGCTGCTGGGAGAACAGCATCGGTTCCGACATGATGAGCTGTTCGTCCAGGAGCTGATTCCCCTCCTTCACGCAGAGGGAGTGAACACCCTCGCAACGGAGTTCGCGCGGCGTGCGGATCAGGCCCTGGCTGACTCACTGGTCGTGTCGCTGGAATGGAACGAGGAGCTGGGGCGCGAGATTCTCTTCCGGCAGTTCCTGCCCTGGGGCTATCGCGAGTACCTAGACGTGTTTAAGGCGGCATGGAGGGTGAACAGGGATCGGCCCGCTGGCACCGTTCCCTTCAGGATTCTCGGCGTGAACAACGCCCTGGACTACAGCCACTTCAAATCCGAGGCCGACTGGAATGATCCCGAGGTGTGGGCACTGGTCGCAGGCGACCAGACCGAGGCCGACTGGGCTGTCGTCGTTCTGGCCGCGGTGGAGCAGGGGGAGAAGGTGCTTGCTCACTGCGGCATCCATCATGCATTTACCGGCTTCCGTCAGCCACGCGTAGTCGACGGTGCATTCACGGAGTATGGCCGGCTCCGTTTCGGCAACGCTCTGCGAGACGTGTTAGGCGAGAGAGCAGTTACGGTCTATCTTCACGCCCCATGGAATACCGCCAGCGGTTACAACGCGGAATACGTGCATCCTGCTGATGGCCGACTGGATGCGTTCATGCTCACGCGTGATGGTGGGCCGTTCGAAGTAGGATTCGATGTTGCAGGCTCGCCGTTGGCGGATCTCCCGATCAAGAACGCAGTATACAAGCACGGCCACGAGCCGTTCACTCTCGCCGAGTTCTGCGACGGCTGGGTCTACACCAAGCCGTTGAGTGAGTACGAGCCGGTCACTTACATCGAGAGCTGGATCAACGAGAGCAACGTTGCCCGCGCTCGCGCGAACGCGATGAACGCGCGTTGGCGGGACTTCTCTGTAGCGCAGTTGAATGCCGGCTGCCGCAGCTATATCGCCGAGCACCGCCGCCTCTACGGTCGATTGCGGTAACCTGGAGAGGAGGCGGAGAAGAAAGCCGAGACGGTCGTGGTGAAACTCGAGTCACCGCGGCTCCAGCTGATCGCCTTCTGGAAGTCAATCCGGCAGCGGCCGAGGCAGCAGCGACTGCCGCGGATTCCATGGGCGGCAGGACTTGTGCATCTCCACGGACCCAGTGGACCACAATCCCACGCCCAGGTGTGGTCCGCAACCCCAGCGACCCGCTCTCAGAAACCAACGCGCGGACCCCGGCTATGCCCAACAGACTCCTAGGCCATCCTAGTGGCCTGTAACGTTGACTTG
>JAGMBO010000003.1 GCA_023129715.1 Candidatus Eiseniibacteriota bacterium | reverse complement strand
GGGGGATCGCCCGAGTTGGGCAGCCCCGGCGTGGGCGCGAGATCGTTGCCGAAGGGCGGTTGCGTGCCGCCGTAGGGATTCAGGTCGTCGTAGATCTCCCACATGCCGATCCCGTCGGGATTGCGACCTGTCGAGCGATCGTCGTCGGCTTCGTAGATGTTGAAGGCGTGGACATCGACGAGCACCGTATCGCCGCGGGCAACTTGCCGCAGCACCACAGTGTCGCTCAAGACCCTCCCAGTACCGGGAACTAGGAGATGTGGCCTAACCGACTGCTATCATTTGCATTATCCCCAACCCCTGTGACGGGGGCCTCTCTGGGCTGCGTTGGCTCGGCTGCTCCGGCAGGTCCCAACGGGTGGTTCTCCCAGCCTGAACGGTGCCGAGAAACAGACCATCCAGCAGCTTCCGCTTGAGTTCTCCGGAGCGAAGAACTATAATCTCAGCTGATGTAAAACATCAGAATTGGCCGATGTTACGCCAACGGTTTGATGTGGTGGCGTGCGCAGCGGCGGTGCTTTCGCTTCACTGGTTCCTGCCACCTCACGCCGCATGTGCGCCAGACATCCCATCAGCCCATCCGTCATGGCCGATGCCGAAGATGATCTCCCGTCTGCTGGCGTCGGAACAGGATCCAGAGTGTCTCTCGGGTAATCCCTGGCATGAGGACAAGTGGAAAAGGAGGCCGCAGATGAGACTCACCTATGTGGCGACGCTGGCAGCCATGCTGGCCCTCGTTAGCACCCCGGTGTTTGCAGAACCGATCGAGGATACTTTCTATGCGGAGCTTGGCCCGGACGGTTATGTCGTAGAGGGAGGGGGCAGCGGCTGGGAGGACGGCACGTGGTATCTCTATCCGAGCGGGTGGTGGAACATCTGGTTCTATGATCATCCGTTTGATTGGGAGCGCGCCAAAGTCATCGAGATCGTTGTTCATGTTGAACCCACCATGACCGGCTCGTGGCTGTGGTTCGTTATCAACTGGTCAACGCCGGACTGGTCCGAGCAGGGTAATCCGCCCGGGGAGCCTCGCGTACCCCCCATACCGCCTACTGACGAGGCTCTCTACATCGGTCGGGAGATCCTCTTTGAGGGGGAAATCACCGAGCCGACCGACCTCACGTACAACTTCGAGATTTGGGACTACAACCCCGAGTGGGTCTCCATCGATATCCAGGGCCAGAATGTGCTCATCACGGGAACGATCTGGCACGAGTGTATCGATATTCCGAACCCTGCAGACGCGAACACGTGGGGGGCGATCAAGGAGTTCTATCGCGAATAGCCCGACCGCATCGACCGGCAAGGAAACGTCGGCCAGAGGGTCGCCCCAGACCGCGGGAGAAGGTCCGTGCACCTCTCCTCCCCAGAGCCAGGGTCCCGAGACGTGCGCCCGTGGAGCTCTGAGTCCCCCTTCCGCAAGCTGCGACCGGCCCGGGTGCTTAGCCCGGGCCGGTCGCTTGTTCGGCGGCTGCGCGCCGGTTGCTCGTTGGCCGCTCGTTGGGCTGCCCGCTGGCTGCTCGTTGGCCGGCCATTGTGCGCAGCGTAGCTGTCGGCATACCTCCGGCAGGCGGTCTCTACCGGAATACTCCCTTCACCCCACCCCAGGAGTCCTCGTCGATCGGCACCGGCGGGGGATCGCCCGAGTTGGGCAGCCCCGGCGTGGGCGCGAGATCGTTGCCGAAGGGCGGCTGCGTGCCACCGTAGGGATTCAGGCCGTCGTAGATTTCCCACATGCCGATCCCGTCGGGATTGCGACCTGTCGAGCGATCGTCGTCGGCCTCGTAGGTGTTGAAGGTGTGAACATCGACGAGCACCGTATCGCCGCCGGCGATTTGCCACAGCACCACGGCATCGCCGTCATTGGACATCTGGAACCCATACCGCGGATGCGAGTTCTCCGACTGCCACATCAGTGACTGACTGCCGTAGATCGCCAGCGCCTCGCCGACACGCAAGGCATCGCCATCCTCGAAGCCGTAGGTCCACAGCCCGCCGTCATCCGAAAGCGCGTATTCCCCCAGGTTGATGTGTCCCGGGCCGGAGTTGTAGAGCTCGACCCACTCATCCTCCCGGTAGTCGTACACTCCATCCCCATCCCAGTCGGTCGCCGGATCGGCCATGATCTCGTTGAGGCAGAGGGCCGCCTCTGCGGCCGCCGGCGCCGCCAAGAGGCACGCAATCACCAGCACTAGCGTTCTTCCCATGATTCCTCCCCTAGTAAACAGACCTGCATGCAATGCCCGCCCGATCGTCGCCGCCGGAGGGAGGCCCTCAGCGACGGCGCGACGCGGCGGACGCGAACGCAGGCCGAGAAGCAAACGCGGGGCCAGTTGGGAAGGAATGCGCACGCGGAGCATGCCGGTTCGATCGGGGCTGGGCAGTCGGACAGACGGGCAGACGGGCAGACGGGCAGTCTGGCAGTCGGCGAGAAGAGGACTTAGGACACGATTCGCGTTCCCGCGCGGCCGGCGAAGGCCTCGCCGAGACGCTCGGGTGAGGTGATCAGCACTTCCTCTCCCCCCTGCTCGAGAAAACGAATGGCGCTCAGGATCTTCGGGCCCATGCTCCCGGGAGGGAAGTGGCCCTCGTCGTAGTAGCGACGCGCATCGGCGAGCGAGAGCTCATCGAGGTCCTGCTGCTGCGGCGTATGGAAGTGGATCGCCACCCGGTCGACCGAGGTAACGATGACCAGACGCCGGGCGCCGACCTCTCGCGCGAGAACGACCGAGGCGAGATCCTTGTCGATCACCGCCTCGACACCGCGGTAGACGCCCGGAGCGATCTCGACGACCGGCACGCCCCCACCGCCCGCGGCGATCACGATCTCGCCCGCCTCGATCAGCGTCCGGATCGTCTTGATCTCCACGATCCGCTGCGGCTCGGGCGAAGGAACCACCCGCCGCCAGCCGCGGCCACTATCCTCGATCATCCGCCAGTTGCGTTCGCGAATCAGCGTCTCGGCCTCCTCGGCCGAGTAGAAGGGCCCGATCGGCTTCGACGGCTGCTCGAATCCGGGATCGTCTTGGCGGACGACGACCTGGGTCACAATGGTCGCCACCTCGAGATCGAGTCCCGCCTCGGAGAGCAGATTGCGCAGCACCTGCTGGACCATGTAGCCGATGCCGCCTTGGGAATCAGCGCCGCAGATGTAGAGGGGTGTCGGCGGGATCGTCTCGGCGGCTGCCTCGTTACGAATCAGGATATTGCCGACGATCGGGCCATTGCCGTGGGTCAGAACGACGCGTTCGTCGGCTTTCAGCAACGCGACGACCTGTCGCATGGAGGCTGCGGTGACCTCGAATTGCTGTTCGATGTGCCCGCCGTTGTTGCTGGGAACCAAGGCATTCCCACCGAGCGAGACGACCACCGACGCCGACATACATCCTCCGCCGCAACTCCGCCCCAACAAGCCCGCTTGCGCGGCTGACATCACCCGTTGCCGGATCCGGAAACGGGGACTCCCACTTTCCAAGTCGGTAGGGGAAACCATAAAGCTTACCGGAATCGGCAAACCGTTGTCCATCCCTCCGCCGCCCCACCCGCGATCCCCCCGCTGAGGAAGGACTTGATTGAAATCCCCTCCCCGGGCAGGCGAAGGTCCCAGCAAGAACGGCTCCGTCCCCCCCGGGGGGGATGGATGGATGGCGGCCGCCGGGTCCGGCTGCCGGGGCCAGGCCCTCGGAGAAAGCAGGAGGCCGCCAGGGCATTCGCCGGGACAAGGCCCTGCCCCGGGAGGAGGTGGCCGATGGCCGCGAAAGAAGACTGGTTCGAAGACGAAGAGTTCTGGGCCGAGACGGCCCCCTTCATGTTCCACGAGCAGCGCTTGGCGAATGCCCCGCTCGAGGCCGAGCAGGTCTGCGAGTTGCTTGATCTCTCCGCCGGAGGCCGCATCCTCGATCTCTGCTGCGGGCCGGGGCGACACAGCCTGGCCTTGGCCCGCCAGGGCTTCGCGGTAACCGGCATCGATCGGACGCGCCGCTACCTCGAGCAGGCCCGCCGGCTGGCGCAGGCCGAGGATCTCGAGATCGAATTCGTCAAGGAGGACATGCGCCGCTACCGTGCCGACGACCGCTTCGATGCCGCGATCAGTCTCTACACCTCATTCGGTTTCTTCGACGACCCGCAAGACGACCGGCGGGTGATCGAGAATCTCTACGCCTCGTTGCGCAAGGGCGGTGGACTGGTCATCGAGACGATGGGCAAAGAGGTGCTCGCGCGCCTCTTCCGGGAACGCGACTGGAGCCGCGAGGAAAACGGCACGCTGTTTCTCGAAGAGCGCAAGATCCTCCCCGACTGGAGCGGGGTCGAGATACACTGGATCCTGGTGCGCGACGGCAAGGTGCGCGACTTCCCGCTGCGGCTACGCCTCTACTCGGCCGTCGAGCTGAGCGGCCTGCTGCGAGAGTGCGGATTTCACGAGGTGACGACCTACGGCACACTGGCCGGCGATCCTTACGACCACCAGGCCAAGCGGCTTGTCGCCGTGGCGCGGAAGTAGCATCTGCTCGCCGCGGCGTGAACCGGGCGGCTCGTCGCGGTGGCCCGGAAGTAGCGGCCAGCGCCGCTACCACGCGCGGCGGTACGAAGCGAGCCATTCGTCACCGTAGCCCGCCAGCAGCGGTGCTCGTCCCTACAGCCGCGCGGCGATCAACTCGGCCACGCGGCGCCCGCTCATCAACATGCCGCCGAAGATCGGGCCCATGCGCGGCGCGCCGAAGACGGCATTGGCGCACATGCCGGCCGCGTAGACCCCGGGGAAGAACTCACGGGTGTTCTCAAGAATCATCCGCTCGCCGATCTCGGCATGCATCGGCCGCTCGCCGACCACCCCGCCGCTCGACGTGTCTAGACGCGCCCCGCTCTTGCGCGCGATGATCTGCGCCACCTCGGCGACATGACCGGTCGCATCGACGACGAATCGCGCACGCATCGTCACCGGGTCGACATGCAGGCCGGCAAGCGTCACCGAGCTCCAGTTGATCACCAACCCGGTGACCTGCTTCTCGGTCAACATCACATCCTCGACATCGATCAGATTGAAGATGCGGGTGCCCGCCTTGACCGCCTGCGAGCAGATCGTCGAGACCGCCTCGATCGCGTCGGCCGTGTAGTAGTCGTCACGGAAGCGCAGCGTCGCAACCCCGAGTTCCTCGAGGATCGCGCGTCCCTCCTCCTGGACGACGATCTCGTTGAACATGATCCCGCCGCCCCACATCCCCCCGCCGATCGAGAGCTTGCGCTCGAGCAGGACGACCTTGTGGTTGTGTTTGGCGAGATAGTATCCGGCGGTTAGTCCCGCTGGGCCTCCGCCGACGATCGCCACGTCGCACTCGAGGTGGTCGAGGAGTTTCTGGGTGAAGCGTTCGATGATCGCGCGTGAGATGACGACATCGTCGAGTGGCATGATCCGGCTCCTTCCGGGTGTGGCCTCGATTACCTAGCGAGGGGTCGCGGTCGGCCGCCACGGGCGCCACGGCGGTCACCGCGGTCACGGCCGGGGAATCCTCGGGTTCCTCCAGACGCCTCCAGGAGGTCTACCGCAGCAACGCTGCGATGCGCAAGCCCGTCTTGGCAAGGACAACTGCGTTGAAGATCGGGGCCGGCTGACCAGCAAGGATGGCGGCAGGGGGCGCCGGCCGATGCGCATGGGGCATCGCGGTCAGCGCTGCGTCGGGGAAAATCGCTGATCGCGTTACCTCACCCTTCTCCCTCGCCCCCGCGTGACCATCGGGCTAACCGAAGAGGCGCTGCTCGACGAGCTCGCAGAGGAGGTGGCCCGCGAGAATGTGGGCCTCCTGAATGCGGGGCGATTGATCCGAGTCGACCTGCAGAGCGTAATCGGCCAGCCGGGCGAGTTCGCCGCCGTCGCGACCGGTCCAGCCGAAGATGATCATCCCGAGCCGTCGCGCCAGGCGGACGGCTTCGAGCACATTGCGCGAGTTCCCGCTCGTCGAGATGGCCACGACCACGTCGCCCCGCTGCCCCACCCCGGGGAGTTGGCGGGCGAAGATGTGGTCGAATCCATAGTCGTTGCCGACCGCCGTCAGCGTGCTCGTATTCGTCGACAGCGAGATCGCCGGCAAGGCCGGCCGGTCTAGATAGAAACGGCCGGCCAGCTCCGCGGCAAGGTGTTGCGCATCGGCCGCCGAGCCGCCGTTGCCGAAGAAAACCGCCTTGCCGCCACCGCGAATGCAGTCGTAGAGGATCTTGCCCATCGTATCGAGCACATCGAGCTGCTCGATCAGCTTCTCCTTGACGCGAATGCTCTCGCGGATTCCGCGTTCGATGTCCGCCTTCATCGGCGCTCCTCTGTGCGAGCCGTCTCCGCGGCCCCGGCCCTCGGGATCCTACTCCCCGACCCCCCGCTCTGTCCCGGTCGGCCGGATGCCCCGCCGGAGGAAACCGCTCCGGCCAGCTCCTCGATCGCCCTCACCAGGGGATCCCATCCGTAGCGGCGCTTCTCGACCCGCACCCCGGCGCGCAGGCGCTCCTCCCAATTCTCCGCATAATACCGGATCACGGCGTCCGCCAGGGCCTCGATATCATCGGGCGGTACGACAAACCCGCTGCTCCCATCGGGGACGACCTCGGCCAACCCCCCGACGTCGGTGCAGATCACGGGAGTGTCGAGTTGGTAGGCAACCTGCACGATTCCACTCTGGGTCGCCGAGCGGTAGGGCAGCACGGTGACATCGGCGGCCGAGAAGTAGGCCGCCACGTCCTGCTCGGGGATGTAGTCGGAACAGAAGTGCACCGCATCGGTGATCCCCAACTCACCGGCCAGGCGCCGGTAGCGGGCCTCGCCCTCGTAGAACTCACCTGCCACCAGCAGCCGGGCGGGCACACGGGCGCGGATGCGAGGCAAGGCCCGCAGCAGCAGGTCGAGTCCCTTGTAGGCCCGCACGTAGCCGAAGAAGAGCAAGAGCGGCCCCGGCTCCAGTCCCAGCCGGCGGCGCGCCTCGGCCTTGGGGATGCGCTCACCGAAGATGTTGTAGATCGGATGGGGCACCAGCTTCCAGGGCGCTTGCGGTCTCAGGGCCAGAAGATCATCGCGCACCGATGCCGACATGACGACGAAGCCATCGACCGCCCGCAACGCATAGCGGGTGAGCGGAAGATCGATCGGCGAGCGCTCATGCGGAATGATGTTGTCGCAGACGAAAACGACGCGCACCGGCCGCCGCCGCCTCACCAGACGGGCAATCGTACCGAAGGCGGGCGCGAAGAAGGGCATCCAGTACTTGAACAGGAGCAGATCGGGGTCGGCCTCCAGCGCCCACCGCGCCGTCCGCCACCAACTCCAGGGGGCGATCGAATCGAGCACCGGTTCAGCCTCCATGCGCACGGAGGCGGCCGCCTCTGCATCGGCCACGTACTGCGTCTTTCCGGGAAAGAGCAGACCCGGGTATTGGCGGGTGAAGGAGAGAAAACGCACGGTGTGCCGTTGCGCCAGCTCCCGCGCGAGAATCGCGTTGAAGTGGGCAATGCCCCCCCGCATCGGGTATGCCGTGCCGATGTAGACGATGTTCATCGATCAGACTTACACGCGCCAGGTCTGCAGGCCGCGCCCCTCGAAGGCAAACGGGATCACCCGGCCACCCCGCCGTTCCATCTCCACCGCGATGTCCATCTTCTTGGCAATCGGACAGTAGACCAGCAGGTGTCCGCCGCCGCCCGCACCGAGGATCTTGCCGCCCAACGCCCCGCATTCACGGGCCGCCGCGTAGAGCTCATCGATCGTTCCGTTGGTAATCGCATCGGCCAGCTGCTTCTTGGCCTCCCAGGCCTGATGGAGCATGCGGCCGAAGTCGTCGAGCCGGCCGCGCAGCAGCAGGTTCTTCAACTCTACCGCCAGGTGCTTCAACTCGTCGAGTCCGCTGACTGCACTGCGCTCGCCCCGGCGATAGCGGTCCATCTGCGTATCGACGATGTGCGCGGAGGTCCGGGTGGCACCGGTGTAGACGAGCAGCAGATGATACTCCAATTCGTTGGTCGTCTCCTGGGGAACGCGCAGGGGATTGACGATCGTGTGGTCGGCATGGAACTCGATGAAATTGAATCCCCCAAAGGTGGCCGCGTACTGGTCCTGTCGCCCGCCGCTGAGACGCACGTCGAGGCGCTCGATCTTGTAAGTCGTCTCGGCGATTTCGTAGTGGGTCAGCGGGATCCGCAGCCACTCGGCGGTGACTCCGACCAGCGTCGCCACCATCGTCGACGAGGACCCCAATCCACTGCCCGGGGGCGCATCACTGTGGGTGAAGATCTCCGCGCCGCTGGGCAACCCCTGCGCCGGCCCGGCGAAGTGGTTGAGCACCCCCTTGGCGAGGTCGAGCTCCCCATCGAAGGTGAGCTCGCCAAGCGGATAGGAACGGCGCAAGCCATAGTCGCGCGAGGCGATCTCGATGCGTGCCTCCTCGCGCGGGTAGAGGCTCGCCCAGGCATACTTGTCGATCGTCGTCGAGAGCACACATCCGCCGCGCTCCTCCGGATAGGGGGAGACGTCGGTCCCCCCCCCACAGAAGCTGATCCGCAGCGGCGCCTTGGCCCGGTAGACCATCAAGAAGCTCCTCCCCCGGCACTCCCGGCCACCTGCCCGGGAAGCGCGCCCCGGGCTTGCGCGAGTCTCTGTGGCGTTCCGATGTCGCAGAAGTAGGCCCGGGTACGATACGCCCAACTCTCCCGCTGCGCCACCCAGCGGGGCAGGATGTCATGTTCGAGACTCGCGCGGCCCGCGGGAAGCGCTTCCTCGAAGAACGCGCGGGGTAGGACGTAGATCCCGGCGTTGATCCACCCCGGACCCGACTCGCCCTTCTCGCGAAACCCGCTCAGGCGATCATCCGCCTCGATCGCCAGGCAGCCGAAGTCGGCCACCTCTTCGACCCGGGCGGCCGCCAGGCAGAGCCCCCCGGTGCGGGCGGCCTGGAAGCCCAGAAGCGCGGCGATATCGAGGCCGCAATAGGAATCCCCGTTGAGGACCAGGGCCCGCTCGGCAACGAACGGCAGGGCCCGGCGCAGCGCCCCCCCGGTGCCGAGCGGCTCCGCCTCCTGAAGGCACTGCAGCTCGAGCCCGGCATATCCCGAGGGCTCCACCGGCTCGCGGTCGTCAGCGGCCCTGCTCCGCCCGCGCGCCGACCCGCCGGCGTTCGCCAACTCCCGGAAGAGCTCGCCCCGGTACCCGGTCAGCAGGTAGACCCGGCGCAGGCCGGCGGCGGCCAGCGCCGCCAACATGTAGGTGATGAAAGGTCGCCCCCCGACATCGAGCAGGGCCTTGGGAACCGCGGTCACTCCGGATAGGCGCTCCCCCCGCCCTCCGGCGAGGATGAACACCGGCACTCCGGCAACCCCCGATTCCCGATTCACGGTCCTCATCCACGCTAGAGGTAGGTGCCCAACCGCTGCATCAGATCGACGACCCGGCAGGAATACCCCCACTCGTTGTCGTACCAGGAAATGGTCTTGAGCAAGTTCCCGCCCAGAACGGCCGTCGAGAGCGCATCGAAGATCGATGAGTGCGGGTTGCCGATCACATCGCTCGAGACGATCGGCTCGGTGCAGCACTCGAGAATCGTGCGCAGCGGCCCTTCCGCGGCAGAGGCAATCGCCGCGTTGACCTCCTCGACCGTCACCGGCCGGGCCATCTCGGTGACCAGATCGACGATCGATCCATCCGGCACCGGCACGCGCATGGCGATGCCGTCGAGCTTGCCCTGGAGATTGGGCAGCACCTTCCCGACCGCCTTCGCCGCTCCGGTCGTCGTCGGAATGATGTTCTCGGCGGCCGCTCGCGAGCGCCGCAGATCCTTGTGGGGCACGTCGGCCAGGCGCTGATCATTGGTGTAGGCATGCACGGTCGTCATGACCCCCTTGACGATCCCGAAGCTCTCATCGAGCACCTTGGCCACCGGGGCCAGGCAGTTCGTCGTGCAGGAAGCATTCGAGATGATCTGGTGCTCGGGCTTGAGCACATCGTCATTGACGCCGAGCACGATCGTGGCATCGATTTCATCCTTGGCGGGGACTGTCAGGATCACCTTGCGGGCACCGGCCTCGAGATGCACGGCGATTTCCTCGCGCATCCGGAAGCGCCCGGTCGCCTCGACGACGATATCAACGCCCAGATCCTTCCAGGGCAGACGCGCCAGTTCCGGAATCGCGGTCATCTTGATCGCATGATGATTGACATTGAAGGTGTCTCCATCGAGACCGATCTGCCCGCGGAAGGTCCCCATCACGGTGTCGTACTTGAACAGGTAGGCCAGTCCCTTGTTGTCCGCGATGTCGTTGATCGCGACCACGTCGATGTCTTTCCGTTCACTGAGGATCCGCAGCAGAGTGCGGCCGATGCGGCCGAATCCGTTGAGCGCCACGCGCATGCTCGACTCTCCTCTCTATTCCTGTCCCGGCGCGGTCGGCGCCCGGGAGACCCCTGCGACTACCACCATTGCGCCAGCTTGCGGATCAGCTCGATAACCCGGGCGGCATAGCCCCATCCATTGTCATACCAGGTCAGCGTCTTGAGCATGTTGCCGCCGATCACCAAAGTCGCCAGCGAGTCAAAGACCGCTGAATGCGAATTGCCGACCACATCGCTCGAGACGATTGGTTGGTCGCAATACTCGACGACGTCGCGGTAGGGCCCCTCGGCGGCACTCCAGACGAGGTCGTTGATCTGCTCGCGCGAGGTATCCTTCCCCATCAAGGTCACCAGATCGACGACACTGCCATCGGGCACCGGAACGTTCATGGCCAGACCACTGATCCGCCCGTTCATCTCGGGGACGATGCGTTCGACCGCCATCGGCGACCAGGTCGAGGCGGGAATGATGTTCTCCGCCGCGGCGCGCGACCGGCGCAGCTCGCTGTGGGGCACGTCGGCCAGGCGCTGGTCGTTGGTGTAGGCATGCACCGTGGTCATGAAGGCCTGCCGCACGCCGACGCCCTCGTGGAGGATCTTGACGATCGGCGCTACCGCATTCGACGTACACGACCCGTTCGAGATGATCCGATGCTCGGGACGCAACAAATCATCATTGACCCCGGTGACCACGACCATGTCGATGCGGTCGCGGGGCGGCGTGGTGAGAACGACCTTCTGCGCCCCGGCGTCGAGGTGTTTCTGGAGCCATTCCCGCGTGCGGTACTTGCCCGTCGCCTCGACAACGACCTGAGCCCCGAGCTCCGCCCAAGGCACATCTCCGGGCTCGCGTGCGTTGAGCATACGAATCTGCCGCCCAGCGATGTACATGAACCCGTCGGAGACCTTGAAGGGCTCCTTGAAGCGGCCATGGACCGTATCAAAGCGCAGCAGGTACTCGAGCCCCCTCGGATCGGCGACATCGCAGATCGCCACGATCTCGATCTCGGGCATGCCCCGCGAAATGCGGAAGATATTGCGGCCGATGCGGCCGAAGCCCATCAGGCCAACGCGGACGCTCATCTGTCGACCTCCCTCGCTTTGCGCTTTCTCCCATGTTGCGATGGCCCGCAGGGCCTCCGATAATGGGAAGTGCCATCCCTGGCAACCCCCCGATGGTCAACCGGGTGATCGCCGGGGGACCGCGGGGATCCTAGCACGGGTTGCCGGCCCTGGGAATGCGGCAGCCGGAAAGGAGAGAGGGAATGCCGGTTGGATCAAGGGAGCGGGCAAACCGCACAATGCGAACGAGTTGCGCCAACGCGCCCGCGGGCGCCTCTGCAGCGCGCAGGATCGCCCTCCTGGCGGCAATCTTCCTCTTCGCGGGACTCGTTCACGCCGCCCCGCGGGCGCAGACTCCCAATTGGGATGCGCTCGGGGCCGCCGTCGTCGACCTGGAGATCTATCGCCCGGAGAGCGAGACGCCCGCGCAGGGCGTTGGCTTCGTCGTTGCCGGGGTTCCCGGCATCGTGACCAGCTATCGGCTCGTCCACGGCGCCGAGCGGATCCTCGCCCGTCACGCCGACGGGGCCCCGATCGAGATCCAGCGCCACCTCGCGGCTGATGCGGCGGCCGACCTGATCGTGCTCGAAGCCGAGCAGCGAGTTGCCGGCCTGGAGACCTCAACCGGTCGCCTATTCGCCATGGGCCAGTACGCCTTCGTGCTCTTCCCCCCCTCGAGCGAGACGCGTTTGCACTCCGTCCAAACGTTCAGCCAGTTCTTGGCGGCCGGCTTGGAACGCGCCTATGCCCTCGCCCCCGGCGCGCCCACGGGGGCGCCACTGGCTGACTCGCTCGGCCGGGTGGTCGGGATGATCGAGGCGCTGGAGCAGGGAGGCGCGCGGACAAGCTGTGTCGTCCCGATCGAGCGTCTGGAGGGCATGTTGGCCCAGTCGGCAGCGGGCGGTGCCTTGCTCGACCTCGCCGCTGTGCCGGCCGCGGCCTGGACCCGGCCGGAGGCCCCCGCCGGCGCGCAGGTCATCGGCGCGATCTACTGCCGCGGCCGCCGCTTCGCCGACGGTGTGCCACTGTTGCGCAGGGCGCTCGAAGCGGAGCCGACCATGGCCGCCGCGCTGCTCGAACTCGGCATGTGCTATCAGATGCAGGGACAGCACGAGCAGGCCGAGGAACTTTACCGCCAGGCTCTCGCGGCGCATCCCGCGCATCCGCTGGGTCATCTCTACCTGGGATCTTGCCTGCACATGCAAGGCCTCTACCTACAAGCTCAACAGACCTACGAGCGGGGTCTGGCGCTGCACCCGGAATGGAGCCGGCTGCACGTCAATCTCGGCGGCATCTACTTCCTGCAGAACAAGCGAAGCCCCGCCGAGGAATCGTTCCGCGAGGCACTACGCCTCGAGCCACGGCTGGGCGTAGCCCGCTACAATCTCGGTGTTCTGCTCGCCACGGGGGGCCGTGTAGCGGAAGCCAGGGAGCAACTCGATTACTTGCGGGCGCACAAGAGTGGCTACACGGGGCAGCTCGGCCGCTTCGCCGGCAGTCGCACACCCGCCGCCGAGAAATAGGGATTCGTTGCCGGTGGCTGCTCCCAACCACACTCCAGATGGAGGCTTCCGACCCATCCGGTGTACAACTCAGCAGAGGATTTCGTCCGCCCGGCGGTCAGAAAGCTGTAACTCCTACATGATTGAGGGTGAAAGAGCCTTGACCCCTGGTAGGCCCCTTCTCTATAATCGTCGATGTGAGATCCCTGAACCGGAGCGGTTGGGCAGCTGCCTGGATCCCTCGCGGTGACAGGTTCCCAGTGGTGCAGAGAGAGAGCAGCGACCAAAGGGAAATGGCATGCGTGATGGGAGAAGTGATCCCTGGGATCGACTGCCGCTGTCGAAAGTGTAACGCCGGGGGAGGACGGCGGGAGTGGCTTCTCCCGGATTCCTGGGCGAAAAGGAGGAATGGCATCATGAGGTATGCAGTTCTGTTGGTCGCGACCGGTTTGTTGCTCTCGTTCGGTATGGCACACGCCACGGTGCCCGACGCGACGTATTGCTCGGTCACTCCGTGCGACACGTATGGAGCGGTGCTCGTCTGTCCGGACTACAGCATTTCTGCCGGTGCGGTTGACCCGGTTGTGGACATCGAGTTCACCGTCAACGTGCGCAACGCCAGTAACGATCCGATCCCGGGTGCCTTCGTTCAGACCGTCTTGGGCACCCCGGGAAACCACCATGTGTGCAACGATGCTGTGCTGACGGCGACCACCGACGGTGCCGGCAATGCCGTGTTCAACATCGCGGCGGGTGGCTGCACGATCGCGGCTGGTGCTGCGGTTCAGATCGTGGCGAACTCGGTTACGATCCGTACCTACGATGCGGTCAAGAGCCCGGATCTGATTGGGTCGGGTGACTCAGACGGCATTGTCAGCCTGGAAGATTTCAGCTTCTTCGCCGGAACGTACGGTTCGACGACCGATCCCTGCACGGACTACAAGGGTTCGGGCATGACCGAGCTCGAGGACTTCAGCGTTTTCGCGAGATGCTATGGCCGTCTCTGTGAAGAGCTGGCGCCCTAGGCGAAGGGGCGCGATCGGGAACCGATCCCGTCCCGGTGTTCGATAAGCATGACGGTGCGACTCCGGTCGATCCGGCCGGAGTCGCATTTCCTTTTCTTCCGCCCCCGCCCATCTAGGTTCAGTCGGCCGATCGCGCAGGTTTCCTCTGGTAGGCGCGACGCCCCTGAATGGAGAGCGCGTCGCAGCGTTCGTTGAGTGGGTGGCCTCGATGACCGGAGACCCGCTCCCAGACGATCTTTCGCCCCTGAGTCAACTCGTAGAGCCGCTCCCAGAGATCGCGATTCTCGACCGGCTTGTTGGCTACGGTCATCCAGCCGCGCCGGCGCCAGCTGTGGATCCAGCGCTCGATGCCCGCGATCACATAGTTGCTGTCGCCGATCGCGTGCAGCGGCCCGGAGGTCTCCTCGAGGAGGCGAATCGCGCCGGTCAGCTCCATCCGGTTGTTGGTCGTGTGCGTGGCGCCGCCACAGAGTTCCCGACCATCCGGTAGCACCACCCCCCAGCCGCCCGCCCCCGGATTGGGGCTCGCCCCCCCATCGAAGCCCCCGATCGGGCGCCCCTGGTCGTCGATCATCTGCGGGGCAGGCGTCCCCCCGCCCTCGACGATCGCAACGAGCTCTTCAATTGCGGCCGCCGAGCGGGGAAAGGCGTGGCCCTGCGGATTCTTCTCCGCATAGACCGTCTTGCGCCGACTATCCCGGTACCAGTTGATCACGGTGCCATCGGCGAAGAAGAGCTTCAGGCCGTAGGGAATCGATTCTTGGCGCAAGTCAGCCATTGCAGGTAATCCCTCCTCAAGGATCTTTCCACGAGTGCCGATACAAGGCAACGCCGGTTGTGCCCGCCACGAGTAATCCCCTGCCATCCTGGTTCCTCCGGGGGGTATAATTGGTTCAAATCGCAACCCCCTCGGCGTGCGGCCCCCTGCCGCGTTGGTTCGGCCACCGGATCAGCCCTTGGAGACGAGAGGAAGCAGCCTTGGCAACACACCGATCTCATCCAAGCGAGTCTCACCTGCCGTCCACATCCCGCCGCGAGTTTCTCAAACTCTCCTCCCTGGCGCTCGCCTCGATGGCCGGCGGCCACGGCGCTGCGGCCGGGGCTGCCCAGTCCGCAACGCTCCGCGGGGCAGTACTGGGGCGCGACAATCCCCTGGCCGGGCGCATCGTTCTCTATCATGACTCGCAGATGTACGTCGAGAGTGTCTTCGATGCGGGTCGCATCGAAGAGGTCGTTGCCCATGGTGTGCGCCTCCTGACCGGAATCGGAGACACGGCCGCCGCCTTCGAGTCCCTCTTCCCCGACCCGATCCTGACGACGACGACCAAGATCGCCATCAAGGTCAATTGCATCGGCCCCACCGATACCCGTTGGGAAACGGTGCGTGGGATCGTGGCGGGATTGCGTCTCATGCTCGGCGGCACCTACGACATCACCAACGTCACGATCTACGACAACCGCTACATCGGCGGGCATGGCTATACGGCGGCGAATTTCGATTTCGACGGCGTGCAACCAACAATCGCCAGTGGGCTGACCGTCGAACACGGATACTATCCCGTCGCCGGCCACAAGCTCTGTGACTATCTGATCGACGGCGACTACCTGATCAATGTTCCGGCGTTGAAGAGCCACTCGGCGACCCACGAGATCACGATTGCCTTGAAGAACCACTATGGGTCGTGCAGTCCCGCGAACATCTGCGCGACCGGCAACGTCCCCAAGATGCTCGATCTCAACACCGACGCCAACATCAAGGGGAAGACGGCCCTGGTCGTCACCGACGGACTGCGGGGCACCTACAATGGCGGGCCCAGCGAGTGGCCGCAGATCTGGGAGATGTATCCCGACCAAACGCCGAACACGCTCTTCTTCGCTAACGACCCGGTGACCAACGAGTACTGGGGACTCGACATGATCAATGCCGAGCGGGCGCTGCATGGCTGGTCGGCGAAGACCTGCTCGTGGATCGAGACCGCCTCGGGCGATCCCCATTATCTGGGGATCAGCGATCCGGGCGCCATGACCGTCATCCACTACGACCCGGCGGGACTGCCGGGAGAGGCGTGGGAGGCCTCGCGCGGGATCTTCCTCGTCCCCAACGTCCCCAACCCCTTCCGGGACGGCACGCTGGTGCGTTTCCGCCTGCCCGAGACGATGCGCGCCCACCTGTCGATCCGGGACATCTCGGGAAGGTTGGTCCGCGACCTCGGTGAGCGGGAGTATGCCGCCGGCTATTCCGCGGTATCGTGGGATGGTCGCAACGCGCGCGGGCGGGCGATGCCCGCGGGCGTCTATTTCGCCACGCTGGCCGCCGGGTCGTTGCAGCGCACGCGGCGGATCCTGCGGGTGCGATGAGCGTCTTGCCCGCTCGACCGCAAATCAGCATCCTGCTTCCCGCCCACAACGCCGCCGACACGCTCGATGAGGCTCTGGCGAGCCTGAGCGCCCAAACGCTGACCGAGTGGGAATGCCTGCTGGTCGACGACGGCTCCACCGACGCCACTCCCGAGCTGGCCGCGGCGTGGAGCCGGCGGGATCGGCGGGTGCGCCTGCTGCGTCATGCCCGCCGCCAGGGCATCGTGGGCGCGCTGACCCATGCCGCCGCCGAAGCCCGTGCCCCGGTCCTGGCACGCCAAGATGCCGATGACCGCTCACACCCCCAACGGCTCGCGCGCACGCTCGCCCTGTTGCAGAGTGATGCCCGCCTGGGGGCGGTCGCCTCGCAGGTACGGCTGTTTCCCGCCGAGGCTCTCGGGGCCGGGCTGCGAGTCTACGCCGAATGGCTCAATGCGGCGCTCTCCCCGCAGGAGATCGCTCGTGACCTCTGGATCGAGAGCCCGCTGCCCCACCCCGCGGTGCTGATGCGCCGCGAAGCCTATGACGCGTGCGGCGGGTATCGCGAGGTCCCCTGGCCCGAGGACTACGATCTCTGGCTGCGCCTGCACAACAGGGGCTGGCGCTTCGCCAAGGTGGCCGCGGCGCTCTATGAATGGCGTCATCATGGCGGCCGCCTCACCTTCCGCGACCCGCGGTACCGGCCCGCGGCGTTTCTCGCCTGCAAGCTCCAGCATCTCGCCCCCCGGCTCCAGAGGCATCGTCTCCTCATCTGGGGCGCCGGGCGCGACGGCCGGCGGCTCGCCCGCGCCTTGCGCGCGCGCCGCCTCGAGCCCTCCGCGTTCATCGACATCGACCCGCGCAAGATCGGCCGGCGACGGCTCGGCTGCCCGGTGCTCGCCCCGGAGGCCCTGGCGACGCAATCCGCCGGCACCGGCACCCTCCTGCTGGTCGCGGTCGGCACCCGCGGCGCGCGGGCGCTGATCCGCGCGCGCCTCGCAGACCTCGGCCGGCAAGAGGGCCGCGACTTCCTCTGCCTGCACTGACACCGGCTCGGCCGCTGGGCCGCCTTCCTCACCAGATCTTCCGGGGGGAGGTCCAGAGAGGGCTCGCCGCGCGTTCCGCAGCGAGCGCGCCAGCGCGAGCGAGGACGTGCCTGAGCGCCGAGCCCTCTCTGGACCTCCCCCAAACCATGACGTGCGCGGCGGACAGATCCAGCCCGGCAGGCATTGCCCGCCTGGATCGGATTGCCTACGATGGGCAGGCAAGATCCCGACGGGAGAGATGTCATGAACCGACGCTTCCAGTGTCTATCCGCCCCTACCCTCAGCCGCCGGCACGCCCTGCTCTTCCTGATCCCCTTCGCCTGGTGCCTGCTCGGGACGGACCCCAACAGTGAGGCCGAAACCATGTCCGATACGCGCCCCAGCGCCCTCGCCGGCGCCTGGTATGCGGCGGATTCCACAGAGCTCACCGCCGCGATCGACAATCACCTGGCGGCCGGGACCCCCTTGGCCGAGATCGCCCGCCGTCCCCCGATCGCCCTCATCGCACCGCATGCCGGGCACCAATGGTCGGGAGACGCTGCCGGCTGCGCCTACCGGCTCCTGCAGGGCCCGGGCGGTGAGGAGATCCGGCGCGTGATCCTGCTCGGTCCCGCCCATCGTCTGGGATTCCGCGGCGCGTCGATCCTCGATGTCGAGGCCTACGAGACCCCCCTGGGCAAGGTCCCTCTCGACCGCCGCGTCGCCGACCTGCTCGGCGAGCAGGAGCTCTTCCAGACGGTGCCCAGGGCGCATGCCGAGGAGCACTGTCTGGAGATCCAGCTCCCCTTCCTGCAGCGGGTCCTGGATCATCCCTTTCAGATCGTGCCCATTCTGGTCTCCCAGCTCGCAGCGGACGACTGGCCGGCGCTCGCTGCTGCGCTGATCCCCTTTGTCGACGCGCACACACTGCTGCTGATCAGTTCGGACTTCACCCACTACGGAGCCCGCTTCGGATACCTGCCCTTCCGGGACGATGTCGACGCCAATCTGCGTCGCCTCGATAAAGGCGCCTTGGTCCCGATCCTGCGCCTCGACGCCCAGTCCTTCGCGCGCTACAAGCAGGAGACCGACATCTCGGTCTGCGGCTTCCATCCCATCGGCGTGCTGATCGAGTTGCTGCGGTCACCAAGCCTGCAGGCTCTCTGGGGGGAAAGGCGACCGGAAGGACGGGTGCTCGAGTACTACCGCTCGGCCGACCTGATCCAGGACTTCGACGGCTCGGTCAGCTATGCCGCCGTGGCTTTCTTCCCGGGAGGCGCACTGCGGGAGGGTCCGGCGTTTCCCCCACGACTCCAGGCCGTGCAGGTGCCGGGAGAGGCCGCGCAGACAGAGAAAGAAACCGAGGAAGAGCCTGCAGAAGAGACCTTCGAACTGACCATTCATGAGAAGCGCTTCCTGCTCGGCCTCGCGCGCCGCACGATTCGCGAGGTCGTCGCGGGAAAGAACCTCCCGGCAGCCGGACCGCTTCCCGCGTCGGTTTCCCGCGAGAAGCTCGCACAGCATGGCGGGATCTTCGTGACCCTCCACCGGCGGGGACGCTTGCGGGGATGCATTGGACACATCACCGGCAACGAATCGCTCATCGACGCTGTGCGCGAGCAGGCGCGCAATGCCGCGCTGCGGGATCCGCGCTTCCCGCCGGTGACCGCGGAGGAGATCGACGAACTGGAGATCGAGATCTCCGTGCTCACCCCGCTCGTCGACATCGCCGCTCCCGAAGAGATCGAGATCGGGCGCCATGGTGTCGTGCTGGAACGCAGCGGACACCGGGCGGTCTTCCTGCCCCAGGTGGCGCCCGAGCAAGGCTGGAACCGCGAGACGATGCTCGAACATCTCGCGATAAAAGCCGGGTTGCCGCGTGACGCCTGGCGAGAGAAGACCCGCCTGCAAGTCTTCTCGGCACTCGTCTTCTCCGAGAAAGAGATGAAGGACTGAAAGACCATGATCGATCGGCGTCGCTTCATGCACGCCGGCCTCGGCGGCCTCTGCTGCGGCGCCGCCGCCCTGGCCGGGACACTCGCCGCGAGCGCCGGAGCGGACACCGACGCGGGAGCAGGTGAGGCACCGCGCGAGCCCGCGGGGCGAGCCCCCATCCCGACCGCCGAGACCATCGGCCGCGTCGTGGCGGTCGGAGAGCTGATTCCCCCGGGTGAGGCCCCCCGCTCGAACCGCGACGCCCTGCCGGCGGCACGGATCTCGGAGCGGCTGGCCGCCGGCATGCAGGCGCTGCTCGGCCCCGAGCCCTGGGCCCGGCTCGCCGCGCCCGAGGACCGGGTGGCCATCAAGATCAACGCCCTCGCCTCGGGGAACCTCTCGCCGCGCCCCGAACTGATCGCCGCCATCGTCGCCGGCCTCCGCGCCGCCGGGGTTCCCGCGGGAGCGATCACGATCTGGGACCGGACGACGCGAGAGGTGGAACGCAGCGGATTTCCGCGCCAGACGGGGGATGACGCCGTGAGGGCCTACGGCACCGACGCCCTCCGCGGCGGCGGCTACGGCAGCACGATCGAATCCTCAGGCCCGGTCGGCAGTTTGGTGAGCCGCATCCTCACCGATTACGCCACGGTGCTGATCAATGTCGGCGTGCTCAAGGACCACGATCTCGCCGGGGTCTCGGCGGGCATGAAGAACCTCTACGGCGTGATCCACAATCCGAACCGTTATCATGACCATACGTGTGACCCCTACGTCGCCCATGTGACCGCCCTGCCAGCGGTCCGCGCCCGGCTGCGACTGACGGTAATCGACGCCATCCTCGCCCAGGCCGAGCAGGGGCCGGCCTTCGCTCCCGATTGGATCTGGCCCTGTGACCGGATCCTCCTGGCCGTCGACCCGGTCGCCTGCGATAGGATCGCCTGGCAGTGGATCGAGGGCGAGCGGAGCCGGCGCGGCCTGCCATCGCTGAGCGAGGCGGGCCGGGCGCCGCACTGGATCGAGACCGCCGCCCGCTTGGAACTGGGGCGTTGCGATCCGGTGGAAGTGTTGGAATGCTGACCCGCCGCCGCGCCGACCCGGCAGAGGTGTTGGAATGCTGACGCGCCCGTCGCGGCAAGCCCCCTATGCGGGGGATTGCCGGCGGCGTGCCTCGGAGTGGGGAGCGAAGCATCGCCATGCAGCGCCGTGACCTGATCGCCTGGCTGGGAGGGAGCGCGCTTGGCGGCCGTCTCGCCGGAGATCTGCTCGGCGGCGCCGCCTCGGCGCAAGATGCGATCGACTTCGCGCTGCCGCAGGGCAAAGCAGAAATCGCCACCGCCCCCGCGCTCCACTACGACGTGCTCCCCGGCAAGCGCGTACTCTGCCGGCTCTGCCCGCGGGAATGCCGCGTCGCCGATCGGGAGCGGGGTTATTGCGGCGTCCGGGAGAACCAAGGCGGCGAGTACGTCACCCTCGTGCACGGCCGCGCCTGCGCGATCCATGTCGATCCGATCGAGAAGAAGCCGCTCTTCCACTTCCTCCCCGGCACCCAGGCACTCTCGCTGGCCACTGCCGGCTGCAACATGGAGTGCCGCTTCTGTCAGAACTGGGAGATCTCCCAGTTCCGCCCCGAACAGGTTGCCTCAACACCCGCCCCACCCCACGCGCTCCTCGAGACCGCCCGCCGTCACCAGGCAACTTCCATCGCCTACACCTACACCGAACCGACGGTCTTCTACGAATACATGCTCGCGACCGCCCGGGCGACGAGTCCAGCGGGCATCCGCAACGTGGTCATCTCCAACGGGTACATCCAAGAACGCCCGCTGCGCGAGCTGGCGCCCCACCTGGCAGCCTACAAGGTCGATCTGAAGGCCTTCACCGAGGAGTTCTACGTCCGGCAGTGCAGTGCGTCTCTGGCACCGGTGCTGGCGACCCTGGAGACGCTGCGTGATCTGGGGCTCTGGACCGAGATCGTCGTCTTGATCATCCCGACGCTCAACGACGACTCGGAGAGCAACCGGGCGATGTTCGCCTGGATCCGCGAACACCTGGGACCGGATGTGCCGCTGCACCTGACCCGTTTCCATCCAACCTACAAGATCCGCAACCTTCCCCGAACGCCCGTCGCGACACTTGAACGGCTGCATGCGCTCGCCAAGGAGGCGGGACTGCACTACGTCTACCTCGGCAATGTGCCCGGCCATCCGAGCGAGTCGACTTACTGCGCGGTCTGCGGCGAGCGGGTGATCGAGCGCTACGGCTACATCATCGGTAGCTTCCGCCTGCGAGACGGCCGCTGCCCCTCCTGCAATACGCCGATTCCGGGGGTCTGGAGCTAGGGGCCCGGCCTAAGAGCCCGCCTTTCCCGCCAGGTCTTCCCGGCCGACAGATCCCTGCAACCCACTCCAGCCTCAGACCCCATGATCCAACGCCGCTCGCCGGGCCGCCTCAGCGCCGCGGCCAGAGCCAGCTGAGGGCGCTGAGCGCCTTGAGCGCCGCCAGGGTCAGTAGTGTGCCGGGAAAACCAAGCAGCGGAACCAGAAAGACGCCGGTCACCAGGGCGCCGCACAGGGCCCCCGCATGATCGGCGGCGTCGGCCAGTCCTCCCGCAACCGCCAGGCTGACGTCCGGCGACCGTGACGCGCCGGGCCGCAACCGCCCCCCTGAGGTCTCGGTCAAGCGCGCGACGACCCAGGGGAAGGGAAGCGCGGTCAGAGCTCCCGAGACCAGCGCGGCAATCCCAAGGAAGAGGCTCGCTCCGGAGCCCGCACCGGGCAGGCAGCCAAGCAGCGGAACCATCGCCAGGAGAAAGACCACCCAGAGCAGATCGCTCCCCGCGAGCGCGCCCCAGCGCTTGCCACAGCGACGCGCACGCCCCGCCAGATGGGCGCCGAGGGCCAGACCGAGCATGAACAGGGCGATGATGAGCCCCACTTCCAGGTAGAGCGTCCCGCGATGGGTCTGGTAGAGGAGCAGGATCATCAGGTTTGCGCCCATGCCGGCCATGCCGGTGCTGGCGAGGCTGACCAGCGCGGGCCCATGCCGGCGATGCAGCAGGGACGCGACGATGGCGAGCAGCCCGAGAAACGCGAGGCTCCAGCGCCAGGGACGCGCGTGCCATCCTTCGAGGAGCGTTGATAGGCGGCTGCCCGAGAACCGGTCCCAACGACGGATCTGCTCGTAGTAGACATGCGGGCGCAGATCCCGATTGGGTGCGACGCCCTCCGCGACTCGCGCCGCAATGTGGGCCTGCAGGCCGCGTAGGCGCTCGACCGGCAGTTGCACGGCAAAGAACTGCGCGGTCCAGGGCGCCGGACCGGGCCACATGCGCGCGCGCCGGGCCGCGAGTGTGTCGGGGTTCCAGGAGAGGGGCGACTGCCCGACGGCGGATGATTGCGCGGCGAAAAGATAGTGCGTCCTGCCGGGAGTGATCCGCACTTCGGAAAACTCCCGCTCCAGGGCGGAGAAGACCGCACCGCGCATGCGCTCGATCTCGGGACTGGCGACATTGGCCGCACCGGCAAGGCGCAGCGCCAGAACGCCGCCCGGGGCGAGCACCCGGGCGCAGGCGGCGAAGAACTCCTGCGTGTAGAGACGATTGGTCGCCCCACCGGCGGGCCCTCCGTGGAGCATGGCGATCAGATCGAAGGGGGGGCCCCATGGCTGCCGGCCGCCTACCTCACCGGCCAACACGCGGACCCCAGAGCGCGGATCTGCCGTCAGCCTCCTGAGACCGGCGGACCTGGCCGCTCCGCAAGATCCGGCTGCGCCCGCTTCCGCGGAGGCGCGAGCTCCGACGGTGTGCCGGCCAACGAGGCGGTCGATCTCTTCTTCGGCCCGCAGGAGGGTGATCCGCGCCCCCCGCACTCCGGCGATCACCTGCGCTGGGCCGTAGAGCGCCGGGGCAAGCAGCAAGATCCGGTCTGGCCCCGGATGCTGGGTGAGAACGAGGGCGGCGGCCAGACTGTCGACGAAGGGATCCGAGAGCGCGCCCTGATAGAGCCCATCGAGATAGAGTGAAGCCTCCCCCTCACGTTCCGCGATCGTCACCTGGTGGTAGGGCGTCGCCTCATCGATCACCATCTCGGTGCCCGTCTCCAGGTTCCGCCAGCGCGCCGCGCGCAGCCAACGATCGAGGTCTTGACCGCTCCCGCCGGCCACCAAGAAGACGAAGACCCCCAGCAGGATCGCGGCCCAGGCCAGACGCTTGATTCGCGCCCGCAGCGGAGCACCCACGGCAGTCGGCACCCGCTGTGCCTGCGAGCGGAGCGCCAGCGAGACCTCGGCCAGCCAGAGCGAGCCGAGCGCGCAGCCCGCGAGCAGGATCAGGGTCACCGCGGGGATCCGCGGCAATGCGTACAAGGAAGCCAGCGCGCCACCGGCCATCGAACCGAGCGCTTCGAGCGCATAGGCATTCCCCGGTCTCGGGATCCGCAACCGCAGGCCGAGCGGAAAGAGCAACCCGGTCAGGAATGCGGCCGGAGCCGCCACCACGAGGAGCAGCAGGAAATAGGCGAGCGCGGGCAGGTACCCTCCCGCCGCGACAGGGATCACCGCCCGATGCACCCGGAAGATGCTCAGTTGCAGGAGACCCAACAGGGTCAAGCAGGCGAGCGCCAGCAGAATCCCGGTCCCGTCGGGGAGGCTCTCAGCGCGCCGGGCGGCGTCGCCGGACAGCCCCCCGCGATCGATCGGCCCCGTCCTCCCCCTGGCAACGATGCCGGCGCCACAGCGCGCCCCGGCGGCGATACCGCCCAACCAGACAGCGAAGAAGACTCCCAGCCCAATCTCTCCGCCGTGGAAGGCGAACAGCGACTCGCGCACGAGGAGTGTCTGCAAGATCAGGGAAAGCGCCCCGAGCAGGAAGAAGCGCAGCCCTCCAGTCAGGCGTTGGCCCCAGTCGGCTTGGGCAGCCATCTGCAAACCTGTCGCTAGCGCTTAGAGCGCCTACGCGCCTTTCGCTCCAGCCGGCGGGCGATCACCTGCCCCGGGCGGGTCGTCTCGAGCACCAGCCCCAGGCGGGCGGCTCCCCGGCAGAGCTCCTCCATCAGCGGAGCGGCCGCCGGCAGCCGTCGGGACCGCTTCAGCTCGCGGGCGATCTGGAATGCGGGCCAGCCGCCTCCGGCGATCAAGCGCACCTCCCCGAAGCCGGCTTCCTCCAGCGTCCGGATGACGCGCGCGGTCTTGAAGTGCTGGATGCGGAAGGCCTGTGCCGCACGAATCTCCCCCTTGCGCAGACTCTTGACGGTTTCGGCCATTCCGCGCTCGAGGCGCGGGTCGCGATGGGGAAACGTGTCGGCGAGACAACGTCGCGCCCAGGTGGCGAGCCGCTTGCGGCTCGCCTGATTCTCGGGGACGACTTCGACCAAGTAGCCTCGCTCTTCGGCGCTGTCCCGCCAGGCGATCACGTAGTCGATCGCATAGCGGCCCTCCTCGCCCTGGCGGATCGAGACGGCCTCGCGCACCGGCTCAGCCTGCTGTTCGAGCGCCTCGTAGCTCATGCGTAAAACACCGCCCGGCCGAAGGACCCGGTGGATCTCCCGCAGGGCGGCCTTGGGATCGGGCGTCTGTTCGATCGCTGTGGCGGCCACGACACCATCGAAGCTGCCGGCGGGAAAATCCATCGCGCAGACCGACATTTCCTCGAAGCGCACCTTGCGCAGACGCATTCTGCCCGCGTTCGCTCGGCAGACCGCGATCCGCTGCGGCCCCGGCTCGATACCGACGACTTCCTTGAAATGCGGCGCCAGCAGCAGCGACGGCCACCCATCGCCCGGGCCGACGTCGAGTATGCGTTGGGCACCTTCGAGGGAGAGGACATAGTCCCAGATCATCCCGCGGTGATGCCAATGGACCGGATCGAGCGGATCGAGTGGAACGTAGACTTCGGGAAGCCGGCCACTGGACTGCGACTCCATGCGCTCGAAGCGCAGATGCGCCGAATCCACCGCGCGGGGGCGCACATTGCCGGTGATCCACTCAAGGATTCCGCTCGAACTCGAGTCACGCGCCATGGAAGACCTCCCTTCCCCCAGGCCAATGGAACATCGCTTCAATAGCACAGCGCCACGGGCCCCGCAAGCTCGGTTGCGGGGCCGGGGATGAGCGCGTAGCCTTCCCGGGAACGCATCCGTCTACGCTGCGGAGGAACGCGAGTGAACGAGTTATCGCGGCCGGGGAGCAGATCCGGAGAGAGTTCGCGACGTGATCGGGGCCGGCGCGGCGAGCTCGCCGCTGCGGTCGACGGATGGCTGCTGCTCGAAGGGGATGCGCTCTCCTGCACCCGCGCGTTGCCCTCCGGACGCTTCGACATGATTTACGCCGATCCGCCCTTTCTCACCGGGCGGGATTTCGCCGCCGCCGGCGGAGCCTCTTTTTCCGATCGTTGGCCCGGCGGACGGGATGCCTACGTTGCCTGGCTCACGCCGCGCCTGGCAGAGATGCGCCGGCTGCTCGCACCAACGGGCAGTCTCTTCGTCCATCTCGATTGGCATGCGGTCCACGCCGTCAAGCTGGCACTCGATCATCTCTTCGGCCCACAGCTCTTCATCAACGAGATTACCTGGGCCTACCGTACCGGCGGCGCGCCCCGCCGCCGGCTGGCCCGCAAGCACGATACGATCCTCTTCTATGCCCGCACACCACGCTACAAGTTTCACCGATTGCGGGAGCGCTCCGACTTGGCGCACCGCTACGGCTTCGCCAATGCGGGTGTCCAGGTCGACGCGCGCGGTCCCTACCGAATGACTGTCATGCGCGACGTCTGGGAGATCCCCGCGCTGCGCGGAAACATGCCCGAGCGGGTCCCCTTCCCGACCCAGAAGCCGCTGGCGTTGCTCGAACGCATCGTGGCCCTGGTCACCGACCCGGGCGATTGGGTGGGCGACTTCTTCTGTGGATCGGGAACGACCCTGGTCGCGGCGCTGCGGGGCGGGCGCCGGGCCGTGGGGGGAGATCTTTCGCGCGAGGCCCTCCGCATGACCGCGGAGCGGCTCCAGAAAGCCACCGCGCCCGCGGCCGGACTGCACACGGGCGCTCAATAGACGCCCTCCGCGCACCGATAACTCTCCTGATGGAAGCTGCGCCGCAGGCATGGCAGAGATCTCGAGCAATGCTTCAGGGAACCCCGACAAGTCATTTGGAGGGAACATGATCAAGAGCCTCCGCCAGATCACATCGAGGATTCGCATCGGGGGCGCCCGCCCCGGCGCCGGCCGCGGGGAAGAGGGGATTTCGCCTCGAGCCACGGGGGGAGGTCCCAGGTGCCGCTCGCACGGCACGTGGGTCGCGGGGCTGTTGCTGGCCGCCTGCGCGCTCTCCTGGACGGCGCCGGCCGCGGCCGCGGGCCCGGCCGAGCTGCCTCCGCTCGGTTTCCAACCACTGCCGCGCGAGGTGGCGATTGCCCTGGAGCAGCCGGTCGGCGGCAGCCCCGGCTTCCGCACGCTTCCCGGCGCGCTCGACTGGCGCGATGCAGGCATCATCACCCCACCCAAGGCGCAACTCGACTGTGGCGGCTGCTGGGCCTTTGCCGGCATCGCCTGCCTCGAGGCGATGAGCGTCTCGGCGGGCGCCGATCCGGGGCTCGATCTCTCCGAGCAGTTCCCGCTCTCGTGCGATACGCTGTTCCGCCCGATGTACGCTGTTGCCAACGAGGGTTGCTGCGGCGGAACCGTGACGGTCTTCGAATTCCTGAAGGAGAATGAGGCGATCTCCGAAGCCGCCTTCCCGTACGGCAACGGGGACTACGACGGCTCGGGACCGCGCAACTGTGCGGTCAGCCCCACCTGGAACACGATTCCCTGTCCGTGGCCCTATCCCCCGAACACCGTTTGGCGGGTGCAGAGCTGGTCGTTGATCGCCCCCCAACCTGTCCCGGGCACCGAGCAGATCAAGGCCGCCCTGCAGGATGGCCCCGTCTGGCTCGGGTTCTACGTCTATGAGGATTTCATCGACTACTGGTTCTTCAACCCGGATCCTGAGATCCCCTACCGTCACACGAGCGGAACCTATCTCGGCGGCCACGCCGTACTGGCGATCGGCTACAACGACATCGGTCACTATTGGATCGTCAAGAACAGCTGGGGAACTACCGGTCCCTTCGGCGATGGGACCTTCCGGGTGGACTACAGCGACAACTGCGACTTCGGGCTCAATGCCGCCAAGATCACAGTCGAGGAGCAGGAAACACCGGCGCGGACGGCGTCGCTGGGGAACATCCGCGCTCTCTTCCGCTGATCCGTCGGGGAATCGGTCTGCGCGGGCGAATCAGAACTTGATGTTCTCGTGCGGAATCAGATAGAGCGCCACCGTGAAGATCACCAGCGCGATGACCCAACCCGCCCAGGTCCGATCGGTCGGCCGACGGAAGGCGGGACGCCGGCCGAATAGATCCCGTCCGCGAACGAGGAGTAGAACCAGCCAGAGGAGCAGGAGCAGACCGGTCTTGCTATCGGTGACATCACGCCCGAAGGGCCACCCCTCCCAGTAGGTCCCGAACACCTGCCATTCCACCGGCATCCCGAGGGGCACCCCCCCGAGGAAGAGCAGCACGAAGGCGATCAGCACACTTCTGCGCATCAGCGCGAGACCGCGGCGCCGGAAGAGATAAGCAAACGCGGCGACCAAACCGACGCCCAAGGGCACCATCCCCCCCACCATGCAGAGCACGTGCGCAATCAGCAGCGGCCGCGAGACGCGGCCCTTGAAGGTGAGCGTGTAGGGCCGCGGATCCCACGCTTCTCGGGCCGGGGCCAAGGGCGGAATGGTAATCCGCTCGTCCGGACCGATCGCGAGCTCGATGAAGTACTCGACGCGCGTGCCCCGGGGCTGATGCGGAATGACCGCTCCCCAACGCAGCCCGGAGGCGCTGTCGCTCTCCGCCCGGCGATCGGAAAGCCCCCGGGGTTCGAGCGCGACCCGCTGATAAGAACCCATGCCTTGCACGCGGTGGTGGAGAAAGACGTGTCCGGCCCACATGCCGGGGCGATCCGGCACGCGGCAGAGGATCTCCGCGCCGCCGGGGCCGACATGCTCCTCAAGGACAACGAGCCCGACCTCCCCGACCTCGGTCCTGAAGGAGATCTCCTGGGGATCGGATCGCCGTGCCGAGGCGGGCGCGAGAAGTAGACAGGCCAATCCGAGGCAAAGCCCGGGAACCCAAGGCTGGAACCACGACGGACTCGAACGTGTCCTCATCCATCCCCCCCTGCCGTCAGGAAGCGGCAAATCCGCTCCCCAGCCTCCCGCAACCGCGCTTCCGACTCGGTGCCGAAGCTCAGCCGCAGGTACCTGCCCCACTGCGGGCCAAAATGGATTCCAGGAACGGTAACAACCCCTTCGCTCTCCAGCAAGGTCGCCGCGACCCGCGCACCGTCGCAATCCGCCGGCAGCGGCAGGAAGGCGAAGCAAGCCCCCTGAGGCGTGACGGGCACCGGGCCGCCCGCTTGCAGAAACGGCTCCAGCAGCGCGTCGCGGCGGAGGCGGAGGGTGGCGCGCTTCTCATCCAAGTAGCGGGCCGCCTCCCCATGCGCCTGCAGCGTCCGGGCCAGAGCCCACTGCGCCGCATGCGGAGCGCAGATGACCGTGCTGTCCTGGATCTTCAAGGCCTCGGTCACCAGGTCGGCCGCGGTCGCCAGGAAGCCGAGGCGCCAGCCGGCCAGAGCGAAGCACTTCGAGAATGAACCAACCGTGATCGTGCGATCCCGCAGCGCCTCGAGGCTGCCCAGCGAGAACGGATGCCGGCCCGTGAAGAAAATCTCCTGGTAGGTCTGGTCGACGAGCAGAGCGACTTCGCGCCAGCGCGGATCTTCGGCAAGGTGGAGGCCCAGCTCGCGCAGCCAGGCATCGGGATAGCGAGCCCCGGTCGGGTTGTTGGGCGTGACGAGAACGAGCAACCGGGTTCGCGGCGTCCATGCCTCGTCGAGGGCCGCCAAGGTGGGAACAAACTCATTCCCGGGAAGTGCCGTAATCGCTCTAGGGCAAGCACCTAAGAGCCGAATGCTCATCTCGTGGTTGAAGTACCAGGGTGAGACCAGTAGAGCCTCGTCGTCCGGCTCGAGCAGGGTGGCGAAGGCGGTGTGGGCGGCATGGTTGGCTCCGGGGGTCACGATGATCTCGCGCTGCGGATCGACATTGAGCCCGAAGTTGGATCCAAGATAGGCCCCCAGAGCGGCGCGCAGCTCAGGAAGCCCCGGATCGGGAGCATAGCGATGCAGACGTCCATGGGGATCGCGCAGCCCCTCGGCGAGAGCGCCGAGGAAGGAGGGGGGCGGAGCATAGTCGACCATCGCCTGCGCGAGGACGATCAGCTCACGCCCCAAGCCGCGCAGCTGCGCCGCCCGCTCCATGAGCGGTGAGAGGGGCGGCGCAGCCGTCTCTCGTACACGAGTTGCCGGACGCATGGGACCACTCTCACGAGAGCACCAGCTCCACGCAACTACGGATTTCCGCCAAGGCCGCCTGGACCCGCCGGCAGGCGGTGGGCACGCTGACGCCGAGGTCTGCCGCCATCTCGCGCAGTTCCCGCCCATCGAAGAACCGCTGGCGCAGGACCCGGGCCGCCTCGGGGGACGACCGTTCGAGGAGACCCAGCGATGACTGGACATGGGTCGCCAGGTTCCCGGCCCCTGCCCGCTCGACGCTCTCCGCGCGGCGCTCCTCCAAGTGCCGTCGGATGCGCCGGCGACGTCTGAGTTCCGAGACCAGCTTGTGGCGCAGGATGCCCCAGAACCAGGCGAGGAATGCATCCTCGACGCTCTGTCCAGCTGCGACCCGCAGCCGCCCGATTCCCTCGAGCGCGGCGAGGAGACCTTCCTGGAAGAGATCCTCGGCATCTTCTCGCGCGATGCCCGACCTGACGGCGCGGCGGATCCATACCGGCCGCAGCTCCTCGATCGACGCGTAGGGTATGCACGCCTGCACCGGATGCGCCAAGGCCAACGACGCTAGCGCGACGGACTCCCCACGGGGGTGTCGCCCATCATCAGCCGCGGCGGCGGATTCTTGTTCTTTGACGATTACGCTGCTCATGTCGAACCTCGAATAGGTGTGAGTGCCCAAGATCGAGGCCGACGTGCGGGGTGCTCCCAGAATCGAAACGGTTCCGAGTGCGCGCCTCCGGTCGGAAGCGGCTCCGCCGCGTGTTCACCCGCCGATGGGTACGGATCCGCAGATCCGCGTCAGTCGATAGGTCCGGCGTTGGTGAATGGTCGCGGGGCGGGAGCTACGCGCATGCCGGCGTCCAGCCCGCGGAGTCCGGGTGCCCGGGGTTGAGGCCGGGGAGTCGATCCCCCGATCTCGTCGGGCACGGGGCTACATCGACGGTAGTCCCCGTGACCTCCATGGCAACCGGTCCGCGGAGCAAGCCCGCACAGAAGCCGGCCAAATAGATCGAGTGCTTCTGTCGAGTCAGGGCTTTGCTGAACGCGAACATGGTCGTAGCCTTTCTCCGGAAGGTGAATGTGATCTCGTTCTCATGTATGGAACGAGCACGTTCAATAGTAGTTTCGCTCATCCCGGGCCGGGTTTTCAATGTTTTTCGCGGCCGGCCCAGGGTTCCGCTGTCGGCTGAAGGATTTCCGGCGGAAGATAACGGACGAAGAAGAGCGGTCGATCACCACCCGGCTCACCCCGCCGGCGTTCGTCTCTGGCCGCGAACAGCATCCGGGTCACCCCCACTGCAGCGACCAGCAGGAAGGCGAGTAGGACGGTCTCCAGCATCGATTCAAATCCTCCCCAGTCGGCCCCGGGGGACCCTCGCCGGATAGCCCCCGCGGACTCCTCGTGGTCTAGCCACCATCGGTGCCGGTGCGCCCGCCTTCTTCCGCGCCCGCGCCCGTCTCGTCTCCGGCGCCCTTCAGGAGGGGCTCCCAGTTCTCCTCCAGGGCTGCCAGCAGCTCGATGGGAGCGACTGGCTCACCGATGTGGGCCGTCGGCGTTACGCTGGAGGCATCGATGCGCCAGGCGAGTCCTTCCATCTCGGGGGCCAGCAGTTCGTCCCGCGCTGCCTCGCGCATCCGGGAGATCAGCGCCTGAGCACCCCCCGCGTGCTCGTGGCAGAGCAGCACCAGCGCGCGGTCCGGATCGGGAAAGCAGGGGAAATCCCCCTCGCGGATTCCCCGGTGCAGCGTCCGCCGGAACCGATCCCAGAGCACCCGGTCACGCCGCGGATCCCCGCCGGCGGTGAAACGAAAGGCGGCCACACTGACCGGGCTGGCGAAATGGGCCGCTCCGCGTTGCGCGAGCGTGAGCGCTTCAAGGAACTCCGCGAGGGGGAGCGACCGCCCCTGCCCCCGGCCTTGCCCGAGCAGCGTCTCCCACCAGTTCTCTTCCGGCCCGGTCGGCAGGCGCTTGACCCTCAGCCGGCTCGCCATCTGGATTCTGGCCGCCAGTTCGCGAACATCGAAGGGCCCCTCGACGAAATCGGTGGCGCCGTGGATCAGCGCCCGCACGCGATCGGAACGACGGCGACCGCCGACGGAGAGCAAGATGACCGGCATCGCATAGTGGCCGTGCCGCAAGGCGCGCGCGAGACCCAGCCCGGAAATCCCCGGCAGGTCCTGCTGCGCAACGAGGACGTCGGGCTGCCAGGTGGCCGCGCGCGAGAGCGCGTCACTCCCTTCCCCGGTCACCTCGACATCCATGCCGTGGCGCAGGAGTTCGCTCAGCGGTTCCACGAAGTCGTGTTCGCGACAGGCGAGCAGCACACGTGGCCGCCGCGGGAGCGATTCGGTCGAGTCCAACTCTCCGGCTTGCTCGCCGCCCCCCTCCGCCGCGGTGGGAATCAGTCCCGCTTCGAGGGCGATCGCATAGGGCACGACCGCGCCATCCACGGACACCTGCCGCGCCTTCTCCACCTTGAGGTAGTAGGGACCCGACCGCAGCTCCCCCGGCGCGCGCCCGTGGCGCAGCTCGAGCACGCCCCAGCAGTGCTGGCGCAGCGACTCCCGCAAGCCCGATTGGCGTCGAAGCTGCTCGGTCGACGCCAGGAAGAGCGCGCTCCATTCCGACTCACGGAGGAACCCGACGAGCGAGCCGACATTGCGGCGCGCCTCGGAGGGCCGCCCATAGGCTTGGAAGAGGGGGATCATCGGATCGAGGATCAACGCCCCGATCCGGTGGGCGGCTCCCACCTCCCGCAGGTTTTGCAGAAAGGCCGCCATGCCCCACCGGCCGATCTGCCGCGGCAGATCGGGGGCGTAGGCGCACAGGATCAGGCGCTCGTCGCGCCAGGCCGTCTCGAGCGAAAGTCCGAGCAGGGAGGCCTGCTGGAGAACGTAGGCGGGCGGATCATTCGTCAGATACAGCACCGGACGCTGCACCGCCGTCCAGGCTTGCGCGGCTTGTAGTCCGAGAACCGTCTTGCCCACCCCGGGAGCGCCATGGACGAGATAGGCATGCCCGGGCAGAAACCCACCCACGGCTCTCTCGATCACCGGGATCTCTGGTTGCTGTCGTGTCTGCATCGGCCCCCTGCTCCGGCATCGGAACGTCGATCGAAGCCTCTCTCCGGCCTATCGGCGCCAAGGTTGGTGATCTCAAGCTCGAAGCGCACAAGTGGTTACCGTCCCAGAGCGATTACCCTTGGGCAAAGAGCCGACTTGCCCGCCAGACCGGCGACTCCTATGCTTGCTCGGGCTCCAGACGGATGCCGGGAGCATTGACGGGCGGGGATCGCCCCCGCGCGCGTCGCTTGAGTCCGTGTGGCCGCAAGGATCGCAGGACACGGGACAATGAAGCTGATTCTCGCCAGCACCTCACCCTACCGGCGCCAGCAGATGAGCCGGTTGGGGCTGCCCTTTCAGGCGGCCGCGCCCCGTTTCGTCGAGGCGGCGCCCGGTCCCAACACCGATGCCGCTCGCCTCGTGGTCGGCAACGCCCTCGGCAAGGCCCTCAGCCTGTTGGCCGAATACCCGGGGCATCTGGTGATCGGCAGCGACCAGGTCGTGCGCTGCGAGGGGCGGACCCTGACCAAGCCGGGCAGCCCGCGAGTGGCGGTCGAGCAGCTTCTGGCCCTGGCCGGACGCGAACACGAATTGCTCACCGGCGTCGCCGTCGTGCGCGCGTCGTCTGCGCCGGGCAAGCAGGCGCAGACGACGCCGGAGAGCCTCGAGGATGTCCCCGGGAGCAGCACGCTGGTCGTCAACCGGCTGCGCATGCGGGCCATTTCGCGCGATGAGGCCGAGACGTATGTCCGTCTCGAGCAGCCGCTCGACTGCGCGGGCGCCTACAAGTCGGAAGCGCTCGGCATTGCCCTCTTCGAGTACCTGCGGGGAGACGATCCGACCGCGATTATCGGATTGCCGCTGATCGCCCTGCTGCGGCTGTTGCGCGGCTTCGGCGTTGATCCCCTGAACCCATCCGCTGATCGGCCGGCGGACCGGACGTCATGAAGCTCGCCACCTGGGACTGGATCCTGATTGCGTTCTATGGCGCGATCATGCTCTCTGCCGCCGCCTACTTCTCGCGGCGGGCGTCGCGTTCGATGGCCGACTTCTTCGTCTCCGGCCGCTCGCTGCCCTGGTGGGTTGCCGGAACCTCGATGGTCGCCACGACCTTCGCGGCCGACACGCCGCTGCTAGTGACCTCGATCGTGCGCAGCGAGGGGGTTGCGGGAAACTGGATCTGGTTCAACTTCGCCATCAGCCACGCGCTGACGACCTTCTTCCTGGCGGCCCTCTGGCGCCGCGCACGGGTGATCACCGATGTCGAGCTCTGTGAGCACCGCTACTCGGGGGTTGGGGGCCGGGGTCTGAGGTTCTTCAAGGGAACCCTCTTCGCTTTCGTCACCAACAGCATCGTGCTCGGTTGGGTCATCCTGGCGATGGCGACGATTTGCGAGGAAGTGCTGGGACTGCCCAAGCTGGTGACGATCGGCGCGAGCATCGTCCTGGCAACGCTCTACGCAACGATCTCCGGCCTCTGGGGGGTCGTCGTCACCGACCTGTTGCAGTTCGGCATCGCCATGCTCGGCTCGGTTGTCCTGATGATCAAGGCCTTCGAGCATGTCGGAGGCGTCAGCGGATTCGCCCCCACGCTGCGGACGCTGGTGGCGGCCGACGGTCGCCCGGCGATGGAAATCCTGCCCAACGTCGCCACCGGAGTCCTCGGCGGGTTTCTCGTCGCCATTGGGGTGCAGTGGTGGTCATGGAAATACTCCGACGGCGGCGGGGTCTTGATCCAGCGCATGTCGGCAGCCCGTGATGAACGCCACTCCGTGCTGGCGATGCTCTGGTTCACCTTCGCCAACTACGTTCTGCGCCCCTGGCCCTGGTTCGCCGTCGCCCTGATCTCGCTCTTCGTCTTCCCCGAGCTGACCGATCACAAGGCTGCCTATCCGCAGATGATGACGCGCTTCCTCGGGCCGGGGTGGTTGGGCCTGATGATGGCGGCCATTCTGGCAGCCTTCATGTCGACGATCGACACCCACATCAACCTCGCCTCGTCCTACTTCGTCAATGACATCTACCGCCGCTTTCTGCGCCGCCGAGCGACCGAACGCCACTACGTCTTGATCGCCCGGCTGGCAAGTCCGCTGTTCCTCTGCGTCGGGGCGCTGATCGCCGTCTTCAATACGAGCATCGTGCACCTATTCCAGTTCCTGCTCCAACTCGTCGCCGGCGCGGGGGTCGTTTTCCTCCTGCGCTGGTTCTGGTGGCGGATCAATGCCTGGAGCGAGATCGTCGCCATGGCCGCCAGCCTGCTGATCGCCTCCCTGCTCAATGTGGCCAACAGCCACGGATGGTTCGCGCACCAATTCGCATCCTGGGAGATCATCCTGATCAATGTCGTCGGCTCGGGCGTGCTCTGGCTGACGGCGACATTCCTGACGCGCCCCACCGAGCGGGCGCATCTGGTAGCCTTCTACCGCCGCGTCCGCCCACCGGGGTTCTGGAACCCGGTGGCGGCGGCGAGCCTGGCCGACCCTGGCGCGACCTCTTCGCCCCCGCCGCGCAGGGGCGATCGACCGGCGACGGATTCCCCTCCGGTGGATCCGCCTTCTTCCGGATGGGCGCCTCGCCGACGCGGTGAGTGTGTCTTGCTGACGATCGTGCTCGTCTACAGCGCGATGATCGGCATCGGACACCTACTCTACGCCCGCTGGCTGAGTGGAGCGCTGCTCGCCGGACTCGCGCTGTTGGCGGCGCTGAGAATCATGGTCAACCTGCGCGGGACGGGATCGGGGCCGGCCCGCGGACGGCCCGGCCCCGCAGCGGCTGGCAACTTCTCGGTGGATCAACCGCGACGCGAACGGAGCAGTCGTCGCACGCCAGGAAGCGAAAGATGACGAAACTGAACCCCGAAGAAATCGAACGCTTCTGGCGCGAGCAGAACCCGCGCCGGCGCGCATTGCGCGAGCGCCTCGATGCGCGCCGTCTCCCCTACGGCGTGGCCGTCGAGAACCTGACCAAGGACTGGAACCTCGGCAATCTCATCCGCACGGCCAATGCCTTCCTCTGCGGCGAGCTGCTCCTCGTCGGCAGTGACGTCTTCGATGAGGCCGGCAGCGGGGGTATTCACCGCTTCGAGCGCATGCGCCACCTGCCCGACGCGAAGGCGTTGCTTGCCCATGTGCGCGAAGAGGGGTACACGCTGATCGCCGTCGAGATCGACCGGAAGGCGGAGATGCTGCATCGCTTCACCTTTCCGGCGAAGCCGCTCTTCCTCTTCGGCAGCGAGTTGCGCGGTCTCAGCCGCGAGCTCGGCGAGGCTTCCGCCGTTCGTCTGATGATCCCGCAGTACGGGTTGATCCCCTGTCTCAACGTCAACGTCAGCTGCAGTATCGTGCTCTATGCCTACGTCACCCAGTGTTTCCCCGACCTCGAACCGGTGCCGGTCGCCGGCGCGAAGTTCCGCGCGGACCCCGGCAGCGGCCAGCGGGGTGCCCCGCCGAACTAGATGGCTTTGCACGAATCTCGACCGTGCAGGGGCGCGAGCCTCGGGGTCCCAGAATCTGGCAGAACGACCCGGACCCCTTGTCGCCGGTGGCGGACGCCGCGTACCATCGGGCTCATGGACCCTTTCGACACCGACCCTCGCCTGCACCGCTTTTTCTCCCGTTGGGAACGGGCGCTGCACGAGGTGCTCCCCGCCCAGGGTTGGCAGGTGCTGGCGGCCGTCTCGGGCGGCGCCGATTCGGTGCTGCTCGCCTACCTGCTGCGCACCTCGGCGCAACGCGATGCTGGACGGCTCGTCCTGGGCCACATTCATCACGGTCTGCGCGCGGAAGCCGACCAGGATGCCGCCTTCGTCCGGCAACTCGCCGCGGACTGGGACCTGCCCCTCGAGGAGTACCCGGTCCCGGCCGCCGCACGTGCCGACGAGGAAGGCTGGTCTCTCGAGCAGGCGGCCCGCGTGGTACGCCTGCAGGCGCTCGTGCGGCTGGGCCGCGCGGCGGGCTGCCGGTCGATCGTGCTCGGCCACCACCTGGACGATCAGGCCGAGACGGTCCTGATGCGAATCCTGCGGGGAACCGGGCCGCGAGGGTTGGGGGGCATGGAACCACGCCGCAAATGGGCGGGCCGCGCCGGGGCCGACCGCGCGACCGATGCCCCCGGCGACGGCGAGGTGGGGGCCGCTGACGACGGCGCCCCGATCGAGGTGCTGCGCCCCCTGCTCGGCTTCCGCCGAGCAGAGCTGCGCGCGATCGCCGGGCAGCTCGGATTGCGCTGGGTCGAAGATCGCTCCAACGAGGACCCCCGTTTCCTGCGCAACCGGGTGCGTCACGAACTGCTGCCCCACCTCGCCGGCTACAACCCGCGGATCGTCGAGACGCTCGCCCAGCTCGCCCAGTGGCAGCGTCTGGAAGATCGCGTGGTCACGGCATCGGCCGGAGAGCTGAGGAAGGCGGTGCTGCTGCAAGGCCCGGCAGGGAACTCGGAAGATGACTGCCTGGTGCTCGACGCCCGCGGCTTGGCCGGAAAGCCCCCAGCGTTGGTGTCACGGGTCCTCTGGCTCAGCTATCAGGATCTGGCGGGCCCCGAGGCGGTGCTGAGCGGGCGCCAGATGAGCCGATTGCTCGAGCTCCTCCAGCGGGTCCCGGACGGTCCCCCGGGAGAGGTCCATCTGCCCGGGGCGATCCGGGCACGCTACCGGCGCGGGCGCATCGTGCTCGAATTCCATCAACCTCGCCCCGGTATTCCCAATCGCAGGCAGTCGCCGAGGCCTCTTCGGGAGGGCGACCAAGAATCCGCTTGATGGTCGGGAGTCAGCTACCTAGACTCGTTGTTCGGTGTGTATCCTTCGCAGCGGAGTGATGATGATCGAGGCAGTTCGTAACCTCAAACAAGGTGACCAGCTACGCCTGTCCGACGGGGATGGGAAAGTTCTCTTCGGAGCCGAGGAGATCGCCGTCCGGGTGGCCGAACTGGGGCGTGAGATCACAGCCGCCTATCAGGGCACGGTCCCCGTTCTGGTTGCGATCCTGCGCGGGGGCTTCATCTTCCAGTGCGATCTGGCCCACTCGATCGAGGTGGCGCAGGAGTTCGACTTCCTCGCCGTCTCCCGCTTCAATCCCCAGGAGCGGGGCCGGACGGCGGTCAAGGTGCTCCACGATCTGCGCTCCGACATCCGGGGGCGGGATGTCCTCGTGGTCGAGGGCATCCGTACCGACAGCACGAAGATCGAGTACGTCCAGACTTTCCTCCAATTGCGCGAACCAGCTACGCTGCGCTTCGCCGCGCTGGTCTGCCACGAATGCGCGCGGAACCACTCGGTGCCGCTCCAGTACAAGGGATTCGACATCGGCAACGAGTTCGTCGTCGGCTGTGGCCTCGACTATCGGGAGCGCTATCGCAACCTGCCGATTATCGCCACCTTCAGCCCAACCGGGGGCGGCGCCGCAGCCGTCTCCAAGAAAACCGCCAATGCCGATGCGACCGCGGAGGGATGACCCCTCGGACGGTCGCATAAGCCCAGTGCCCGCGGGCGACACAAAAGGACCGAGATGACCGGGAGACATTGGACAAGGCTTGGAACCCCGCCCTGCTCCGCGGGCCGCCGCACGGCAACGGACATCCCTGGCCTGCGCCATGCCGCCGAGGAGCAGGACCCGCGCAAGCGCCGCGCGGGCCGCAGCGGGGGCGATCCCCCTCCGCCCCCCTCCCCACCGGAACAACCGGGCGGGCCGCGGCGTTCACTGATTCCGGGACCGGGACGTTCGTTTCGCACCCTGAGCATCTGGCTGCTCGCGGCGCTGGCGATCTTCGTCATCGCCCAGCAAATCTTCCAGGCCCAGACCGCCGGTTCGGAGATCGACTACTCGGTCTTCTGGCAAGCTCTCAAGGATGGACGGATCTCCGAGGTCACCATCATCCGGCGCAAGGTGAGCGGGACGTTTCAGGAGACGCGCGAAGCAGAACTGAAGCGCTTCCACACCTATCTGCCCAGCGACAGCGATCCCGAACTGCTCAAACTCCTCCGCGGAGAGCCGATCGAAGGGCTCGAGGGAGAGGCGCCCCCGCCGGTACGGGTCAAGTCGGAGCCCGATCCGACCCCCTGGTTCGGTATGATCATCTCGTGGCTGCCCTTCTTGCTGCTGATCGGCCTCTGGTTCTTCATGATCCGCCAGATGCAGTCGGGCGGTTCGGCCGCGCTCAAGTTCGGCAAGAGCCCCGCGAAACTGCTTCACGAGAGCCACATCCGCGTCACCTTTGACGATGTCGCCGGCGCCGACGAGGCCAAGCAGGAACTCCAGGAGATCATCGAGTTCCTGCGTGACCCGAAGAAATTCCGCCGCCTGGGCGGCCGGATCCCCAAGGGCGTTCTCCTGATCGGCCCGCCGGGCACCGGAAAGACCCTGCTCGCCCGTGCCGTGGCGGGCGAAGCCGATGTGCCCTTCTTCAGCATCAGCGGAAGTGACTTCGTCGAGATGTTCGTCGGCGTCGGCGCCGCCCGCGTGCGCGATCTCTTCGAACAGGGCAAGCGTCACGCCCCCTGCATCGTCTTCGTCGACGAGCTCGACGCCGTCGGACGCCACCGTGGCGCCGGCCTCGGCGGCGGGCACGACGAGCGCGAACAGACGCTCAACCAGCTGCTCGTCGAGATGGACGGGTTTGATGCCAACGAGGGGGTCATCCTGCTCTCGGCGACCAATCGCCCCGACGTGCTCGATCCGGCGCTGCTGCGGCCGGGCCGTTTCGACCGCACCGTGGTCGTCGACCGCCCCGACGTACGCGGGCGCGAGGGCATTCTCAAGGTCCACTGCCGGGGCAAGCCGCTGGCCGATGACGTCGATCTGCATGTGCTCGCCCGCGGGACACCGGGGCTCTCAGGCGCCGATCTGGAAAACCTCACCAACGAGGCCGCGCTGCTCGCCGCGCGGCGCGACCAGGATGCCATCACGATGGCCGACTTCGAGGAGTCCAAGGACAAGGTGATGATGGGCACCGAGCGGCGCAGCATGATCATCCCTCCCGAGGAAAAGAAAATCACCGCCTACCACGAGGCGGGTCACGCGCTGGTCGCCTGGTTCCTTCCCGACGCTGATCCGCTGCACAAGGTGACGATCATCCCGCGCGGTCAGGCCTTGGGCGTCACCCATAGCCTGCCGACCGACGATCGTCACATCTACTCAAAGGAGTACCTTGAACAGACGTTGATCGCCTCGATGGGCGGGCGCGCCGCCGAGGAGATCATCTTCAAGCGCTTCACGACCGGTGCCGCGAGCGACATCAACGACGCCAGCGCGCTGGCGCGCAAGATGGTCTGCCAATGGGGCATGAGCGAGGATCTCGGCCCGATCCGCTTCGGCAGCCGTGACGAACTCGTCTTCCTCGGCAAGGAGATCTCCCAGCAGAAGGACTACAGCGAGCAGACCGCCCAGACCATCGACAGCGAGGTCGACAAGCTGATCGGGGGAGCCTACCGACGGGCGAAGGAGATTCTCGAGGAGAACGTCGATAAGCTGCACGCCGTGGCCAACGCGCTGCTCGAGCGCGAGATCCTCGATGGCGAGGAACTCGGCCGGATCATTGGAGATGGAGAGCCATCCGACGCCGCGCCGTCTTCCAAGGCCCCCACCGAGCAGCCCCCCCAGGGCCCGGAGGCGGCGGGAGCGGAGAGTGACGGCCCGGCCGAAGCTCCGGAAACCGCGCCCGAGATCCCCGAAGCCGGCCCGCCCGAGAAGACCGAAGCCTCCGGCCCGCGGGCGCCCGAGCCCTCGGAACCCACGGAGGAGGACCGCGAGTCCCGATGACCGCCACCCGTGCGGCGATGCGCCCCAGCCGGCGGCTCCGCTTGCGGGACCGCACGATCGAGCTGGGTGCGCGCACTGCCGTCATGGGCGTCGTCAATTGCACGCCCGACTCCTTCTATGAGGCCAGCCGCAATCCCGTCGCCGAGCAGGCCATTGCCCGCTATCACCAGATCGTCGCCGAGGGCGCCGACTGGGTCGACGTCGGCGGCGAGAGCACGCGCCCCGGGGCGGACCCGGTCCCGGCCGAGGAAGAATGGCGTCGCATCGCTCCCGTTCTCGAGGCGGCGCGGCGGGCGGGCCATCCCGTGCCCCTGTCGGTCGACACGACCAAGGCGGCAGTCGCCCAGCGGGCTCTCGACCATGGCGCGGTGATGATCAACGATGTCAGTGCGCTGCGCGCCGACCCCGCGCTGGGGGGTCTCGCCGCCGAGTCGGGGGCTGCTCTGGTCTGCATGCACATGCAGGGAGCCCCACGAACGATGCAGGCCGACCCGCGCTACGATGATGTCGTCACCGAGATCCGTGCCGACCTGGCCGCCGCGCTCCAGCGGGCGCGGGCGTGCGGTGTCGCACACGATCAACTGCTCATCGATCCTGGGATCGGGTTCGGCAAGACGGCCCGCCACAACCTCGAGATCCTCCGGCGACTCGAGGAGTTCTCCTTGCTGGAGCGCCCCATCCTGATAGGATGTTCGCGCAAGCGGTTCATCGGCGCGGTGCTCGACCTCCCCGCCGGAGAACGGCTGGAGGGCACGCTGGCCGCGCATGCGCTCGCCGTCCTGGGTGGGGCGCACGCCGTGCGGGTGCATGATGTCCAGGCCCACGTGCGGGCGCTGCGGCTGGTCGATGCGGTCCTCGCCGCCGGCAATCCGGGCATCGGAGGCTGAGCGAGAGGGAGGAGCCATGCCCCTACCGATCCAGAACGAATGGCTCCGTGATCTGATCGATATCCTCGTCGTCGCTTTCCTCTTCTACCGTCTGTTGATCCTTGTGCGGGGTACGCGCGCGGCGCAGATGTTCACCGGGTTGTTGACCCTGGTGCTGCTCTCAGTGCTGGCGGAGTGGCTGCGGCTATCGGCGCTCAACTGGTTGCTCACCAGTCTGCGCACCGTCTGGCTGATTGCCTTTATCATCATCTTCCAGCCCGAGTTGCGCAAGGCCCTCGGTCAGATCGGCCAGAGCCGCATTCTCAATCGGTTCGTCAGTGTCGAGGAGTTCGGCTTTCTCGCCGAGGTGCAGAACGCTGTTGAACGTACGAGTCGCAAGGGGCTCGGGGCGCTCTTGGTGCTCGAACGCAACGTCGGACTGAAGAACTACATCGAGACCGGCACGCCGATCGATGCGGGGGTCAGTGCGGAACTGCTCGAGACGATTTTCACACCTCCCGCGCCCCTCCACGATGGGGCGGTCATCCTGCGGGGCAGTCAGATCGTCGCCGCTGGTTGCATCCTGCCGCTCTCGGCGAATCCCGACCTCGAGCGTACGCTCGGCACGCGGCATCTGGCAGCGGTGGGCCTAAGCGAGGAGACCGATGCGATCGTCATCGTCGTCTCCGAAGAAACGCGGCAGATCTCGATCGCCGAGCAGGGTCAACTCACACGCGGCCTGCAGATCGGTGATCTGAAAAGTCGTCTGAGCGCGTTGCTGCGGGTGAAGGCGTCGAAGAGCGAAGTTCGCGAAACGAAGAAAGCCGAGGCCCGCGGCGTCTGAATGGTCTTGCCCGAAACTCAAGTGTGCCGACGGCGAGCCGACCGGATGGCAATCCCCACATGCGGCAGTCTGTAGAAGCGGCCGTTCCTAGAAGCTAACGATTCGTGTCGCCAGCAGGCCCCGGAAGTTCTCGACCCGTCCGAGGTAGGTCTCGAGGGCCACCTTCTCCACCTTCCCGCCGGGGTAGACGTCACCCAACCCCCGCGCCGCGGCATGGATCAGGAAGGGGCGACCCTCCTCGATCTTGATGATTCCGACATGACCGATCAGGGCGCCATCCTTGCGCAACCGCTGCCCATACTCCGTGGCGGGATCGACGACGAAGTAGACGACGTCGCCATCGCGCAACGCCTCGGGCGACCAGGCGTTCTTGCTCACATAGCGAAGCGTTCCCGGTGGATAGCGTGTCGAGCCCTCCGCATCGCTCACCGCCTCACCCAACTCGTCCGTGATCTCCTGGCCCCAAATTCCGGAGCGGATCATGTCGATCGTATAGTCGAGGTGCACGGAATTGCCGTAGTCGACGCGTCCCTCGGCGTCGACGACGTCTGCGAGCACCGCACCGTAGAACCGCGTGCCGAATGCGAACTGGACCGCCTCCAACGCGCTGCTCGAGCGTCCCAGTTCCGTAACGCGATAGAAGAAGAGGATGCAATCGGTCTGGAAGTCATCGACGAGCCGGCCCTCAGAGACATAGCCGCCCTCGACGAGACCAAAGCGATAGGCCGCATCGCCGCGCCGATAGAAGTAGTCGGCCCAGGCAGCGATCTTCTGGCCGATCTCGCGCTCGCCGAACTGCGCCATCAACGAGTCGATCGCCGAGACGGCCAGGGCATGCGGGCCCTGCAGATTGAACTGCACCATCTGCTCATAGAGGGCCATCAGCCGGGCCTGGGCTTGATCGTCGTCGGGCGCGCCGGCTTGGCCGACATGGGCCTCACTCCCAGACGGGGCATCCCGCAGGTCCGTTGCCCACCCGCTGCTCGGTGCCCCCAACAGCGCCAAGACCACGGCAAACCATGGGACCACCCGCCAGCTACCGGTCATTGCGTCTCTCCCTGAAGCCTTCCGGCTGCGCCGATGCTGCAGTCGTTCCATATCAGCGCAGCTTGATGATCTTGCCGATGAAACGCTGCGTTCCCGCGGTCACCGAGACGAGATACATGCCACTCGGTACCGGCTGGCCCCGCTCGTCCAGTCCATTCCAATCCCAGAGCAGGCTGCGCTCACCAGCCACGCCGGATAGGACTGTCGGGGCCTCCAGGCGCCGCACCAGTTGTCCATGCACGCTGAAGATCGCCACGCCCGCCTGCATCGCGGCCGCTTCCCCATCCGCAACTGCGGCCCTGCCCAGCGACTCATCGGACCGCGGGTTGCTGCTCCCCCCGAGATCTCCCTCCGCATCCCCCTGGCCAGAAAGCGATTCACCGAGATCGAGCGCGCCGGGGGGGAGAACGCAGCGCAACATCACCGCCCCACCAAAGGGATTCGGAGACGCATGAACCGGAAGTGGAAGTGGAAGGTCGCTCGCCGCCCGGGGCTCAGGGAATCCCGCGGCGAAAAGGCCATACCGGGCGGTACCGACCAGGAGCTGCGCCGCAGAGAGATCGAGCGCCATGCTCGTGACCGTCAATTCACCCGGCAGAAGCACTTCTTCCCAGGTCGTGCCCTGATCGGCCGAGGCAAAGAGGCCGTCGACCGTACGCACGAAAACCCAGTGGGCGCCGAGGGGCGCCTCGGCAGTCTCGATGATGCGCTCTCCGGCAAAGGGCGCCCCCGCCAATAGACACGCTTGCGCCACGGTCTGAGGTGCCGGCGCCTCGACCGAGCCGGCGGCGGGATCCCAGTGAACGCCCCGATCGGGGCTGAGATAGGTTCCCAGATCTGTGTCGACAATGAGGGTGGGAATCTCGTTTCCCTCGACCGACTCTTCCGGTGCGGCAACCCCGATCGAGAGCACCGAGAGGCTGCGCAATCCCCGATTGCGCCAGCACCAACTCGCCCCCCGATCGGCTGAAGAAAGCACCCCGCGCGACGTGCCGAGCAGAACCGCCGACTCCCCGGCGAACAGGACGTGGCCCCGCGAGTGGATCTCCCCCAAGGGCCGCTCCCAGCTCACGCCCCCATCCCAACTGCGCAGGAGCACACCCCCGCGCGTGAGGGCGAGCAGTTCCTCTCCGGCACCCGCCGGCGCGGCCAAGGCGACCACCTCGGCGACGTCTCCGAGCGCCTCACGCAACGTCCCGCCCCCCTGCGGGAACCAACTCCGACCGCAGTCCTCGCTCCGGTAGAGACCGTCACCGGCAACGGCGATCCATCGCCGCGGATCATCGGAACAAGCTGTCAGCGCGCGAACCTCCTTGGGCAGCCCGCCAACGGGCGCAAAGATCCTGCCCCCATCGTGACTGACGAAGAGCCCCTCCCACTCGGTCAAGATCAAGAAACTGCGGGAATCACAGGCAACTCGCCAAGCAGTCCGCGGTACCGGGCGCCGGTCCTTGGCACCGGCGTCGCGCGCCGTGCGCGGGCCATCGAAACCGGCAAAGCGGGCTTCCCAGGCGGCCTGCGGGCCGTCACGCAGACGGATCATGGTCCCGCCGCGCGTCAGGATGAAACCGGCCCCATCGCCGGACCCAGGGGCACGGCCGGATGCGCGGTCAGCTTGCGGCGGAAGGAGGGCAACTGCGCCGGCGGCGGCCTGGGGGGCCACACGCCCGTGGATCGCGAAGCCGTCGCTGCCCTCCTCCCAGGCGAGCAGATCGCCGGAGGAAGTCAGCACGAAAAGCGTGCCTCCCTGTGAAGCAAGCCGTAGAGCCCTCGCCTCGCGATCTTCACCGACGCGCGGAAGCTGCCGGCGCTCCCAAGCCCCCGTTCCAATACCCTTGGCAGGCAACTCCCAGACAAAGAGCTCCCCCTCGCGGGTCCGCGCCGCCCAGCAGCACCCCCCGAGGGTCGCCAACTCGACGATCTCGGCGCCCTCGGGACCCAGAGGCTGAAAAACCCAGTGACGACCGGAGCCGGCCGTCCCGGAGAGCCCTCCCCCTTCTCCACCCCGCGGGGCGGCCTCGGAAGCCAGCGCGTCTCCAGACGCGAGGGTCGCCCCCAGCGTTGCGGCTGAAAGAGAGAAAACCAAGACGAGGAGCCAGGGCCGGCGGGAAGCGCGGCGGACGCTCGCGCGATGCGGCAAGCGCGCGCCGGGCCCGGTGCTGGGCAACGTACACCACCCCTGTGGGCGGTCTGGTTGTATGCAGAAACCCGCCAAGTTACTGGCCCCCCCCATCTCGGCCCGAAAGTCTAGGATCGGGACTCTGCGTCTGCAAGCGCTTCTTGGGGGGGGCAGCGGATGGCTTGGTGGGGGGGGGAACGACGGATGGCTTGACGCCGGACCTGGCAGGCTGCTAGGCTCTTGCGCTGGAAGATGTTGGCCTATCGCCGCGACGGCTCGGGACCAGCGATCCCCGGAGCTGTCGGCATCGTCGGGGAGCTGCCTGCCCCGCTGTGGAGAGAGGGTTGGCTGGAGAGAGGAAACCGCGCTTCCTGCCGGCTTTGGTGATCCTCTTGATCATCCTGCGCTGGTGCCTGGGAACGCTGCCGGGCTATGAGATCGATCTGCTCACCTACAAGCAGTGGGCGCTCACCGCGGGTGGCGAGGGCATCCATACCATCTACGACCACCGGCCCAACTCCCCCTACCCCCAGTATGACTATCCTCCGCTCTACGCCTACCTGCTGGCCCCGATCGGACAGTTCTACTGCACGATCGCTTCCCCTCAGGAGCCGCAACCACCCTCCGCAACGGCCCACTACGCCGACTCGCCTACCTTCTCCCTGTTGGTCAAGCTTCCGGCGATCGCCTGTGATTTCCTGATCGCCTTGTTGCTGGGCCTGCTCGCCTTCCGCTTCGGCCTCTGGCCCCGCGGCAGCTGGCGCGGATGGCTGCCCGCGCTGCTCTTCCTCTTCTTGCCCCCGGTACTCATCGACTCGGCCTACTGGGGCCAGCCCGACTCGATTCACACCTTCTTGCTGCTTATGGCGCTCACGCTGATCCTGGTGGGGAAACCTGAGCTAGGCGGGATATCTGCAGCGCTGGGGTGCCTGATGAAACCCCTGGCACTCCCCTACCTGCCGCTTCTGGCTCTTGCCACCCTCGTCGGCTCGGGATGGCGGCGGCTCTTGACCGCAGGACTTGCGGGCGCGGGCACGATCGTCGCCGGGTTTCTCCCCTTCCTGGTGACCGGTCGCGGCCGCGATGTACTCGAGCGTCTCGTCTCCGATCTGGACCTGATGCCCTTCACCAGTGTCAATGCCCACAACCTCTGGTGGCTGCTGGCGCCCTGGCACGAGGCGCACGTGCCGGTGTGGGGACCGATCACACCAACAATGATCGGGCTCTTTCTATTCGGTGTCGTTTACGTTTTGATCCTCTGGCGCCTCTGGCTATGCGAACGCTCGCAGCATGCCGGGCGCCCACCGATCGGCCGCGGCCCCCTGCCCCTCAGTCAACAACGCCACTGGTTCCTGGCCACCGCCCTCGTGGCTTACGCCTTCTTCGCCTTCTCAACCCACATGCATGAGAACCATCTCTTCACCGCCTTGCCCTTCCTGATGATTCTGGCCGGCGGCGGGCCGCGCTGGTTGGCAGTCTGTCTGATCGGCAGTCTGAGCATCTTCATCAACATGGCCAACCATGATGTCCAACTAGGCAACCATGTCCTGCGCCACATCGGGGGGTCCTCGGAGTTCTACCACTTCATTTTGGGACGGTGTCTCTCTTCCTTCGAGTTCCGGCTGGCAAACATCAACAGTATCTTGACGCTGGCGATCCTCGGATTCCTGCTTGCGTTGGGCTATCGTCTCAGTGTGCAGCGCCGGTTGCCGTCGGCAGACCGCTAGATCACTTCGCGCGCTTCGGAACAGCCCAATGGGGCAAGATTCGTACAAAGCCACTTGGGTCCGCCGGCGATCCGAGCAGGCCGCGGTCGTGCCGAGGTGCGTGAAAGCTGGCCGCGGCAGACGTTGCGGGGGAATCTTCAGGCCAGCTTGAGCAGTTCTTCCATCATGCGCGCGTTGACCACCGCATGACCGGCATGGCAGTTGTTGAAGAAGACGTAGGTTTGACGGGCCTCGTCAGCTAGATTGCGAATCGTCGCCGCCCACTCCGCCAGCTCCTCGTCGCTGTAGCGATAGTGATAGCGTTCGCTGCCGCCCTGCCACCAGTCCCTCGCATTGCGTCCGTGTAGGCGGACATAAGCGACGTCGCCGGTCAGCATCGGCCAACAGGGAATTAACCCGGGTAGGTCGGGTTCGTCCACCGAGCAGAAGCCGAGGTCGTGGGATGCAAGGAAATCGGCAAGTTCGGGTACCTGCCAGGAGCTGTGTCGGAACTCGACGAAGAGCGGCATCCCGGGAAACGCGTCGCGCACCCAGGCAAGATAGGCCTCGGCATCGGCGGAACGCCGGAAGGAGAAGGGGAATTGGGCCAGGGCGCCGGTGAACTTGCCGGCTTCCTGTAGCGGCGCGATCGTGCGGCGGAACCCGGTGACCGGCTCAGAATCCCGATCACGTCGATGGGTCGTCGCGCCGGGAAGCTTGACCATGAACTGGAAGTCGGCGGGCGTGCGTTCGGCCATGCGGCGCATCGTGCTGGGGGGCGGCAGACGGTAGTAGGTAGCATTGATCTCAACGGTACTGAAGGCGCGCTGATAGTAGTCGAGCATCCCGCCGCGGCGCGTGCCCGGCGGATAGAAGGGACCGACCCAATCGGGAAAGCTGAAGCCGGAGGTGCCCACGCGGATCTTGCCGGGCGTGCGACTGGCGAGAAAGAGGTCGGGTTGCGCCCCCCGGCCGGGCGCGGCGGAATCATCAGGCCTCCGGGGCATGATCATCTCTCCGTCCTGTTGGAATGGAAGCCGCCGGTGGTGGGGCTGGAACGTGAGCCCCATGGCGGCGAGTAACCCTCGGAGTTATCCCTTGCCCTCGGTGGCGAACTTGGCGCAGCGCTCCCGCCGGGAAAATGCTACAGCGTCCATATTGATCGCGGATGCGATCGAGCGTCGCCAATAGGTCCCGGTAACGGCGGTCCTCCGGGAACAGTTTGAGTTGCTCGCGGCCCCGGGTAGGGATCAGGTCTCCCACCGTGATCCCCAGCAAACGGATCCCATCGCCACAGTAGTTGGCTCGAAAAAGATCCCTTGCGCCGCGGTAAATATCGCGGGTCTCCTGGGTGGGGCCCTCGAGCATCCGCTGGCGAGTGAGATTGCTGAAATCGCTGTGGCGGACCCGAATCGCCACGCGCCGTCCCGCATACCCTTCGCACCGGAGATCTTCTCCGACGCGGTCGGCGAGGGCCAGGAGCAGGGCCTCCCCTTCTGCGGGCGAATGCAGATCGGACTGCAGGGTATGCTCATGACCGAGGGATTTCGCCGGAGGCGCCGCGTGGCTCGGCACGATAGACGACTCGTCCTGCCCCCAGGCCATCGCATGCAGAGCAGTCCCATAGAGGCCGAAGTGGCGCTGCAGGAACTCCACGGAAGCCTCGGCCAGTTCTCCGATCGTTTCGATCCCGAAGATCATCAACGAAGAAGCGGTTTTTTTCCCCACGCCATAAAGGACCTCCACCGGCTTGGACCAAAAACGTCTTCGGAAACAATCGTTGCCGAGAAGCGTCACCCCTCGCGGCTTCTTCACCTTCGAGGCCATCTTGGCGATCAACTTGTTCGGTCCCGCACCGACGGAACAGGTCAGGCAAAAACGCCGCTCGATCGAGCCGCTGATTTCGTGGGCCAACGCCTCGATCTGTTTCCAGGAAGCGGGGTCGGCGGGATCGCGGCTGAGCAGATCGGTGATGTCGAGGTAGGCTTCATCGATGCTGAACATCTCGACCTGCGAGGTCGTTTCGAGCAGGTGTTTGAGGATCAGGCGCGAGGTATGGATATAGAGCGAGGGATGACAGGACACGAACTGAACCTGAGGCGCCATCCGCTGGGCCTGGGCGACCGGCATGCCCGCCCGGATGCCGAATGCACGCGCTTCATAGGAAGCCGATGCCACCACACCACGGCTTCCGGGCAACGCGCCCACGACCAGCGGAACCCCCGCCAGCGATGGACAAGCCTGTGCCTCCAGCGCGGCGAAGTAGGCGTCCATATCGATGTGCAGGATTCTCCGCGCGCGTGCCATGCTGATGAACCCTTCCCTTGCCTCTGTCTGCCGCTTGAGATTCCGCCTCGGCGTCCGCGGAGTCACTGCTAGCTGTTTTCCTCTGCCCCCCAAGGCCCCTGCTAGACTGACCTGCCTCTGCCCCCCCAAGGTCCCTGCTAGGCTGACCTGCCTCTGCCCCCCAAGGTCCCCTGCTAGGCTGATCCGCCTCTGCGCCCTCGCCACCCCTGCTAGCCGTTTCGCCTTCCCGCACGCGCGGGCTCCATTTCGCGGTAGACCCCGACAACCCGGCCGAGGATGTGCAGCTCCGGTGACCGCGCCGTCACCTCGATCGCCTGGAAGGCGGGATTCTCGGGCTGCAGGCGGATGGCGCCGCGCGCGCGGAAGAAGCGCTTGACGGTCGTCTCATCGCCGATCAAGGCGACGACGATCTCTCCATTGCGGGGTGTGGCGTCTTGCCGGACAAGGACGAAATCCCCATCGAGAATGCCGGCATCGCGCATGCTGTCGCCGCTGACCCGCAGGGCGAAATCGGAACGGAGATCTCTGAGACGCTCGACATCGAGACTGCCGTCGAAATGCTCCCCTCCCAGCACCGGTTCACCGGCGGCGATGCGCCCGACGATCGGCACCCGCCACCGCGCAGACGCAGACTCCTCGGTGCGCTGTTCCCCTCGGCGACGGAAGCTCTTGGCGTGCGCACTGCGAGATGTCGACGCCGCGAGGGAGATGCCCCGGGCGCGTCCGGGCCGCCGCCGGATGGCGCCGCGGCGCTCGAGCAGGTCGAGGTAGTATTGGACGCCATTGGTCGAACGGATGCCGAACCGGCGGCCGATCTCCCGCAACGTAGGGGGTGCCCCCTGGCTCGCCTGGACTCGGACGATGAAGGCTAGAATCCGGCGGGCCTTTTCCGGAAGGTGTTCGGAAAGCGTCCGAGTGCTCATCCCCAGATCTCCGATTCGATCTTGCTCACCGCTTCCATCGAGGTGATGCGCTACTTGCGAGCCGGCGCACGCACTGCGTGGCACCTGGTCTGGATCGCTGAGCTGGCATAACCGTCACCTCGAGGTTACTAAACAAATGTTCAGTCAGCCAGTCCTTTTTTGCTCATCTCCCAGATCGGGGGCGGGGCTGTAACTGTTTTTATTTCAATCTGTTGGTTGAGATCAGGGGGGGGGGAGAGAGAGAGACGGCCGAACATCGCGGCGGCCGTCCCCCCCGCGGGGAAGACGGCCGCCGGAGATCCTTGAGAGGGTCTTTCCAGATCAGTGCAGGATCAGCACGCGTCGCGTCTCCTCGAACCCGTCCGCCCGCAGGCGGTAGAAATCGACACCACTCGCCAGTCGAACGCCATCTGCTCCACGACCATCCCACTCGATGCGGTGCTCGCCCACGATTCGCTGCCCATCCACGAGGGTCCGGACGAGGCGCCCGGCGACATCGTAGGCTCCAAGATGAACCTCCGTCGCCGTGGGGATATGGAAGACGATCGTCGTTGTCCGGAAGAAGGGATTCGGTCGATTGGCAAAGAGCAGCAGCCGATTGACAGCCGCGTGCGCAGCCATGCGCGTCCCACTCGGCTGGGCGAGATCGTTCAGGCCCCCCAGCGCGTCCATCAAGACGATATCGGTGACGGCAATGCCTGCAAGGCTCGGTCCCGAGATGAGGATCTCGGCGAGGAAACCATCCCCGTCGGGCGCTGTCTCGGCGGTCGGAGACTTGATCGCGTTCGCCACCCACAGACACCCTTCATCGGCGGAGCCTTGCATGAGCAGTGGAGTCAGGCCGCCGGCACTCACCAAGAAGTTCTCGACGACCCCAGCGCTGTCGGCCGCAACACTCAGCACGCTGTGCGTGGCGGCGGGGTACTCGACGGCGAAGCTGTAGCCGGTCAGGTCGACGGCCACCTCGATGCCGAGACAGATGCGCCACTCCTCCGGTCCGTCGCCTTGCTCGTAGCTGACCCACACCCAGGCCTCCGCATTCTGGCCGGCGGGATCGGTCCACGGAGTCCCGCCTTCTGCGAAGTGGTCGGCAAGCACCTCGAGATCGAGGATGTAGATCTCACCGTCGGTGTCGAGATCGAAGAGCGAATCGTACTCGGCGTGAGTCGAGTCGATGCCCCGCCGGCACGCTGTCGAGATAGACCGGCTCGACAGCGGGAGGGATGTTGCGGTAGATGCGATACGCGGTCCCCGTTTCCTTGCCGCCCGCCGTCCCCGGGGATGGCGGTGAGATCATCGATGGCCGACGGCGGGGTCTCATCGGAAGAGGTGGCCGAGGCGAAGAGGCAGTAGAGCCCGCCGGCCTCCGCGGGAGAGGAGACGCCGTTGGCTGCCACCCCCACAAGACTGCTATCGGCGGCCAGCCAGATTCGTCCCGCCGGATCCCAGCGGCACAAAGTGACGCTGGTCTCATCGACGCCGGTGAGAACCTCGTCGGCATAGGCGGTATTGAGTCCCGCCCCCGCGGCGAAAACATCATCGGCCGCCAGGTGCATGGAGAAGAGCACCGTCAGCGGTGCCCAGGTGAAGCCCTCCGGCTCGTAGGGCACGGCATTGCAACTGGTGATCAGGTCGAACTGATCGGCATCGACATCGGAGCCGGCCACGTGGAATTCGGCCGCCCCGAGACTCAAGTGCGCCGGCTCCCCGGCGGCGGCGAAACCGAGCGTAAAGTCGGCAACGTATTCGGCGGCATTCGCTACGGAATCTTCGAGACTGATCTCGAAGAGCCCGCTACCGTCGAAGTCGAGATCATCGAGGTCGAGGGCGACGTCTGCGTAGTAGTACCCCTCGGCCAGCATATGCGTCACCGGCAGCACCTCGACCGTCGAACCGTAGTAGCAGGTGATGGCGGGGTCGGTGCCCAACGGCTCGTCGGGCCAGAGCGTCAGGCGGATCTGCGGCGACTCGAGCGTCCCCGACGGAACCGCATCGACAGCCGCTCCGGGCGCGCGGGCGTCGTCGCGCGAACCGACCCGCCCCCGCAAATGCGAGGGGGGGAACCTCAGTGCCTAACCCAACCAGCGAACCAACACCAGACTGAGATCGGGAAGATAGGTGATCAACAGCAGCGCAACCAACAGCACCAGGAGAAACGGCAGCGTCGCCGCGTAGACCTCGATGATCGGGCGTTTGAAACGGAAGGAGGCGATGAAGAGATTGAGCCCCACCGGGGGCGTCATGTAGCCGATTTCCAGATTGGCGAGGAAAATGATCCCAAGATGCGTCAGATCGACCCCATAGCGTTGGGCGACCGGAATGATCAAGGGAACGACGACGATCATGGCCGAGAAGACATCCATCAGGCAACCGACGATCAATAAGAACCCATTGAGCACCAGCAAGAACCCGATGCGGCTGGTGATCAGTTCCTCGATCCCCGCCAGGATCTGCATCGGGATCTCGGCATCGATCAGGTAGTTGGTCAACCCCATCGCGCAGGCGAGAATGATCAGAATGCCGCCGACGAGGGTCATGCTCTCACTGGTGATTGCGGGAAGGCAGCGTAGCGAGATGTCGCGGTGGATGAACACCTCGACGACCAGCGCGTAGAAGGCGGTTACCGCCGCTGCCTCCATGACGGTCAGCACACCACCGTAGATGCCGCCCAGCACAATGAAGGGCAACGGGAGTTCCCAGGCCCCATCCCGAATCGCCCCCCCCAACTCGTGCCAGCTGAACCGCGTCGTCTCTTGCTTGGGCGCGCGCCGGCCCTGGCGGACGGCGAGAATCGCCAGGAGGGCGATCAGCAAGATCCCCGGCAGAATTCCGGCGAGGAAGAGCCGGTCGACCGTCGGTCCGCCGAGCGGATCGGCGAGCGTATAGCCCGCCGTCTGCATGGCGACGTAGCTGTAGATGATCAGCGCCAGCGAAGGGGGGAAGAGGATCCCGAGGCTCCCGCCGGTGGTCAGGAGCCCGAGGGAGAAACGGCGGCCGAGACCATCCTTCAGCAGCGCCGGCATCATCAGCCCGCCAAACGCGACGATCGTCACCCCGCTGGCGCCGGTAAAGGCGGTGAAGACGGCGCAGACGATCAGCGCCACGATTGCCAGCCCCCCGGGTATCCAGCCGAACGCCGCACGGGTCAGGCGGACCAGTCGGCGGGGCATTTGCGATTCGGCGAAGAGATAGCCGGCGAAGGTGAAGAGCGGAATCGCCACCAGGACCGGGGAGCCGGCCAGCCGGACCATCTCGGTCACCACCGCGACGGGTGAGATCCCTGCGGCGGCAAAGGCGAGCAGGGCAACCAAGGCGAGGACGGCGAAGAGCGGCGTTCCGAGGAGCGCCAGCAAGGGAACGAGCAAGTACCAAAGCAAGCTAGGCCCCATCCCGCTGCCCCTCCCTGCTCGCTTCTCCCGCTCCGTCTGCTCCTCTCGCTTCTCCCGCCTCTCCCGCTCCGCCTGCTCCTCCCGCTTCTCCTGCCTCTCCCGCTTCTCCCGCTCCGCCCGTTCTTCCGGCTCCCCCCGGCGCCTCGGCTTCCGCAGCCTCCTCCTCGCCCTGCTCCCGCTCCGCGGCGATCATCTGCAAGGTGGCCGTGGAGCCGAATGCCCGGGCGATGAAACGCGCCGCCATCAGGGCGAAGCCGGGGAAGAGCACGGAGGTCAGCATCCAGACGGGAATCTCGAGCAGTCCGGTCGTTCCGAACGCCTGTTCATCTGCCAGAAAGAGCCAGGCGGCGCGGGCGAGAACCACACAAACCGTTGCCGCGACCAACGAGGTAGCTCGGGTGACGAATAGCCGGGGGCCCGGCGGAAGCAGGCGCCCGATGACGTCCATGTGGATGTGCCGCAATCGTCCGGTCGCCACCACCGCCGCAGTGAATCCGATCCAGAGCACGAGATGGCGCAAGAGCGGTTCGATCCAGATCAATCCGGTGTGGAAGAAATTGCGCAAGACAATCTGCGCCATCGAGAGGGCGATCATGCCGAGAATCAGAATGGTCAGCACGACCTGCTCGGCCGTCCCGACTCGCGCCTCCCAACGCTCCGCACCCAGCTTGCGGCGCAGCAACGCCCGCAGGCCCAGCCAGAGGAGCATCAGCGCAACGAGCAGCGGATAGAAGACCCCCGGGGAGGAGGTCGCGGCGAAGATCTCCTTCACCGGGGTGCGCCCTGTTCTGCGCGGGCCTCGGCGAGCGCAGCGGTCAGCCGGTCGAGCAGTTCCGGCTCGTAGAGCTCCCCGGCCAGTGATTGCCACACCCGACGGCCGATGGCGTTGAAATTGGTGATCGTGCTCGCGGTCAGCTCCACGCGCTCGATGCGCGCCTCGACGACCGCGGCGATCGACTCCTCGTTCTGGCGCCGGGTGGCCTGGTTGAGACGCGCAAAGGTGTCATCCGCAATCCTCGTGATCATCGCCTGGTGTTCGGGCGAGACCCGGTCGAAGGCAGAAGCGCTGAGCACGACCGCCCCGATCGAATGGGTCAGCCGCAGATCGGTCATGTACTGCAACCGCGTGAACCACTGCAGGGAGAGACAGCCATAGGGCGTGACATAGACGGTGTTGACGATGCCCGTCTGGAGGCTGGTCAGCACATCGATGATATTGAGCGGAATCGGGGAGACGCCGATCTCCTCGAGCAATGCCTGGGCCAAGGGATCCCCTTCCCAAAGCCACATCCGCTGGGCCTGCAGGTCGGCCACCGTGCGCACCGGCTGTTGACTGAAGAGGTAGACGAAGCCGATCTCCGCCCACCCGAGCAGGTGGAAACCGCGCTCTCGCAGGCGCTGCTCGAAGATCGGATCGAGCGCCTCGTGCCCGACCTCCACCTCCTCGACGGTGCGGAACATGAAGGGCAACTCCATGATCCGGAGCGCCGGTTCGATCTGGCCGAGCCCAACGCCGGCAATGCCCCCACCCTGGATCTGATTGCTGCGGATCTTGCGCAGGACATCGAGATCGCTGCCTTGCTGCCCCCCCGGGTAGAAGCGGAAGCCGACCTCGCCCCCGGTCTCCTCGCGCACGCGCGTGTCCATCTCCTCCATCAGCTTCATCCAGGTGGAGCCTTGCGGCGCGATCGTCGCGACCTTGAAGAGGTGCTGGGGGCGTTTGGCCGCCGCGGGATGGCCGAGCGAAAGCAGGACCATCCCCAGGACGATGACGGCACTCAGCACAGTGAGCCGGAACAGATGTCTCGATCGCACTCCCCGCACGTGTCCTCCACTGAATGACCGCAGATGCCTGCCCCGCGTACGCCTACCGCCTGCTGGTCGTATCGGAGAAGCCTCCTAGAAGAACTCCTCACGACGCTCGAGCATCTCTCTCGCCTGCTCGCGGGCGACGACATTGACGAAGCGCATCTCGGGCAACAGGTCCTCGGGTGCCGCGAGGACTTCCTCCAAGGCGGTCACGAAGCACTCCTCATCCAATGCCGCCGCACAGCAATGTCGCGCGTAGAGCACTTGCTGCAGCAGGAAGCGACGGTGCGCAATCGCCATTGCCTTCTGGAAATACCGGTCCGATTCCTCGAGGTTCCCCCCATAGCCCTGGGGCACCAGCGCCAGGAGGATGCCCTTGATGACATAGGGCATGCCGTAGAAGTACTTCTCGGAGAGCACCATCGAGGCATCCAAGAGCACATGCACGTAGGGCAGGTCGAGCATCACCCGGGGACGGTCCTGGTTGTAGAGGACGTATTGGCCCAGACAGGCGGCGGTCCACATCATCAGGGGCCCGAGATCGACCGGGCGGCGGCGCTCGATCTCGGCGCGCAGGCTGTCGGGTCCCGCGTTCCAGGCCTCGGCGAACCAGTCCTTGCGCATCAGGAAGCGCAGGCCGAGATCCTTGCCCTCGCCATAGAGCGCCACGGCCCAGTCGGGATCTTCCGGCTCGACGAAGAACATCGCGTGCGACGCGTAGAGCTGCACGGTGGTCGTCCAGACGCCGAGGTGCCCGGGATCTGAGCGGCACAATCCGCGCAGCAGGAGCAGCTGACCCGGAATGCCCTGACGAACCGTCTCGCGATCCCGCGAGGCGAAGGACTCGATCAGGGCCGCCTCGATGACGGGGGCGGTCATGTGGACGGCGAGGTTCTGGCGGGAGCATCCCGGCCCCACGGCGACGGAAATCACCACGAGCAGGAGCCAGATCAACTTGGGCATCGCACCTCCCCTCGGCACTCTCGCGCAGCCCACGCAGCGCTCGCCTCCATTGTGCCCGGGCACTCTAGTCTAGGCCCCCGGGGCTGTCAAACACCGGCCCGGCAGCAGAATCCCGCCGTCTGCTCGGGAACCCGGAAGGACAAAGGCGTGTCTTGACGACCGGGGGCAAGTCGAATAGAATTACTCTTCGTCATATTTGTAACCTATGGTCACAGTAGGTATTGGCCGCTTCTCCTTGAGAGGTCTGCCCATGATCGAGGTACGAAATCTAACCAAGCGGTTTGGGGCAACGGTCGCCCTCCAGGACGTCAGTTTCGATGTCGCCCGCGGCGAGGTGCTGGGCCTCCTCGGACCGAACGGCGCCGGCAAGACCACCGCGATGCGCATCATCGCCTGCTACTTCCCCCCCAACGCCGGTAGCGTGCGCGTCGGCGGCCTCGATACGCAGAAGGATAGCGTCGCGGTGCGCCAGCGCATCGGCTACTTGCCGGAGAGTGCGCCGCTCTACCACGACATGGGGGTCATGGACTACCTCGGCTTCGTCGGGCGGATCCGGGGGCTCAGAGAACCGGAGCTGGGCCGGAGCGCGCGAGAAATGGTCGGGGTCTGTGGCCTCCAGCGGATGGCACACCGCACGATCGGCACGCTCTCGAAGGGCTACCGTCAGCGGGTTGGCCTGGCGCAGACACTGATCCACGACCCCGAGGTCCTGATCCTCGACGAGCCGACCAGCGGTCTCGACCCCAATCAGATCGTTGAGATCCGCGACCTGATTAAACAGATCGGGCGAGAGAAGACGGTCGTCCTGAGCACCCATATCCTGCCCGAGGTCGAGGCGACCTGCAGCCGCGTGCTGATCATCAACGAAGGCACGATCGTTGCAAGCGGAACACCTGCTGAGCTGGCGAGCCAGTCCCCGGGCGAGGCGCGCGTTTTCCTGACCGTCAAAGGCACGCCGGAGGGCGTCGAGCCGGTCCTGCGCCGCAGTGGCATCGCGACCGACATACGGCTAGTCGACACCGACGACGGCCGCGTGCGCTATGCGATCGGTAGCGCCGAGGAAGAACCGGAGGAGAAGCTCTTCCACCTCGCGGTGCAGAACGGCTGGACGCTGACCGAACTGCAGCGCGAATCGCTGAGCCTCGAGGAGGTCTTCACGCGCTTGACCACCCGGGAGAGCGTCACGCCTTAGGAGCCAACGGCGCGTGACCGCCGAGGCGGCTGCGCGCCACGAGGAAGGCTCGGGGACGCGAGGCGCGGAAGAGGCGGAAAAGGCGGAAGAGGGGGAATCCCCGGCCGGGGCAATCCTGAGAAGAGGAGGCCCCGCGCAGAGAGGATTCCGCGAGGAGCAAACTCCGCAAGAGGGGAAATCCCGAGATGAGCAACGTCTTCACGATTGCCGGCAAGGAATTCCGCAGCTACTTCAACTCGACGATCGCCTACATCTTCATGGTCGTCTTCCTGGTGTTGACCTCCCTGCTCTTCTTCGAATTGCAGAAGTTCTTCGTCATCGGCCAGGCGACGCTGCGTGACTTCTTCGGCTTGGTGCCGATCATCTTCCTCTTCTTCGTGCCGGCGATCAGCATGCGCATGTGGGCGGAGGAGCGCAAGCTCGGCACGCTCGAGATGCTGATGACGCTGCCGGTGCGCGACTGGGAAGTCGTCGTCGGGAAGTTCCTGGCCAGCTTCTTCTTCCTGCTGCTCACGCTGGCGCTGACCTTCCTGCTGCCGGTCATGGTCACCGCTCTCGGCCATCCCGACCCCGGGGCAATCATCGGCGGCTACCTCGGGCTGATCCTCCTCGGCGGAACCTATCTGGCAATCGGGCTGTGGGTCTCGAGTCTCACCGAGAATCAGATCGTCGCCTTCATCATCGCCGCGGTCGCCTGCCTGATCCTCTTCATCATCGGTGTCGACATCTTCCTGACCGCCGTTCCCCGCTGGCTGGTCCCGTTCTTGAAGGGCATCGCGCTGGGGAGCCACTTCAACTCGATCGAACGCGGGGTGATCGATTTGCGCGACGTCATCTACTACTTCTCGATTATCGGCTTCTTCCTGTTCCTCAACGTGCGCTCGGTGGAGGCACGACGGGGCGCCTAACCGGGGCGTGCGTGGGGCCGGATCCGGCGGCGGATGCCGGGTGATCACTGGAGGGAGGAGAGACAAGCGATGGCTGCAATGACGGGCAAGGGACGTTCATCGGCGACCACGATCCTCGGCATCATCCTGGTGGCGGCGATCTTGATCCTGATCAATGTGATCTTCAGCGGAACGCTGGTGCGGATCGACTTGACCGAGGGTCAGGAGTTCACGATCTCGTCAGCCACCAAGGAGATGCTCGGCAACTTGCGGGACTTGGTGACGATCACCGTCTACATGTCCGAGGATCTCCCCCCCCAGCTCTCGACCCTGCGCCGACAGATCTCCGACACCCTTGATGAATACCGCAACTATGGGCGGGGACACGTGCAGATCGACTTCGTCGATCCCACCGAGAGCCCCGAGATCGAGCAGCGGCTACGCACGCTCGGAATTCCCCAGATCATGGCCCAGACGGTCGAGCGCGACCAGCTCCAGGTGGTCAACATCTACCTCGGCATGGTCGTCAGCTACCTCGATCGCCAGGAAGTGCTCCCGGTCGTGCAGGACACCTACACCCTCGAGTACGACCTCACCTCGGCGATCCTCAAGGTCAGTCGGGAAGATGAGTATGTCGTTGGAATCCTCAGCGGGCCGACCGAGCACGACACGCAGACGAACCTGACCGGATTGCAGGAGTTGCTCGCAAGGCAGTTCCGCGTCCAGTCGATCAACCTTGGAGAAGGCGACGAGGCGGTGCCTGGAAGCATCGACCTGCTGCTTGTCGTCGGTCCCGCCCAGGTGCCCGATCGCGTGCAGTACCAGATCGACCAGTACTTGATGCGCGGCGGACGGATGATCGTCCTGGTCGACGCGGTCCGCCTCCCCGAGGGCGGCGGATTGCAGGCTCTCCCGGTGGAGTCGGGCATCGAAGACCTCCTCGCCCACTACGGCGTGCGCCCACAGAAGGCGCTGGTTCTCGACCGCAGTCCCTTCTGCGCACCGGCGAGCTTCTCGGGCGGCTTCGTCCGCTACACTCTGCCCTACCCCTACTGGCCGAAAACGGTGCCGGAGCTGCTCAATGCCGAGCACCCGATCACCAAGCGGCTCGAGTCGCTGGTCTTCCCCTGGGTCGCCCCGCTCGAGCTCGATGTCCCGATCGCCCCGGGCGATCCGCTCGAGCGGATCGAGGAGCTAACCGCCGCCGAGCGTGAGGCGCGCAAGGAGATGGCCCGCCGCATGGGTCTTGACGTGCCCCCCGAAGAGGAGGCCGGCACACCGGCCGGCGCCGAACGCGATCCGGCTGCTGATCAGGAGCAGGCCGCGGGTGCGGACGAACCCGGGACGGAGGCGGGCGGGTCCGAGACGACTGCGGATCGGGCCTCCGGCCCACCCGTCGTCGCCACGGTCCTGGCGCGCAGCTCGCCCCGCTCCTGGTCGGTGAGCGGCCGCTACGATCTGAACCCCCAGCAGAACTTCCTGCCCGGCGAGACAAAGGCGCAGATTCTCGCCGTGGCCCTCTCGGGTAGATTCACCAGCTACTATCAAGGACGCGAGATTCCTCCGGTGCCGAGCGCAGCCATCAGCGGGGACGATGAAAAACCGACGCCGATCGAACCCGAACCCACCGAGACGCCGATCTTCGAGAGCCCCGACACGCGCATGCTCGTTGTCGGCAACGCGCAGTTCGCCACCGACGGATTCCTCGGTCAGTTCCCGGAGAACTCGCTTTTCTTACAGAATGCCGTCGACTGGATGACCGTCGGGGATCAGCTGATCAGCATTCGTTCGCGCGGCGCGACCGATCGTCCGCTGAAGCCGATCTCGGATGCGACCAAATCGACGATCAAGCTGCTGTGTATCCTCGGCGCACCGTTATTGGTCATCGCGTTCGGGCTGATTCGCTTCACCGTGCGGCGTCGTTCATCGAGCGCGCAGGAAGTCGCCGTCCGCGAGATCTGATCAAGGCATGGATCGGCCGGCCGCGCCGGGCGGGGCACGCTTCTCCGGGTTGCCCGGCCGGCTGCGAGACTCGTTGCAGAAGGAGGTTGCCTGACGATGAGAGCGAGAACGACGATTGTCTTGGCTGTCATCGCCGCGGTTCTGGTGATCATCGCGATTTCCTCCCGCCGGGCGGAGCGTTCCCGGGAACGGATCGATTCCGGCCCGATTTTCCCTGAAGCCTACTGGGAGTCCGCGGCCGAGATTCGCTTGATCGCTGGTGAGGACAGTGTCCACCTGCGCAAGCAGGGCAGACGCTGGTTGGTGCGAACCGAGGGCGACTACCCCGCGGACACGACGGCGATCCGGGGCATGCTGGAGAAGGCGGAATCCTTCGACCGGCGGCATCTGCGCTCGACCTCCCCCGAGATGCAAGCGACCTTCGAGGTCGATGACTCCTCCGGAACCGAGGTCCTGCTCAGCAACGATCAGGGAGAAGCGCTCGCCCACTTCCGTGTCGGCAAGAACGGGCCCGACTTCCGCAGCCAGTACATCCGACCGGTGGGCAGCAACGAGGTCTTCCTGATTCCGGAATATCTGCGCTCGAGCTTCGATGCCCGGCGGGCAACCTGGCGCGATCGCGCAATCTTCAACTTCGAATGGGAGCGTGCCCAGTGGCTCTACATGGAGCCCGCCGAGGGTGAGCCGGTCGAGATCGTCAAGGACCTGCAGGGGAACTACCAGATCAGCTCCCCGGACAGCGTACCCGCCAAGAAGAACTTGGTCGAATCGACGCTGCGCGCGCTCGCCCGCCTGCGCAGTGACGCCTTCCCCGACACGGTGCCGACGCTGACCCGCGCGGGGCTCGATCCTCCGCGGCAGCGCGTCGAGGTGCGGCTCGAAGATGGGGGGTACCGCGCCCTGAATATCGGCAACGAGACCGAGAAATCCCGCGTCTATGTCAAGAAGGACGATGCCCCGACGATCTTCCTGCTCACCAAGGGGCGTCTCTCCTCCCTGATCCGCGATTTCGAGACGCTCAAGGAAGAGCCGCCCGCGGCGCCCCCCGCACCGGCTCCGGCAGAGCCGGAGCCGTCTCCGCAAGGAGAGTAGTCGAGGTTCTTGCAGCCGTCGGGACCGGACACCTATCCCTGGGCAAGACTCGTGCAGAGCGATCTAGGCATCGCTGCCGGTGTCCGGCGCGACGTCCGATGGGCATAGATCGAACCCGCAGCGCCGGAGATTCTCCAGCAGCCCTTCGCCCGAGGGATGCCACTGTAGCTTGCGCGAGATGTGCTCGGTCCAGGAGTAGGTCTCAGGCGTTTCGGTCTCGGCCCGATCTCCCTGAATCGGAATCATTGCGCCGAGCTTGCGATAGTAGTCCTGTGCCAGGTATCCCTCATCCATCACCTGCATCGCCTCTTCAATCGCCTCGTCGCTGAGTTCGGGATACTCGCCCTCGAAGAGCGTGAAACTCAGCGGATAGCGCGGGCGTCGCGGCTGGCGCTCGGAGGGATATCCCATCACCAGCATGACAAGCGGGAACACCTTGGGCGGCAGGTGGAAGCGCTCGACGATCTGCGGCGCCATCATCGGCGCCGCCCCGATGAAGCAACTACCCAGCCCCAGTGACTCGGCCGCGATGACCATGTTCTGCGCCATGTAGGCGGCGTCTTGAAGGCCGAATAGCAGAAGGAGCAGATCGTTCAAGCGAACCTGCCAGCCCCGCTTTTCCGCGATCAGCCTGATGCGTTCGACATCGATACAGATGCTGAAGTTGATCGGCGCCCCCCAGGGAATCTTTCCCCCGCGCTCCAGCAGCACACTGCAGAGCTGCATCGCAAAGGGCGCCTGCTGGCCGGCGCGCACGATCGTCTCGATGACTTCCTCGGAGGGCATCTCCTGCCGATAGGCGCGAACCGAAGAACGCCGCATCAGTGTATCGATAACGGGATTGGTAATCATCTCATCCTCCCAGCTTCTCCACGCTAGTGCACGATGCGACACGCGCCTCGGCCGACCGTCTCTCCACGCACAGCAAGCGGAAGAATAGCACGCCCTCGACAGACTCGTTCGCGCGCCAGCCGATGTAATCGTCCCCAGCCGCCTGTCAACCCATCCGCCGCCGCTCGAGACACCGCCCGGCGACATCGCAGCAGGCGATCTTGACCTGCCCGGGAAGGGCCAGCCGGTAGTGCGTCCCGGCACTTCCTTCCTCGACGGCACCCGATGCGGCCTACTCATGGGCACCGACATCGATCCCGCCACTCAAGGGGCGGACGCGTCCACCGTGCTCCGCCGGCGGCGCGTCTGCAGATGCACCGCCGTCAATGTCACGGATCGCGATTGAGCATCAAGATATCGAGTGTTATGGTCCTTAGGCAAGACTGTTATCGGAATTCGCAGTCCCGCTCTGCCGCGGTCTTCGAGCATCGCCGAGGAGGGAGTTCGCTATGCGGAGTGTGCTAACCTGTGGCCTCCTGCTTTCCCTGACCGCAGCTGCGGCGGCGTCCGTGGTCGAGTATACGTACGAGTTCGATGCACCTCGCGTGGTACCGTTCCGCGACTATCACGTCATCGTCTTCGAAGACACCTATTCTGCAGGGGAGATCGGCACACCCACGCTTCCCTTCCGGGGCATGGAGATCCTCTTGCCGCCCGGAGAGGCGGTGTTTTCTATAGAAGTGAGCCCGCAGAATCCCGTGACTCTCGAGGGCTCCTACCGTCTTCTCCCTCAGCAGTCGGTTCGCCCGACGTCATCGAAGCCTTCCGGAACCTGGGTCGTGAACGAGGCGGTCTATGCGAGCGACACACCGTGGCCGCGCCAGATAGCTCCCACCGTGCGCACGAACTACGCCAACGGCCTCGCGATCGCCACGGGGGCATTCACCCCGCTCGTCTATCTTCCACACACTGGGACGGTGACCTACTACCGAGAGGTGACGATCCGCCTTCATACTGAAGTGACCGACGAATCCCGCCGCGCGCTTGCGATGTTGCCCACCTCGTTCCAGGTCATGGAGGCGGCAGCTTCCAGGACGAACAACCCCGAGATGCTGGCAAGCTATGCGCCGCGCCCAAGCACCCGGGACGATGCATACGAGTATCTCATCATCACCAGGGAGACCTATCACGACGATTTCCAGCCTCTCGCCGACTTCTACAACCGCCGAGGAATACGAACCAAGATCAAGACTATAGAATTCATTGAGACCAACTACTCGGGTGCGGACACGCCCGAAGAGATCCGCATGTGCATCGCAGATGAGTACCTGAATCACAGCGTTTCCTGGGTCCTTCTGGGGGGCGATGCCGACGGTCCCCACGATGAACCTGGACAAATCGTTCCCTACCGCGGGCTTTCTGCAACCGTGATTTCCGGCGGCTGGCCAGTCGTCGATCACCACATACCGGCCGACTGCTACTTCGCGGGACTCGACGGAAGCTGGAACGCGGATGGAGACACTCTTTGGGGTGAGTCTGGCGAGGAGGATTTCTACGCCGAAGTCCACGTGGGTCGTCTCCCAGTGGACAGGGAGGCCGAGATCGCCACCTTCATCACCAAGACGATCCGCTATCAAACAGCACCGGTGACCACCGAGATCCGGAGTGCGCTCTTCTTGGGCGAACATCTGTATGAGGACCCGCTCACCTGGGGCGGGGACATGCTGGATGAGTTGACTGGCTCCTGTAGTAGCAACGGCTTTACGACCCAGGGGGTCCCCCTCAGCTACTCCCTCGAGAAGCTATACGACCGCGAGGCTGAATGGGACAGCACCGAAATGATCTCGGCGATCAATGCCGGCGTGCATTTAGTGTGTCACAACGGTCATGCCAATGGTTACTACTGCATGAAGACCCGTTACTTTGACGTGACCGACGAAACGTTCCTGAACGACGGTGTATCGCACAGCTACTGCATTCTCTACACACAAGGATGCCTCGTAGCAGCATTTGATAACTTTGCCTCCGGCAGTTGGTATCATGATTATGACTGCATCGCCGAGAGGATGCACTTGAATGAGCATTTCTGTGTCAGCCTGGTTGCCAACACGCGCTATGGGTGGTTCACCGAGGGAACAACCAACGGACCCGGTCAACACTACAATCGAGAATTCGTGGACGCGATTTTCGGGGAAGGGTTCACCACAATTGGAGCCGCGAACACAAGATCCAAGGATGAGACGGTTCCATTCATTGACCTCCCGGATGAGTATGAGCCGGGCGCTCATCGCTGGCAGTTCTACTCCACCAACGTGCTGGGGGATCCCGCGCTGGATATCTGGACCGACACACCCGGCACGATGACGGTTTCTGCTCCCGGGAGCATTGAAACGAGTGCCACCGCGGTGACGATCGAGACTGGGGTCCCGGGTGCACTTGTCGCACTCTCTCGAGACACGATCCTGTACGGTCGGGCATTCGCCGCACCCTCAGGGGATGCCGAAGTGACCTTTGCCCAATCGATCAGCGCGGTGGATAGCTTGGAACTGGTTGTGACGGCACACGACTACCTGACATTCGAGAGTCGCATCCCGGTTGTCGATTATTCGGATGTGCCGCCTGCGGATCAAGTTTCGTTCTCCTGGGGCTTGGCTCCCTGCAACCCGAACCCGTTCTTTGATGAGACCAGTATCATGTACTCGCTGCAGCGGAAGGCGCACGTATCCCTGCGCGTTCTCGATGTTGGTGGTCGCGCGGTGGCACGGCTGGTGAATGACATTCGCCCAGCGGGGCACCAGCAACTAACCTGGAGTCCGGCCCTGGATGTCGCACCGGGCGTCTACTTCCTTGAACTCCGGGCCGACGACTTTGCGAAAGTACGACGGATCTTGCTGATTAGATAAGGGCATCATCTGGGACCCGGGCGATCGTACAACGCCTGTGCTCGTGACCGCCGGCGCCGGAGGCCATCCGGCCCGTTCCTGTGGCTGTTATGGAGTGGGCATCTAGCGATTCGCGATGCGGCGGGGCGTCTCGTCAGCGTCTTGACGGAATGGGACGACCGCGGCAGATTGCAGATTACCTGTTGGAATGCCCGGGACACGCGCGGGTCCCCCGCCCCACGGTAACGCTGCTGCCTCCGACTCGAGGGCAGTGATGATCACCTCTCCCGCGAAGTCGGCCTCGCTCGCCGAATCGGACGGCACGGCGGCTCCCTCCCACCCCATGACCGCCGGCGCGGTAGCGGGATCCTCCCTCTCCTTCGCCCCCTCGCGCAAACAGTAGCCGAGGAAGGCCAGGCAGGCTCCGCAGAGCAGCAATCCAGAAGCAGCCCTCACGATCGATCCTCCACGCTCAGTGCCTCGTAAACACACCGGCACCCCGGGCAACATGCCCGCCCAAAGCATTCCCGCAGATGGGTCCGCCGGCGCCGGGCCCCGTGCTCAGGCGCAACAGCCGCCGCAAGGCGGCTTCGAGCGCCCCGACCTGGATCGGCTGGGCGAGGACGTTGACGATGCCCTGCGGCAGCGCGAGCGGGGAAACATGGGTCAGCCATTCGCCATCCGAGGCGACCAGGAGCACCGGCAGTCGGTGGCCCTGTCTTTCGAGCCAACCCCACAGCGCGCTCCCGGCCCCCTGGCGCAGAGTGAAGTCCCCGCAGACCAGGATCCCCGCCCCCCGTCGACGGAGCCGCCCGAGGGCCTCATCAGGGCCCCTCACCACCCGGGCGCGAATCCCCCGCGCGGCCAGGTACCGCGCAAGAAAGCGGGCTTGCTCGGGCTTCTCGAGCAGAAGGAGCACCTCGCGCGAATCGAGCTCGTGGTCGGTACGTCGCTCACACTGTTCACACCGCTCACCGCGCAGCGCGGCGCACACCTGCCGCACGAGCTCTTCGGCGCCGCTCGCCAGCGGCACGAGACGCACCGGCAGATCGAGGAGATCGATCTCCCGAGCCAGCTCTGCGGCGTGTTCGGTGAGCGCCCAGATGGGCAAGGGCGGCAAACTGGCGAAGTGACGGCCGAGCGCCCGGTAGGCGAGCAGGGTCTCGAGGTCCATCAGGGAGGGCGTCTTGCCCAGGAGAGTGCAGGCCACGGCAGAGGGGAATTCCCGGTCGACGGCGGCAATCGCCTCGGGCAGGGCCGCAGCCCAAGTCGTGCGATAGCGCGCCTCGCCAAACGTGCTGCGGACGCGATCGGCGAGGATCGCATCCCGCATCCAGACGAGGATATGACCTTCCCTGCCGGACTGTTCCAAGAGCCCAGAACCTCGAACTGCTCCCTGCCGGCCGGGTCGACATCCTCGGGAAACAGGCTGCGACTCAGCTGAAGGCCAGAGGATAGCCGAGCTCACGTGGGACGCAAGGGGGAAGTCAGTCCCAGGACTCCCGGAGATGGCGAAGTGGGGGGGGCCGGGCGGGGTCTTCGGGACCGGCGCGCGCCGGGGTAGACGCCACCCCGGCCCCCGCATCTCGCTGCGTGCCCGACCGGCGAGGCCATTCAGGCAGAGACAGGGCATGAACGGACGGACTGAGGAGCGCGCACCTGGAGATCAGAAGAGGTTCTTCAGCCAGCCGAAGTCGACGACTCGCTGAACATCGTTGACGATGATCAGCACGATGAGTCCCAAGATCAGCACCATCCCGACCTGCTGCAGCGCGATCCGCACCCGCAGCGGCATCTGCCGGCGGGCGACACCCTCACAGATGATGATCAGCGCCTGTCCCCCATCGAGGGCGGGGATCGGCAGCAGGTTGAGACAGCCGATGTTGATGCTGATCAGAGCGATGAAGCTGACCAGATAGACGAGCCCGCGGCGCGCACTCTCGCCTGACATCTTGGCAATAATCAGCGGCCCGCCGAGCTCACGGACCGAGACCTTGAAGGTGATCAACTTCCAGACATTCGTCGCGACCAGGACGATGACATTCGTCGTCCCGTAGACGCCCGAGAAGAGCACCTCCCCGACATCGCCGCGGCGGAAGACGATCTCGGGACCGATGCCGATCAGTCCCTGTTCCTGGGACACCCCGTCGACCTCGACGCTGTGCGCCTCAGGCGTCAAGAGGACCTCGTGCCGTTCCTCGCCGCGCTCGTAAACGAGCTCGATCTCCTGGCCGGCGCGCGGATGGATCTGTTCCAGGAGATCGTCCCAGTTCTCGATCGCCATGCCGGCGATGGCGACGATCCGGTCACCCGGCGCGAGCCCCGCCGCCTCGGCCGGCCACCCCGGCGTGAGGCCACCGACCACCGCGGCACCACTCGCCTCGGGCAATCCCTTGACCACGGCAATCCCGGTGTAGAGCACAACCCCGAGCAGCAAGTTCATCAGCACGCCCGCGCAGATAACCCACAGCTTCTGCCAGGTGTTCTTAGACTGGAATTCCCAGGGCGCCCCGGTAATCGATGGCCCCCCATCCATGCTCTCATCGATCATGCCCGCCATCTTCACGTAGCCGCCCAAGGGGATCCAGCCGACGCGGTACTCGGTCTCTCCAACTTGCTTGCCGATCATCTTGGGCGGATAGCCGAGCGAGAAGGTCTCCACCCGAATACCGACCGATTTCGCCGCCAGGAAGTGTCCCAATTCGTGGACGAAGATGATGATCCCGATGACAAGAATGAAGGCCAGCATGGTCAGCATCAGTCGTCCCCTCCTCCCAGCAATCCGGCGCGCAACAAGAAGTAGGCAAGCTGCAGCACAGCGACCGCGGCCGCCACGAGAACGCGGCGGGTTCCGCCAGCAACTTCCCAGCGGTGCCGAACCTACGCAGCAGGAGGCCCGGAGGTCAACTGCCTAGACGCGCGCGAATCTCGGCCCGCCAAGCCTCGATCTGCTCGCTGGTCGCGCCCCGCTCGTCGAGTTGCTCGATCAACGCAAGCGCTTCGCGCAGCCGGACTTCGCCATCGGGCCCGCGGCAGCTCTCGGGATCCTGCTGACAGGGCATCCAGAGGGCGACCAGGAGTCCGGCCAGCGCCGTCTCGGTTCTACGGCCTAGGCGCACCACAACCCGCAGGACTCGCTCGGCCCGGGCATAGTCGCCCTGGGCGATCAACAACGCACCGAGCCGCTCGCGCAGCTCGAGCTGATCGGGCGCCTTGCGGATCGCCCGATCATAGGCCCCGATCGCCTCGTCGAGGAGCCCGAACTGGGCCGCCACTAAGCCATGGATCATCGCCGAGGCGGCCTGTTCTTGCCGATGGCCCGCCAGGCGACGGGCATAGGGCAGAGCCTCGGCGAACTCCTGCTTCTCGGCATGGATGCGCGCCAGCGTGCCGATCGCCGTGACGTTCAGCGAGTCGAGCTCGCAGACCCGCTCGAAGACCCCTTGAGCCGCCTCTTGATCCCCCCGGCTGTAGAGCAACGCCCCACGCAGGGCGTGGAAACGCGCATTGGTCGGATGGATCGTTGCGCAGATTTCGTACTCCCGCATCGCCTCGTCGAGATTGCCCGACTTGCGGAAGTACTTGGCGATTTCCTCGTGGGCATAGGCCCGCGGGAATTGCGGAATGTCGGTGATCACATCGCGGAAGCGCGCGAGCGAGCGGTCGGTCCCTGCATTGAGCCAGAACCAGGGCCCCGCGAGGAGCAGGCCGGCCGAGAGCGCCATCGCCACCAACCCGGCCCGCGCATCACCCGCCGTGCGCCCGTGCCAAAGAAAGAACGCCGCAAAGACGAAGACCGGCGCCTGTGCCGCGAAAAGATCCCAGTCGCGCACCACCCCCAGACGCATGTGGAGAACGACCATCAAGAACAGCAACCACGCGGCGGTGAGCAGCAGCAGCCGCTCAATGCGCGCTGATCCACGCCGATTCTCCGTTCGGTCCTTCCGCCGGTCCTTCCGCCGGCCCTTTCGCTCGTCCTTCCGCCGGCCCTTTCGCTCGTCCTTCCGCTCGTCCTTCCGTCTGTCCCACCCCCCTTCGCCGTCGGCGGTTCCGCGCCGGCCGACGGCGGCGAGCAGCGCCAGGGGAACCGGCGCCAGGAGAAGCAGGAGATTGAGGATGTCCTTCGCATGGGTCAGGCGCAACAGCCCCCGCTCGCCCAGCAGGGGCACCAGCAGCGGATGATCCCCGCGATTGGCGATGAAGTCGTGGTTGAACCAACGTTCGCTGTAGCCTCCCAAGAGCAAGAGAACACCCGCCAAGATCAGGCACGCTACGACCGGAGCGACGACGCTCGCGAGGCGGCGCCCCAGCGAGGCCCGGTTCCACGCGGGCGGCCGCAAGATCAAGGCGGCGGGCAGCGGAGCCAGGAAGAGCGCGTCGAGATGGATCGCCAAGGCGACCCCATAGACCGCGGCCGGCCAGTACGACGGCAGGCGCTCGCGGTAGTGGAGGACGAAGAGCGTCAGCACGAGGAGGAGTGCCACCGCCAGCAGCGCATAGCATTCGACATACCCCGCGAACATCTGCACGGGAGCGAAGCAAAGCAGCAGCCCGAAGAGCAGCAGCCGCTCGCCCGGATCGGCGGTCAGGCGCCGGGCGCTCCAGGCCACTGCGGCGACATAGCCCCCGCCGGCGACGGTACTGACGACGGCGAAGAGACGGAACGCGGCCGGTTCGCTCTCCAGTCCGAGCCAGGCATAGAGACGCGCATGGAGGTAGTAGTCGAGGAAGTCGAATCCATGAAAGGGCAGGCCGCGATGCAAAAGCTCACCGAGCAGCCACCCATCCCCCAGGAAGTGCAGCCGGCACCGCAGCAGCCAGAAGATCCCCATCGCGAGACCCGGCAGCAGCAGGAACGCCACCCATCGCCGGCCGAGCAGGAGCGGCGCCGCAATGTGTATCAGCCAACGTCCCAGGGGGCGATGGAGCGGCGTCCAGAGCAGGAGCAGTCCGGCCAGGGGAAGGGCCAGGCGAATCGGCGTGGGCGCGTAGGCGAGATGGTTCAGTCCCCAGAGCAACGACCCGGGCAGGAAGCCCCCGAGGCCCTGAAGCAGGAAAAGCCCCGTCAGTGCGAAACGCAGGCGCCTCAGCGCCGCTGCCTCCCAGCGCTGCCCGGCCGGCACGGCTGGTTCCATGCGCCCCTCCTCCGGCCTCATCGCTCACCAACACCCAGCTGCCCAACGACGCTAGCAGGCAGCCGCCGGCCTGGCAATCATGGTCCGACAAGGGACGTCGTGACGGTCCGAGAAGGGGCG
>JAGMBO010000029.1 GCA_023129715.1 Candidatus Eiseniibacteriota bacterium | reverse complement strand
AGCGTAGACTATTGACCCATTAGGGTTAGTCTCATTGAAAGCGGGCTCTCCTTTCTCGCTTTGAGTTGTGGTGACACAACCGAAAAGGCAGATGAGGAGCCCATTCTGAACTCCTCACTGCCTCACAGAAGTTCCGACGGATTAGGATCAACTGTCTGCAGAAGCGTAAGTAGCGCTGCCAGCCAGCCGGTGCGCATCGGCCAGAGACAGCTTCCGGCCGGCCCGGTCCGCTATTGCGCGCGGGCTCGTAGGATGCTAGACTGCTTGGCTTCAGTTCAAACCATAGGCCCTTAGAGGAGAGGAAGTTGGAGATGACGATGGACAAGCAGGCAGATCTCGCCGGGCCGGGAATCAGCACGTACGAAGAGGTGGACAAGATCCTTCCCGCCGATTACAGCTCGATTCTCACCCCCATGGAGACGATGCGGGCGCTTCACGCGGTCAAGGGCTACATCGAGGAGAACCTCGCCAAGGAGCTGAACCTGCAAATGGTTCAGGTTCCCTTGATCGTCGATCGCGAGAGCGGCATGAACGACATGCTCGACCGCGACGGGTCACGCACGCCGGTGGAATTCCCCGCGGGGCTCGGGTTGGATCAGCCGATCCGGGCACAGGTCGTCCAGGCGGCGACGAAGTGGAAGCGGTGGGCCCTGAAGCAGTTCGGCTGCCAGGTCGGCGAGGGCATCAACACCGACATGCTCGCCGTGCGCAAGGACTACTTCCTCGACCATGATCACAGCTCCTATGTCGACCAGTGGGACTGGGAGAAGGTGATCACCGAGAAGGATCGTACGCTCGACTACCTCAAGGACACGGTTCGCAAGATCTGGAAGGTCCTCCGCGGCGCCGAGGCGCTCGCGCTGGACATGTATCCGCAGCTGAAGTCGGACGAGTACCCGGGCCTGCCCGAAGAGCTGGTCTTCCTGCATGCCGAGGAGATCCTCGACATGTACCCCGACCTGCCCCGCAAGCAACGTGAGACGCAGGTGATCAAGAAGTACCCGGCAGTCTTCATCATTGGCATTGGCTGGGTGCTGAAGGATGGCTATCCGCACGAGATGCGCGCTGCCGACTACGACGACTGGGTAACCGAGACGATCACCAAGAACGGACAGACGATGCATGGCCTCAATGGTGACATCCTCGTCTGGAACCATGTCACCAAGCGCCGTCACGAGCTGACCTCGATGGGCATCCGGGTGACCAAGGAGACCTTGAAGCAGCAGCTCGAGCTCTCCGGCCAGCTCGATTCTCTCACGCTGCCCTACCACCGGATGATCATGAACGATGAGGTTCCGCTGAGCATCGGGGGCGGGATCGGTCAGTCGCGCACCTACATGTATTTGCTCAAGAAGGCCCACATCGGCGAGGTGAGCGTGACCATCTGGCCGCGGGAGCTGAGAGACATCTGCAAGAAGAAGAACATTCACGTGCTCCAGTAGACGGTCTGCGCCGCACCGGCTCTCTCGAAGGGCCGTGCACGCGGAAGCCGAGCTCATGAACACAGCCGCCGGGAACGAGGTTTCCGGCGGCTGTTCGTTAGTGGGCGGAGAAGCAGAGCCTACCGGGGTGTGCAATCGAGAAGCAGGACCTACCGCGGCGAGCGCTCGGCCTCCAATGCCTCGAGCTGCCGGCGGGCGCGCTCGAAGCCGGGGTCGATCTCCAACGTTCGGCGGAAGGTGGCCGCGGCCTCGGCGCGTTGCCCGAGCTCTTGGAGGGCCACGCCCAAGTTGAACAGGCTCTCGGGCGAGTCAGGATCGAGTTCCGTCGCCCGGCGGTAGTGGGGCAGCGCGCCCTGCAGGTCGCCCTGGCTCGCGAGGGCAATGCCCAGATAGACATGAGCATGGGATTGGCCGGGGTCGATGGCGACCGCGCGACGCAGCGCCTGCTTCGCTCCACGATAATCGCCGAGCTGCAGGAGGGCCCGGCCCAAGTGGTAGTGGGGGCCGAAGAGGTTCGGGTGCTCGCGGGTCAACGCCCGTAGCTCGCCCAGGGCGCGACGGCCGGCGCCCATGGTGACCAATGTGGCGGCTCGCTGCTCCCGCAGGTCGGCGCGGTCGGGCCGGTGCCGGAGCAGCTCGTCGTAGTGACCGAGCGCCTCCTCGTGGCGGCCGAGCTGGGTCAGGACGCCGGCCAGCTTGGCGCGCGCATCGACGAAACCCGGGTTGGCCTCCAGGGCGCGGAGCAGTTCGCGCTCCGCGGCGGCCGGATCTCCCCCCCGTGACAGCGCGGTTGCCCGCTCCGTGTGCCACCAGGCGGGATCGGATTCATGGGCGACCAGCGGCCGGCTGGAGAGAGCGAAGAGCGCCGCGGCGAGGAGGCCGGCAATCGCCAGCGGGCCCCACATACGCGCCCGCGCGATCTGGATCGCGCGATAGAGCCCGTACGCGCCGAACAGCGAGACCAACGGCAGTAGGGGGGCGCGGAATCGAGCGGCGGCGATGAAGGGCAGGAAGGAGACGAAGTAGGTCAGGATGAAGAGGCCGATGAGAAGCAGCATGGGGCGGTCGGCCGCCGGCGCGGCGGCACGGTTGCGAGCCGGGAACCGGCGCGGCAACCAGCGATCTCCGAGGAGCAGGAAGCTGAGTCCGAACAGTGCCGTGGTGAGCACGACCGGGAAGCCCGGCTGCACGCGTAGCAGGGGGCTGTTGCTTTTCTCCAGCGCGATTGTCTTGTTGCTCGAGACCTCCGCCGGACCCCAGAAGAGTACCGCGCGCTCGAGCCAACGCCGGGCGGTGCGCCCCGGGTGAGTACGAATATAATCGAGCGCCTGGCGCGAGAAGTAGTCGCCCGCCTCGGCGTAGCTGAGCTGCCGTCCCTCCTGGCGCGAGAGACCCCGGACGATCTCATCGTAGAGAAAGAAACCCCAACGGTTCGTTCCGGTCCATGCCTCCAAGTCGGGAATCGTGACGCTCGTTGCGGTACTCTGCGCGTTGTTGCCGATCAACAGATTGATCTCCCCGTTGACCGAGATCGGCACGAAGTCTCCGGACACGACCGCATTGCGGATCGTGACCGGTGCGACGGCGAGCAGGGTGCCCAGCATGAGCAGGCCGGCGTGCGCCAAGGCGTGCCGGCGCAGGCCGGGGCCGCGAGCGAGCCACACGATCCAGAGCATGGCCACCGGGATGAAAGCGAGCACATTGGCGCGGGTCAACGCCAGCGCTCCGAGGGCGAGACCGGCGATCAGTGCGCGCCACCCTGTCGGTTTACACCGCCAGTGTGATAACGACAGGAGGAGCGTGAGTCCCAGAGTCACGGTGAGAACCGGGGCCTGCAGCTCCCCCTCGAAGTAGATCAAGGTCCAGTAGCCGGCACAGAAGGTCGCCAAGATGAAGCCGACGGCGCGATTGAAGACCGCGCGCCCCAACAGGTAGGCCAACACGGCATTGAGCAGCCCGAGGAGCATCTGGGCGATGCGCGCCGCCAGGTAGTCGCCACCGCTGACGGCATAGACGCCGGCCAGGAAGTAGGAGTAGCCGGGAGGGCGTAGGAAGGGCACCTCTCGAATCCGGGGATCGGGATCATCCGCCGGAGGGCTCCATTCGCCAAAGGCGATCCCGCGCGCCCAGTAGTCGTGGAAGGCTGCGTCGCGCAGCGGGACGCGGAAGTCGGGGGCATCGAGGAGTTCGGCCAGGTAGGCCACGCGCATGCAGAGACCGAAGAGCAGGATCGCGCCCAGAATCAGCCAGGGGGATATCCTGCGCTTCGTCATCTAGAGCGTCTCGAGGTAGCGCTGCAGCTCCCAGTCGGTTACCTGGATGCGGTACTCATCCCATTCGGCTTGCTTCGCCCGCGCAAAGGTCTCGTAGACATGTTCTCCAAGGGCGCCGCGCACGACCGCGTCTCGGGCGAGGGCGGTGAGGGCTTCCTCCAGCGTTCCGGGCAACGAGGTGATTCCGTGCTCCTCGAGCTGCGGCGGATCGAAGTGATAGACGTCTTCCTCGACCGGCTCGGGCGCCGCGAGCTCGCGCCTCACGCCGTCGAGGCCCGCGGCGAGCATCGCGGCGAAGGCGAGGTAGGGGTTGGCGCTCGGATCGGGACAGCGCAACTCCACCCGGGCCGCCTGTTCGCGGCCGGGAGAGCAGCGCGGCACGCGGATCAACGACGAGCGATTGACGTGCGCCCAGCAGACGTAGACCGGTGCCTCGTACCCGGGGGTCAGGCGCTTGTAGGAGTTGACCGTCGGTGCCACCACCGCGGTTAACGCGCAGGCGTGCGCGAGTTGTCCGGCGATGAAGTGCAGGGCGATCGGTGAGAGGTTGTAGACTCCTTCGGCCGCGTAGAAGGCGTTGCGGCTCTTGCGGTCGAAGAAGCTCTGATGGACATGCATACCCGATCCGTTGATGCCGAAGAGCGGCTTGGGCATGAAGGTTGCGTAGAGGTCGTGCTCGGCGGCGACCGCCTTGATCGCCTGGCGCAACGTCATCACGTTATCGGCCGCGGTAAGGGCATCGGCGTAGCGGATGTCGATCTCGTGCTGCCCGATGGCTACCTCATGATGCGCCGTCTCTCCCTCCATGCCGAGCTTCTGGATGATTCGCAGGATGTCGGCCCGGACGATCGAGGCGAGATCCTGGGGCGAGAAGTCGAAATAGCCGCCCACGTCGTGGGGCACCGGCCGCAGCGGCAGGCCGTCGCTCTGGGCGTTGCCCTTCTTGAAGAGGAAGAACTCGAGTTCCGGTCCGGTATTGTACGTGTAGCCCAGCGAGGCGGCCTCGGCGATCCCACGCTTGAGCACGTGACGGGGATCGCCGGGAAAAGGATCCCCCGCGGGCGTGTGCACGTCACAGATCAGCCGCGCCTGCCGGCGCTCCGCGGGCCCCCAGGGCAGCAGCCGATAGGTGTCGGGATCGGGGCGCAGGACCATGTCCGACTCGTGGATCCGGGCGAAACCCTCGATGGATGAGCCATCGAACCAGGCGCCCCGTTCGAGGGCTTCCGGCAGTCCTGCCGCGGTGATCGTGACCCCTTTCAGAGTTCCGAGGACATCGGTGAATTGCAGATTGATGAAGTGCACCGCATCCCGCTTCACCCGGTCGAGCAGCTCGCGCGGATCGATCTGCGGCGCGCCGGAAGAAGGATTCCCGGTCTTGGGCGCGGGCCGGCCGCCCCGCGTCTTCGATGCGGCGGCGCGATGCGGCTCCGCCGCGACTCCGGCAGTCTTCGACCTGCTACTGCCGCGGGATGCCGGGGAAGAACGGAACTCGGAGCTTCTCGACATGGGGCCTCCACGGGATCACGGGTTGCAGGACGGCGGAACGACGCCATCGATACCACGTCCCCCCGGGCGAGGCAATCATGACGAGCGGGGGGCTTCGAAGAAACCGGTCGAGCGATTCTTGCGCACATTGTCCCAAGGGAAGCAGCGTCCATTCATGGCGACATAGACGCCGGGGGGCAGGGTTTGCGCGAAGGCCATGGCGCTGCCCAGATTGAAGAGCCCATCCGAGCTGCCGAAGGTGTAGGGGACCAGCGCGCCGACGAGCACAACGGTCCTGTCCTTGAGCTGCTTGCCGAGATAGCTTGCGGTTTCCGACATCGTGTCGGTCCCGTGGGTGATCACGATCCGGTCGGTGTCGCTCTCGCTGCAATGCTTGCGGATCATCTCCCGGTCAGCGGGCGTCATTTCCTCGCTGTCGATCATCATGAGGGTGCGGATCTCGAGTTCGAGGCTGCAACGGCCGAGCTTGAGCATCTCGCGGACATGGGTGTCCTTGAAGAAGAGGTGGCCGTTGATCTCGTCGTATTCCTTGTCAAACGTCCCGCCGGTGACATAGAGCCGGATCCGCATGGCGCTGGACTCCTTGCCTTGAATGGCTCGGCCCCCGCCGCGGGGCCGAGCGCAGCCTCTCCGCCGCTGTCCTCACCAGGGAACTCATTGGGCGGAATTGCGTTGCGATGCTGACGATCAGGAAATCAGACTAGCCCGACGACGCCCCCCAAGTCTACTGCCTCCTCGCGCGGGGCCGCGCGGCGGGCGGAGTGACCCTGGGCACTGCGCGAGATACGCCCCAGTCGGGCGGCCTCCGGGAACTCGCGCAGGGCGGAAGCGTTCTCTATACTACCCCCACGCTACCCCCCATACTCCCCCCGTGACGCTCGCGAGCGCCGCGCCAAGACCGTCGAGGACGTTGACGGCCCGCCGACAACGCCCGGACGGGCCCCGGAGAGCTGGTCCCCCCCAGAGAGGAGTGACGATGCGAAGAGATGCAGATCGTTTCCGGAGCTTTCGGCCCTTCTGCCTCCGGCGGGGCACTGTGCTGCCGACGATCCTCTTGGGGTTCCTGGTCGCGATCGCCATCGGCATCCTGCCGTCTGCCGCCTGGGCGCAGGGCGACGAGCAAGATGCGGCGGAGGGCGACGAGCAGGATGCGGCGCAGGGCGACGAGCAGGATGCGGCGGAGGGCGGAAGCCCTCCAGCGGAGGGGATGGCTACGCCTCCCGACTCCCTCGTGCCGATCGAGGCGGAGATGATCTTGCTCTCCGGAGGGGAGTTCGTCATGGGACATGAGGGGTATGCCGATTTCAGTCCGCCCCGCACCGTGACCCTCCCGCCCTTCTACATCGACAAGAACGAAGTCACCAACGCCCAGTACAAGGAGTTCTGCGACTCGACCGGGCACCGCGCGCCTGAGTTCTGGGGCATGCAAGAGTACTGCTCAGGCACCGAGTGGCCCAACTACCCGGTCGTCGGCGTGAGTTGGCTCGACGCGCGGGCCTACGCTCGCTGGCGAGGTGTGCGGCTGCCGACCGAGGCGGAGTGGGAGTACGCGGCTCGGGGAGGGCTCGAGGGCAAGAACTTCTCTCATGGTGATGAGCTCGATCCGACGCTCTATGCCCCGAGTGGCTTCACCGGCAGCGCGGCCCCGTCGCTGGTCGGCAGTTATCCACCCAATGGCTTCGGCCTGCACGACATGACCCGGAATGTCTGCGAGTGGGTGCGGGACTGGTATGACGCCGGCTACTACCCGCGGGCTCCCGCGCAGGACCCGCCCGGTCCGGGGCAGGGCAAGTTCAAGGTCATCCGCGGCGGAGGTTGGCACACGGGACCATACTGCGCCCGGCTCTACATCCGCACGGGTCTGCAGAGCAACTGGCTCGACTTCAATGTCGGATTCCGCTGCGCCAAATACGCCGGGGAATCGGCGGCCAAGGTAATCAAGGCGACGGTCGAGGCGGCGGGCATCGAGCGTGCCTTGGACGAGTACCAGGAGATGCGCGCCGCGGCACCGGGCACCTACTACTTCGACGAGGCGGAACTCAACAGTCTCGGCTATCACCTGATCAACAAGGAAGACGTCGCCGCGGCGATCGAGATCTTCCGTCTGCTGGTCGAAGCCTTTCCCGATTCGTACAATACCTGGGACAGTCTTGGTGAGGTCTACCTGCTCCATGGCGACAAGGAGCAGGCGATCGTCCACTATCGCAAGTCGCTCGAGCTCAATCCGCTCAACCGCGGCGGGCGCGAGAAGCTTGTCGAACTGGAGGAGGGGTAGGTGCACTGGGGCGCGAAACCTTCTGGACGCCCCGGTGTGTTTGACGACGAGAGACGATGGAGCAGCTCGAAGCACGGCTAGAGACAGCACTACAACGCCCGCTCCCCGGAGAGCGAGCGCAGCGCTGGTTGGCGCCCCAACCGCGCCCCGGGTGGGATCCCCGGCGCGAGGGGCGCGCGGGACGCCCCGCCGCGGTGCTGCTGCTGATCTATCCGGGTGACGGATGTGCGCTGCCGATGCCGTGGCGTCAGACTCCGCCGAAGAGCGCGCCCGGCGATATTGCCGAACCCCCCGGGGCAGGGGGCCATGGAGCCCGCGACGATATCGCTGAACCCCCCGGGGTGGGGGGCTGCGGCGAGCGCGCCGATATCGCCGAAGCTCCCCGGGCGGGGGCTGACCCAGCGCTGGTTCTGACCGAACGCACCGCCTTCGTCGAGTGGCACAAGCATCAGGTCGCCTACCCCGGGGGGCTCATCGAGGCGGGAGAGACGATCGAAGAGGCTGCCCTACGCGAGGCTCTGGAAGAGATCGGTCTTGCCCCGGAGCGTGTCACACTCCTCGGCCGCCTCTCCCCGCTCCACGTTCCGGCGACCGGTTTTACGATCCACCCGGTCGTGGCTCTCGCTCGGGAGCGTCCCCATCTGCGGCACAACACCTCGGAGGTGAAGCGCATCCTGGAGACGCCCGTCTCATTCCTGCTCGACCCCGCCTCACTTCGCCACGCGGAGTCGATGATGGGAGGACGCTGGGTGCACGTGCCCTACTTCGATCTCGACGGAGCGCGGCTGTGGGGCGCCTCCGCGATGATCACCGCGGAGTTGCTGGCCCTGCTCGGTTGGAAAGGGCCGCCGGGCGCGTGACGCGTGCCCGTCTCCTAGCCATGGGCCTCTCGTAGGCGCAGGGCGCCTTGTTCCTCAAGGGCCTCCACGGCGGCGAAGTAGTCGGCGGGTGTGGCGGCAATCAGCCGGGGCGAAAGATGCCCCTTGTTCCAGCGGTTCGTGTACTTGTGGATCGCCTTCCACTGTTCCACGGTGGCCACCGTCAACGGCGAGAACCCTAACGTGTTCGTTTGGAGCGCGTCGCGCGCGCCCCCCGGGTCTTCCCTTCGGTGCCCGGAGGCGCTCCCGTGTTGGGTGCTCGGTGACCGTGATCGCCAGTGTAGAGCATGGTGAATGAGACGATCGAACCAGAGCATCGCCCTGGGGTGGTCGGCGTCGGCAACCATGGTGAAGTCCGCGGTCGGCGAGTAGCCGTGCGCCAGGAACCAGCGTCCCGCGAGCGAGAGGCGGAATGGAAGGCCGGGGCGCCGGCCGGCCCCCTCCGCGGATGGGTCGTCGGCCGGGAGCGAGGACACCGTATCCTCGGGGATCAAGATCTGCCGTGTGCCGGGAGCGAGATCTTCTGCCGGCCAGGGCCGAGTACCATTCGCGAGCAGGTAGGTCTGCGGCAGGTTCGGGAGTGCGAGTGCGGCGCGAGTCGGCGGCTCGCAGATACCTCCGCTGAGCAACTCGAGGCGTCCTTCCCCGCACCAGGCGCGGATCTCCTGTTGCCATCCCAACGAGGCGATTCTGGCGGACCAGGATTCGGGCCAGGCGGCGCGCAGGTCGCGGTCGCGCTCGAGCGCCCGGCGAGCGCTCTTGAGCAAGCGCAGCCCTTCCCCCGCTTCGCGCGACCGAGGATTCGGGGGGGACGGGCCAAGGGCGGGCGGGGGCGCCAGCAGGGGCGCCAAGTAGATCTGGACCCCGAGCGGGGGGCGCGGCAGGGTCAGCGTGCCACTGAACTTGGCGGCGCCCCCGGCGGCTGGAGACACTCCATCGGTCTCCAGGAGCAGATCGGCCCGCGTTTGCCCCCGCCCCTCTGGATCGATCGCCACCCCCAGCGACAGGGAGCCCTCGTCGCCGTGCTCCCAGAGATGAGAGAACTCTTCCCGCCGGCCTTCCCCGATGACCGCCATGCGGGCGCGCCCGGTGAAGCCGGCCGGGGGCATCAGCAGACACTGCTGGGCGATCCGCTGCCGCTGCCGGGTGAGGATCGCCGTCGGACGGAGTCGCCATCCGCCGAGACGCAGGTCTCCCGTCCGTTCCTGCGCCGCCGGTGTGGCGCGATCATTGGGGTCGACCGGCGGGCTCATCGGCTTGCTCCGGAGTGCAGGAGCTCGAGCAGCGCAGTCCAGAGTTGCGCCGGTCGCTCGCAGCGGAGTGCGCTCATATGCGCGCAGGCCTCGAAGCCCCACAAGGCCACGGTATCGGGCGCGTGGCGCAGCAAACGGCGCGCACCGGCGAGGAGATCGCCCTCGCGATCGGCAGGGATCCGAAAGGCCTGGATCCAGAGCATGACCGGGATCCGGGCCGCCCGCGCAGCGGCGCAGGCCGAGCCTGCCTGTTCATCGATGAAGCGGTCCCGTTCCACCGGATCTTCGATGCCGAAGGCCTGCCAGTAGGGGTCGGTGCCGAACTCGTCGATGTGCCCCATTCCGGCAACCCGTTCCCACGAGAGTGGCGGTTGGCCCAGGACGCCACGGGGGAGCAGACAGACCGAGGAGGGCAGGTCCAATGCGGCAGCGTGATCGGAGAGGTGCTGCAGCAACGCGAGGACCGACTCGGCCTGCAGGTGTTCGATCTCCTCGGCGCCGACAGCGGTCAAGTCGATCGGGCGCCCGAAGAGCTTCTCGGCGTGCTGCCGGCAATGGGGGCAGATGCACGGCTCTCCCTGCGGATTGCGCGGCCCGCGCGGCACCCAGTGGGGCTCGTCCCAGAAGACGCCGTCGGCACCGGTGGCCGCCGCCGCGAGGGTCCATTGTTCGAGGCGTTCCCGCAATCCCGGGTGATTGAGGCACGCGCCCGCCAGCGGGCGTCCCGAGCGCGTCCGCTGGCAGAGGTCGGGATCCTCGGTGATCCAGTTCGAAAAGGCCTCTCCGCCAAAGATGCGCCCGACGCCCCAGGGGTCGAGCAAGACCTCGAGACCTTCCTCGTGAGAGATCTTGACCAGCTCGCCGATCGTCTCCGCGTAGAAGGCGTGATCGTTCTCCGAGAAGGTGTGAATAACTCGGGCGAACCCTTGCCCGCGCAGCGCGGCCATGTCCCGCGCGACGTGGCGGGGAATGCGGTTGCCGAAGTAGCTGGTTGCCAGTTTCATGGCTCGCCCCTCATCGAGCGGCCGTCACGAAGCCTTGGGTGGCCTGACGCCACCGCGCGGCGTGGCGGGCGCCCGACGGGAAGACGCCTGCTTGCCCAAAATCGTCCACTGGCGCGTCTGGCCGAAGCCGCACTTGCGATAGAGATCCCCGACCGCGAAGGGTGCATCCAAGGATCCGGAGACCGTGATGAAGCTCGCCGCCGCCAGGCGCCGGATCGACTCGGTGACCAGCAGGCTGCCGAGACCGTGGCGGCGATAGCGGGGGAGCACCTGGATCCAGTCGATGAAGCCCTCGTCGGAATCGGGGCAGTAACCGTTGACCGCCATACCGACCGGGTGCCGGTGGGTTTCCTCCCGGAGGAAGAACCAGCCGTCGGGGAAGTGGTAGGGGGCACTGGTCATTTCCTCGACATCTCGCGTGTCGACGAAATCGGGAAGGCTTGGGTAGGCCATGTTCATCAGGCGGACGACCGCGGGCAGATCCCTGGCCACATCGACGGTCACCAGGCGGAATCCGGCGGGAATGGTCGGCGGACCCGGCAGGGGGGCCACGTGGCGGGCGCGGAAGTAACGGCCGAGCACCTGGAGCCCGAGCATCTGGCTCCAGCTCCGGCGGCCGGTCTCCATGACCGGCAGGAAACTGAGCGCTCCCAGGCGGCGCTGGACCTGGGCGATGAGGTTGCGCAGGATCTCGGCCCGTCCAGGCAATGCCCAGGTGGCCTCGATCGCGTCATCGGTGTAGGCGACCACCGCACTGAGACGCTCACCGTCGGTCGAGACCAGGTAGTGGCAACCGCGGAGCACGTCCCGGATCTTGCACAGCGGGGTGTAGAGCGTGGCGTGGGGGGCGCGCCGGTAGAGGCCCTCGATCAGATCGAGGGTCGTGGAATGTCCTCCTCTCGGCGGTTGGCTGCGCGGGGGGGTGCGCCCGGGATGTACCTTGGAAAGAATCACGATTTGGTACGATAGGTTGCGCTCCGGAGAGCGTCAAGGCGCCGGGTCGGACGGCGTGGCCTCGGGCCCGACGGCTCCGCGGATCTCGAGTTTGGCTTCGACTTCCCCGTCCGATGAGAGCAATTCTACCACATCTCCGGGGCCGAGTTTGCGCCCCCGGCGGGTCTCGGGGGTCTCATTGACGCGGACCTGGCCCGCTTGAATCCAGGCCTTTGCCTCTCCGCCGGTTCCGACCACGCCGGCGAATTTCAGCAGGGCGTCGAGGCGAATCTGCGGCGAGTGGATTTCGATCGGCTCGGCTTCCATGCCGACCAGTCTAGCGTGGCGGATCACGCCTGCCCAGCGGTCTTCCGCCCATTCCGTGTGAGGCTGCGGGGATATCGTCGCGCGGGCGCCTTTACCAGGGGCGTCCGTGGTGGTAGCGTTCTCTCTAGGGAGGTGGACAGGTGACCAAGGTATTACCCTCACGTGCCAAGGGGCATCTCGTGGTTGCGGCCATGCGGATCCTCGAGCATCGCGAGGGCCGGGGGCCCCGCTCCGATGAGATCTCTGCGCTGCTCGAGTGGGGGCACGAGGAGACCCTCGTCGTCCTGCGCGGGCTCGTCGATACGGGCGTCTTGCGCATGAACGAGACCCCCTTCGAGGTTCGCTTCGAACGCGCCGACCATCTGCGGCTCGAAGAGCTGCCCGCTCAAGAGAACGAAAGGGAACTGCAGAACGAGGTCGAGGAATTCCAGCGTCGCAGCCGTTCCCGCAAGGAGGAACTCGACAAGATGTTCCAGGCGGGCGAGGGGGCCCGCCAGCGTAAGGAGAAGGTCGCGAGCCTCGAAGAGGAGTTCTCCGAGTTCCGCAAGAAGAAGGCCCCGCGTTCTCCCACTGATTGATCCGGGCAGGCGAGCGTCTTGCCGGCTTCTACGCCCCCCTCCCCCCCCCGGTGCCCAAGCCGCAACAAAGTGTTGTGTGCACGGCCTCCGATCCGCCAATCTATTGCAGTTGTGCTAGCTACGCGCTAAACCTCTTTCCTCCCGCGTGCAAGATCGTCTATAATTATCGTGTTTGTGGTTTCGACCGGGGCCCGGCCGAATTCCTGGGTCCATGCAGCAGAGCGCCATCTCGCAGGGTGGCGCTTGGTACTTCAACTTGAAGGAGGACGGGATGCGCGTCAGGCTTGGCCTACCCATTCTTGCCACTCTCATGTTCCTCGGCTTACTGGGCCTCGTCCCGGCCACCGCATCGGTGGACCGGGTCATCCTCGCCGAAGACTTTACCGCCACGTGGTGAAGCTACTGCCCCGATGCCCGGTGCGGGCTCGAAATGATGATTGACGAATTCGGCGACGACCTGATCGTGGTCGAGTATCATGGCAGCGCTTCTGATCCCTACTACCTGCCGTGGAGCAACCAGCGCATGAGTTTCTACGGCGCCGGTGGCTATCCCACGGTGGTCATCGACGGCAGAGACGACATCGGCGGGAGCTACGGGAGCTGCGTGGCCAACGCGAACGTCTACCGCTCCACGATCAACAATCGCATCGCGGAGACTGGGGGGCAGGCCGACGTTTCGGTCACCGGTGTCTATACCATGAGCCTGACGACCATCTCGCTCTCGGCCACGGTGAAGCTCGAGGAGGCAGTGTCGCTGAACACCCCGATGCTCGTCGTGGCGGTGCTCGAGGACGGTTTCCAGTATGGCGGCCGACACTACGACAACGTCGTCCGTACGGGCGGGGGCCAGTACGTCGAGCTGATCAACATCGGCGACGAGGCGACGGTCACCCTCGACTTCAATGTCAAGCCGGAGTGGGACCCCGAGAAGATCCACTGCGTCGCCTGGGTTCAAAAGGGGGGCGGCAATCTGCTCATGTACCAGGCGGCCCGCCTGCCCCTGGTGATCGATTTCGCGTTCAGCTACGACGACAAGATGGTCAGACTGCTCGACGGCAATGACGAGGCGATCTTCGAGGCCACGGTGGAGAACACGAGTGACGTGACCGACACATTGACCCTCACGCTTAGCGATACATTCGGCTGGCCGACCGACTTCAAGCTCGAAGGGGGTGCCTACGGCACCGACGCGATCGAGGTGGAGCTGGATCCGGGTGGGACGGAGACGGTTTACCTGCGCGTGACGACCGACAGCGATGTGCGGATCGGCGAGGGCGGCGTCTATATCGAATCAGCGGTGTCCGGACGAGTGGCCCTGAAGAAGGGGTGCGTCTTCAATGGTAGTTGGGCGATTCTCTTCGTCGACGACGACGGGACCTATCCCCACCAGGAAGAGGATCCGTTGCTCAGTGCTCTCGATCTGAAGAATTACCTCTACGAGCACTGGGACCTGCGCAAGGGCTACGGCGGCCGCGCGCCGACCGTGGAGGAGATGATCGAATACGACGCCGTCATCTGGCACCCCGGACGCCAGAACGGCATGCTGCTGGTCGATGAGGTTCAGTTGATGAGCGACTATCTCGATGCCGGCGGCGGCTTGGTGCTCTCCTATCAGCAGTACCTCTATACGGCCGATACCTCGTCTAGTCCGGTGGACTCGATCTTCGTTGCCGACTATCTCGGGATCGACAGCTATCTCCTCGATGTCGGCGCCGACAGCCTGCTCGGCGTTCCGGGCGATCCGGTCAGCGACGGGATGGCGATCAACTTCGAGTACAACTCCGAGGTTCACGACAAGCCGGATGAGATGATCCCGAACGCCACCGGGACGATCTGCTTCACTTCGCCGGAGGACGAGGGCATCGTTATCCGCGCGGATCATGGGGATGCGCGGGTCGTCTACTTTGCCTGCTATCTGAACGCGATCAAGGAGACCGATCCCAATCCGGACAATCTGAATTCACTTCTCGCCAGCGCGCTGCAGTGGGTGATCGAGCGCGGTAGCGCCGATGTCACCGAGGACATTCGCCTGGTGCCTCTTTCCGCGATCCGGGCGATCTCGCCGAATCCCTTCCGCATTGGTGCCGGAGCCGGGATGAGCACGGTTCGTCTGCGCATCTCGGACGAAGCCGGCGGCCGGGCGGGGCGTCTCGATGTCTTTGACCTGAACGGGCGTCTGGTACGTAACTTGCTCGACGGCCCTCTGAGCCAGGGAACGACGGTGACGCAGTGGGATGGCCGTGCGACGAGCGGTGCCGCCGTCGGTGCGGGCGTCTACTACATCCGCTTCCAGACGGCTGCCGGGGACGACCGGGCGCCAATCGTGGTTTTGCGGTAGGGGCTGAGGGCGCGAACAGCGCAGGTGTTGCACGCTCTTGCACTGCGCCTGCGGTGCGGCGTGGTGTATAGAAGTGAGATCATCGGGCGGCCGGCCATGAGACCCATGACCGGCCGTCTCTTCGTCTGATGGAGCGAGACCCGATCGCAATGTCCCGACATGGGGAAACGTGGCGCGTGGCGGCAGTACGCCAAGCGTGGCGTACAAGCTATTCCGACGTGCGCGACGAGTCAGGTGCGGCCAGGGACTGCTCAACTTGCTGTAGGGCTCGCCGGATCTCCTCGATCTGCGCTGCTTCGACCCCATCCGGATCGCGGCGCAGATCGTCGAGCAACTGCGCCAAGGTGTCTCGGGCCTCCACCTTGCGCCCCAGGAAGAACTGGCAGAGTCCGATGCGAAAACGGGCATCGGCCTGGGACGATGCCAGATAGGGTTGCTCGACCCAGCGTGCCTCGAGCGCCTGCGAGAAGGTCTCGATTGCCGTGGGAAAGTCCCGCTGGGACATGTAGTAGCGCCCGAGAGCGAGATACTGGTCCCCGAAGCCGCGATCGGTGGGGAAGGCGGGCAGGGGGCGATTGACGAGCAGCAGGGCGATCAGCAGCAAGACCCCGGTCACCGCCAGGGGACGCCACAGCCGGGTCCGCAGCGCCTGCCACCACCAGACGAACTGATGGCCCGCCAAGATCGCCAGACAGGCAACCGCGACCAGGCGGTAACGACCCAAGACGAAGATCAGAACGAAGGAGAGAACCTGCGCGGCGAGGAACGCGGCGATGAGACTTCCGCGCCCGGCGCGCAGTGCGGTTACCAGGCCGACCAAGCCGAGCGGGACGACCCAGGCGAAGGCGGGCAGGGGCAGACGGAGCAGCGGCACGTATTGGCGAATGAAGTAATACTGGTCGCGAATCCCCAACTCCCGGGCATGGAAGAAGAGCCCGAGCTTCTCGAGCCAGAGCTGCGCGGTCCGACCCGGGTGGGTGGCCATGTACTGCAGCGCCTCCTCGGTCAGACGTCGTGAATCGGCCACGGCGGCTTGGGCATCGACCTCATCGGCCATGTGGGGCTGCAGCCCCATGCCGGTGAGAGCCTTCTCCATGAACGCATGCGTGCCGGTCGCTCCGGGCCCATTCCCCTTCCAGAGATTGCGCCCGCCGGTCGTCGAGAGCAGGACGAAACGGTCGCTGGCAGCGTAGTTGTGCAGCGTGAACGGTGCTACGGCGAGCAGGCTGCCGGTGGCGAGTAGGAGTACGCCTTGCCAGCGGCGCAGCGGGGTATGCTCGCGGCGGAGGAGGATGACCAGTCCGGCGGCCGGCACCAGAAGGAGGGCGTTCGCCTTCGCCGCGGCCGCCAGCCCGATCACGAGTCCGCCGGCCAAGAGGCGCCCGGGGCTGAGACGCTCTCCCAGCCCGACGATAATCCAGAGTGCGAGCAGGTTGAGAAACAGCACCAGGGTTCCGGGAAGCAGCATCATGCTCTGATAGATCACGAAGCCATAGAGCGCCAACAGGAGGCCGGCGATCAGTCCCGCGATCTCCCCGAACAGGCGCCGCCCAATCCAATAGGCCAGTACACAGGAGGCGGCGCTCAAGACTGCCTGCAGGGTGAAGGCCGTCGCCGGACCGGTGCCGAAGAGGGCATAGGCGGCCGCGAGCAGGTAAATGTAGAGCGGACTCAGGAAGTAGGCGTGATTGAGTACCAGATTGCCGCCGGCGACCCGCCGGGCCATCAGGTCGTAGTAGCGCGAGTCGGCGATGAACTCGACCTGATCAAAGAGGGGCCAGGTGGAGATCTGGTGTTGGACGATCAAGCGGAACGCCAGGGCGAGGGCGAAGAGCGCCAGCGAGACGAGCCAGAAGCGCGCCGGGAAGGTCGCAGCCCTCCCCGGGGACGCGCCCGGGGAGGGCCCCTGCCGGGTGGAGGGTGCCTGCCGCCGGAGAGAACGCTGATCCCGCCGCCGCTCTGCCACGCCATGCCCCGCTGCCGTGCCTACCGCTGCGCGAACGATCGGTCGCCGTCTTGCGCTTGAACTCCGGCGATCTTATGAGGTGCCGGGCCATCCGGTCCAGGCGGAAAGCAGCTGCGGTGCCGCCGCTGCCCGCCGCGCGGCGGTGTCCGCTCCCCGAAGGGAGACTGGCTGAGCCCCGCACGACTGCCGGCTCCGGGCGGGAAGACCCGCCGGGTGCCGCGCTGCCGCTGGGCGCTGCCCTGCCGCCGAGTTCAGGCAGGGAGATCAGCGGGACGGCGCCCCGCTACGTCCCCTCAGAACGGGAGGCATGCTCCGGGCGGAGCCGCCGGAAGGGCCTCAGCGGAAGCTCGAGCAGCAGGTAATGGCCCCAACGCTTGATCGGATCGAGCGACGAGTACATCACCGGGACCACGACCAACGTCAAGAAGGTCGCCACTGAAAGTCCCCAGATCACGGCAGTACCCATCGGACCCCACCAGGCGCTGGAGTCTCCCCCGATCGTGAACGCCCGCGAGAAGTTCCCTGAGAAAAGGCTGCCGAAGTTGATCGAGAATCCGGTCGTCAGAGGAATCAGTCCGAGAATCGTGGTGATTGCCGTCAAGATCACGGGACGGAAACGTGTGCGGCCCGCCTCGATAATCGCCTCCATCTTCTCCATGCCCCGGGCGCGCAGCTTGATCACGTAATCGAGCAGGACGATGGCGTTGTTGACCACGATGCCGGCCAGGGAGATCACCCCGACCCCGGTCATGATGACCCCGAAGGGGGTGCGGGTGACCATCAGGCCTGTCAGCACGCCGATCAGCGAGAGGATGACGCTCGAGATGATCACGAAGGGGATCGTCAGCGAGGTGAACTGAGTGATCAGCACCAGGAACATCGCCATGACGGCGATGGCGAAGGCATCGCTCAGGAACTCGATCGCCTCCTCCATATCCTCGTTCTCGCCGGTGTAGTCCACCCGGTAGCCCGCCGGCAGGGAGATGTCCGCCAGCCGCTCCTGGACCTGTCCGAGCAACGCGGCGCTGTTGTAGCCTTCGGCAGCTTCGGCGGTGACGGTGACGACACGCCTGGAATCGATGCGGTTGATTGACGCCAAGCCGGCGTCATAACTCACTTCGGCGAATGCAGTGATCGGAATGTGCTGGCCTTCGTGGAAGACCGTCAGATCTTCGATGTCCTCGATGCTGCGCCGAGCCGGCTCGGCCAAGCGCACGACGATGTCGTACTCGTCCTCGCCGGATCGATATTCGGAGACATCGTCGCCATGGATCGCGGTGCGGATCATGCTGGCCAAGTCCATGGTCCGCAATCCCAGGCGGCCGGCTTTCTCTAGTGATGGGCGAATCTGGATCTCCGGCCGTCCGCGGTCGTAGTCGTCCTGCAGGTCGACCAGCCCGGGGATGTCACGGATGCGATCCTGAACCTCATCGGCCACGTCACCGAGCAGCGCGAAGTCATCTCCCGAGATCTCGATCGTCACCGGCGCGCCGGTGGGAGGGCCTTCCTCCTCCTTGTCGATCGTCAAGCGCCCGCCGGTGAAGTCGCTCAGTTCCGCTCTCAATTTCTTGAGGGATTCTTGCGTATTGGTCGTGCGTTCCTCTTTCTTGAAGAACTCCATACTGACGGTTGCCAGGTGCCCGGCCGCGCCGCCAGCGGTGAAGACATTGCCTCCCCCGGTGCCGACGTCGCTCACATAGGCTTTCAGATCGGGAAGCTTGGCGATCTCTTCCTCAACTTGCTTGGCGAAGACGTCGGTAACCTCCACGCGAGTTCCCGAGGGGGCCTCGAGATTGACATAGGCGAAGGTCGGCTCGGAGTCGGGGAAGAGCTCGACGCCGGCATTGAACCGGGCAAAGGCGACGAGGATGATGACCAGCAGGAGGAACATGCCGCCCAGGGTCAACGCGCGGTGGCACAGCGTCCAGCGAATCGTTGGCGTATAGGTTCGAAGGCCAATGGCGATCAGCCGGTCTCCGAGGCGCTTGGTCGTGCCGGCCCCCTTGGGCACGTGCATGAAGCGCGCACAGAGGACCGGATTGAAGACGATTGCCACCAGCAGGGATGAGACTAGGGTGACGATCACGGTGATCGGCAAGTACTTCATGAACTCGCCCATGATCCCAGGCCAGGCAATCATTGGCGCAAAAGCGCACACCGTCGTCAAGGTCGAGGCGATCACTGCTGCCGAAACCTGGTGCGTCGCGTTGCGCGCAGCCTCGTCGGCTCCCTCGCCGCGTACCCGATAGCGGAAGATGTTCTCGACGATGACGATCGCATTGTCGACGAGCATGCCGAGCGAGAGAATCAGTGAGAAGAGCACCACGATGTTCAGCGTGATGCCCATTGCCGCCAGGATGATGAACGAGATCAACATCGAGAAGGGAATCGCTGCGCCGACGAAGAGGGCATTGCGCAGCCCGAAGAAGAGGAAGAGCACGATGATCACCAGGAGCAGTCCGCTCAGGATGTTGTTCTCGAGCTCATTGACCATGTCCTGGATGAAGACCGACACATCGTTGGTCACGGTCACCTGGATCCCCTCGGGGATCGTAGGCTTCAGGCGCTCGATGGCCGCGTGGACTTCCTCGGCAATCCGAATGGCATTCTCGCCGCTGCGCTTCTTGATCGAGAGGGTGACCGCCTCGGTGCCATTGAGGCGGGAGATCGTCTCGCGGTCCTTGATGCCCAGCGAGACCTCGGCAACGTCGCGGACATAGACCGGCGTTGGCGCGCCGGGATTGATCAGGATCCCGGGAATCTCGTCGACCGACTCGAACTCTCCCGGCACACGCACCTGGTAGTCGTAGGTTCCCAGGGCGAGATCGCCGCCGGGAATGGTGATGTTCTCGAGGCGGATCGCATCCATCACATCGATCAGGCCGAGATTGTAGAAGCGCAGGCGCTGCGGATCGACATCGACACGCACCTCGCGCTCAACGCCTCCGGTGAGCGTGATTTCGAGAACGCCGTCGATGCGCTCGAGCTCTTCCTGAATGTCCTCGCCCACCTGTTTTAGCGCAACGAGGTCATAGTCGCCCGAGAGGACAATACTCATGATCGGCCAGTCGTCGGAGCTGATCTCGACGATCGCCAGATCGTCGCGGACATCCTGGGGAAGATCGGGCTTGGCGGCCTCGACCGCGTCGCGGACCTTCTGCAAAGCGTCGCTCATCTCGACACGCGATGTGAACTCCAGCAAGATCTGCGCATAGCCCTCGGCCGAGACGCTCGACATTTCCTTGAGATCGGCCACGCCCTTCAGTTGCTGCTCGAGCTTGCGGGTGACGAGGTTCTCGATGTCCTCCGGGCTGGTTCCGAAGTAGGGGGCCATCACCAACACGAACGGGATCTTGATGTCGGGCGAGGCCTCGCGGGGAAGACCCCTGTAGTAGGTGTAACCCATGATGACCACCATGATCATCAGGGCGAAGACGGTCATCGCCCGGTTGATGGCGACATTGGTGAGCTTCATCAGTCGGCCCCTTCGTTGCCCGAGTTGCCATGCCAGCGTTCAGCGACGGTATTCGACTGCGAGACGACGCGCGGGTCGTTGGGCGTGGTTCCGTCCGCCGCGGTTGCCTCCTCGCGTACGGCGACCGAGGATCCGTCGTGGATCTCGCGCTGGCCACGCACAACGAGGCGATCGCCGACGCGGAGGCCCTCCTCGACGACCACCATCAGCCCCTGGTCGGGGCCGAGCCGGAGGTCGCGTTTCTGGGCGACGCCTTCATCGACGACGTAGGCCACGGGACCAGTCGCTCGTTGGACGACGGCATCACGGGGGATCGTGATCACATTCTGTAGGGTGTTGGTCAGGATCCGGGCTCGTGCGATCACGCCGGGACGCAAGGTCCGTCCACGGTTGTCGAGATGGATCTCGACCTTGAACTTGCCGGCCAGGGGATCGGCCTCGAATCCGACCCAGTGGACGTAGCCCTTGGCCAAACCTTCGACGCCGTCGAAGGCAATCGCTGCCGGCATTCCCTCGGTGATCAAGTACACCTCGCGCTCGGTCACCGCCCCGTCCAAGACGAGCACGCTTGGATCGACGATCCGCGCAACCGCCATGCCGGGTGTCACGATCTGGCCCAGCTCGACATAGCGGTCGGTTACCAGTCCGTCGTAGGGGGCGGGGATCGCGGCGCGCTCGTGGCGGATCGCGGCGATCTCGGCCTGGGCGGCGGCACTGCGTTGAGTCGTCTCGGCCTGGCGGAGCTCGATCTCGCTGACCGAGTTGGCGTCACGGAGTTCCTGCATGCGCTCGGCATTGAAGGTCTGCAGCTCATGGTTCGCCTGCGCGGAGGCCAGCTCGGCGGCGAGCAGCCGGCGATCGAGAACGATCAGGTCATCCCCCTCGCGCACCAGGGCGCTCTTGTCATGGGGGATCCCGATCACCCGGCCACCTTCTTCAGCGCTCAGATCGGTGCCGCGCAGCGTGCGCGTCGGACCTGAGATCGTCAGGTATTGCTCGAGTTCCGACGACCTGATCGTCAGCACCCGGACGTTGCGGGGAATCTCGGCGGGCCCTTCACCGGCCTCGCTGTTATCATCGCTCGGTGAGCAGCCGGAGAGCAGACCGAGCACGATCAGTGCGCAGGCGGCCATCCCGGCGATGGGCCAGGCCAGCGGCGTTCGGATCGTCATCTCCATTCTCCTCTTCATGTGACTCGCGACTTCTCTGTGACTCGCAGCTTCTCCATGACTCGCGACTTCGAAATCTAGTCCGGTGACTCCTCCGCCCGCTCCCGTCTCAAGGCGTCGAGAATCCCTCTCAGGGGGACGGTTGGCGCGAATCCCATGGCGCGCTTCAATGAAGCGGTCAAGGTGAGCACTTCATTGCGCGCCTGAATCCGATTGCTCTGGGCCAATAGACGGTCGGCCTGCACATCGAGCACCGAGATGTAGTCCGCCTTGCCGAGCTCGTAGCGCAGGGAGACCTGGGTGAGCGCATCATCGGCGGCGATGCGATTCAGTTTCGCCGCGGCGTGATTCCGGCGGGCCGCCTCGAGGTCGCCGAGGATCGAGAGGATCTCCAGCCGGGCTCGGCGCAGCGCTTCTTCACATTGTAGGCGGGCCCGGCGGATCTGCGCTTCGGCCTCCTGGATCCGCCCCTTGGTGCGCAGGCCGTCGAAGAGCGGCACTTTGAGAGTGACACTGGCACTCCAAAAATCGTGTCCCTCGTCGGTCAACTCGGGCAGTTCGCCGGTGACATAGCCGTAGGACGCGTCGGCGGCCAGGGAGGGGTGATGCTCGGACTTGATCGCCCCCCGGCTGCGATGGAGGATGCGCTGATAGACATCGAGCTCGCTGATGTCCGGCCGGCGGGTGACGGCGGTCACGGCTAGGTCGGGATCGATCACCTCCAATTCGAGCGGAGCATCGGTTTCCACCGCGATCGGTGTGTAGGCGGGACGCCCGATGAGCACGTTCAGGTTCGCTCCGGCGTCGCGGAGGCGCTGCTCGGCCGAGCGCCGCTGGGGCAGCAGATTCGCGTAGCCGACTGCCGCCCGCAGCGTGTCCAGAGGGGTCGAGAGTCCCAGGCGCAGCCGGTGCCGGGTCGTCTCGAGGAATTCCGCCTTCGCGGCCAGATCGGCGTCGAGGGCGGCGACGGACTCACCCGCCAGAACGGCGGCGTGATAGGCGTTCATCACCGCCTCGGTCGTCTTCTGCTCGGCGTCGGCGATGAGGATTTCCTGCCGGCGGATGCCCAGCCCGGCGGCCGAGATCGCGTTGTAGATCAACGTAGGCTGAAGTTCCCAGTGCGCATTGAGACTGGTGCGCCAGAAGGTCTGCGCGGGGATATCCTCCGGGCTGGGAATGAAGCTGATTCCGCCGAGAAGGCTATCCAACGCGCTATCTCCGAAACCCTCGGAGCCTCCACCAAATGTTTGGTCGAAGGCGAAGCTCGGGTCGCGACCGCGCGTCCAGGTTCCGGAAAGATCGAGCGTCGGCAAGCCGATCGCGCGCGCCTGGACCATCTGGCCGGCAAGCTCTCCGCGACCCTCGCGGACCGCCTGGAGCTCGGCGTTGGATTCGAGCGCGGCCTGGATGCAGCTCGCCAGCGCGAGGCTCTCGGTGGCGCCCGGGATGGCAATGATCGTCTCGCCGGAGAGGGCCGGGGCGGGTGATGGAGGCTGTCCGGCGGCAAGCCCGGGCATGAGTGCGAGCGCCGCGACCGCGAGCGCGGCACTCGGTGCCAAGGTGGAGAGAAGCCCCACCCACCGGCCGAGTAGCTTCCCGTGTACGATAAGCTTTGCGTAACGCATCCTAGTTCTCCAAGCCGTCGGGGGCGAAGGTGCGCGTGATCACCCGCATCGTCAGCGCGGCGAGCCTGGTGGTGTCCTGCTCCTGCGTTCCCTCGGTCAGTCTCGTGCGGACGAGACCCCACAGAACCGCCCGGAACACCAGCGCGATCGTCTGCGGATCCTCAGCGGCGAGATAGCCGATGCGGATCCCCTCGGCGAAGAGCTCGGTGAAGCGGTCGCGGATCTCGCGGTCGCGCCGGTTGACTTCCTCGTGCAGCTCGGCATTCTGCTTGAACAGGTAGGACAAGTCGCGCCAGGAACTCGCCGTGTAGGCCATATGCTCATCGATCCATTCGAAGAGCCGCACGAGTAGGGAATGGAACCGCTCCGGCACCGGCGTCGGCATCTTCAAGCCCTGTTCGATCAGCTCGAACATCTCGCGGTGCCGTTCCCGGATGACCGAGGCGAAGATCTCCTCCTTGTTGGGAAAGAGCTTGTAGATATAGCCGATGCTGAACTCGGCCTCCTGGGCGATCTGCTGGACGGTGATGTCCTGATAGCTGTGCTCGAAGAGCAGCCGCTCGGCAGCCTGGAGCGTGTCGCGCTGATGGCGCCTGAAATCGCGCTGTTTCCTGCTCAGCCGTCCCGGCTCGCGTTCGCCCTTCGCGGCGAGCGGCGCCGGCCGCGGATTCTCCGCGGCGCCAGCTTCGGATCTGTCAGACCTCATCGGATTCGCTCCTTGGCTCTCATACGGCCCCTCCCTCCCCTCCGGCCCGAGCCCCGATGCTCCCGTCCCCCCGAGAGGGCCTGCTCGCAGACGCCGTGGCAGAATTGACATTCGGGAGACGAATTTCCATTCAACCCCGGGATCATTACACGCAGATACGCGGGTTTGCACTCACGAGTTCCCGTTCACCATATGAATTCTTCTTCACGTGACGAATAAGGTCTTCTGATAGGACGGATTGTGGGTCGGGGATGCGGATAGTGGATGGCGGATAGTGGATAGCGGATGGGGAGACCCATCCACGTCTCCGTGAGAGGACATCGGCCCTGGCAGTTCGGAATCGAATCAAGATGCCACCAGACAGAGTCTTCGGGGACTGTGACGGCGAAGGGGGGCCCTGCCGACCCCTCATTGCAGGGCAGCTTGCCGCAGGTCAGGTGGCATGTTCTATGAGTCTAGGAATCCAGCTTCTTGAGTACCGCCTCGACGGTCCCGATCGGCACAACGATGCGGATCTTCTCGTCGTCGCTCTCGATGATCACCACCAGGCGGCGTCCCTCCATCGAGACCTTGACGAACTCCCCGTCGCTTTCGACCTCTGCGAGCACGAAATCGGGGCAGCGCCCGATCGCCCGGCAGATTTCCCGGGCCAGCGGGCACCATTCGTCGATTTCTTCGCGGGCTTCGTCGAACTCATCGTTGGGCACGAGATCGATTAGGATTGGCGCCAGCGCGCCGGGCACCTTCAGCCCTCGCAGGTCACAGCCCCCGGGGCCGGTGGCATGGATGTCGACCTCGATGATCCCAGCCTTGTGCACCGAGACGGCCAGGGCTCCTCCCACGCAGAGGAGCAGCAGGACGAGGAGGCCGAAGGTCAGTAAGAACGGTCGTGAGGACATGACAACCTCCCGCTAGTCACCCGTGTTGCTGCGGTCGACCCAGATCCGCACCGTCTCGTCATCCCCGTGGACGGTTACCAGATCGCATTCCTCCTCGTCGCCCAGCGCCTGGACCGCGGCGAGGATATCGAGTTCATCGGGCTCTCCCGAGAAGAGGGCATCGACGACGGCCAGACGGACGCGAACTTCGACCCGCTCACGGCCATCCTCGATGTTGATCAGCAGGTGCTCTCCCTGCTTGGTCACCCGCACGTTCTCGTCGTGGCTTTCGACGGTGACGTACTCGCCTTCCTCCGATTCGCGAAGGGCATCGATCAGGGCCGGGAAGTCGATATCGTCGACATCGAACTCGTCGATGTCGATCCGCACGCGCCCGCGCTCGAAGTCGTCAACATCGATCAAGGGCAGGACCGCCTCGATGAGCTGGAAGGGCAGATTGACGCGGACGGTTTCATCGTCCCCCTCGACGCGGATGTGGAGCCAGCGCTGGGGCGATCCCCCCAGGGCGGCGCCGGCACTGAGCGCCACCAAGAGGCCACCGATTATCAGGCTGCGCAGCATGTCGAACCTCCCCGGATGAGCACCATGGTTTCCAAATCATCTCGACATACAAAGAGACGAGATCCGCCCCGCCGGGGTTTCATCTGCGGTGCGCATTCCGCCGGCTGTTCCAGCTCGCGGTGCTGGCGGACGCTGCGCCATCCATCGCGCCACTCCGCGCTCCGGGCAGCAGCGCTCCCAGGTCTCGCACCCTGTGGTTGGCCGCCCCGTGGAGTTCGAGGATCGTTGGAGATCCTGCCGGCATCAGGGTCTCTGCACTTGGGAGATGTTGGCGGCGGCGGGCAGCTGGTGGGATGTAACTACTTGAAACGTAAGTCGTTGTCAGACGGGGGCGCGTGCCGCGGGCATGATCATCCAGTCTGTTGGCTCGCATCGGGCTAGTGACCGACGGCTCAGGAAGGCGAGGGGAACGCTGACCGCATTGTATTCCTGTTCACCTTAATTGCTTGACAGGCAATTTACTCAAAATACAATGCCACCATGAAGCAGAGGCTTGGGAAGCTTGAGCGCCAACTCTTCGCCTACGCGCATCTGCGGGGCCTGGCCACCCTTCGAACCGGCGACCTGGTCGGGCCGTTGCGTATCTCCGCCAAGCAGGAGCGGGAGCTGCTGAGCAGACTGGCCCGAGCGGAGATGATTGCCAAGGTCCGGCGCGGCCTCTACCTGGTCCCGCCGCGACTGCCGCTGGGGGGGATCTGGAGCCCTGACGAGATCCTCGCGCTCAACACCTGGATGGAGGACCGAGCGGGGCGCTACCAGATCTGCGGGCCGAATGCCTTCCACCGCTACGGATTCGATGATCAAGTGCTGGCGCGCGTCTACGCTTACAACAACCGGGTGTCCGAAGAGCGACAGATCGGTTCGGTTGCCTTGACTCTGATCAGGGTTGCCGACGCGCGGCTAGGGGGCACCGAGACCTTCGTCTCTCCGGCCGGGAACCAGGCCGTGTATTCATCCCGTGCGCGGACCCTTGTCGATTCCGTTCACGACTGGTCGCGATTCGACAGCCTCCCGCGGGCCTTCGATTGGATCCGCGGCGATCTGGCGGCGGGGCTGGTGGCGGCTCCCGAACTGGTCGACATGACGCTGCGCTACGGCAACAAGGGAACGACTCGCCGCATCGGTGCGCTTCTGGAGCTGGAAGGGGTCGCCGAGGTTCTTCTGGCACGGATGGAGAACAAACTCGCTCAATCAACGAGCCTGATTCCCTGGATCCCCGCGTATGCCAAACGTGGAAGGACGAGTCGGCGGTGGGGGGTCGTGCTGAATGAGCGCGGCTGATTGGACGCCCCTCCGTGTCCATGAAGACGCGGACCTGTTCTTGGAGGCGGTGAGCTTCACGGCGGCCCAGACCGGATTCACACCCGGTCTGATTGAGAAGGACTACTTCTGTAGTGTAGTGCTTCAGTATCTCGCCGCTCAGCCGGAATCGCCACTCGTATTCAAGGGCGGTACCTGCCTGGCCAAAGTCCACGCGGATTTCTATCGCCTGAGCGAGGATCTGGATTTCGTCATCCCGATGCCATTGGAAGCCAAGCGCCGCGATCGCCGGGAGCGGATTGTCGAGGTCAAGCAAGCCGCGGAAGCACTATCGAAGCGCCCGCCCGGCCTCACGTGGCGGCAGCCTCTCGCAGGAAGCAATGAATCCAGACAGTACTTTGGGAGTATCGGTTATCCATCTCTGCTGACCGGACTGGGCGAGCGGATCAAGATCGAGGTCGGACTTCGAGAGCCCTTGCTGATACCTCCGTGTAGGCAGGCCGCCAGAACAGCTCTCCGGGATCCAGTCACAGGTGATGCCATGGTCCCGGATCTGCACATCCTGTCCATTGACCTCCGCGAGGCTCTCGCGGAGAAGACTCGAGCCGCCCTGACCCGGCGAGAACCTGCTGTCAGGGATTTCTTCGACCTAGATCATGCTCTGGGACACGGGTTGCTGCGATTCGATGACGATGAGTTCATTGAGCTTGTGCGCCTGAAGCTCGCGGTTCCCGGGAATGAGCCTGTCAATGTCGGGCCGGAACGACTGAACGCCCTGCGCGGGCAATTGGTCACCCGCCTGAAATCGGTTCTCCGAGAGAGGGACTATTCGGGATTCGATCTGGAACGCATACTCGAGCGTGTCCTATGGTGCGGGAGGATGGTTGGAGAGGTGGAGAAGGGATAGTGCCGGAACTGCCCAAGCTGCCCCGACACCACCCGGATGATGTGCCAGGCTGGGTCGAAGGCGAAACGGCGGAGGTCACAGAGGAACGAATGCACAAGCGAGCCAATCTCATCTCAGGGCAATCCGTCCTGATCATCGTGGCCGGGCTGCTTGCGGTCTTGCTGCCGGGCGCCTGCAACACCGAGACACGAACCCAGTCGACGACCTCGATGGCGTATAAGGGGCACGCGGGGGAACAGGATACCCCGGTCCTGGCGGCGACCTACCCCGGCTTGGTCGGGACCCGCATCGATGACTGCCAGACCTGTCACCGCGGGGGCGATGTCGTCCGGCAGGGTGGCAAGCGCATGACCTTGAACCCTTGCATCTACTGCCACTTGATTCCTTTTCCCGACGAGAAGGTCATCGAGGGGGCGCCGGCCGATTTCGCCGGCACGCTCAACCCCTTTGGGCTGGATTACCTGGAAGCGGGACGCGATGGAGAGGCGCTGGCGGCGATCGCGGGGCGGGATTCCGATGGCGATGGTGCCTCCAATGCCCAGGAGCTCGAGGCGCGGTGCTATCCGGGAGATCCGGGCAGCCGCCCGGGGCAGTCCCGGACGCCTATTCGAACCTACACCCGTGCCGAGCTCGAAGGGCTTCCGGTGCACGAGCAGGTCGTGCTGATGAACTCCCACACCCAGGCGATGGACGAGTATGTCCTCTATCGCGGCGTCCGGCTGATCGATCTGCTGACCGCCGCCGGGGCCGATCTCGAGCGGGCGGCGAGTGTCACCCTGATTGCTCCCGATGGGTTCGCCTGGGATCTGCCGGTCGAGCAGGTCCGCCACGGCTTTCCGCCGGGACGCTACCACGGGAATCTCGGTCCCGATGGGTTCGCGGACCCCGAGCAGGGCTTCGTCGGCTATCCCCCCGAAGATCTCCGTCCGGCGACGTCCGTGGAAGGAGGCGAGATCCCGGGCGAGCCCTGGGCCATGGTGGCCTATGCCCGCAATGGCGAGTCGCTGACCATCGGGTGCCTGGACGCGCAGACAGGGTCGTTCGAAGGCGAGGGCCCCTTCCGGGCGGTGGTGCCTCAGAGTTGCCCTGGGCGGCCCGATCGCGGATCTAGCGTCTCCCCCTCGGATTACGAAGACGGGTGCGATTACGACGATGCCAAGGATCACAATGCCGGTGCCTGCACGCGGGGGCTGGTAGCTGTGCGGGTCAATCCACTGCCGGCCGGCTATGAGGAGTTCGACTGGAAGAACGGCGGCTGGGCGCTGATCGAGCGCGGGGCGCTGATCGTCTACGGGGCAGGGGTCTCCGAGCTCTAGGAGCCTTGCGGGATGAGTCTCCGGTGTGGCTCGGGCGCACGCGGCCTGGCCTGATGGGACCGGCCCCACCTGTGTGTGTGTGGCGAGCGGTGGGTGGCGGGGTGCCCGGAGGCCGGCGAACGTGGTGGGTCACCCCCCGGACAGGAAAGATGGTTCATAGCATTAGAATTGCGTCCGTGGCGCGATCCCCTGTGCTCGTGGTAGTCTGGGCCCCATCTGAATCTCGAATCCATGCTGCCCGAATCGCTTGCGATTACCCCCGCACACGGGGTGGGCACTCCGGACGGTCGCCGGATGGCTGTGCCGGCCTCGCGGTCTGAGCGTCGGCCGGTTTTGCGATGAGGAGACTGCCACCATGCGCTACCGATGGCACGCAGGCTATGTCGCCTGGCTGCTCAATCGAATCACCGGGATCCTGATCACCTTCTACCTCGTGATGCACATCTGGGTCATACACCATCTGGCCCATGGGCCCGAGCAGTACAAGCAGGTGATGGACTTTCTGAGCAGCAAGCTCTTCGTCTTCTTCGAGCTGGGGATAATCGGTGTGGTCCTCTATCACATGATGAACGGCATTCGTATCGTCTTGGTTGACTTCGGCAACTCGGTCACCAACCACAAGACGATCTTCTGGGTGCTGATGGCGATCGGCGTCGTGCTCTACGTTTTCTGTGCCTGGGATCTAGCGGTCCTCTTCCTGGGATTGGACTCCGCCGCTGGGGCGGGAGGACACTAGGGGCGCCGGTGAGCGGCCGAGGCGCGGGCGCGCGGCCGCGGGGTAGGGTAGCCGCTGCAAGACGGGGGCTACCGCGAGACGGGGGCTACCGCGAAACAGGAGATCCGCCGCGAGAGAGGCACGTGCCCGCGGCATCGCCGCCACGTGCAAGGTCGTTGAGGGGGAATCGCAATGTCGGATCGTGGAATTGGGTCGGGAGGCGTGCTGGGCTGGTTTTTCCAGCGACTGACCGGGATCGTGCTCGTGCCGATCCTGCTCATCCACCTGCTGACGATGCACCGCTACCACGAGCATGGGCTTGCTTGGGAGAGCGTCACCCGGCTGATGAGCAATCCCTATTGGAAGGTGCTCGAGATCGTCTTCCTCACCCTCGCGCTCTATCACGGTCTCAACGGCCTCTATGCGATTTTCCAGGACTATGTCCACCACTCCGGATGGCGGCTGTTGCTCTTCAGCCTCGCCTGCCTGGCGGGATTGACCTTGCTCGCCTTCGGGGTGGTCACGGTCCTGTCGATCCAGGCCCCCGAATTGGCCGGGGCGGCCGGCCGCCCGGGGCCCTAGACCCGCCACCGGGCATGCCCGCCCCCTGAAGACGGTGGATTCGTGGATGCAGACCCGAGGAAGCAACTCATGAAACTCGACGTGACCTATCACAAGCACGATGTCGTGGTTGTCGGCGCCGGCATCGCCGGTCTCTATGCCGCGCTGAAGACGAGCGCCGAGGTCGACACGGCGGTGATCAGCAAGGTCTACCCCACCCGCTCGCACTCAGGCGCGGCCCAGGGCGGGTGCGCGGCCTCGCTGGGCAACGTGATGGAAGACCACTGGGAGTGGCATCTCTATGACACGGTGCGGGGCAGCGATTTCCTCGGTGATCAGGACGCCCAGGAGCTGCTCGTGCGCGACGCGGTGCCGGCGATGTACGAGATGGAACACCTCGGCGTGCCGTTCGACCGCACCGAGGATGGCAAGATCGCCCAGCGCCCCTTCGGCGGCCACTTCGGGAACTTCGGCAAGTCGCCGATGAGTCGCTCTTGTTTCGCCGCCGACCGCACCGGCCATGCGCAGCTCCACTGCCTCTACGAGCAGTGTCTCAAACACCAGGTGCGCTTCTACAACGAGTTCTTTGGGCTCTCCCTGATCATGGAAGATGGCGTCTGTCGCGGCATCGTCGCCTGGGACATGCAGCGCGGCGGCCTGCACGTCTTCCACGCCAAGGCGGTGCATCTGGCGACCGGGGGGCATGCACGTTGCTGGAAGATCACCTCGACCGCGATGGCCAACACCGGGGACGGCCTCGGGCTGATCATGCACCAACAGCTACCGCTCGAGGATATGGAGTTCGTGCAGTTTCACCCGACCGGGCTCTGGAAGCACGGCATCCTGGTCTCCGAGGCGGCCCGCGGCGAGGGCGGCTACCTGCTCAACGACAAGGGCGAACGCTTCATGGAGACTTACGCCAAAGCCAAGATGGAGCTGGCGCCACGGGATGTCGTCTCCCGCGCCGCGCAGACCGAGATCAACGATGGCCGCGGCATCGGCGGCCAGGACTATCTCCACATCGATCTGCGTCATCTCGGGCGCGAGAAGATCATGACCCGGCTCCCGCAGGTGCGCGAGCTGGCGCTGAAGTTCATGAATCGCGACATGATCACCGACCCGATTCCGATCCAGCCGACCGCGCACTACTCGATGGGTGGAATGCCGACGAACCTCGACACGCAGGTCTTGCGGGACGCAGGCAAGGATGCCGTTCCGGGGCTCTATGCCTCGGGTGAGTGCGCGTGTGTGTCGGTTCATGGGGCCAACCGCTTAGGCACCAACTCGACGCTCGAGTGCGCCGTTTTCGGCCGCCGCGGCGGAATCAAGATGCTCGACTACGTGCGGGCGCATGCGGGGCACGAGGATCTGCCCGGGGATGCCGCCGACGCTGCCCGCGAGCAAGTCGAGCATCTGCTCTCGACGGCCGGTTCGAACGGAGTTCGTCCGGTCGAGCTGCGCGAGCGGTTACAGCTGTCGATGGGGGAGAACGCCGGGGTCTTCCGCAGCGCCGAGGGCCTGGCGCGCCAGGTGCAGATCTGCCAGGAGCTGCGCCAGCAGTACCGCAACGTGACCATCGAGGATGGCGGAACCTACGCGAACAGCGAGCTGACCGAGGCGATCGAGTTGGGCAACATGCTCGACTACGCCTATGTCATCGCTCACTGCGCGTTGCAGCGCACCGAGTGCCGAGGGGCCCACTGGCGCACGGATCACCCGGGGCGCAACGACAAGGAGTGGCACAAGCACACGATGTCCTGGCTCGAGGGGGACCAGATCCGCCTCGACTACAAGCCGGTCGTGATTACACGCTTCCAGCCCGAGGAGCGGAAATACTAGACGAGGGAGATGGCGATGGAGCGGACGTTTCGGATCTACCGATTCAATCCCGAGGAAGCCAAGGAGCCTCACTACGACACGTTCACCATCGAGGTCGACCAGACTTGGACGGTCCTCGATGCGCTCAACGCGATCAAGTGGCACCACGACGGCACGCTCGCCTTCCGGCGCTCTTGCCGGCATGGTATCTGTGGCTCCTGCGCGGTGATGATCAACGGCAAGAACGAACTTGCCTGCGAGAAGCTGGTGGCCAGTCTGAAGGGTGTGATCACGATCGAGCCGCTCAAGCAATTCCCCGTCCTGCGGGACCTGATGGTCGAGCAGGAGGAGTTCTTCGAGAAACTGCGTTTGGTCAAGCCCTGGCTGATCAATCACACCTCTCCTCCGACCGACAAGGAGCGCCTGCAATCGCCCGAAGATCGCCGCGTCATCGACGGCATGTGGGAGTGCATTCTCTGTGGCGCTTGTACATCGGCCTGTCCCGCATTCTGGGACAATGACAGCTTTCTGGGGCCGGCCGCCCTGCTCAAGGCTTTCCGCTACGTCGGCGATACCCGCGACGAGGGACTCGACGAGCGGGTGGGAATCCTGGACAGCAAGATCGGTGTCTGGCGCTGTCACACGATATTCAACTGCGTCGAGGCTTGTCCCAAGTCCTTGAATCCGACCGACGCGATCGTCAAGCTGCGCAAGAGATTGGTCAAGGAGAAGCTCTAGTCCGGACGGTCGGACGTCCGGAGACCCGACTGTCGACTCGCATTTCTTCCCGGTTGGCTGCGTGAGCGTGGATTGCGCAGCCGAGCATTCCCCCGCCCGGATCGTCGCCCGTGTCCAGTTCCTCGATCGTGGGCGGCAGGCCGAGAAGCTGATAGATGCGGCCGTCGAAGTAGACCAGGAACTCACATTCGATGGGGGGCTCGCCTTCGCCGGTGCAGAACTCGACCTCAACGGGATAGCAGATCGGGGTGCGCATGCTCGCCGCCACGATCCGGTACTCCCGGCAGAACCCGCCCGTCTTGCTCATGAACCGCTCGAGCAAGGCCGGGACGTCGTCGTCGGGCACGTCGGGGAAGGCGGTCAGTAGGGGGTCGAGGGGACCGGCATAGTAGCGCGCCGCCGAGGCGCAGTCGCCCGCCTGCAGGTGCTTGAGGAAGAGCGCGACCGTCTGGCGCGCCATCGGGGTCTTGCTGTACCCCTCGACCTCCGGTTGGCGACTGCAGCCCGAGAAGAGGCCCAGAGTTGCCAGCGCGGTCAGCGCCGTCAGCGCCACGAGCGCCGCTGCCCGCCGCAGGGTCGCCGGCCAAGGCGTGGCAATGTCGCGGGTCTGATACCCTTTGCGGCACGATCCCGCACGCCTGGCGCGTGCGCCGGTCCTTGCAGAGCGGGTCATTCCGGCGCATCCTCCATCTCGTAGAGCGCTGGGGGTTCCGATGCCGCCTGCTCAATAGATCGAACGATTGCCGGAGGATCTCAAGCCGGGGGACGGTTATGCAGGATCTCGTCCGCTTTCTCTTCGAGGTCGGCCATCTCAAGCAGGTTGCCCGCTCCGGCTGGTGGATGGCGGGCATCCGTCAGCCGGAATCGGTGGCCGAGCACAGCTTCCGCTGCGCCTGGATCGGTTACCTGCTCGCCCGGCGCGATGGGCGGGTCGACGTTTCCCGGGTGACCCTGATGTGTCTGATGAACGATCTACACGAGGCCCGGATCAACGATCTCCACAAGCTGGGCCAAGCTTATCTCGACTATGGGACGGCTGAGACGCGCGCATTCCGCGATCAGGCCGGCAGCTTGCCGGAGGGCGAGGAGCTGACCGCCCTGCATCTGGAATTCCAGGCGGGGGAGACGCGTGAGGCACAGCTCGCCCGCGACGCCGATCGTCTCGAGTGCGCTTTCCAGGCGCGGGAGTACCTGGCGGCCGGGTGCGCTGCCTGCGAGGAGTGGCTCACCAGTGCCCGGGAGGCCCTCCAGACCGAGGTGGGCCGGAAGCTCTTCGCCGCGCTGGAAGCGGCCGAATCGACCTGTTGGTGGCGCGACCTGCCGCGGATGCCCTGATTCGGAGAGCGCCCCCGGGGGCCCATGCCCGGATCACCCAGATCATGGGGATGCCGCGCCCGGCGATGAGTGCACCGACTGCCACCAAAGGCTCTCGCCCGGCCAGGCCCAAGACTGGTTGTTCAGCGCGCACGCCGCGGACGGCCTGAGCTGCTCCATGGTCACAGGTACCGGAAATAGCGCCTCGTCCATTCCCCGTAGCTGCGCTGCGTGCGCGGCGAGTAGTGTCGCAGCCGCAGCAGATCCTCCATCGGCAACAAGACCGCCCCGGCGTCATCAGGGGCGGCCGTGCCGGACGGCTCTGTTGGGTCCGGCGCTTTCGCCGGCGGTCGGTACTGGCCGCAGTAGAGGTTCACCGCATCGGCAGCCTGGCGGATCTGCCAGGCTGCTGTCTGGCCCTCTTCCAAGTTCCTGAGAAAGACCCGCAACGTATCGTGCCGAATCCGAGTATTGACGACCGATTGCGGATGCTCCTCGCAGGCGGATACCCGCGCCTTCCGCCTTTGGGGCAGATATCGGAACGTTCGCATAGCAAGGTATTACCCGGGATATCCGGCACATGGGGAACTCGTCCCGTCCCTGCCATGCCTTGCCTTGGCGCCTCATCCTCAGTAACCTCTAGCAGGTCACGTGCCACCAGGAATTCATTCACTGTGTTGCAGCAATGCGATCGAACAGCGCAGAGCTTGGCCCGCGAGCCTGGGGGAATGTGGATAGTTGGTTACTCAATAGTTGAACTAAACCGCTTCGCGGTAGTCAATTAGAGCGCCTGCCATTTCTCTAGCCATTCATTTCGGGATCAACCAAGGATGAGGATTCGAGGATCACGGGGGGACGACCCCCCCGTGAGGTGGGATTAGACTGATCTTGCACAAACCATCATTCCCAACCTCACGAAAGGAGTCGAACCATGACCTCGTTACGACAGAGGATGCGTCATGACCTTCTTGTTCGCAACTACTCTCCGCGCACCATCAAGATCTACATTACTGCCGTCGCCCGCTTCGCCAAGTACTTCGGCACCTCCCCGGATCTTCTGGGAGCCAAACACGTCCGCGACTATCAGGTCTTTCTGGTCGAGCGCAAGAAGGCTTCCTGGCCGGTGTTCAACCAGGCCGTCTGCGCCCTGCGCTTCCTCTATCACATCACGCTGCAACGCGAGGAGATGATTGCGCACATTCCCTTTGCCAAGCGAGAGAAGAAGCTCCCCGTCGTGCTCAGCCTCCAGGAGTTGGGTCGCTTCTTTCGTGCCATCGGCAATCACAAACATCGTACGGTCATGATGACCATGTACGCTGCCGGTTTACGTATCTCCGAAGCCGTGGCCCTACAGATCACCGACATCGACTCCCAGCGTGAGGTGCTGCGCATTCGCCAGGGCAAGGGGCGCAAGGATCGCTACGTCCCCCTTTCGCCTACACTGTTGGAGATCCTGCGCACCTATTGGCGAGTTCGCCAACCCAGGCCATGGCTTTTCCCCGGGCTCTTCGCTCACAAACCGATCGGCGCGTCGGCGATCCAGAAGGCTTGCAGCGCGGCTCGAAAACGGGCGACTCTGAGGAAGCCAGTAACCACACATACCATGCGCCACTGCTATGCGACCCACCTTCTGGAGGCCGGCACCGACCTGCGCACCATCCAACACATCTTGGGTCATGGCAGTTTGAACACGACATCGATTTACTTGCACGTGGCCACCGGTCCTCCGCGCGGCAGATCAGGGAAAGCCACCGATTTGCTGCGACAGGCCTGCGCTGACTCTCCTACCTCGTGAGTCCGCAGCGGCCCGAGGTCGCTGATGTCATTCGAGACTACGCCGACGGCGGTCGTACTCTCGATCGACTCTCGGGAGAAGAACGCCGCGTGCTCCGTGATCTGGCTTGCTGTCGCACCGCGGCTCTGGGTGGTCACAAGCGCGTCTGTGATCGCTGTGCTCACGAGCAGATCGCCTACAACTCCTGCCGCAACCGACATTGCCCGAAGTGTCAGGCCATGGCCCGACGTAGCTGGCTCGCGGCGCGTGCTGCCGATCTGCTCGAGGTGGGCTACTTCCATGTCATCTTCACCCTGCCCCATGAGTTCAGCTCCCTGGCGCGCCACAATCGGCGCGTGGTCTATGGTCTGTTCTTCCGGGCGGTCTCAAGAACACTGCTCCAGGTGGCCAGGGATCCGAAACATCTCGGGGCGCAGATCGGGTTCCTGGCGGTCCTGCACACCTGGGGACAGAGGCTCGATCACCACCCCCACATCCATTGCGTGGTACCTGGTGGGGGACTCTCGGCCGACGGGACGCAGTGGATCCCCTGTCGGCCCGGCTTCTTCCTACCCGTGAAGGTCCTCAGTCGTCTGGTTCGCGGAAAGATGCTCGCATACTTGCGACAGGCCGCCCAGAATCACTCGCTCCGCCGCGAGCCCAGGCTCGCCGATCCGATCGCCTGGCAGCGGTTGCTGCACCAACTGGCACAGAAGGAGTGGGTGGTCTATGCCAAGCCACCCTTCGGAGGTCCTCGGCAGGTCCTGAAGTATCTGGCCCGCTATACGCATCGGGTGGCCATCTCCAACGCACGGCTCCTCGCCCTTCAGGACGGGCGGGTGAGCTTCCGCTGGAAGGACTACGCCGATCGCGGTCGCCAGAAGACCATGACCCTTGAGGCCCGGCGTTCCTGCGCCGATTCCTCATGCACCTGATGCCCAGCAGGTTCGTGCATATCCGCCACTATGGCTGGCTGGCCAATCGTGTCCGCCGCCAGAAGCTGCCACGATGTCGCCTTCTCTTGGCCAAGGGATCCGTGCAGAGACAAGACTCCGCCGACGGCGAACGCGGCGCAGACAACGGTGCGGTTGCGGCCGAGAACCACAGCCTGCGATGTCCGGCCTGTCGGGAGGGGCGCATGGTCGTCGTCGAGAGGTTCGCACCAGATCCCTACCGTCTTGGCGCCGGCATCCCCCTCCCAGAGGAGAACGACACCTCATGATCGAATCCGACACCGCGACCGGAACCACAGCCCCCGAACCGGGCGATCCCAGCAGGATCCACGGGGATGACGACATCCCAGCCCCGCCCCGAACTCCGCAGCCATCCCGTCCGCTGGCAATCGATCCATGCCAAGGCAAGGCAACCACGCTCCCTCTCGGGCCCTTCCCGCCCTCCAGCGGCACTTCACCTCAGACTTCGCTTGCCCAAGGCCCCCAACATCGGAAAGAATCCCCATAGGGGATGCGAATCGGCTCAGTTCAACTGATCATATCTGGACTGCTCACGTCCAGCCGCCAGCCCAAACCATGATGCCCAGGCGTGAGCAATCCAGATACGATCCTCTACGTTATGACTTAAGGAAGGAATGGATGAGAACAGGAACGTACATAACGGACATCACTCACTTTCTTGACGAGGCGGGTGAGATGCCCGCCGATTTGCCGCAACCTGCCGCCAGCCTTGCGTCTTTCTTGGTCCTCATAATCGATGCCACCACCAAGACGGGATCCTCAGACTTTGACGAAATTGGTCTGCGATGCCGATGAGAGGAATGCACCGGATCAATTCTATCTCGTCTAGAATCAGAAGCCGATGAAATCATCTGGCATTGTCCCATCTGCGGACACAACGGGATCATTCGCAACTGGCAAGCCACAAAATGGAATCAGAGAGAATCATGACCATCGCCTGCAACGTGCTTGCTGAGGCGTACGCTATACCGGCTGAGAAAGGCATCTCATGACACGATGCAAACCGAAACGCATTTCCGGCAAGCTGGGCCTATGAATCGAGGCGCGGAAGCGGTATCGCCTTTCGCATGTTCATGTCCAAATGGCACGAGAACTTGGTCTGAACCCCAAGAGACTCGGTAGCATCGCCAATCACGATCAAGAACCCTGGAAAAGGCCGTTGCCAGAGTTTATCCAGACTCTGTACCGTGACCGCTTCGCGAGAGAGGCTCCAGAAAACACCGTTTCCATCGAGGAATTGGCCGGCAGCCAGGCGCAAAGGAAGACGGAAAGGAAGAGAGCCAAGAACACACCGTCAGATTGAGGCCTGCAGCCATCAAGGAGACGCGAGTGAAAAGGGCTGTCACGGAAACAACCATTCTAACGGATTCGCAAGTGCGCACCTTGGCCAAGCAGCTGCGCGGCTTTCTCGCCCAGTCATTCCCGGGCATCGATTCGAGCGGCCATGACCCCGAGACCAGCATCAGAATGATGGCGCTTTCAGCCAAGTGCAAAGAGGCTCGTGAGAAACGAGCCTTGTCCATAAAGGACGTTGCCGCGCAGCTGCGTGTGCCCCAGTATCGAATCAAGGCCATTGAGAAACCCTCAATGCGCGAACTCAAGCCGGACTACCTGAAGGCCTTCGTTGAATTCCTCGGCCTGAAGCGCTGGGTTCGCCGGTGGGTGGCCGCGAATGCCGAACTGGCTGAGCGGCTTGGAATCCATGACATTTGAACCCACAGATGGTGGCGGATGACGACGGCCAGAACAGCCGGCATAACCATCGGCTGCAGCGGATTCGCTTCGCTCACCGCTGAGCCGTGCGTTCGGAGCAAGAGGAAATGAGAGCACCATTCCAGATTCTGGTCATCCCATTCCGTCGTAGGGCGGCAGGACCCGAATTCGCGCTGCTCAAGCGAGCTGATGCCAGATACTGGCAATTCGTAGCTGGCGGTGGAGAGGATGAGGAATCTCCGGTCCAAGCAGCCAAGCGCGAAACTCGGGAGGAAATCGGAATCACCGGAGAACCAATTCTGCTGGACTCCATGGCCACAGTTCCGAAGGAGGGCTTTGCCGCTGCGGCCTCGTGGGATCAGGAATTGTATGTGATTCCGGAGTATTGCTTCGCAATCCATGTTACTGATTCCGTCATCGCCCTGTCGGACGAGCACACGGAAGTACGGTGGGTTCCTTATGAACAGGCCTTCAGATTGCTCAAGTGGGACAGCAATCGGAATGCTCTTTGGGAACTGAACGAAAGACTGAAGAAGGAAGACTCCGAACAAGCGCCTGCAGCGGGCGCGCTCTCGCCCGCCGATGATGCTTGTTAGGCTTCTAGAGAGACCGCCACCCAAGCTCGGAATCCTGCCTTGACGGGGGGGGCTCGGCAGTGACTACAATGTAATCACTGCCAGGAGGTGGCCAGACATGAGATCCCGCATCGTTCGCATCGGCAATTCCCGGGGAATCCGAATTCCCAAGCCCCTGATCGAACAAACCGGTTTGGGAGACGAGGTTGAGATCAGCGTCGAAGACAATCGATTGGTGATTGGACCTGCCTCTCAGCCGCGTGAGGGCTGGGCGGAGGCGTTCAAGGAGATGGCCAAGGCTGGGGACGATCGCTGGGTCGATGATCATGAACCTGCTCCGACGTCCTGGGATCAGGAGGAATGGGAGTGGTAGTCAATCGTTTCGAGGTCCACCTCGTCTCCCTCGACCCCGCGCTTGGCAGTGCGATCAAGAAGACTCGGCCCTGCTTGGTCATATCTCCCGACGAGATGAACCACCACATCCGGACGGTTGTGGTGGTTCCCATGACGACCAAGGGTCGTCCGTATCCAAGTCGAGCCCCCTGCCGCTTCCAGGGGAGGCAGGGCCAGGTTGTCCTGGAGCAGATTCGAACGGTCGACAAGGCAAGGCTTGTCCGAAAGCTCGGTCGCATCAGCAAGAAGACGGAGACTTCTGTGCTTTCCGTTCTGGGGGAGATGTTCGCCCCATAAGGAGAAAAGCCTAATCGGCAGCCTGCCCGAATCAAGCGCGCCCCAATCATAGGAGGACGAAGAGATGAGCCCGGATCCGGTGGTCGCCCGCTGGTGGCATGCCGAGGGGGAGCGCCTGCGATGCGAGCTCTGTCCCCGGGCTTGCCTGATCGGCGAAGGGCAGGCGGGCTCCTGCTGTGTGCGCCGCAACAGCGGCGGGCAGCTGCATTCACTGAGCTATGGGCAGCCGACCGGCTTCGCCGTCGACCCGATCGAGAAGAAACCCCTCTTCCATTTCCTGCCCGGCACCCGCGTGCTGAGCTTCGGCACCCTCGGCTGCACGCTTAGATGCCGCTTCTGCCAGAACTGGCCCCACAGTCATCCCGAGGCGGTCGAGATGCGTGCGCGGCACAGCACGCCCGAGGAGATCGTCGCCCTGGCCAAGCAAGAGGCGGTTCCCTCGATCGCCTACACGTACAACGAACCGACGGTTTTCAGTGAGTACTTGATCGACACCGCCCGGGCGGCCCGCAGCGCCGGCCTGCGCAACGTGGCGGTGAGCAACGGCTACATCACTCCGCAGGCGCGCCGGGAGGTCTTCGCGGAGCTCGATGCGGCCAATATCGATCTGAAGGGTTTCAGCGAGGACTTCTACCGCGACCTGACGGGCGGGAGCCTACAACCGGTGCTGGATACGCTCGTCTGGATCCGGCGGGAGACGGAGATCTGGCTCGAGGTGACCACGCTCCTCATTCCGGGACTCAACGACGACGATGAGATGCTCGCGGCCGAATGCGACTGGATCACCGCCCACCTCGGCACCGAGGTCCCGGTCCACTTCACCGCCTTCCATCCCGATTTCAAGCTGCGCGACCGGCCGCCGACGCCGCCGGAGACGCTGGCCCGCGCCCGCGATCTCGCCCGGGCCAAGGGCCTGCGCTATGTCTATGTGGGCAACGTGGCCGGAGCTGACGGCCTCCACACCTACTGCCCCGAGTGCGCGCAGAAGCTGATCACCCGCGGCTGGCACGCGGCCGAGACGCTCGCGCTGCAGGCGGGGCGTTGTACGCAGTGCGGCGCGAAGATCGCCGGTGTATTCGCGTGATCGCCGGCGCCATTGCCTGGCCCCGGCGACCTGAAGATTCGCTGATCGATTCCGGTTGGGGTTAGTGATATCGATTCCAGTCCACCGCCCAGGTCTGATGGGGACGCCGCCACGGGCGCAGAATGTCGTCGATGACCATCTGGACCGCGGCCCCGAAGTTCCCGCTCATCAGCTTCTCCAGGAAACCCTTCTCCTGGGGATAGTGGATGAACTCGACCTCCTCGTCGGCGGGAATGCCGGCCTTCTCCTTGACCAGACGCAGGGCGAGATCGAATCCGCCGACCTCATCGATCAGGCCGCGCTCGAGAGCCTGCTCGCCGGTAAACACGCGGCCGCGCCCGACGCTGTCGACCTCCGCCGAAGTCATGTTGCGGAAGCGGGCGATGTCGTCGACCCAGTAGTAGTAATCGCGCCAGTGCCGTTCCTTGAACGACTCCCATTGCTCAGGTGTGTAGTCGAAGTAGTCGGACTCGATGAGGGCATTCGGTCCGCGCGTGACGAAGTCCCAGGTGATGCCGAGCTTGTCGTAGAGACCGTGGATGTTGAACTTGCCCGAGATCGAGCCGATCGAACCGACGATACTCAAGGGATTGGCGATCATCGGTTTGAGCGGGTAGCAGATCAAGTAGCCTCCCGACCCAGCCACGTCGACCATCGAGACGACCATCGGCTTCGCCTCGGCGGCACGCAGCGCGGCGCGTTGGATCTTCCATGACGTGCTGCTCTCGCCGCCCCCGCTGTCGATCCGATAGATGATCCCAGCGACATCCTCGTTTTCGGCTGCCTGGCGGAAAGCCTCCGTCATCGTTCCCGAGCCCATCGTGGCGCCGAAGGGGAAGCTATATCCGCTCTCCTCACCGGCGATCATCCCGGTGGCGTGAACAACGGCGATCGTATGCTTCGACTTGATCCCGGCATCCTTGCGCGTGACTTCGGCGTAGTCGCTACCGGAAATCGTTCGAGGCTGCGGGCCCCAGGCCTCTTCTTCGACGTCCTCGTCGCGCTCGATTCCGGGAACGTCGAGCAGCCGTTCCTGCACCTCATCCCAATAGAGCAGCCGGTCGACCAGGCCCAACTCGAGGGCCTCCTGCGGGACGAGCGTGCCCTCGCTGAAGACTGCTGATTCCAGCGTCCCGGAATCGATCCCGCGCTCACGCTCGATCGTGCTGACGAATTCCGGGTAGATGGCATCGAGGACCCACTCGATATTGGCCTTGGCGGTCGGGCTCATCGATTCGCGTTGGATCATCTCGGCCGCGGCCTTGTAGTGCTCGATGCGATGGAGGTTCTCTTCGACGCCGATCTCATCGAGCAGCTGCTTAGCAAACGGCCGGCCGGCGGCCATGCCGTGCAGAGAGACGTAGCCGCTCGGCAGGAGAAAGAGACTGTCGCAGGCGCTGCCGAGGTAAAGAGCGGAGCCGGAGAGGTACTCGGTGAAGGCCCAGACCGGCTTGCCGGCGTCGCGGAGCTGCGTGATCCGCTCGCGCAGCTCGTTACGCTTGGCCCAGCCAATGCTGGGAAAGCCGATATTGAGCACAACCGCCTTGATCCGCTCGTCGTGGCGGGCCTTCTCCAGGTTCTCGAGGATCGCCGTGTGGCTGGTGCCGCACCGGGATCCGGGAATCGGCAGACCGCCGCCGGCAGGCGCCTCCGGAATGTTGCCATCCAAGACCTGTACGAGCGCGGCGCCCCGCGGCACCTCGACATCGTCCTTGATCTTGCCGGCAATGATGCCCACGACGAGCGCGATCAGCAGGATTTGCACGAGCAGGACCGCGACGAACATCTTCAAGAAGGACTTCATTCCCTACCTCCGTTGCTTGCCGCTGCTTGCCACACCAGGGCCGCCCGGCACTCCTTCGGCGGCACCCGGGCCTGCCAGCGTCAAGGGGGCGTCGGCTGGCAACAGGAGCATCATAGGAAGAGGCGCGATGCAATGCCACCTCTCTCCTCAGGCGTGCCATACGGATCCATACGATGGGGCGCCGGGGCGGGTTGCGCCGCAGGGGGGGGCGGCACCCGCCGAGTCCCGCGGGTGGTTCCGTGGGCACACCTCGGTGGCTTAGTGGGCGCGCACCTCGGTAGCGTGGTGGGCGCGCCTCGATGGCTTGGTGGGTGTGCACCTCGGCGGTTTGGTGGGCTGGATCGGCTGTGTTAGACTTGCTGCTCTTCGCTTCGAACCGGGGACGGCGATGAGTGCACCGCAGAAGGGCTGGGACATGACCAAAGGGCCCCTCACCAGGGGGCTCTTTGCCGTTGCCTGGCCGGTGATGCTCTCCTTCCTGTTGATGACCCTCTACAACCTGGCCGATGCCTTCTGGCTGGGGAAGCTCGGCAAGACCGCCCTCGTTGCGCCCACCGTGACGATGAATGTCTTCTTCCTGGCCCTTTCCCTGGCGATGGGGTTGGGGAGTGGGGGGACGACCCTGGTCTCGCAATACCGGGGCGCGGGACGGTTCCGGGCCATGGGACGGGCGGGGGGCCAGACCTTGATCCTGCTCCTCGCCGCCGGCATCATTCTCGCCGTCCTGCTGCTGGCTTTTGCGCGGCCGCTGCTGCTGGCGCTGCAGACCCCGCCGGATGCCTTCGAGCAAACACTCGCCTACATGCGCTGGATCGTGATCGGCCTGCCGTTCATGTTCATCTTCTTCGTCTACCAGGGCATCTCGACCGGCATGGGGGATACCAAGGGTCCCTTACGCATCAACATGGTGACGATGCTGCTCAACGCCGCCCTCGATCCAGTGCTCATTTTCGGCTGGGGGCCCTTCCCGGCGATGGGGGTCGTCGGGGCCGCGTTGGCGACCTTTGTCGCCCGGGGCCTGGCAGGGATCCTCGGACTGCACCGCCTCTTCCGGGGCGAGCTCGGCTTCAAGCTGCACCTCTCGGATCTGCGCTGGGATGCGAAGATGGCGGCGCGCATCCTGCGGATCGGTGTGCCCATGTCCCTCGGCCAGACCGGCACCGCACTCGGCTTCACCTTGCTGATCGGGCTCGTCAACACCTTCGGGTCGGAGGTCACCGCGGCCTTCGGCATCGGCCATCGCATCATCCACCTGGTGATGATCCCTGCCTTCGGCCTCTCCCAGGCCAGCGCAACGGCGGTCGGGCAGAATCTCGGCGCCAACCAGCCCGAACGGGCCGACCGGGCCGTGCGCATCAGCGCGTTGATCGTCGGAGCGGTCCTCCTGCCGTTGACGACCCTGATGTTCTTCTTCGGCGCGCCGATCTCGCGCATCTTCATCAGCGACCCCGCGGTGGTTCAATACGGCCGGGATCTCTTCCAGGTGACCGCCTACTCGGTTTTTGCCTTCGGCTTTATCATGGTGCTGATGGGGGCTTTCCAGGGGGCGGGCCACACGGTGCCGGTGATGGTGCTCAATCTGAGCCGTCTCTGGCTGATCCGGATTCCGGCCGCCTACCTGTTGGGGATCGCGCTCGCCATGGGACCGCTGGGGATCTGGTGGGCGATGTTCCTCTCGAATACCCTGATCGCCGTGGCGGCGGGGATCTGGTTCGCGGCCGGGACATGGAAGCGCAAGATGATCGAGCCGGAGGGCGAGCTGCCCGCCGAGGAGGAGATGGGTGTGGGCGTGACGGCGGGGACCACCGGGCCGCCGCCGGCGGTCATCGACGGCTGAGAAGAGTGGAGACTAATTCACCACCGCATGGGAAGGCAGTGCGGGGCGGATCAGTGCCAGGGTGGCGGTGTGGGTGTGCAGGTGATTGGCGCCGTGCAGGGGGCCGATCTCGCCCGATCCTCTGAAGCCCGCCAAGGGAAGAGGATAGCCGAGAGTGCTCTGGATCTCGCCAACCGAGAAGCGCAGTCCCGGCGCAGGCTTGCGCCCCGGCCAGCTGCCGAAGAGCAGACCGCCCGCGGCCTGTGAATCGGCCATCTGCGGGAGGAGCAGGAGCTGGAGATCGTCGACCAGCGTGTTGTCCCAGACCTGGAAACGGATCCGGCACCCTTCGTCGACCAAGCCGGCCACCGAGATCGCCCCCTCCTCGTGGTCCAGTCCCACCACCGGCCGAATGAGGAAGTCGCCGCGGCCCAGTTCCTCTTCCGGCTCGCTGACCGCCTCGCCGAGCATCAGGCCCCGGCGCAGCAAGACCTGCTCATCACGGTCGAGACCCGAGACCATCTGCTCGAGCGCCTCGAGCGCGGGCACGCCGCTCAGTTCGAGGACGACATTGCCCTCCGCGCGGGTCACCTGGAAGAAGCGCCCGACCGGCCTGTAACCTTGGGAGACGAGCACGTCGGCGCGCAGGTTGCCGGCCAGCGAGACGCCGATCAAGCCCGAGCGATGCAGCGTGTCGTTGAGCGCTAGCACATGGCCGCCCGGCCGCTTGGCGCCGCTGGCCAGCGCCCCGACCGCGGGAATCCCCGGCGCGACCATCTCGAGGCTCTCGAGAATCTCGGCCGTCGGGGTCGTGAAGGGATCGGCGATCACGATCACCAGACCTGGATCGGAAGTCGCTTCCAGCAGGCCTTGCCACTTCTCGATGCAGATCGGGGGGCGCTCGAAATCATCGAGACGCATGCGGAAGGGGACGACGGCGACATCCGGCAACCAGGCCGCCAGCGCCGCCAGCGTCGGCCGGTTGACCCGCGAGGAGGTCGGATGGAGGATCCGAGCCGCCGTCGTGCCGAGCAATGCGGCATCGGGCCAGGCTTCCTGGAAACTGGCCACCGTGACACCGGCCGACTGCGCATGGGGCGGCGTGGCGAAGAAGAGCACGAGATCGGGCGGACGGTCCCCGCCACCCAGCTGGCGCTCGAGTTCGCCGATCAGCTCCTGCGCTGCCCGGGCGGTGTCGAGTTGTCGGATTGCTGCCGATGCGAACTTCATCCCCTGCTCTCCTGGCCCGGTCGCTGGAGTCGATGCTCGGCGACCGAACCCCCGGCCGGATCTCCCTACGTACCGCATCCTCTTCGTTCGCCGTCGTCCGGCTTTTCATTTCCCGCGCGGTCCCTGCTCGTCAATCACGACTCCAGAGTACCGCGTACGCGACTCGATGTCTCCCGTCGAACCCAGAGGCCGTGGGAGAGTTCCGCCCGAAGCCTAACGCATCAGCAGGAGCTGGCGCGAGAGCTGCCCATCGTCGGTCTCGAGGCGGTAGAAGTAGACACCGCTTGGCAGTAGGTGCCCCGCTTCATCGCGGCCCTGCCACTCGATCTCATGGTCGCCCGGCGGGAGGACGCCCCGGATCAGCGTCCGCACCAGACGGCCGTCAGGATCGAAGAGCCGCAAGCCGACCGGTCCGGGCTGATCGAGCCCGAAGCGGATCGTCGTTGCGCGTGAACAGGGGTTGGGCCGGCTCGGCGCCAGGAAGACCCTAGGCTGCGCGGAGCCCGCGGAGTGCGCCGCAGCGGCGCCCGGGCTACCGGTGGTGAACTTGATCGCCAGCGGGTGATAGAAGAAAACCGCACCGGGAGGGCGCCGATTGGAGTAGCTGTAGGTCAGTCCGACGGTGTGATCGCCGTTCTGGATGCCGGAGGTCGAGTACATCTGCTGGAAGTCGACCTGGTTGATGTGCTTGTACTGGAAGACGATCACGCCATCGCCGGTGTAGGTCGGATAGTGGTCCGGATCGTAGAGGATTGCCTGACAGCTCTCGACCGCCTGATAGCACTCATAGTTCCAAACGTTGTCCCAGGAGACGATGTAGCGGTGATTGGCCTGGTCGAACCAATGGTAAACCTTGCCGTTGCTGTGCTGGTGGAGGTTATCCCAGAAGGGTGCGATCATGTAGGCGGGCCCGCCGGCGCTCGGCATGTACCAGTTGCGGTAGTTGATCAGGTAAGTCGATCCCATCGCCATCCAGCCGTTCGAGCAGATCGTGGCCCGATCGAAATCCTCGCCGTAGAAGGTGAAGACAAAGGGAAGGTCGACGACCTTGGAATCGTCGTCGTCGTATCCATAGTCGGTCAGCCCAACCTCGCTGCCCGTGCCGGTGATGTCGATCCAATCGTAGACCGGCGCCTCGGGGTAGGCGACATCGGTGTGATCATAGGCGAAATAGCCGTAGGCGTCAGGTCCGGTCGGGTCACTCGTCGCCTTCGTGCCGAGGGTCACGAAGACCTGCGCGGTGTCCTGGGAGCCATCGGCGCAGGTGAGCGCCAGGCGCAGCGGAATGAGCTGGCCGGGGATCGCATCGGCGGGCGCGACGATCTCGAAGGGGTCGGAGCTATTCGTCGCGTCGTCGTTCTTGGCGATCGAGTCGTCATAGGTGCCATCGGGATCGATGACCTGGATCCAGTAGTTGTCCGAGCTCAGGTAGGCGGAAATCGGTCCCGGGGCGGTGATCGCACCCACGTTGCGCAACGAGACGGTCAACTCGGCCGACTCGCCCGGATCGAAAACCTCGTCGCAGCCGGTCAAGACATGGTCTTCGTAGATCAGGCTGGGCGCCAGGACGGTCAGCGCGAGGCGGGACTGCCAGGTGCCGGATTGATCCGAGACGGCGAGATCGAAGACGAGCTCATGGCCATCCGGCGTCGACTTGGGGATCCGCAAGACCAGATCCCCCGATGAGGGCGTCCCCGTCGCGCCCGCGTAGATCGTCCCATAGGAGACGGGGCCCGCGGAGATGATCCCGGCATAGGGGTCGTCCGAAGTCATCGTCAGCGAGACATCGTAGGCCGGGACGAGCCCGGTGTTGTGAAGCTCAACTTCGATGCCGATCTGCTCGCCCGGATTCAGCGCCCCGCTGCCGTTACCGTTTCCGGGGTAAATCGCCCCATCGTCGATTGTGTAGGCCGACATGCCCACGAATCTCGTCAGCTGCTGAATCTGAATGTCGCCTTGATAGGGATAGAGATTGTGCCCGGTGACGGTGATCGCGACCGTGCCCGCAGCGCCGGAAGGTACCGGTAGGACGACTTCGCCGAGCGCGTCGGTCTCGGCGCCGGTCGAGATCGTGCCCTCCTGGAAGAGATGGACCCACGCCCCGGCGATCGGGAAGCCCGCGTCGTCCTCGACGGTCACCGCCGTCCGGTTGGCGCCGGTCGGCAGCACGAGCGGGTGATCGACAACCAGCGTGCGGGGCCAGGCGGTCCAGATCTCGGTGGCCGGATCACCGATCAAGGTGTTCCAATGGCAGTAGGTGTTCGTCGTCAACGGGTGCGTCGTGCCATAGTTGAGCACCATCTCGACCTTGCCGCGCGCGTGGGCGGCGCCGATCTGGTAGTGATCATCCCAGAAGAGCCCATAGGCCGTGCCGCCATAGAAGCAGTTGTTATAGCGCGTCGCCGTGCCGGGGGTCGCCGTGCCGATGCTGCCGATCCCGCCGCTCAGGCTGTCGGGATAGCTGCCGGCGAGCAGCCAGGCTTCACTGCGCGCCGTGCCCGAGTACCAGGTGCCCGTATCACAGGTCAGGTTGACGGCGAAGGGCATCATGCCACGGCCGTTGCGCGTGGCAGAGATGTCGCCGATATCCCACCCGCTCATGCCGTAGTAGCCGCGGTAGCCGAGGTAGGAGACCCCTCGGTCTACCGAGTGTTCGATCTGCAGCACGTAGGGGATGTTCCAAATGGTGTCGATCGCCGTGTAGCCGAGATCGACGAGGCGCTCCTTGAGCCACTGCTGCACGTGCATGCAGGTAATGCCCGAGACCGATTGGATGTCGCCGATGAGACAGGCCCGCGAGAACCAGTCAGGCCCGTCGATATAGGGCGCGGTCTCATAGGAGACGATCTTGTGGGTGATCAGGCGCAGCTCGGTGGTGTAGCGGGCGGATAGCCGTCCGATGAAGGCGTCGGGTAGATCATCATCGCCATCAAGTTGTACATAGGGGTGGTCGCCGCGGCCATCGTAGCCCGAGTTATCCTCGACGAAGGTGTCGATCGGGAAGGTGCCGCTGGCATCGCCGACGATCACGATGTATGCGGGTGGATCGTCCCAAGTGTCGTAGGCGTTCTGAATGTAGTTCTTGATCGAAGATGGCGATGTTCCGGTTTGGTTGGTCGTTACTTGGACGACGTTGTATCCCATGCGCTGGCGCCAGGCGACAAGCGGTTCGAGATAGCTCAGCACCGTGGAGTTGTCTCGCGAGATGATCAGCCACGTGCCGAGATGATCGGCGGCGGGGGTCTCCCGCGTGGCGCGGACGGCGTCGTAGTTGATCACCGAGGAGCAATGGAGCGGATCGAATCCGGCGGAGGCGGGAAGGGATGCGCGCCGGCTGAGATTGCGCAGGTCTTCTCCGGCAAAATCGATTGCCAGCTCGACGCGACGGAGTACGCGGAGTTCGCCACGGTGAGGGTTGTACTGCACCGGCCGGAAGGTCACCGGAACCACCCGCAGGCCGCGCATCAGCAGGGGCGCGCCGACGGCGACCGGCTCGCCCCCGAGGAAGGCATCCTTCTGATAGGCAGCCGCATCCTGGGCGAAGGTCGTTCCCTCGTCGGGCTGCATCGGGAGGAGCCGGAAGCCGGGGAGGATCTCTTCTTCCATGGAGAGCACGCGAAGCTGTGCCCCCGCCCGCGATGGGAGGGCGACGAAGCGCGTCATCGCCGGCAGCGCCGGTTGCCCCGCGGCGCCGACCAGCTCGCACCCGGCGAAGAGCGCCGCATGGAACGTCTCGCCGGCGAGCTGGTAGGTTTCGATCTCCAGCGCGGGAAGCTCGAAGAGGATCCGTGCGCCCTCCTCGCTTGCCTCGAGCAGGGTCAACTCGGGCCGGCTCGACTCGGCGTCGGCCGTCAAGGGCAAGCGGGTCAGGGCCGCGCCCGGGAGCGCAAAGAGCATGAGCAGGAACAGAACAGCAGTACCGATACCGAGGGATCGGGTCTGCCGAGCCTGCCGGAAGGCGATGAGTCCGGATGTCATGATACCCCCGAAACACCCCGCCGGTGGCTACGGGGTGTTCCTGCTGCTGGTTCCGTTGGGTTCCCTGTCCTCCGACGGGAACGTGATATCTAACAGTATAGCACAGAGGCGATTGGATGCGCAGGCCGGTGCTGCCTCCAAAGCCCTGTAGGTCCGCCACTTAGTTGCGCCAGGTCCGCTTTTTCTCCATCGTCACGGGCGCCCGGTCCGTTTCTTCCCCAGGCTCACGGGCGCCCGGTCCGTTTCTTCTCCACCCTCACGGGCGACCGGCCGGCTTCACCCCGCCCCCGCCGCGAGTGTCCGGCTAGCGTCGCGTCCGATCCCCGCGAGCGTCCGGACGCCGGCCCGGCAGCCGTGGCAGAGCCCGGCTGGGGCGGTCCCGCAGGTCGGGGAGCGCTTCGCGGTAGCGCCGGCTGAGGCGTTGGACCTCCTTGAGACCGCGGGCGAGCGGTGGATCGACGCCGGCGGCATAGTCCTGCGGCCGGATGTCGACCTCGATGTCCGGGTCGGTGCCGTAGTTCTCCACCGCCCAGCCGACATCCTTGAACCAGAAGGAGAACTCCGGCTGGGTCGTGATCGTGTCGTCGACGAGCGCATGCCGCGGCCAGATGCCGATCACGCCTCCCCAGGTGCGCTTGCCGATCAAGGGCCCCAGCCCGTAGATCTTCCAGCAGTGGCTGAAGATGTCGCCATCCGACCCGGCGAGCTCGTTGGTCAACGCGACCATCGGCCCGCGCGGCGATTCGGAGGGATAGGGCTCGAGCGCCATGTGGCGCGGCACATCGTAGCCGGCGCGCTTGCGCATCAGCTTCTCGAGCAGTAGCTGGGAGACGTGTCCCCCGCCGTTGTAGCGGACATCGATGATCAGTCCATCGCGGTCGAGTTCGGCTAGGAAATAGCGATGGAACTCCGAGTATCCGAGGGGGCCCATGTTGGGAATGTGGACGTAGCCGATGCGGCCCGCGCTCTGTGCATGCACCCAGGCCCGATTGCCCTCGACCCAATCGCGGTAGCGCAGCGCGTACTCGGCGCCGAGCGTCCTGGTGGTGACCGTGCGCCGCGCGGCCGCGCGCCTCCGGCCCGTCCCTTTCTTGCGGCCTCCTTTGCCGGCCGGCTGCGGATCGGAGATCGTCAGCCAAACTTCCTGGCCGGCGCGGTGGACGAGGCACTCGTGGGGGGAACGATCGCGCCCGACAGGGATCCCGTTGACCGCGTGGATGCGTGTGCCCGGGCGGATGCGCAGACCAGGGACTCCCAGCGGGGAGGTCTGGTTCGGATCCCAGGGGTCGCCTTGCGGAATCCGGGTAACGGTCCAGGCCTCCGTCTCCGGGTCGCAGGCAAGGTCGGCGCCCAGAAATCCGACCGGATAGCTCGGTGGGTGGCGATAGTCACCGCCCAATTCGTAGGCGTGGGAGGTGCCCAACTCGCCCTGCATCTCCCAGATCAGATCCGAGAGCTCGCCCCGTGTCGAGACGCGCTCGACGAGCGGGGCGTAGCGCTGATAGACCCGCTGCCAATCGACGCGCGACATGTCGGCGACCCAGAACTGATCGCGCTGCAAGCGCCAGGTCTCGGCCAGCATTTGCCGCCATTCGGTGGTCGGGTCGACCGAGCAGCGCACCCGCTCGAGATCGATCCATCCGCTGGCCCGGCCGGGGTTCTCATCGGCCGGTGCCTTGCCCGGCTCGCCGGTCGCCGCCAGGGCGCGCAGCCGGGCCCCCGTGCGGTAGACGAGCGTCTTGCGGTCGCGACAGATCACGAAATCAGTGACCCCGCTGACGAAGGTCGCGCTCTTCAGCTCACGCAGGTCGTAGACCTCGATGCTCGACTTCGCCGCCGGCGTTCCGAGCGCCCAGGTCTGCCCCAGGCTGCCGGCGATCGGATCGGCGAGGAAGAAGATCTTGCCGGGAATTGCGGCGACCCGGCGATAGCGCCCCTCGGGCACGGGGATCGCGAGCACCCGTCGCTCGATGCCTTCCCAGTCGATCGCAACTTTCCGCGGGCCCTTGGGCTCCTCTTGCTCCGCAGCGCCTCCGGAGGCGCCCTCCTTGCCCGGTTCGGCCGCCACCTCCCAGGGATTGCTGCCCAGACTCTTGCCGGGCTTCGCGGGCCCCAGCGGCCGGGGAGCGGGAAGGAAGGGAGAGGTCTCATCCTCGGTGAGCGTGACCAGGTAGGGGCGCACGCCCCGCGGGAAGCCGAGACCGAACTGGATCAGGTCGTAGACGGGATCGTAGGTCCGCAGGGAGAGGAAGTAGAGGTACTTGCCCTCCGGGTCGAAACAGGGGGCGAAGTCGATGAAGTCCCCCGAGGTCACCGCCCGCGACGTTCCCGTCTGGGCATCGGCGATGCGGATCTCCCGGTTGCGCCGCCCGACACTGAAGCCATAGGCCAACCAGCGTGCGTCGGGCGACCAACTGATGCCCGCGATGCGGTCAGAGGGGCTGTGATCGATGCGCCGGGTGCGTTTGGCGGTCAGATCGATGACGAAGAGCTCCTGGCGGTGATTGGTGATCGCAATTACATCGGGTGCGGGCTTGGGCCGCGGCGTCTTCTTGGCGGCCTTCTTGCCCTTCTTCTTGCGGGTGCCCGCGGGTTCCTCCGGCGAGGGCGGCGGCGGGGCGACTTCCATGATCAGCACGCGACCGATGTCCGCGCCGACGTCGATCCGCGCGCTCTTCTCGCCCGGAGTGACGATCTCGAGCTGTTCTTCGCCTTCCTCATCGGTGAGCGCGACGAAGCGCTTGCCATCGTTGAGCCAGCGCGCCAGACGGTGGCGGCCGCGCCAGGGGGTGCCGAACTCGGTCGCCGGACCTTCCCAGAGACCCATGGCCAGCGAACGCCCGCGCACGGTCAGCAATAGCGAGTGGCCGTCGGGATGGGGATCGTAGTCCTCCAGCGTTCCGCCAGCGATGAACTTGCGCTGACGCTGGGAGCGCGAGGAATGGACTTCGACCGGCAACCGGCGGCTCTCACCGGCGGCGAGATCATACAGATGCAAGTCGGCCCCGGCATGGTAGACGATGCGGCGGCCGTCGGTGGTGGGGAAGCGCGCGTAGAACTCCTCGTGGTGGGTGTGCCGCCGGCGGGCGCCGCGGCCGTCGGGACGCACCGAGTAGAGATTGGCGATGCCCTCGTGGTCGGAGAGGAAGTAGATCCGCCCGCCGATCCACATCGGACTCGCCAGATTACCCTCGATGGACTTCAAGATCTGGGTGAACGCACCATCCCCGGCGCGGTCGACCCAGAGCGTGCCCACCGTGCCGCCCCGGTAGCGCTTCCAGCGCGCCGGGTCGCCGCCGTTGCGGGCGATCGCCACGCCGGGTCCGTCGGGCTGGAAGCTGATCGCCCGGGCGGGCCCGAGCGGCAGGCGGCGATGCGGCCCACCAGTGGGCGGGATCGCGCAGAGATGATGATCGTTGATGAAGGCCTGGCCGGCATCACTGGCGAAGATGATCTCGCGCCCGTCGCGGGACCAGGCGACCGGGAAGGTCATCGCGCCCAGGAAGGTCAGCCGGCGGGTCTCACCACCACCGGCGGCGATGACGTAGATCTCGCTGGCCCCCTCGTCGGTGGCGGCGAAGGCGATCTGTTCTCCATCGGGTGAGAAGACCGGCCGAGTGACGGCGCCTTTGCTGACCGTCAGCCGGCGGGCGATGCCCCCCTCGACCCCCACAACCCAGAGATCGTCGTCGCTGCAAAAAGCGATCCGCTCGCCATGGATCGCAGGGAAGCGATAGTAGCCGGGCTGCGGACCGCTCGGCGCCGGCGCCTGCGGGTGGGGGCGGGCTGCCGCCCGGGGGGCGCGCTTCGTCATCGGGCCGGCGCTGCTCGCCTTCCGGGCGATGCTTCGACGAGTGGCCTTCTTCCTCGGCGTCCGTGTCGCCATGGATTCCTCCTCATCGGTCGACTGGGTCTGTCTCGATCGGGGCGCCGGTCTCGGGTTCGTGCCGGTCTCGGGTTCGCGCCGGTCGCCCGGGAACGGACCATGATCGGCCGCCCCGGCCGAATGCTAGGAAACCTTGCCCGGCTGGGGTTGGCCATGCTTGCGGAGCACGTCGCGCGAGCGGCGCACCGCGCACCACTCCCGGCCGCACATGCTGCAGTAGTCATCTTCCGGACCGGCGTGCTGGCGGATCTGGCGTGCCCGGGTGGCGTCGAGGGCCAGGTTCATCTGGGCCTCCCAATCGAATTCTACGCGGGCCCGGCTGATCGCATCGTCTGGATCGCGAGCGCCGGGAAGACCGCGGGCGACATCCGCGGCGTGCGCGGCGATGCGATGGGCAACGACTCCCTCGCGCACATCGTCGGGCCCCGGGAGTGCGAGGTGCTCGGCCGGGGTCACGTAGCAGAGGAACGAGGCGCCGTGGTAGGCGGCGGCGGTGGCGCCGATCGCGCTGGTGATGTGATCGTACCCGGGAGCGATGTCGGTGACTACCGGGCCGAGCACGTAGAAGGGCGCGCCGTTGCAGATCTCCTCTTCCATGCGCATGTTGTGCTCGATCTGATCGTAGGGCACATGCCCGGGACCCTCGACGATCACCTGACAGCCCTTCGCCTGCGCCCGCTGGACCAACTCGCCGATCGTGCGCAGCTCGGCGAACTGCGCCTCATCGCTGGCATCGGCGAGACAGCCTGGCCGCAGTCCGTCACCGAGACTGAAACTGACATCGTGGAGGCGCAGGATGTCGCAGAGCTCATCGAAGAGTTCGTACATCGGGTTCTGCTTGCCATGATGATCCATCCAGGCCGCGAGCAAGCTACCGCCGCGCGAAACGATCCCGGCCGTGCGGCGCGCCGCCAGCGGCAAGTGCTCGCGCAGGATTCCGGCGTGGACGGTGAAGAAATCAACACCCTGGCGGGCCTGCTTCTCGATGACCGCGAGAATGTCATCGTAGGTCAGATCCTCGATGCGCCGGTCGCAGATCATCTCGTAGATCGGAACCGTGCCCAGGGGAACCGTGGCGTGAGCGATCAGATGCGTGCGGATTTCGTCGAGATCGCCGCCGGTCGAGAGATCCATCACCGCATCGGCGCCGTAGCGCACGGCGAGATCCATCTTGACCTGCTCTTCTTCCTTACAGGAGTGATCGGGCGAGGTGCCGAGATTGGCGTTGATCTTGGTCGTCAGCAGCCGGCCGATGCCGATCGGGTCGAGACGCCCGGAAGCGTCTCCCCCTAGGTCGGTGGGCAAGTGATGGAGATTGGCGGGGATCACCACGCGGCCGGTAGCCACGGCATCGCGGATTTCCTCGGGCGTGCGTCGTTCGCGCTCCGCGACCCGGCGCATGGCTGGGGTGATCGTACCCGCGCGAGCGGCTTCGAGCTGCGTCATCAGCGCTTTCCCTCCGGTGGCGACGGAGGACTTGCCGCGCCGGGGCCACGTATCTTCTTATTGGAAAGCTGATTACGCGGCCGCACCACCCTGGACGGGCGGGGGCGCAGAGCCTCCGGAAGACTCTGAGCGACCCATCATACTCCCGCGGCCCGGCCGGCGGCCAGCAAAAGCTGGGAACACACACTGCGAGTGCGTGGCCACCGAGTTGCGGTTCTCCGATGGGACGCAGGCAGATCATCGCCGCGAGCTCCCGCCGTCCACTGCCGGCGTGCCGTCGGTTGCCGGCTCCCGCCGTCCACTGCCGGCTGGCCATTGGAGTTGGTTGCGGGTCTGCCCCCGTGCTCGTAGCATGCGAGCGGCGGGAAGGCCGGCTGGGGGGACACCCGAGGATCGTGCCGCCCGGGCGCCCCGAGGATGGAGGAGAGCATGGAATACCCCACGCGCGAGGAAGCTTGGTCCTTGCTGACGGAGTTCACTCGGAGCGAGAGCTTGATCAGGCATGCCCTGGCGGTCGAGGCGGCCATGCGCGCCTATGCCCGCAAGCTGGGTGGTGATGAGGAGCAATGGGGCGTCGTCGGGCTGTTGCACGACTTCGACTACGAGCGCCACCCGACCGCCGCGGAGCATCCCCGGAAGGGCGCGGAGATCCTGCGGGAGCGGGACTACCCGGAGGAGCTGATCCGCGCGATCCTCTCGCACGCCGCCCACACCGGGGTCACCCCCGAGTCCCCGATGGAGAAGGCCCTCTTCGCGGTGGATGAATTGACCGGGTTCATCACCGCCGTCGCCCTGGTGCGGCCGGGGCGGTGCGTGGCGGATGTGAAGCCGAAGTCGGTCAAGAAGAAGATGAAGGACAAAGGTTTCGCCCGGGCGGTCAACCGCGATGAGATCCGCGGCGGGGCCGAGTTGCTCGCTGTCGACTTCGATGAGCACGTCGTGACGGTCGTCGGCGCGATGACGGCGATCGCCGATCAGCTCAGCCTGGCGGGCGAATCAGCGTAGCAGGATCGAACGCCGCGTCAGCTCCGCTTCCCCCGCCTGATAACGGATCATGTAGATCCCCGATTCGACAGCCCGCCCGCGATCATTCCGTCCATCCCACGAGACCACGTGCAGCTTCGGATCCTGAGGTTTATCGACCAGGGTCCGCACGAGGCGGCCATTGAGATCGTGAACGCGCAGCGAGACGTGCTCGCGCTGTGGCAGCGCGTAGACGATCGAGGTGTGGCCATGGAAGGGGTTCGGCTGGCTGGGAAGCAGCGCGAACTCGATCCCGGTCACATTTTCATCCTCAGTGCCGGCCGGGGGCTCACCGGTTCCCGCCGGCTTGTACGTCAAGCGGAAGAGGCGCACCGATTGGTTGGCGACCTCCTCCTGCCAGAGGAACTGGATATAGCTCGGCATGATCTCCGTGGTCGCGGCGGCGGTTACATCAACGCGCATGCCCTCGCACACGGCGACGACACGCAGGCGGGCATCGTCGTCCCAGTCGCCCGGGCGGTCGACGCGCAGGAGGGCCTCTTCCCCGAAGGGCTGCTCGACGAGGATCCGATAGGGGGTGGCTTTGTGCTGGACGATGAAGTGCTCACCATCGAGATCGTTGCCGTTGAAGCGCGTGAACACGCCGGCGATCAGGGAGCCGTCGTCGGCAGCGGCATAACATCCCTGCGGGGCGATCTGGTAATCGCCCCAGTCATAGGTTCCCGTGCCGTGGTTGCCGACGACCTCGATGTCCTCGAAGACGCTGCGGGTCACCGTCTGGTTGGCATCGAGGAACTCGAAGTCGGTCATCCGCTTACCGCAGCAGCGCGCCGCCGCCTCACGCTGGAAGGCCTCGGCGATCGCCAGCCACTTGTTCTCGAGCATGCCACTCTGACCGGTGAGGTCGAAGTTGAGACCGAAGCCGTACGCCAGGTTGTAGGCCAGCATTTCCTTATTGTGAGTCATGACCTCGACGGCGAGGTTGTGCTGGCCGAAAATAACCTTGTCGTGCGCGACGAGCATCGTCAGCGGGAAGGTGACCCAGTTCTCCTCGCCCCAGGACTCGATCCAGCCCGCCTTCTTGTCCAGCATGACCGAGTCGTAGAAGCCGAGTTCGATGGCCAGGAGGACATCGAGCATGCCCTCGGTAGCCAGGGGAATGCTCTGCGCGCTCGTGGCCGCGTTCCGGATCAACGCATCGGTGTAATCGGTCTGCGAGGCTTCAGCCGGGTTGGCGTCATAGGTCCAGGGCCGATCGGCAACCTGATCCTCGAAGAGAATATCGGCTTCGAATGCCTTGGTGAATTCATCCACGGTGGCCGCCTGGCGGGCAATCACTGCCCGGTGAGCGGGACAGATGACATAGCCGCAATTGGCTCCATAGCACTCATAGATCGGACTGCCATCACGATCGCAGGCGGCGATATCGGTGCCCAGCGAGTCAAGCGTGGGCGACTCGTCGTCCCACCAGGTGGGATTGGTGTACGGCATCACGACCTGGCCGCGGGAATGGGCGTTGGTGAAGATCCCCAGGAAGTCGAGCAGGTCGCCGTAGCCCTCGTTCGGCGGAATGTAGTCGGGATAGTTGTTGTCGAACCCTCCCGGCCAGAAGGAGACCAGGTGCAGCATGCTCGACCGCGGAAGCAGAGCCGCCACGCTGTCGACCCATGCGAACGTCTCGCCGGGGGCTGCCCAGCCCCAGTCGTGGACGTGCTGACAGTCGATCTTGACGAGCAGTGCTTCGGAGAGCTTCTCGAAATCCTTGCCGGTTTTCTCGATCACGGTTGCGATCTCGTCGATGCCGCGATCGATCCGGAAGGCGGCCAAGGTCTCCAGGATCGGCAGGCCGACGCGCAGGCGCAGCGGCGCTGAGGTCCAGGTCGTGCCCGAGGCGATGGATGTCCGGAAGATATGCTCGTAAATGCCGACGCCTTCCCCCCAGCTCGAGTAGCGCAACCCCAGGCTCGCCGGGCTGAAGTCCGCGCCCGGAATCGCGTAGATCGCCCAGTTGCCCTCACTCGACTCTAGGGCGGCGAAATCGGTGAAGAGATGCTGATAGGTCTGCTGCACACTGCGCAATTCGAGGAAGAAATCACGCTGGAAGGCGACGCCCTCGTAGTAGGGGTAGTAGAACTGCTCGACCGCATAGGGGTCGAAGGCGAGCATGCCGGGCAGGTACACGTCGAGGATCGTGTCGCCGTAGTTGTTCTCGACGTTTCCGGTGATGTCGACGTAGCCCGCGTCATTGGCGGCGAAGTCGACCGTCATCACCAGGAGCGAAGCCCCATCCTGCAACTCGTAGCGCAGCGAGAGAAGTTCTGCTTGCGCATCCCAGGAATAGGAGAAGTCAGACTCGGCGGTCTTGGCAGCAAAGGAGGAACTGCGGATCAGCCCCGCGTCATCGAAGCGGATGCGCCAGAGGTCGTCCTGGGCATTGCCGATGCAGGGAGTGCCGCCGGTCGTCTTGTCTTGGATGTAGACGATGCCGCCGTGGGTCATGGAAAACCCGACCTCGTAGTCGCCGTCATTGGCGAGAGTCATCGGGTCGCCGGCATCATCGAAGACGATTTCGGCCCTGGCCGGCACGGCTCCCAGCAGAACGAGCAGCAGCCCTGCGGAGAGCATGGTAAGAAGCTTGTGTCGCCCCATAGCAAGCTTCCCCTCTCTTGGTTCTTGGCGGGTGAGTGCCCTCCCGCTCCAGCCGTCGACTTCCCCGTGGATCCCGATTGAAAACGAGGGAGCCTCCTAAGAGGCTCCCTCGTAAGACGATGACGCGCTGCTTAGGTGTCTAGCCATACGCCTATATTTCTCATCTATGCAGCAAGTTACCGCGCAAAGCCAATTCGCCCTACCGATAGAGGGCCTTGATCGCACCCCAGCTCGGATCGTCGGCCGGCACCACCGGCACGCAGGGGTTCGGAGGACCGCACGAATCCCACTCCGGATGCCAGTCGCCGCTCATGCCGGTGCAGCCATCCTCGGTGGTGATGTGGCACACCTCACCGACACAGCAGACCCGTTCCACCACCGGCACGCAGGGGTTCGGAGGACCGCACGAATCCCACTCCGGATGCCAGTCGCCGCTCATGCCGGTGCAGCCATCCTCGGTGGTGATGTAGCACGTCTCACCGACACAGCAGACCTGCCAGGTGGGGCAGTTGAAGTAGCCGCCCGCCGACTCGCAGGTGTGGCAGTCATAGGGCACGCCGCCTGCGCCGAGGCAGTTCCAGTGCGTCATCATGAAGCACTCATTGTCGAGTTCGAAGCAGCAGGCATGCTCGGGAATCTGCGGAGGATCGGAGCAATCGAGTGTGATCCGGTCGATCGTCACCCAGCCGTCGACATCCTCCGACTCGACGCCGATCTGGATCGAGAAGGTGTGCACGCCGGTCCACTGCATCATTTCCTTGTAGTTGAACTGGAAGACATCCTCGTCGTAGCCGCGGCCGAGGCAGCGGAACTCGTAGGCGCCCTCTTCTTCCTGAATGCCGATCAGGAAGTTCGAGTTGTCCGCATCGTCGATCACGACCACCGTCAGGGTGGGCGCCTGATCGACATCGACTGTCAACACCGGCGAGAGGACCTTGCCGAAGTCGACTCCCGGGGCCTCCTCGATCAGCACGTAGGGCCCGGGGGCATCGGTGATGTAGGCGTTGAAGCCGGGATGGGTCGTCTCATCGCGCCAGCCAGCCTGGATCGGCTCGAACTCCTCTTCCCACATATCGGCCGTCGTCGTGATTCTCATCACATCAAAACTGGCCGAAGCGGGCGCTGCCCAGTCGACCCAGACAACGACCTTGAACGGCTGACGGCCGGTCCAGCCGAGCGCGGCATCGAGATCGATGTCGTACACGCCGGCACCCTGCGTGGTCAGCACATTGGTCTCGGCGAAGCCCGCGTCCATGATGTTGACCTGAACCCGGCCGGTGATGGCCGTGCAGTCGACATGCAGCCAAACCGCGTTGGGCGCACACCCGAAGGGTGCATCGACCCAATCGGTCATCTCGGCCTTGCCCCACCAGGGATCGGCGGGAATGTCGATCGTGCCGATGTTGCCGTCGGTTGAGATTGTGGCCTGAAAGGTTGTCCAGTCACTGACGTCCGAGAAGTCTTCCTCCCAGAGAACGGTCTGCGCGCTTGCAGAAACGGCGGTCACACAGAGGACCGCCGCGGTCAGGAGCGCAGGGACCGTGAGGAGGCGCCACGGAGCACGGGATGCGGACATTGTCTCCTCCTTGTGCGGTAACAAGGTGCCGAAATGCTAACACTCGGATGCGCGAGGGGTTTTGCGCCTTCCATGGAGTCTCTAGTTAGACTCCCCGAAGGAGCTGCCTCCCTCCCCTAAGGTGCGCGGGTATTATACTAGCTCGCTGCGCGGATTTCAACGCGGGAATCCCCGCGCAAGGGGTTGTCTTCACTGAAATAGCGGGCGGCCGGCGACGCCCTGAGGGGCCGTCCAGAAAGCTTCCCGGGGCTTCCTTCCTGGCTGCACCGCCTCGCTGTCGCCCTCATGCAACGAAGTGTGCCGTGGGGGCGACACGTCCCTCTCACCTCCAGCCCGACGGGTCCTGTAACCGGCTGTATTTCCGTCGGTTTGTTTTGGTACAGCCCTTGCCCCCTGCTCGTCCGGGGGGATGAAGAGCCGTCCTCCCAGCTCGCCGGGGGAGCCCCACCCGGGCGGGGACCACAGGGCGCGGGCTGACGCAGGCGGCCGCGGCTGGCCGGATGACCCGGCGAGGCCGCCGCAACAGGGGGCAGGAGGGGGGTCCCATGGTGGGTCGGCAGATCAGCGCTGGTGGGTGGCGGGGCCTGGGGCTCGGCCTGGGGCTCGGCCTGGGGCTCGGCCTGGGGCTCGGCCTGGGGCTCGGCCTGGGGCTCGGCCTGGGGCTCGGCCTGGGGCTCGGCCTGGGGCTCGGCCCGGGGTTCGGCCTGCGGCTCGGCCTGCGGCTCGGCTTGCTGGGCGTTCTGCTGGCGGGCCTGCTGCTCCTCCCGCGGGACTCGCAGGCCAACCCCGAGCTGGCGGGAGCGTCGGAGCGGGTTGTCGCCCTCGAGGACATCGGGGCCGGAGAGCTGCTCCGTCGCACTCCGGAGGGGCTGCTCCCCCTGCCACGGGGCGAGACCGGCGTGCGCATCGAGATCACCGGGCTGATGGCGCGGGGCCGTGTGCGGCAGGACTTTCACAATCCCTATGCCGAGGCGATCGAGGTCGTCTATGTCTTTCCCCTCCCCGAACGGGCGGCGGTCCACCGCATGGAGATGCGCATCGGCGGGCGGCGCATCGTCGCGGAGATCCAGGAGCGCGAAGAGGCTCGCCAGACCTACGACCGAGCTAAGCGAGCGGGACGCAAGGCCGCGTTGCTCGATCAGGAACGCCCGAATCTCTTCACCATCTCGGCGGCCAACATTCCGCCGGGCGAGGCGATCGAGGTCAATCTCGAGTACATCGAGGAGGTTGCCTACGACGATGGTCGTTTTCACCTCGCCTTCCCACTCACCTTCACCCCACGGTTCGTGCCGTTGGCTGAGGCACAAGACCCACACCGTGGCGAGTCGGGTGCGGGGGGCGTGGCCCAAGCCGTCTCGATCGAGCTTAGGTCGGTGGGAGTGCCGGACGCGCATCGGATCCTGGCACCCTTCCTGCACACCGATGATCCGCGCGGGATGCGGGTGACCTTGGAAGTTCGTCTGCAGCCCGGCGTGGCGATCGAGCGGCTCGAAAGCCCCTCTCATCGCGTGGCGATCTCCCACGCGGGACCCCGCTGGATCGTCGTTCCGGCTGATGGCGCCTTGCGCGCCGATCGTGACTTTCTGCTGCAATGGAAGCCGGTGGCGGGCCATGAGCCGCAGGTCGCGCTGCTTCTCGAGGAGGGGGGCGATGGCGACGAGAACCTCTACGGCCTGTTGCTGCTCGTGCCCCCCGCGCTCGAGGAGCGGGATCCGTGGGGACGGCCCAGGCCACGCGGGCTGCCGACAGAGACGCTCTTCGTCATCGATGTTTCCGGGTCGATGGCGGGCCCCTCGATCGCCCAGGCACGAGAGGCACTTCGGGCGGCGCTCCGACGGCTCGGGTCCGACGACGCCTTCAACATCCTCGAGTTCAACAACCTGAGCTCGGCCTTCCGGCGAACCTTTCAGTCCGCCGGCGACCGCGAGATCCGCGCCGCGGCAGACTGCTGGGTAGCCGCACGGGAGGCCGGCGGCGGGACGATGATCCTGCCCGCACTGCAGCGCGCGTTGGCGATGAGCGCGGCGGGCAGCGGTGAGATCCCGACCAGGGCCGGTCCGGGACGCGGTAGCCGGGATCGCCTGCGCCGCATTGTCTTCCTCACCGACGGCGCCGTCGGGAACGAGGCCGCGGTGCTCGAGGAACTCCACGCGGGCCTCGGAGCGGTACGCCTGCACGTGCTCGGCATCGGGCGTGCGCCGAATCGCTACCTGATGCGCAAGATGGCTGCCTATGGACACGGACTCTGCGGTTTCATCTCCGACCTGGGCGAGGCGTCGAACCGCATTGATGAGTTCTTTCTCCGGATCGATCGGCCCGTAGCCTCCGATCTCACGTTGACCTGGGATGGTGTGGCGGTTGCCGATATCCATCCCGCGGTACTGCCCGATCTCCATGCCGCTGAACCGCTGCTGGTTTCTCTGCGCCTGCGTCCCGAGACGAGCCCCGCGGTCGTCACCATGCGCGGGAACATCCCGGGTGGCTCCTGGGACGTTGCCCTTCCGGTGGAAGGCGCGGCCCCCGCCGGGGCGGGGATTGCGCTGCGCTGGGCGCGGGCCAAGGTCGCCGCGCTGATGGACCGCCTGCACGAGGGCGCCGACCCTGCCGACGTGCGCCGGCAAGTGGTCACAGTCGGCACCGCCTTCAACTTGGTCACGCGCTATACGAGTCTTGTCGCCGTCGAAGAGGCCGTCACGGCCGAAGGCCCCTGCCGCACGGTGCGCATGCCGAACACCCTGCCGTCCGGCTCACAGCTTCTCGGACTGCCGCGCGGCGGGACGCTGGGGCCGCTGCACCGTCTCGTCGGATTCTGCGCCCTGGCCTTGGGCCTCTTGCTCCTCTGGGTGTGGCGGAGGGTGTTATGCGCGGGCTAGCACCAGGATGGACCGAGCCCTCCGGACCGGCGGGGCGCGCGTGGCCATCGAGGTCTCCGGATCGAGCGCGGCCCGCGTCGCCTGCGTGGCAATCGCCGGCTGGGGGGCGGGCCTGGCACGGCGTTGCCGGCTGGGAGCATCTGCGGCCGCGGCCGAACAGGCCTCCGCTCCGCCAGTCGCATCCACAGGCGGAGGCGGCGGTGCCGCGCGCCGGCTCCAGGTGGTCTCCACGACCTCCACGACCTCCACGACCTCCACGACCTTCACGACCTTCACGGTTTCCACGATCTCAGCGATCTCCGCGACCTCCCGGGCATCGACGATCCGCGGGGTCTGACTTCTGCCACGGGCTGTTGGGTCTCCTGGGAAGACGTGGAGCCATCGGGCGTACAGTCGTACTCCTGCTTGCCTTGTTGCTCTCGAGCGCCGGGGGCTTGCTGCTCGGCGAACAGCTCTATCTCTCTGCCAAGGGGTTTCTGGCCGGTCAGTTGATCGGCCGGGCCTTCGCCGCCCACCTGAACGACCGCGCGGCGCATCCGCCTTGGCCATGGGCCGATTTCCACCCGATCGCGCGTCTGGAAGTCCCACGGATGGGCGTTCGCCGTCACGTCGTCACCGGGGGATCGGGGACTTCGATGGCCTTCGGCATCGGGCATCTCGACGGCACGGCGATGCCCAATGCTCCCGGCAATTGCGTTCTAGTCGGGCACCGGGACACGTGGCTCCGGTTCTTGCGAGCGCTCGAGACCGGCGACTTGCTCCACGTGACGACAGCCGGCGAGACCCGGGGCTACCAGGTCTCGGCGATCGAAGTCGTTGATCACACCGACGAGACGATTATCGATCCGGCCCGCCGGGGATTGACGCTTGTGACCTGCTACCCATTCGACGGCTGGCGCGGAAGCCCCTGGCGCTACGCGGTTCTCTGCCGGCCGCTCTCGCGTCGCGGTTCCGCCGGTTCACCAGTGCCGATCCGTTGCGCGCCTTCGCTGGGAACCGCGGGAACCTGACGAGTGCCGGAGCCACGTGAGGGTCCGCTCGCCGCATCGGGCTGTGCCGAGTCGCGCGAAGCGATTCAGCGGCGTTCTTGCAGCACTGCGTCCAGTTCGAGGGTCTCGCTCCCGCGGTGGACGACGAGCCGGATGTGCTCTCCCGGAGCATGGCTGCGCAGGATCGCGGTGTAGTCGACCAGCGTGTCGATCACATCTCCATCGATCGCGATGATGGTGTCGCCCTGCTGGAGTCCGGCTGCATCGGCGGCGCCTTCGGGGGAGACAGGGCCTACCTTGACCCCGCCCTTCTCGTGCGAAAAGTCGGGCATGAACCCGAGTGAGACTTTGCGCTGGCCTTGTTGGGCCATCGCTTCCATCTGGGCGAGCTGCTTGCCGCCGGCATCGACGAAGGTCAACGGACGCGGGCGGTAGCGCAGATAGCGAATCAGCTCGGCGACGTAGTCGGTCACCTCGGCCAGGCCGGAGAAGTTGATCTTCGCCGCCTCGTCGGTGACGCGGCTGTAGTCGTGGTGGGGGCCGGTGAAGAAATGAAGCACCGGGATCTGTTTGGCGAAGAAGCTCGCCTGATCCGAAGCACCCGCTCCCTCGCTGCGGGCGACCAGATCGAAGCCGAAGGCATAGTTGAGGCCGGCGAGGGTCGCTGGGAATTCCCGGGCGGTGCCGGCACCGAAGGCGATCACCTGGTGATCACGCATCCGCCCGATGCTGTCGAGGTTGATCATCGCGATCACCTCGTCGAGCGGCACCGCCGGGTGTTCGACGTAATGCTTCGATCCGAGGAGTCCCGACTCCTCTGCGGAGAAGACGGCGAAAACGACGGTGCGCTTGGGGCCGGCCGCATGAACGCCATCGTCCGAGGGTTCCCCGGCAACTTCGGCAGTCAGCATGCGCGCGACTTCGAGCAAGGCGGCCACGCCCGAGGCGTTGTCATCGGCGCCGTTGTAGATCTGATCGCCCTCCAGGCCCGGATCGCGGCCGAGGTGATCGACATGCGCACCGAGCACCAGGGCGCGGGGGGAGCGTTCGGCGCTGCCGGGCAGGATCCCGATCACATTGGCCGAGACGGGGTGGTCGGGGCTACGGAAGGGCTGCAGGTAGCCGGCCAGGGGCGCAGCGGCCGTTGCGCGGTCGGGGAAGGCGGGCTCGAGACCCAGCTCGCGGAAGCGCTGCGCGACCATCTCGATGGCATCTTCGAGACCGACGGAGCCGAGGCCGCGGCCCTCCAGCTCATCGGAGGCCAGGTAACGCACGTCGCGCTCGAGGGCGGCGGGATCGCAGGAGGCGTTTGCGGGCGCGCCCTGCGCCATCGGAGTGAGCACGGTCCATAGCAGCGCGGCGAGAGAGAGTGCTTTCAAGGTTGGCTTCCTTCCTTCCAGACGACCTTGAGCGGCGAGCGTTCGACGCTCCAGACCCCTCTGGCGATATTGGCGGTACCCGCGAAGACGAGGTAGCTGTACTTGCCGTAGTGGGGCAGCTTGCGCCAGATGCCCGCGACGGCGTCCGCCTCGTTGCCGAGCAGAAGGCCGATCGCCCCATCGGGATTGTGCGGATGGGGTAGGGCGAGCACAAGCGCGTGCGTCGCGCGATCGAAGCGTTCGCCGTTCACGTGGAAGGCGCTCTCCTCGATGTTCACCCCGGCGGGCAGAATGGGCGCCAAGGCCGCGCTCCATTCCGGTTCCCCCAGCAGCCAGGCGCTGCTGCCGGCTAGGTCAAGCAACGCCAGTCCCGTATCAGCGAGTTCCCCGGTCGGTTTTGCTGCCTGCGATTGTTCGGCGAGCGCGTGGTAAGCCTCGTGCAAGGGCGCTGGGGTTTGAGCGGCGAGCACGATCGCTACCGAATCGGCGCCAAGGAGCTGGCTCAGCGCCGCCGGGACCTCGGCGCGGTGCAGGCGGCGGAAGAGATCGAAGTCGGGATCGACCTCGAGGGCCAGGGGCTTCTCGGAGAGCCGCTGGCTGCCGGGCGTGCGCGCCCCGGTCAAGGGGAGGGTCCACTCCTCGGCCGGCGCGTCGGCATAGGTCAGCCGCAGTGGAACGGTGAGTTCGTAGTAGGGTTCTTCCTGATCGACCCGGTAGGAGAGGTCGAATCCTCCATCGTTGCGCGCGATGAGGTCGGACGCACCCAGGCTGATCATTGGGGCGCCGGCCCGCGCGATCCACTGCTGGTGAAAGTGATCGACATCGAGGTCGGTGTATTCAGCAAAGACGCCCAGGAGGTCGAACCAATCGGCCCGCGAGAATAGAAAGCGCTGATAGAACTCGGCGAGCGCCGCCCAGAACCGTTCGCTCCCCATCTGCTCGCGCAGCATGTGGCAGAGCATCATTGCCTTGCCATACCCGACCGCCGCCGAGGAGGCGTCGTGCCGTTGGCGGAATTCGGTCAGCGGGAAGTCGCGGCCGGCGCGAACGTAGTTGAGATAGTCTTGGAGTTGGTTGCGGCGATAGCCGCAGGCCGCCGCGGCGCCTTCCCGTTCCTTGTACAAGTAGTCTGCCCCGTAGACGGTCAAGCCCTCACACCAGTTGCCGCTCTCCCAGTCGACGAAGACGCCGTTGCCCCACCAGTTGTGGAGGATCTCGTGGCCATACGAGGTGCGCACGATGAAGGGCAGGCGGATCACCCGGTCGCCGAGCAGGGTGAAGCTCGGCATGCCGTAACCGGTCTGCCAGAAGTTCTCAACCAGGGCGAATTTTGCAAAGGGGTAGGGCCCGATGCGTTCGGTGTAGAGGTCGAGATAGTCGCGGGTGGCATCCAGGTAGGTGCGACAGATCTCCTCATCCTCATTGCCATAGGTGAAGGTCTGGATCGCGACGCCGCGATGGGTCTCTTCGCGCAGCTCGTAGGGGCCGGCGACGAGGTAGATCTCATCCATCGGCTCGGGGGAGTGCCAGGTGACCGTCGTGGGGCCGTGGACCTCCCGCGCACCCTGGGAGACCGCCTGCCAGCCCTGCGGCACGCTGACGGTGAGCTCGAAGCCGAAGGGCTCATCGAAGCGCTGTGGATACCAGAGCGTCCCGCCGGAGAGGAAGGCGCCGCGCGGGTCGATCAGGCCGCTGGTGGTCTCGAAGCCGCGCTGGTAGCTCTCGGGCGGGGGTTTGAGCGAGTCGTAGACCGCGCCCTGATAGGTGATGGTGACCAGAAGCGATTCGGGCCAGAAGGCGAGATCCGAGGTGGGTTCGAAGAAGAGGTCGATTTGCCGGGCGTGCTCCAGTCCCCCCAGTTCGGGGTATTGCGGCTGGGCCCAGAAGCTGCGCGGCTGCCAGCGCTCGTGCTCTCTCCAGCGCAGCGACACGAAGGGCGTGCCGCGGTGGGTGCTCTCGATCCCTTGGATCTCGAGGTTGCGGTTGAGCAAGAACGGCACCGGCTCGGCAGTCGGGATCCGCGGTGGATGGCAGAGCAGGGCCCGGTCGGTGGCCTGGAGACGTGCCCCCTCGGGATCGACGCGCGCATCGATCTCATGGTGCGTGAAGGCGGCGCGCGCGGGGTTGCGGAAACGGAGGCCGTTCTCCGCAGGGTTGCGGTCAGCAGCCCCAGCATAAGTATGCCGCGTGGATCCGTCGTGGGGGGGGCCGGGCTCGGCCGGCTGGGCGGTGGCTGGATAGGCCGCCTCGGCGGCAGCCGGCCTGGTCGCCTCAGCGGCAGTGGGCCTGGCCGCCGGCCCCGGCCGGCAGCCGCTGCCGGCAACGCCGGCAATCCAGACGAGCCCCACAAGCCCGATGCCGATGAGGGCAGCCGAACCCGAGAATCGCAAACGCCTCGCTTCCATGCTCCAGACTCCCTATCTCAGGCTCAGCTCGCGAGCCCGATGCCGGATGACAGATCCCGAGGAGCGCTTCCCGCGCCGGATGCTAACCTCCTCGGTGGGTTACTGTTGGCGCTCAGGGACGACCCGGATGGTTCCCTGCCCGGGCCCGGTCACTCGTCCAATCCAAGCCGCCTCAGAAATCCCCGAATCCCGCAACTCAGTGACAAGGTCGGTGGCCCGCGCTTCCGGGAGGCTGATCAGCAGCCCCCCCGAGGTCTGGGCATCGCAGAGCATCAGCCGCTCGACCATCGGGATCGCGCGGTCCCAGGTGACATCCTTGCTCACGTGTTCGAGATTGTCCTTGGTTCCGCCCGGGACGATCCCCGCCAGGGCCCAGTCCCGGGCTTCCTCGAGCACCGGCACCGCATCGGCCCAGATCTCCGCCTCGACGCCGCTGCCGGCAGTCATCTCCAGCAGATGTCCGATCAGGCCGAAGCCGGTGACATCGGTGCAGGCGCTGACCGGATAGGATTCCATCGTCTCCGCCGCGGTTCGGTTCAGCGCGGTCATCACCGCCGTGCTCTGCGCGATGCTCGCCGCACTCGCCGCCCCCCGCTTGGCCGCGGTCGCCAGGATGCCGAGCCCGATCGGCTTGGTGAGGATCAGGGCATCGCCGGGACGCGCGGTGCTATTGGCGAGGATGCGATCGGGATGGACAAGCCCGGTCACCGCCCAGCCGAACTTCGGCTCGGTGTCCTCGACCGAGTGGCCGCCGACGATCGGGATCCCCGCCTCCTCGGCTATCTCGCTCGCCCCGGCGAGGATCTCCTTGAGCACCGACATCGGCAGGCGCCGTACGGGGAAGCCGACGATGTTGAGGGCGAAGATCGGTTTCGCCCCCATTGCGTATATGTCACTGAGCGCATTGGCGGCGGCGATCGCGCCGAAGGCGCGCGGGTCATCGACGATGGGCGTGAAGAAATCGAGCGTCTCGACGATCGCCAGGTCGGGCGAGATCCGGTAGACGGCGGCGTCGTCGGAGGTCTCCGTGCCGACGAGCAACGCGGGATCGGCGATCCGCGGGATCTGCTTCAAGATCTCCTCGAGCGCCTGCGGCTGGATCTTGCACGCGCACCCGAGGCCATGGGTGAAGCGAGTCAGCCGGACGGTGCCATCGGGCAGGGCGGCACCTGCACCTGTGTCTGCCTCCACCCGCGCACCCGTGCCCGGACCCGCAGCGATGCCTGCCCCCGCATGCGCGTCGGCCCCCGCATCCGCGCTGGTCCCCGCATGCGCGTCGGCCCCCGCATCCGCGCTGGCCCCCGCATGCGCGTCGGTCCCCCCATCCGCGCCTGCCCCCGCATCCGCGCCGGCGCCCGAATCAGCGCGCGCAAACCCGGACTCGATGGCCTCTCCGGTGCCCTCTGTTCCATCGGCGACACCGCGCATCCGCCCGATGACGGCGAGGACCTCGCCCGCGGCCCGGTCGATCTCCTCGGGAGTGGTTTCGCGGCCGACCGAGAAGCGGATCGTCCCCATCGCGATCCGTTCGGGGAGGCCCATCGCCTCGAGCACGTGGGAGACATCGATCTGATCGGCGTGACATGCCGCGCCCGCGGATGCGGCGACGTGCTCCAGTTCATCGAGGATCGTATTCGCCTCGAGACCGGGGAAGGAGACACTGAGCGTGTTCGGCAGGCAGGCTTGTGGGCCACCATTGACCCGCAGATCGGGGACCGCCTGCGTCAGCGTAGCGCGCAGCCGGTCGCGGAGCGTGCGCATGTGGGCGGAGTTGCGCCCGAGGTCGCGGGCGGCAATCTCGGCGGCCTTTCCCAGGCCGACGATCTCTAGGACGTTCTCGGTGCCCGCGCGGCGGTTCTGCTCGTGATCCGCCCCATGGACGAGCGTCGTCAGCTCGATGCCGCGACGAATGAAGAGGGCGCCAATGCCTTTCGGTGCATAGAACTTGTGGCCGGCGATCGAGAGGAGATCGACGCCGAGCTCGTTGATCAGTGTCGGAATCTTGCCGACCGATTGGGCGGCGTCGGTGTGCAGGGGCACGCCGCGGGCGCGGGCGATGCGGCTGATCTCGGCAATCGGCTGGATCGTGCCGACCTCGTTGTTGGCGTGCATGATGGTCACGAGGATCGTCTCGGGCGTGATCGCCCGTTCGACGGCAGCCGGGTCGACGAGCCCGGTCTGATCGACCGGCAGATAGGTCACCCGGAATTCCTCGCCCTCGAGAAAGCGGCAGACTTCCGTGACGGCGGGATGCTCGATCGCCGAGGTGATGATGTGCCGGCCGCGATCGCGCAGGAGGTAGGCGGTGCCCTTGATCGCCGCGTTGTTCGACTCACTACCGCCACTGGTGAAGACGATCTCATCCGGATGGCAGCCGAGCAGTGCGGCCACCTGCCGGCGGGCCTGCTCGACCGCCCGTCGTGCCTCGATGCCGAGGGAATGCGAGCTGGAGGGGTTGCCGAAGAAGCCTTCGAGGTAGGGACGCATGGCGGCGGCGACCTCGGGAGCGATCGGGGTGGTCGCGTTGTAGTCGAGGTAGATCAGACCGCTCATCGGTGATCCTGCGTTTCTGGACACCGGTACCTGCCCGGCGTCGATGGCTTGCCGGGTCGCCTCGGCGTTCGTGGCTTGCCGGGTCGCCTTGGCGTTGGTGACCTGCCGTACCGCCTCGGCGTTCGTGGCTTGCCCGGTTGCATGGGTCACCTTGGAGGACCCGGTCGGCCGGGCCGCGCCCCAGCCCTCCTGCCGCTTCCTGTTGCAGCAGGTGAGATTGGCACATCAAGCGCGGCATCCGCAAGGGCGGTGGGTGTGTCGGTGGGTGTGTCGCCTCCCCGGCCGGTCGCCCTGCCGGGGATGGCCCGGTTGCCTTGCCGTGCGGCGAGCTACGGGAAGCCGGGGGCCTCGTCTTGGTCCAGGGTCGAGCCGTCATGGCCATCGTCTCCTGTGACTGGCCCCGGGACCCCGGGATGGCTTCGGCGAAAGGCCGTGCCTAGCTAGGGATTCCCGCCTATCATGCCCGCGGCGAATGCCCGGACCAGGGAGGAGGTCATGGAAGATCGAGAGCAGGATCTGCCGGGGGGCCGTGGAGCCGGCATGGGTGAGCCGGTGCCCGGAGGAGCCGACACCATCGACGATGCCGGGGGGCGGGAGGCGCTGAAACGGGCCTTCTCGAGCGGCGATGTGACCGCGATGGTCCACTTCTATCGCGGGGAGATGAACCGGCTGACCATCTGGCGCACCCGCATGGATGTGACCACCAACTGGGCGATCATTGTGACGATCGGTCTGCTCTCCCTGTCACTGAAGCACCCGAGTGCCGATTCGATCTTGGTCTTCAATCTCGCCGCGCTATGGGTCCTGTTGGCGATGGAGTCCCGCCGCTACCGCTTCTACGACGTCTGGCGTTGGCGGATGCGGATCCTGGAGGCGCATTTCCTGGCACCGATCGTCTCCGGGGGCGCGCGGATGCCGCAGGGACCCTGGCGCAAGGATCTCACCGCCGAACTGCTCTATCCCACCTTCAAGATCTCGATGCGTGAGGCGATGGGGCGCCGCCTGCTGCGCAACTTCATCTACCTCTTCGCGCTGATCCTGGCAGTTGCCCTCGGCCACGTCTTCGGCATCTCTCCGGCAACGACGTCCTGGGGACTGCCCGCGGGCGAACTGATCGCTTCGGCAATCGAGCGCAACTGGCTCTTCCTCCTGATCCTCTTCGTCGCATATGTGCCGATGATCTTGTTGGCCATCCTCGGCTGGCGCCGGCGCAAGGTGGCGGTGGAGCTGCACGACCCGATGGGGCGGCGGCCGTATCGCGTGTAGGCGGGGTTGGTAGGCAAACGTCTTCTCAACGACCACGATCGATGCGTAAAAGGCGAGAGGAGCCTGGTCCCATGTCCCCATCCCAGCGGGCCGCGGTACGCACCAGCCCAGTGATGCGGCTGCTTCTCGATCTTGCCGCGCTCGCCGCGGCGGTCCTCCTCGGGCTGTTGACCGGGGAGCTCGCCACGGCATTCGGTGAATCGGACGGCCGGGTCATCGGCCCACTGCTGGCGCCACTGGCGATCTCGTTTGCATTCGTCTACTTCTGCGTGCTCCTCGGTTTTCTCCATCGGCGAGAGATCGGCATCTACTTCGACCGCTTCCTCCCCCCAACTGAGAGAGCACTACGTGCGATCGTGCTGCTGACTGCTGTCGCTGCAATGTATATGACAGCTCGCTTCTACCTGTTCCACTTCCTCGGCTACTGGCCGACGGATCTGCCCTCCTACCACTATGCCAGCCTGGCGCTGCGCAACGGCCTCGATCCCTACGTGCCCGCCAATCTGGTCGTGCCCGAGGGGCAGAGGGTCTTTCCTTACATCTACCCGCCCTTTCTGGCGCTGATCTGGACGCCGCTGACCTTCCTCCCGCTGGCGGTCGTCTCGGCCATCTGGCAGGTCCTGGGGCTCCTGGCGATCTGGGCCTCGCTATTCCTGTGTCTGCGGCTCGCGGGTGCGAGGAGCTCCGCGGCCCGCGCAGCGGCGCTGATCGCCGGTTTGCTGGTGCCGTTGGGGCTGCCGTGGTACGTGGCCGCCCATCATGGCGCCATCAGTGTCCTGTTCTCATTCCTGATCCTGCTCTTCTTCGAGCGGCTGCAGCGGGGCCGTGATCGCACCGCGGGCGCCGTGCTGGCGGTCGCCTGTGGGATCAAGGCTCTGCCGGTGCTCCTGTTGCTCTATCTGGTGCTGAAGCGCCGGTGGCAGGCTTTGACGGCGGCTTTGATCACGGGTGCCGGACTGTTTCTGATCTCCGTGCTGATCCTCGGATGGCAGTTGCACTGGGAGTTCGTCACCCAGATCGCGCCGCAAGTCGGGTACGCGGCCCAATCGGAGCTGGGATTCAATCCCGTCCTGTTCGCCTCCAATCATTCGATCAACGGGTTCGTCAGTCGCATCCTCTGCCCCGAAGGCACCTGCGCCGCGGCGATTCTACTGATGTGCCTTGCCATCGCGGTGCCCGTGGGATGGCTCGTCAGTCGGCGCCGGGTGGTGGATGGATCCGAGGCGGCTCTCGTGGCGGTCGCCTTGCTGCTGATCTCGCCGATCACCTGGCTTCACCACATGGTCCTGGTCCACTTGCCCGTTGTCGTCCTGGCCACACTGATCGTCGACGGACGCTGGATGCCTAGAGGATGGTGGGTCGCCGTTCTTGCCCTGGCGGTGATTCTGGCTCATGACTCCATGCGCCTGGTCACTGCGGTCAAGCACTTCGTTCCCTGGACCGATCTGCGCTTCTTCATGCTCCTGGTCGTTGTCGCCGCATTCCTCCACATCGTCCGCCGCGACCGGATGCCGGACGCAACGAGCTAGGGGGATTCACGAGCCACCTTCCGGTCCGGCTCGTGAACCAGGGGTACTCTGGGGGGATACTGCATACCGGACCGAAGAAGGCTCCAGCACAGAGGGAGCGATGGAGGTTCGGGTCGTGAGGGAAGGCGCAACAAGTGAAGACCGCACTCATGGGACTTTCCCACTCGGGCAAGCGCACGCTCTTCACGCTGCTCACCGGCCGCCGGGTGCCGGAGAACCGCAAGCCGGGAGAATGCATCGAGGGCATCGCCCGGATTCGCGATCCCCGCGTGGAGGTGCTCGCGCGGATCTTCGAGCCGCGCAAGGTGACCTATGCCGAGAACAACATCGTTCTGTGTCCCGATCTCGTCGAGGGCGCCCCGACCCACGCGTGGCTCGATGCCGCCCGTCGTAGCGATCTGCTCTGTATCGTCGTGCGCGCCTTCGAGTCGGACCATGTCTATCACGCTGCCGGATCGGTCGATCCCGAGCGGGATCGACGGCTGCTCGATGCCGAACTCATCCTGGCCGACCTGGAAGTGGTTCTGAACCGCCTGCTGCGGATCGGCAAGGAGAAGAAGGCGGGTCGTGCCACAGCCGCGCAGATCAACGAGGAGCGAGTGCTGATCAAGTGTTCCGAGGCGCTTGAGAGCAATCAGCCACTCAATCGTCTTGAGCTCAGTGACGAAGCGCGCGCCGCGATCCGCAGCCTGTGCCTGGTCACCATGCGGCCCGTCCTCTGGGCCTACAACGTCTCGGAGGGCGCAGTCGCCGAGCCCCAGCCACCGGGTAGTCTGGCGGTATCGTGCAAGATCGAAGAGGAGATCGCCGCGATCGAGGATCCGGATGAGCGCGGCGGGTTTCTTGCCGCACTCGGGCTGGAGGCCGCGGGGCTCGATCGCCTGAATGCGGCCGCCTATGACGCTCAGGGGCTGATGTCCTTCTATACGACCGGCAAGGACGAGGTCCGCGCCTGGACGATTCGGAAGGGTTCGCGGGCGCCGCAGGCGGGAGGCAAGATCCACAGCGACATCGAGCGCGGATTCATCCGCGTCGAGATCGTCAGATACGACGACATCGTCGCCACCGGATCGGAGAGGGCCGCCAAGGAGCAAGGGAAGCTGCAGCTGAAGGGCAAGGACTACGTACTCGAGGATGGCGATACCTGCCACTTTCTCTTCAACGTGTAGGTGCGCCCCCGGGGAGGCGTAGAGACGCCGGCGCGCGACCCCGCCAATGCGAATGCCGTGCAGATCCTCTGGTGCCTGCGGGCCGAATAGGCCCCGGCAGGATCCGATGCCCGTGAGCCCCTCCAAGCTTTCCCTGCCCCGCGCGCGGGGGAGCGCCGCATCGCCCCCCCCGGTGCACCATCCTATTCTCGCGCAATGCGTTTGAGTTGCCACGGCCCGGGCACCCCCCCCCGAATCGCCTAATTGTCCCCCCTTCCTTGGACGATAGTTGCTTCTAGATCTCGTGTTTGGTCGTCACCGGGGTGGAACAGCCCTCCGGTGGGTGCGGCCGTCTAGTTCTCCGATCTGATCGTGACAGGGAGGTATCTGATGCTTTGGTGTCGGGTTCGTGCGCACCGGAAGGCATTGTCCTATCCACGCGTTTCGTCTCTGGTGGCTCTCGCTGCCGCATTGGTGGTCGTCTCCGTTTCCAGTGCCTCTGCCGCCGTGCCCGAGACGATGACCTTCCAGGGGGTACTCTCGCTCGACGGGGCGCCCTTCACGGGCGCTGCCGATCTCGGCTTCGCCATCTATGCCGATTCTGCTGGCGGCGGCGCCCTCTGGACCCAGGCGGCGGCGGCGACGGAGATCACCGACGGCCTCTACTCGGTCGAGCTGGGTTCACTGAGCACACTCGACTTCGACCAGCAGTACTGGCTCGAGGTCTCGGTCGACGGGGCGCCGCTCTCTCCGCGCTACCCACTGCGCAGCGTGCCCTATGCGTTGCGCGCGGAGACCGCTGAGCAGGTAACACCGGGCAGCATCGATGGCACAGCGGTCCTCGACGGCAGCCTGGGTGCCGTCGATATCGGCCCCGATATCGTCAGCAGTGTCGATGGGGTGATCAACGACGGCGGAGACATCGATCTGGTCGCCGGAGCGAACATCACGATCACGCCTGATGAGAAGGCCAAGACGATCACGATCGCCGCCGCCGAAGGCGAGGGAGGCGATGTCACTAGCGTCCATGGCGGCGCCGGCCTGACGGCGACCGCGGCCGAAGGGCCTGCGGTGACGCTCGATGTCAGCGGTGGCCCGGGGATCGCGGTGACCGCGGATGCCGTGCAGCTCGCCGGCGAGTATCTAGCCGGCAATGTCTACGACAAGCGCTTTGTCAATCACGACGAACCCAACTCGGTGAGCCTCGCGATGCTGGAGATGGATCTGGTCGGCAGTGTCGATGGTGTCTCCGGCGGCGGCGGCGACATCGATCTGGTCGGTGGAGAGAACATCACGATCAAGCCGGATGCGACGGCCAGGACGATCACCATCTCGGCGGCCGCTGGTGGTGGTGGCGATGTAACCGACGTCTTCGCCGGTCCGGGTCTGACCGCCACCGACCCCGACGGGCCGCAGGTGAGCTTGAGTGTTGGGGCGGGTGTCGGGATCACCGTCACCGAGGATGCGGTCGCGGTCGATGCCGGGGATGGGTTGACGGCGAGCAAGGGTGCACTGGCGGTCGATGCGGGCACGGGACTCGCGTTCGACGGGGGCCGGCTTGTCCTCGCTGGGCCCTACGCCACGGGCAGCGCCTACGACGAGCGCTTCATGCAGTCGGGGGTGGAGAACTCGGTCACGCTGGCGATGTTCGCCCCGGCGGTGCTGAGCAGTCTGAATGGTGTTTACAGCAACGGCGACAACATCGACCTGATCGCCGGGAACAACATCTCGATCTCGGCCGACGATATCAATAATACGATCCGGATCACCGCCGCCGACTGCGAGGGCGGCGATGTCACCGATGTGCTCGGCGGTGCGGGATTGCTGGTAACCAATTCGGGCGGGCCGCAGCCGATGCTGGATGTCCAGACGGGCAACGGCATCCACGTGCGTGACGATACGGTGGAGCTGACCGCTGAGTATATCGACGGCAGTGTCCACGATGAGCGCTTCGTCAACGAGAACCAGGAGGAGTCGATCACCACGCCGATGGTCGTGCCCGACATCGTGAGCTCGCTCGACGGTGTTCACAACGACGGCGGGGATATCGATCTCGTCACCGGCGACTACATCGAGATCACCCCCGACGACGAGGGGAACACGGTCACCATCGGCACGGACACCGACGGCCTGGACGGCCGCTTTGTCAACGAGGAAGGTCCGGGAACGATCCCGATCGGCGGAATCGTCATGTGGTCCGGATCCATTGCATCGATTCCGTCCGGCTGGGCGCTGTGCAACGGCTCGACCGTGAACGGACACCCGACGCCGGATCTGCGCAATCGGTTCGTCCTGGGGGCGGGCAGCTCCTACTCGGTCGGTGCGACCGGTGGAGAGGCATCCCACACGCTGACCATCAACGAGATGCCGTCCCACAGTCATGGAGTGAGCGACCCGGGGCACACCCACCTCTACACGAATCCAGTCTACGGATCACTTCAGGGGATGGTCCACGACGAGAACGGAACAGCCGTCGAATACCCCATCGCGGATGGATGGAATACCGCATCGTCAACCACCGGCATCTCCGTCAACAGCGCCGGCAGCGGATGGGCCCACAACAACATGCCGCCCTACTATGCGTTGGCCTACATCATGCGGGTGCAGTAAGAGGTGCCCGGAATCGCGGACGAGCAAGCAAGCGGTGAGTTGCAGCCGCGCGCGCCACACGCACGAGCGGGTCGCGGGCGGCGGTGGGATCATCTCGGGAGGTAGTCGATGTTGCGAGATACGAGCTGCGGGTCCGGCGAACCACGCAGACTGATCCTTGCCCTTCTCCTCGCAGCGGCAGTCTGTGCACAGGCGGCGGTCCTCCCTGACGCCGCGGCGCAGGAGGTGACCCCGGGACGTTGCGCCTGGGTCGCCGCCGGTGGTACGCGCACGGCGGGGGCCTGGGAACAGGTCGCCGCGATCGGCCAGCCGGCCAGTGCGGTGGCGTTCCACGATCCCGCCGGCAAGTCCCTCTCGGCGGGGATCCTCGCCGGGCTGGTGGAACCCTTCGTGATCCGTGAGCGACCAGCGGAATCCACCTGGATCGAGGCGGGAGACACGCTCTCGGTCGAGGCGGAGATCGTCTCGCCGACCCCGGCCGACTCGGTGTTGCTCTACTACCGTCTGGCCGGCCAGCGCGAATTCACCTGCCTGCCGATGCTGGCGCAGAGCGATGGAGATTGGGCGGCGGTGATTCCTGAAGAGGCGATCGGGCTGCGCGGGGTCGAGTACTACATCGAGGCTCACGAGCCGGGTCGGGTTACTCGCTCTCCGGTGCGGGACTATGATGGTGCGCCCCTCCAGCAGGGTGTCCAGGTGGTCGAGGATCACGGAGAGGGCGCGCTGGCCGTCGCCGCCGGCGCCTGCCGCATGATCAGCGTGCCGGCCGTGCTCGCGGATGGTTCGGTCGAGGCGGTTCTCGGCGACGACCTTGGGGAACCGAGTGAGGCCTGGCGCTGCGGGCGCTGGGACCCGGAGAGCCGAACATATGCCGAGGCCGGGACCGAGGCGGCCCAGTCCTTCGCACCGGGAAAAGCCTTCTGGCTCTTCACCCGCGCGGCCCGCACTGTCGATTTCACGGGCGGGACCGTCTTCGCGGCCGCCGAGGAAGGTATCGCCATTCCACTCTCTCCCGGCTGGAACCAGATCGGCAATCCCTTCGCCTATGATGTTGCCCTCGGTGATGTGCTGATCGATGACGGTACCCAGAAACTGACGCTGGCCCAGGCGGTCGCCGCCGAACTGCTGGAAGCCTGGCCGCTCCACGCCTACGACGGGCAGCACCACCTGGCGGAGACAGAGGTGCTCGCGCCCTGGACGGGGTACTTCATTGCCAACTTGGGCGAGACGGCGATCGATCTCGTGCTCCCGGCGAATGAGGCATACTTGTGGAGCACGCCCCAGTCGCCCGTGCCGGCACCGGCGCCCGACTGGTCGCTGCAGTTGACCGCGCGGCTCGGCGACGGCGCACCCGTCACCCTCGGGATGGGATCGGCGGACGAGGCGGCCCCAGGCTGGGACACCCGCGACCAACTCATGCCCCCGGCCGCCTTCGAGCAGGCAATGCTGGCGCGCGTCGTCAATACCGACATGTCCGCCGGCCTGCAGGCGATGCGATGCGACGTGCGGCCGGTGACCGACCCGGGCGATACCTGGGCCGTCGAGCTCGTCACCGGCAAGACGGGTCCGGTCCGTCTGACCTGGGAACTCCCGGAAGAGCTGCCCGACGGGTATGGCGTCCGCCTGATCGATCTCGAGAGCGAGATCTGGATCGACTGCGCTCCGGGGGGCGCCTATGAGACCGAGATCACCGAGCCGGGAGTGGCGCAGTTACGCATCGTCGTCGGCACGCCCGAGTGCCTCGAGCAGGAAGCCGAGATCGCCGCTCCGGCAGGAGATCACTTCGCCTACTCGCTCATCGGCGGGAATCCCCATACCGGGTGCACGCAGCTCCGCCTGGTGCTGCAACGCCCCGAGCGGGTTTCCCTGCGTGCCTTCGACGTCAACGGCCGTCTGATCCGCACGCTGCAGGAAGGCGATCTGGCCGCCGGGGTCTACCAACTCGCCTGGGATGGACGTACGCAGCGCGGCGAGCGGGTCGGAGCCGGCGTCTACTTCATGCGCCTAATCGGTGCCGGGCGGGAGGTCGTGCTGCGCAGCGTGGTGATCCGGTAAGCATCGACGCGGAAGCGAAAGACCGCAGGCGCCACCCTCGTGGGACGCCTGCGGTCTTTCACAATCCACTCGCGCTGCCCCGAGTTACCGGGGGCTTCAGAGCCCGCCCCCAAGCAAGTCGATTCCATAGTCGCGCAGGAAGATCACCCGCTGCACCAGCAGGGCGACACGCCCCATCACGGTCAGGCCGAAGCCGGCGCCGAAGCCGATCATCAGGGTGTAGATGCCGATCTTCGAGCTGACTCCCAGGACACCGGTGTGTTCCTTGGAGAAGAAGAAGTAGCTCAGCGAGCAGAGAATGCCGAGGAAGGCGATCCCGAACATGATCCCGGTCCACGTTGGATCGATCGCGCGGATCGTGCCTTGGACCTGGTAGAGAATCGAGGTCTTGATCGTCAGCGGAATGAAGACGCCGGTCGAGATCCCGATGTAGAAGGCGAGCGCATACCGTGAGACGTACCCGTACTTCTTCGAGAGCCGGAACCACATCAGCACCCCAAGGAGGGAGGGGAAGATATACCACCATTGCCCCTCTTCGAAGATCGGCACGCGCACCTTGTCGGTGAAGCTCGTGTAGTAGAGCAGCATTGTCCAGTAGCCGGTGACGACCCCGACCCACAGGCGCTCGATGAACTTGTACACCGGGTTGTCCCGCCAGAGGAAGGAGAAGATCGCGAGCGTTATCAGGGCGGCGATGCCCCGCCAGACCATTCCCCAGGCACTCGTTGGATCCATAGCAGTGTTCCTCTTCTCCCGCTACTCGAGAACTACGACAGCCCCGCCTGCATGCCATGCTTGCGCTGGGCGGAACGCTTGGCGAAGAAAGCGATATTGGTCAGCACGATGAAGACCAGCACCACCGCGTGCGAGGTGGTTTGATAGGGAATCCCGCGCAAGCCGTCGCCGGGGGATTCGTTGAGCTGCTCGTATTCGGCGGCGCCCTTGATCCCGGGGAGCAGCCCGAAGAGCTGTCCCGACTGCAGGTAGGGGTAGTAGTCGGTCGCCATGACGCCGGTTACGCCGAGCGCCAGCGGCACCCCATACTTGGCGTTGCCGTAGACGATCCACATATCGGCGGCGTTGCCGCCGGCCAGCGAGAGGACGAACTCGACGTCATCGAAGTTGTGCACGCCGGCCATCATGGGGTGATCATCGACCCGATCACCGTAGTAGTCGGTGGGAAAAGGTACGCGAAAGTCGGTGCCCATCGCCAAGATCGTGATCGCCGGATAGGGTTTGTATCCGAGGAACACGTAGTCTTCACCCGAGACCTTGCCCATCTCTCCGGCGATGCGCGTCATGATCTCATCGGTCATCGCGGGGCCAAACTGCGAGAGGGAACTCAAGACCACGCGCCCGTTCTGCCGGAAGACCTGGCGCAGGATCGCCTCGGCCATCGGGCTCAGCTCAGCCATTGTCGAGGGATCGTAGTCGATCGCCAGGAACATGATCTTGCCGTCTTGTATCCCGGAGACGCGCTCGAAGACGTTCTCGACCTCGCTGGAGAGGCTCACCGGAATGTGCATCGTCCAGATGGCCGGAATAACGACCGCCACCGCCAGGATCAGGTAGATCCAGCGGCGATCGACGGCCAGGAGCCGGTCGTACCACGCCATGGGTCTAGTCTCCTCCCATGTAAGAGCGTTCGATGCCTAAGACGATCTTGATACTGTAGGTGACCGCACCGAGTCCGACGCCGATGATGATCGCCCGCTTGGCCGCCATGTTGGGCACTTCCAGGATCCAGCGGACGACGTCGTTGTTCCAGGTCGAGAGCGGCTCGGGCAAGGGGATCATGCGCAGCATGACGACAAACGCAGTGAGTAGGAGCAGTGCCGCCAGCAGCGTCCGGGCGCGGAAGGCGCGGTAGGCGGCGCTGGCAATGTAGAAGGCGAGCATCGAGAAGAGCGTCGCCTGGGCGGGGACGAGCACATAGTTGAACATGTTCGAGCTGAGCGAGGTCGCACCCGTGAACCACTCGCGCCTCGATCCGGCGATGATCATCACCAGGAACCCGGCGATGGTTGCCAGGGAGTAGAGCCGTTCTTTCGGCTCCCGGCGTGCCTTGCGCACGGTCTGGGTCATCAGGCTGTAGATGCCGACCGGCAGGGCGAGAATGCCGATGACGATGACGAAGTCATTGGCGTACTGAAACAGATCCTCGGAGTATTCGTGCGGCACGAAGAACTGAATGACCATCGTGATGCCGCAGATGAAGACGAGGATGATGGGAAGCTGTCGTTTCATTACCTACCCCTGTCGAGTTCCGACTGCCTGTTTCCGGCGATTACCTTCGGCCGGATACCGGCATCCTTTCCGGGGGACCGCCACGGCTGTCCCCTCCGGCTAGTGCGCCTCGATCAGACTGCGAACCCACTGACTACTCAGAAGCGTGGCTTCGAGGACTCCGAGGAGCGCGATGAGCAGGATCGCTGCCTTGACGAAGTCCTGGGCCTTGAGCGGACCGATCAGCTTGGGGTCCTGCGAGAGATAGGCCGAGGCGGCATAGAGTTCCTCGCCGATCAGGGTGAAGTCGGTGGCGGCCACGAAGAAGGGGATCTGGGAAACTTGATCGGTGCCTGAGATCTGGATCGCGCCGGTCGTCGATCCCGCCTCGGCGAGCAGCAGGCTCTCGGCATGGAAGACGCCCATGTAGAAATTGGTCGCACACTTCTCGCGCAGCATCAGCCCGTTGACCGCGGCGACATAGGGGAACTGCATTGCCGAGATATAGAAGATGTTCTCCGGGCGATAGAGATCGGGCCGTCCGGCTTCGAGGTAGGCTTCTTTGACCGTCCCCTGAGCCATGAGCATCATCACCGGGTCGTTGACCGGAACGAGCACCGGCGTCTGGTACTCGGCGGTGATCCGCGCCACGCGTGCCAGGATCGTGTAGGCCGCAAGGGTGGCGATGTCGCCGGCGGTTCCGGTGCCGAGGACGAAGAGGATCGGGCGGCCCATCTCGGTCGCCCGCCCGACCGCCTCGTCGATGTGGGCGAGCCCCGGAATCGGCCGGATGTAGAGCTTGATGCCGCCGGCCGACTTGCGGATGAAGTAGACCATCAGCGCGCCCAGGATGATCGCAATCACCAGCGCGTTGACGCGCTGGGTGTGGAACCAGTTCCCGATCGCCGTGCCGCTGACGATGGGACAGAAGGCCGACCGCGTTCCGTCGGTGGCTAGCGAGCGCACGCGGTAGTAGACCGAGCCGTTGCGGGGCACGAAATGCTGGTTGACCGCCGTTCCGAGCATGCGTTCGTCGTCTTCATCGACATACTCGAGGGAACGCTGATCCTCCACTTGGGGCACGGTGCCCACCTGGATCCAGACGGAGTCGGGGGTATCGGGGGCGTGGGGTGGTCCCTCGCTCTCCGGCCGCCAGGGCAGTCGGAAGACCTCGTAGGCGAGAATGCTCTCCGCGCCGGCGGGTGCTTCCCACTCCAGCAAGATGCCATGGCCCGAGTCGTTGGGATTGTCCCGGGCGGTGAGCCGGGCCGGTGGTTCCGGCGCGGAACGGGCCCCTCCCGGGAGCAGGAGCAGGGTCAGGGTGGCAAGCAGGAGGAACAGAATCGTGCGTCCCACAGGTCGGCCCTTTCCGTCTGGCCCGCATCCCTGCGGCAGGACCCCGGGGGGTCGCCCCGGGCGCGCGTCGCTTCTGCCTGCAGATGGCGGGCGGTGGAAAGGCACACTCTAGCGGGTGGCCGGGTGGCAGAACAAGCAAAAGAAACGGCGGCGCCCAGCTGTGAGCGCCGCCGCGGGCATTGCCGGTGCTTGTAGCTTCGTCTCCTTGTCGCGGTCATTTTCTGTCCCGCGCGGTGGTCCTCTCTGTCCCGCGTAGTGGTCCTCTTCTACCCCTCGCGGTTAGTCAAGTACCGTCATCTTGCGGGCCAGCTCCTGGCCAGCGACCGTCAGGAGCGCGTAATAGACGCCGCTGCCGACCCCGCGGCCGGCGTCGTCCTGGCGGTTCCAGGTGACTTCGTAGTCGCCCGCATACTGATGCCCCTCATAGAGGTGGCGCACTACGCGGCCCGTGGGATCGAGGATGCGGATTTGCACGTTGGCCGCGTTGGGCAAGGCGTACTCGATGGCCGTGCGATTGGCGAACGGGTTCGGCCGATTGGGGTGGATGCGGACCAGGCGCCCGCTGTCGAGATCGGCCAGGCCCTGCGGGTCATAGCTGGTCTCTGCCCAGAAGGAGAAGTCTTGGGCCGAGCCGGCGTTCCTCTTCATCGATGTGAGCATGTGGACGTAGATTGCAGTGTCGAAGTTGGGGATCTCGATGTAGCCATCGCCATTATCGTCGATCGTCATGAAGTACTCGGTGCAACCGTCGGCCGCTTCGCGAATGAACTCGACGGCGAGCGTGGAAGCGGGCCCATCGAAGGTGATCTCGAGGATATTGTCGCTGCTGCTGGTCTCCGGGCGAATGATGATCACGCTCGTGCCCAGCGGCTCGGGCAGCTTGAGGGGCCGGGGGCCCTTCTCGCCGGAGGGGAATTCCGAGACCACCTTGTCGACATTATAGACCATCCCGAAATCGCCGGCCTCGCTCAGGTGATTGCCGTCATCGCGGCTGCCGGTGTAGAAGCACCAGCGCATGAACTCGAGATAGGCGGAGTTGGAGCCATAGCCGTAGGGGGCAAGGACCGTGTTGATCGCGGTCCAGAAGTTTCCGCTGAAGCTCCACATCTGCTCTTCCCAGATCTCCTCCACTGTTTCGAGCACGAAACGCTCGGAAAGGTACATCGGCCAGGTGATCTGCGCGTACTCGTAGGATCCGCCGAACGTGTCGAGCGACCAGTAGGGATAGGTAAAGAACGGTGGGAGATAGGGGAGGTACTCGTTGTAGACGTCGTAGGTCCACTCCTCTCCCATCATCGCGCAGTTTTCCATCCACCAGGTGATGCCGCTGACGTAGAGGTAGCCGAACTGCGTGACGTGCATGTACTCGTGCGCCGTCGTGACACAGCGAAGCGGTTCGTCACTGATCGTGGTGTTGACATGGAAGTAGCCGGTCGCATCATTCGACGCGCCGCCGGGGACGAAGCTCTCGGGCTGGGCCATTCCGAGAATGCCCGATCCGAGGGAGTGAACGTAGCAATCGGTCAGATCGGTTCCGCCGCCGATCGAGCCGTCGCCGGGAGGGACATTCCAGGTCATGTCAGTGTGGTATTTCGCCCAGGCAGCTTCCGCGGCCCCCTCGATGACATCGATGTACTCCTCGGTCGTTGAGGCCCCGTCGTAGTGAATTACATAATGGGCCGACGTGCGCGTGTTGGGCAGGCTCGGCCGGAGGCGCATCCCCGCGACCTCGCCACGCATCAAGGGCGTGAGTTGATCGAGCTGCGTGAGGACCTCGGTCAGGATCGGCGTACCGCTCTTGATCGGCGGTCCCGGGATGGAGAACTGCGCGGGAAGCCGCTCGGGGGCCATCACGAAGTAGAAGCGGTAGAGCATGGCCTCGGCCTTGCTGATCTGATCCGCGGCATAGGCCTCGCTGATTGCCTCGAGGGCCGGATGGTCATACGTGACGAACGGCTTCTGTGCCGCGGTTGCCGGCGTGCCGAGAGCGAAGACCCCGACCAACAGCAAGCCGATCCCGTAACCAATGAATCTCATGATGCCTACCTCCCATCCGATGCCGGTGCTCGATCACCACCCGGCCGTCAGTACACATGCGATCGCCCGACGCCCGCGCGGCCGACGCGGGGAGGCGAGATGCGGAAACTCCCTGTAAATTATACTGATACAGCCCTCGAAGGTCAAGATCTCCACTTTCCTGAATGACCTTCGCGCCCCGGACCGGCCCACGCCCAACTTAGGTGTCGGTTTCCGCCATCTTCCTATACAGGAACACGCTATGGATCACTGGCCGGGTTCAGCCACGCGACGCGCTGGACGCCTGCGGCGCCCCTACATCGATGCCTTGATCTCCGTGATCCTCCGCATACTCCCCGCGAGGCGCTGAGTTCCGAGGCATGGCGTCGGGCAGCAATCGCCGTCCTGGCAATGTGGCAATCATCGTCCTAGGAGGGCGGCAATCGCTGTCCTAGCAGCAATGCGGCAATCGCCGTCCTAGCAATGTGGCAATCGTCGCCCTAGCAGCAATTGCCGTAGAGGGAACCAAATTTTTGGCGCAGGTGCGTCAGCAGATACTTCGCGTCGAGAGGCTCGCCCGTCACGCGCTCGACCAATTCGCCGGCCCGGTAGGTCTGTCCCGGCGCATGGATCTTGGTGCGCAGCCACTCGCGGAGGGTGAGGAACTCACCGGCGGCGAAGCGCTCGTGGAGGTCGGGGATCTCCTTCTGGGCGGTATTGAAGAACTGGGCGGCATAGAGATTCCCCAGCGCGTAAGTGGGGAAGTAGCCGACCAGGCCGATCGACCAATGGATGTCCTGCAGAACCCCCCGGGCGTCGTTCTCCGGGACGATGCCCAGGTAGTCCTGGAAGCGCTGGTTCCAGAGCGCGGGAAGGTCGGCGATCTTGATGCGGTCTTCGACGAGTTCCTTCTCGATCTCGAAGCGCAGAATGACGTGGAGATTGTAGGTGACCTCATCGGCCTCGACGCGGATCAGTGACGGGCGGACATCGTTGACCGCCGCATACCACTCTTCCAGTGACACGTCCCGGGTCTGCTCGGGGAAGAAGGCCTGCAAGTAGGGGAAGGCATACTTCCAGAATGAGAGTGAGCGGGCGACGAGGTTCTCCCACATCCGTGACTGTGACTCATGGATCCCGAGGCTCACGGCCATCGCCCGTGGCGTGCCCTGGTGATCGACCTCGAAGCCTTGCTCGTACATGCCGTGTCCCGCCTCGTGCACCAGGCCGAAGAGGGACATCGGGAGATACTCTTCATCGAACCGGGTGGTCAGACGCACGTCGGTCGTGTTACCGACGGTCATCGGGTGGGCGGAGACATCGACGCGGCCAATATTGAAGTCGAAGCCGAACTTGCGGATCGCCCAGAGCCCGAACTCCTTCTGCCGCTCAGGCGGAAAGCGGCGGCGGACAATCTCGCGCCGCGGCGTCACCCCCGACTCACGGATCGCCTGCACAAGCTCGACCAGGGGAGGGCGCAATGCGGAGAAGACCTCGCTGATCTGCGATGCCGTCGCGTAGGGCTCGTAGTCCTCCAAGAGGGCGTCGAGGCGCGATTCCTCATAGCCGACGGCATCCGCCTCTTCGCGCCGCAGGGCGAGCATCTTCTCGAGCCAGGGCGCGAAGAGGTCGAAATCCGATTTCTGCTTTGCCTCGATCCAGGACTGCTGGGAGAGGATCTGGGTCTCGCTGATCCGCTGAGCGAGGTCGCGCGGAATCTTGCGGGCCCGTTCCGTCACCCGCTGCATCTCGCGGGCGTTGACCTGGGCGTTGGGATCGAGGGCCGCGGCGTTCTCGCGCAGCTCGCCGATCAGCTCGGCCAGCCGGGAGCTGGTCAGCCGATCATGGATGATCCCCGTGAGCGTGGAACTCTGCCGGCCGCGGAGGGGTGCCGCCCCGGGGGGCATCATCGTCTGCTGGTCCCAGCCGAGGATGCCGGCGGCGGACTGCAGGTAGAAGATTTCCTTGGTCAGCTCGAGGAACTCGGCGTAAGCCTGGGCGGTCCTAGCGGTCATCGATCGTCTCCTGGCTATCGGGTCTTGTTCTCGCGGGGCGCAATCGAAACCTCGATCCTACAACCCGGCAGGGTGGGGAGCAATGGCCCCCGCGCAGGTGCCGGCGCCACACGGGCGCCGGCGCCGCTTGCAGGGCCGCGCCGGGAGGGGGCATAATCGAACGCTGATCATCTGCGGAGCGGCATGGCAAGACCTTGGGGTGCGAGCGCATCGGCCCCGCAGGTTGGGGTACTGAGCACAGAGGAGGAGGCCCATGGCCAAGGCCCGGGTCGCGATCCTACGAACCCGTCCCGAGAGCGTCGTCAAGGACTACCAGCGCCTGTGCGAGCTGGGCGGGCTGAAGGGGGCACTCGACGCCTCCGCAACCACGATTCTCAAGGACAACATCACCTGGCATTTCGTCTTTCCCGGCGTCAACACGACTCCCTGGCAGCTCGAGGGCACGATTCTCGGGCTGCAGGACGCCGGCCACCGCGATCTGGTCGCGGTCCACAACCACACGGTGGTGACGATTCCCGAGCGGGGCGAGGAAGAGCTGAAGTTCACACCGCTCTACAAGCGCTTCGAGATTCCGGTGCTCTTCAATTTCCGCGATGATCACATGAAGTGGATCCCGTTCAAACCACAGCGGCCCTTGATCGCGCTGCCGAAGATCTTCGGTGATGACATCCGGATCCCCGACTTCTTCATCGGCAAGAACATCGTCCAGATGCCGACGGTGAAGACCCATTCCTACACGCAGTACACCGGCGCGCTGAAGAACGCCTTCGGGGGCTTGCTCAACTACAAGCGGCACTACACGCACACCTTGATCCACGAGACGTTGGTCGATCTGCTCGCCATCGGCAAGGAAATCCACCCCGGCATGTTCGCCACGATGGATGGGACGACCGCCGGGTCGGGGCCGGGGCCCCGCACGGTGCATCCACATGACAAGCACGTCATTCTGGCATCCGCCGACCAGGTGGCGATCGATGCGATTGCGGCCACGATGATGGGGCTCGACTGGACGCAGCTTCCCTGTATCGCGCTGGCGCATGAGCGCGGTTTGGGCGTTGGGGATCCGCGCGAGATCGAGGTCGTCGGTGACACCGATGTCGCCGACGAGCGCTGGGACTTCCCGGTGGGGGTCAACCTGGCCACGGGCGTCGGCCGTATGCTCTGGTTCGACACGCCGCTGAAGGCGTTGCAGAAGCTCTTCTTCCACACGCCGCTGGTCAATCTCTTCATCTTCGGGTCGGAGATGTTCCATGACCGCATCTGGTATCCGGTCAAGGGGCGCCGCGTCGTGCGCAAGTGGGAAAGCGAGTCTCCCTGGGGTCGCCTCTTTGCAAGCTACCCGCGGTAGCGGCGGGCACCGGTGGTAGTGCGATTTGCAATCCGGCGGGCGGAATCACTGCGTTCCGCTCGCCGGATTCTCCTGAGCCGGCCGACTGGCGCCTGAGCTGCAAGGTTCCCAGTGGCTTACGGCGTCCGCCCCCGCGCCCCGGCAGTGGCACGCTCCCTGCCACGTTCTGCCCCGGGGCTGTGGGGCAACCCCAGCCCGATGAGGGGGTAGACCGAATCACCAATCCCCCGCCGGCAGCATGAAGATCGCCGCACGGGCGCGGAGAGATCCACCATGGTCCGCCAGAGAAGCACCTTCGTTCCGTTCGTGCTTGCCGCGTCGCTCGCTGCTGTCTCCGGCTGTGGGCTCGAGGCGCCCGAGGCACCGAGCTTCAGCACCACGCTGAACGTCCCGCTCGGCGAGGAGACCTACACCGGTCTCGATATGGCCAATGATCTCGAGGCGGTCGAGGGTGATTCGCTGGAGGCGGGACCTCTGACCATTGAGGCGGGCGAGGATCTCGCGGCGGTCTACCTCGAAGAGGGACTACGGTGCACGCTGCTGGCCCGCCGCTTCGAGGCCTCGCTCGCGGAGATCGACTTCACCATGCCCGAGATCGAGTCCTGCGGCTTTGATCTCGGCGAGCTGCTGCCGTTCATTCCACCGGCGGGCGTGAGCCTGCCGATCGATCCCTTCCTTTTCGAGCCCGGGGCGGTAGATCTCGGTGTGTTTTCCGAGTTCGAGGAGGTGCAGATCGCCGGCGGCCAGTTGTGGGTCCGGCTCACCAATCGCCTGCCGGTACCGATCGGCGGGGCGGCTGTCGATGGACATGCCATCGAGGTGGCACTCCTCGATCTCAGTGTGAGCCCCTCGCGGGAGGTGGTCCGGCTAACGATCGATGGCGAGATCGCTCCGCAGCAGACAGCGGTCGTCCTGACCGAGCTGGCGGGCGTGACGATCGGCAATCACCTCGCGGCCGCGATCCGAGGTTGGTCGCCCGGCAGCGCGGGGGTGCCGGTGGAGGTGACGGCCGACCAGGGCATCGATCTCGCGTTCGCCTTCAGCGACTGCCGCATCGCCCGGCTGACCGGTCGCCCGCCCGCGCTCGAGTTCGCCCACCAAGACGAGGTCGCCCTCGACGAGCGCTTCCGCATCAGCGAGGCACGGATCGCGAGCGGAGAGTTCGAGTGGATGGTGCGTAGCGAGCTACCGGTTGCCGCGGAGATCTTGCTCTCCTGCCCCACGCTGCGCCGGGATCGGGAGCCGATTGAGCTCCACGCCCAGCTCCCGCCGGGGGGCGAGGTGCTGCTGGCCGTCTCCCTCGCCGGTGCCACGCTGACGGGCGAGCAGTCGGTTAGTGTGCCCTGGGAACTTAGCGTGCAGACGGCCGCCGGGGATGAATCGTGCACCGTCGAGGTCGGGCAGGAGATCGCCGCGGAGTGCGCCGCGAGCGAGATCCGCTTCGACTCCGTGCGCGGGGTGCTCGAGGAGGTGACCATTCCGGTGCCGGCGACCGAGGCCGAGATCGAGTTTCCCGAGGAGATCGACGGGATCCTCTTCGCCGCCGCCGAGATGCAGCTGCGGGTGTGCAACCGGACGCAAGTCTCGCTACGCGCCGACCTCGCGCTGGTCGCCGTCGCCGGCGCTGAGACCCTCTCGGTGCCGTTCTCCGTCACGGTTGAGCCGGGCAGTGACGAGGGGCCGACCGAGACGATCGTCATGCTCGATGAGAGCAATTCGAACATCCTCGATCTGCTCAATCTGCGCCCCGAGCGCGTCTGGGTCGACGGGCAGATCGTCGTCGGTGATGGGAGCAGCGAGATCGAGGTATCGGCGAGTGATTTCATCGACGGTTCATTCGCCCTTACCGTGCCGATGAAGCTGGTGCTGGCGTCGGCCCACCACGAGGGCGATCCATTCGTTGTCGACATCGACGAGGAGGGGCGTGCGCAGATTGCTGATCACCTCGAAGAGGCGGCGATTGCGACTCGGATCGCAAACCACTTTCCCGCCGGCGTGCGGGTCAGGCTCCACCTGGCCCGCTCGGAGGGCGCCCTGTTCGTCAACGACGAGTTGGTGATCGATCTCGGCGAAGTTGCGCCGGCGCCCACCGACCCAGCGACGGGACGGGTCAGCGCCCCGATCGATCAGGCGCTGGATGTCTATCTTCCCGGCGACGACGTCGCGGTCTTCGCCCTGCCGGGTCTCCACGGGGCGATCGAAGTCACCCTCGTTGGTGACGATGAGGAGGCGGTCGAGATCTGGACGACCGACTACGCGACCATCGGTGGGATGGTGTCCCTGCAGTACCGGGTGGAGTGAGCATGAGTGGCGCGGGCGTGAGAACGGACACGAACGGATCAGGGTGGCCCCTGGATGGAATCAGGCGACCCGTTGGTCTGCTGCTCTGCGTAGCGGCACTGCTCCTCTACGGACTCGGCCGGCCCTGTGCCGCCCAGGTGCGGGCCGCCGGCATGGCCGGCGCCTACACGGCCCTTGCTTCCGGAACCGACGCGCCTGCCTGGAATCCAGCCAACCTCGCCCTCTATCGCGAGCGCGGCGTGGTTCTCTTGGCCGCTCATGCCGGGATCGGGAACAACAGCTACTCGCTCGATGACTATCGGCAGCTCAACGGCGCCTACTGGGGGGAGGCAGAGAAACAGACGATCCTGGAGCGGATCGAGGGAAACTCTTTCGATCTCGCGGGAAGCGGGAGCGTCTCTGCGCTCAGTAGCGCCTGGGGCGACTGGGCGGTTTCCTCCCGCACGCGTGCGGCCTCCACGGTCAGCGTGCCCAAGGAATACCTGCGCCTGATCCTCTACGGCAACACGGTCGGCGAGAGCTTCGACCTCGCCGGCGCCGACGGCCACGGAGTGGTGTTCAGCGAGTTCGCGCTCTGCGGCGGCCGGCCGCTCGAGGCCCTGCTGCCCCGACTCGGAAGCTGGGCCGGAGAGTGGACGGTGGGCGTTTCCCTGAAGCTGCTGCGCGGTTGGAGCTACGCGCAGGTGCTCGAGGCGGAGGGAGGTCTGACGACCACCGAGACGTCCCTGGATGGTTCGGGCTTCGTGCGAACCGCCTTGGCGCAAGGGGGGTGGGGCTTCGCGTGTGATCTCGGTGTGGCCGGAAGACTCGCAGATGGGTGGTACGCGGGGCTGAGCATTCGCGATCTATTCGGCGCGATCCGCTGGGACGAAGAGGCCGAAGAGCGCACCGAGTCCTTCGACGCCTCTGATGTGACCCTGGAAGAGATCGACGGAGAGACGGTCGAGACCGAGAGCGAGTCGATTGCGCGCGCCGCATGGCGTAGCGATCTCCCGGTCACCTGGGCCTTCGGCATCGCCCGCCGGCTGGATCGTTGGTCGCTGGCGGCCGATCTCGCCTGGGCCTCGGGCGACGGATTCGGCGCCCCCGATGCGCCGCGAGCCGCCCTGGGGGTGGAGTACCGGGTCCGCGACTGGCTCTTGCTGCGCGGCGGAGGCTCGCTCGGGGGGCTCGAGGGCGCCGGCCTGGCCGGCGGCTTGGGCCTGGGCTGGCGGACGATCCGTCTCGACCTCGCCCTGCATTCGTGGGGCACCTTCAATCCCTTTTCTAGCAATGGCTTAGGCCTGGGTCTGGGCCTCGGTCTCGCGCTCTGAGGGCCGGCCCGCGAGACGTTCCGGCACCATCCGCGCGGCTCAGGGAGCCCTGCGGCGCAGGGCACGCTCTGCGCATGTCCTTCACGCCTCGGGGCCCCGTACGGTATAATTGCACTATGTGGGTGCCGCGCGGGAGGCGAGGTGCTCTCCGGGGCAGGTGCAACTCGCGCCCGTGCAGGCCGCGAGGCGCGCCCCGAGATTTCCGCTGCGGAGGAAAGTCGATGCGGTGGACCGGTTTTGTGATGCGCATCTTGTTGTGTGCCACGCTATTCTTGGTGGCGGGCGAGGCGTGGGGCGATCCCCTCACCGGCCCCGATGCCCGCTACTACGACTACGATGAGATCCTCGCCCTCTGCGACCAGTGGGCGGCCGACCATCCGGTTGCCTTCCACCGCGAGATCATCGGCTACAGCGGTGAGGGGGGCGAGCCGATCTGGGCGATCAAGATTTCCGACCACGCCGCCCAGCACGAGCCCCAGGCGCGCATTCTGATCCATGGCGCCCAGCACTCCAACGAGCCCAGTGGTACCAATGCAATCGTCTTCATGATCGATCGCCTGCTCTCGCGCTACAATCAGCCGGGCGTCTATCGCCGGTGGGCCGACAATCTCGAGCTCTGGTTCGTGCCGATCGTCAATGTTGCCGGCCATCGCCATGTGTTCGCCGGCGGTGACAACTGGGACTGGTGGCGCAAGACGAACCGCGACAACAACAGTGACAGCGACCACACCTTCCCGGTCGACGGGGTCGATCCCAACCGCAACTGGGACTACCGCTGGGCGGAGTACGATTCGACCGCCTGGACGAGCTCCCGTTACAAGGGCCCCGCTCCTTTCTCGGAGCCCTGTGTGGTTGCGATCCGTGATCTGATCCTGCGCGAGCGGCCGGTCTTCGTCATGGACCTACACAGTCCCGACGCGATCAGTATCGCGAACAGGATCTGGTGGCCCTGGTGGGAGGTCGACAAGTACGGCGCGGGGCCCGATGGGGGCATCTACTCGCAGATTTGCGAAGAGCTCGCCGGCCGTTGCGAGACGGAAGATGACGGCGTCTACGTCGATGGCACCGTCGCATGCTACAACACACTGCCCAAGGAGCAGTGCTGGGTCTATAAGAACACCGGCATCTGCACCTATCTCTACGAGATCTCCGATCGCTTCTGGTGGACGGGGGCGATGGTCGACACCGTCGCCCACCGGGCCGGCCGCGGGCTCTTCTACTTGATGGAGCGCGCCTATGACGGCCCCGGCCTGACCGGAACGGTGACCAGCGCCACGCTCGGCATCCCACTGGAAGCCGAGGTCAAGGTGCACCAGGTTCACGATTGCGCTATCGGGCCGCGGATGACCGAGCAGTTCTTCGGCCAGTACTGGCGCCTGCTCAATTCGGGCAGTTATACGGTCACGGTGACGGCGCCCGATCACTACTCGCAGACCGAGATCGTCTATGTCGGCGCCAGTGGCTGGACACACCTCGACTTCGAACTCATTGCCGATCCGGCGGCCGTCGGCCCGGTCGGACCGATCAGCACCGCCTCGCTCTGGTTCGATACGCCCATGCGGGCGGGGGGCGATGTGCACTTCCGCCTCGAGAACGACGGATTCGTTTCGCTGCAGTTGCTCGATGTGACCGGCCGACCGGTGCAGGAGCTGGTCGAGGGCCGGCTGCAGCGCGGCGTGCGGACCCTTGCGGTCGACCGGGCGCTGCCCAGTGGGGCCTACCTGCTACGACTCAGAGTCGACGACGAGCGACTGGTCAAGAAGCTGATCACGGTCGAGTAGGGCGGCCGACGTTTCCCGGCTTCATTACCATTGGGGCTTCGTTGGCCCGAACAGGAGTTCGTGCCCGCCTCACGGGCCGGTTGGCCCCAGGCGAGCTGGACGGCCGGAACAGGGATGAGTGCATGGCGCGTCTGATTCGCAAGGAAGTGCGGGTGCCGGCATCGCCGAGCGAGGTGTGGGCGGCCTGGACCACGACTGAGGGGGCCGAGTCGTTCTTCGCCCCGCGGGCGAACGTCGAGGCGCGTCCCGGCGGCCCCTACGAGATGCTCTTCAACCTCGACGCTCCTCCCGGGTTCCAGGGATCGGAGGGCATCAAGGTTCTCGATTGCCTCCCCGAGCGCATGCTGGCTTTCGAATGGAATGCGCCTCCCGAGTTCCCCAATGTTCGCGGCGAACTGACCCGCGTCGTCGTCGAGCTGGAACCCGCGGGGGAGTCGGAAACCCTAGTGCGCCTGACTCACAGTGGTTGGGGCGAAGGTGAAGAGTGGGGCCAGGCCTTTGCCTACTTCGTCGCCGCCTGGCACATCGTACTCGGTCGCCTGAGATACCGCTTCGAAACCGGACCGATCGACTGGTCGAACCCCTATTGTCCGCCGCTGACGGAATAGAGACGCGTCCCATCCCCAGAGCTCAGGTCGCCCGAGAGGTGGTCTATGGCTGTCTCCAGGAGACCCGCCCGATGGCGAGGCCGCGCTGGGCGGCCACATCGAGCGCCAACGCCTCGACCGCAGTGCGGTCACTGCGAGCGATGGGGTGGAAGGGGTGCAGGTCGATGTCGAGGAACGTTGCGCGCTTCACCTGCCGCCAGGTCCCGCCGACCCGTCCATCGATGAGGATCACCGCCGCGACCTCCGCGACGGGCCGGTAGACCCTCTGGCGAAAGCGCGCGTCGAGATAGTGCGATTTCTCCCGATGGCCGAGCAGGAAGGGATCGAAGCGGGGAAGCAGCCGAACGGGCAGCCGGGAGACGCTTCGTCGTCGCGTCTCCTGCGCTGGGAAGAGGTCATCGCCTTCTGCGCGGACTTGATCGCCTGCGGCCGCGCGGGCCGCTCGCACCAGAGCCGCCTTGAGCCCCGACCAGTGGGCGAAGTCCCGCATCGTTGCCGGTGCGTAGCCGCGCAGATAACGGACCAGAAGGCGTCCGAGCGCCTCGCGCGCCGGCACTGTCCCCACTTCACCGATCCACTCGCGGCGATCGGCCAGGATGCTCTTGCCGGCCCGCATGTCGACATGCAGCAGACGCCCCATGGCGCTCAGCTCTGCGCAGAGTAACCAGAGCAGCCGCGTATCGGAGATGCCCGCCCGCTCTCCGGCAAGCGAGCGTTCGGTCGGTTGCGCGAAGATGCGCAGCAGCCGTTCTCGCAGCCGTGCGTGGGTGCGCCCGGCAGGGTCGTAGCCGAGCTTGACCATGTGCTCGCGCATGCGCGCGAGCGTCGCCGCCTTGATCGTGGGCAGGATGAGGGCGAGATCTTCCGTACGCAGGACATGCAGCGTGCCGCGCATGGCCCAGGTCTTGACCAACGTACGCTCGCGCAGCATTGCCCGCTCCAGCAGCTCTGGGCGGAAACGTGCTCGGCGGGTCCACAGGGAGAGCGCCGGGACCTCCGGGCTCTGGGCCTGAAGTCCGACCAGATCCCGCACGATCTCCTCGCAGCGCCCCCGATGGGGACGTGCCAGGTGTTGGCGCTGGCAGAGCGATTCCGTCGGTTCCATTGCCGCTCAGCTTAGGCCACTGGCAGAGGCACCGCGAGCGTGCAATTGCCTCGCCCTGTAGATCGCCCGACGCTCGCCCAGGAACTACTGCTGTCCCTGGCGCACGCGGACGAAGAAGACCT
>JAGMBO010000028.1 GCA_023129715.1 Candidatus Eiseniibacteriota bacterium | reverse complement strand
CGGTTGAGCGCACGACGACCGCCGTGTCGCCCTGGGAGAAACCGACCCAGAAGAGTCCGCCCCCATGGTCGATCGCCGGCAAGCGCACATGGTCGCACTGCCGGGCAATCGAAATTGCCGGTGTCGCCACTGCGATGGTCGGCGGAGGCCCCGGGGCCGTTTTCTGGATGTGGGTGGCCGCCGCAGTCGGGATGTGTGCCAAATCCACCTGCTGCCTGCTCGCGTAACGCTATCGCGAGATCGACGACTTAGGTGTCGTCGCCGGCGGACCGACGTACTACCTGCGTGACGGACTGCGCCTGCCCAGGGTCGGCTGGCTCTTCGCGCTCTTCACCGCGATCGCTGCCTTCGGAATCGGCAACATGGTCCAGGCCAACTCGGTCGCCGATCCTCTCTCCGACTGCCTGGGAGGCCAGGCGGGCTTCCAACTCGGTGCATTCGGGCACGTCGCCTGGTCGAAACTCGGAATCGGCTTGGTGCTTGCGTTCCTCGTCGCGATGGTGATCATCGGCGGCGTGCGGCGGATCGCCAAGGTCGCCGAGCGCATCGTCCTCTTCATGGCGGTCATCTATGTACTCGGGTTTACGGAAGAAAGCGGCGCGGGGCTCTCGACGCTCGCCTTCAAGACGGCCTTGCCTGGGTTCGGCAAGCACGGGCCGCGGGCGGTGCGATCTTACCGCTGGCTCTATGTGCTGCTGATCCCGGTTGGAGCGGCGGTGCAGCTCGAGATCGTCTGGCACATCTCGGATATCTTCAACTGAAGACCGTGGAGGCATGCCGCACCGGCGCCCGAGCGGTCGGCCTTCAGCAGCTACGCGGGCCGGCTACTCCTGCGCGAAGGGAATGGCCACGCCGGCGATCAACTCGATGTCGGCAGCGCCATCGGTAAGCCCGAGGGCCATTGCCCCGCGGAGTCTCAGGCCGGAGGGAAGAGCGAAATCGATTCCCGGGGTGAGCTGGAGCGCCCCTTCGCCTCCCTCGTACTCCTTCGAACGGAAGGTGAACTCACCGGTGACCGTCGCCTGCTCGCTGGCGGCAAAGAGAACTCCGCCACCAAAGAGAAACTGTGTTTCTCGGTCCGTCTTATGCCCATTGCGATCCAATTCGCCGTTGATCCGGAACCCGAAGTGGCCGAGGAAGGTGAGATTCTCGAGCCCGTAGCGGATGGCGCCGAAGCCCTCGAAGTCGAAGGTTCCCTCGGCAATGTCCTCGGACCCGACGGGAAGATTGATCAAGCCCCCGACGGCAATCCGCATCTCAGCGGTCTCGGTTGCTGTGAAGCGCGCATAGAGATCGAGATCCGTGAGGCCCGACTCACTGTCGCCCTGATCGGGATCCACTGAAGCGAATGCCAGACGCGCACCAGCTTCGACCTGGGGCGCCACCCGGTAAGCCCCCAGACCGCCGAAGCCAATCGCGTTGTAATTCTCGTAGGACATATAGCGGAACTGTCCCTCGGCATAGCCGTCGCTGGCCACGGCGGCGTCTTCGATGATGGAGATGAACGGCCGGACATCATCCTGCAGATCGGCTGCGCCCGCCGGCGCGCAGAGCAGACCGGCCAGAGCAAGCAAGGAAACCAAGGCGAAGAACCTGGACATGATATACCTCCTGTCTGAACTTGGTATTCACGCGAGAGTAGACCTGTCAGACGGCCTGACTGTACCATCCGATGGCTGTCTGGCAAGGGAGTTCTTCAATGGGCCGGTTGGCGCACGCGGACGAAGAAGACCTCTCCCTCGGGCGTGCCGAAGAGCACACCGACCGTGCTGTCGGGCAAGGCGGCGACATCGGGCGCGTCCAGGCAACAGGCACGGGCGGCGAACATCGACTTGTTCCACTGCTTCGGATAGAGCGTGTGCACGGTTGAGCGCACGACGACCGCCGTATCGCCCTGGGAGAAACCGACCCAGAAGAGTCCGCCCCCATGGTCGATCGCCGGCAAGCGCACATGGTCGCACTGCCGGGCAATGGAGATTGCCCGCTCCCAGTTGTAGCCGCTGTTGAGCGACATTGCCCCGGCGACCTGGTGCAGATCGTTCTCGCAGATGGTCAGTAGCTCCCGCTCGTGGCGGGCGATACCGTTGCTCGATCCGGCCGCGACGCGGAGGCGGATCTCCTTCTCCGGCAGCCAGTGTTCGCCGGCGTTCCCGCTGCTGCGGTAGTGCATGAATTCTCCCAGGGGATAGCAGACATCGACGGTGCGGCGGAAGCGGGAACGGGCGAAGATCTCTGGACGTCCAACGTCGCCCTCGGCGAGAGTCTCGGGGTCCGACCAAGTAGCACCCGCATCCGAGGAGTGCCGGTAGACCACCTGCTTGGTTCGCGTGTCGGGTTCCCTGGTCAGGTAGACTAGATGCACCCACGGCAGGGAATCGCGCAGCGCACGGGGTGCCGGGAACCCGGGACGGCCTCGCAGCGTCGAGTCGGCCAGCGTTACCGCAACGCCGGTCGATTCGCCCACTATCGGCGGCGTCGCCGATTCCAGGGCGTTTCCGGTGACCGGCGGTTGCTCGGCAGCCGCCGGGAGGAACAGACGCGCGATCGCCCGCGGCGAGAGGGGGGCATCCATGGCGAGGGACAGCACCGGTGCGGAGGAGGTGAACTCCGTATGTTCGATCGCGCCATCGGCCGGGGCCGCAGCAGAGAGCGCAATCCTTTCAATCCAGATCTGCTGGCCTCCGGTCACCTCGGCGCTGGCGTCGCCAACGCCGGCGACAACGACATGATCTTCGGTGACTGCTAGGGCGACCCGACCGGTAGCGCTCGTTCGCCCCAGGCCGGCCCAGGGCGTCCAGACGGCCCCGGTGGAGTCGGCCCGCCAGAGCGCGAGCTGGCGGTTTCCATCATTGCCGGTCTCGGTGACCAACGCGACCAAACCGTTGCCGGGGGCGTAGCCGAGCAGTGTCGGCGGGGAAAGCGTGCCGTCGGTGGCGAGCGGGATCAGCCGACTGCGATTGTCCGGTCCGCAACCGATCAGGACGGCAGCGGCAAGAACTAGGGGCCAGAGCTTTCTCACGCGTCACCCTCCCTGGTTGGCCTGAGGCGCAGGATCCATCCCGGCAAACGATTGTGGGGATTCTAGCGAGGGGTTCGCAGGAGTGCAAGACGCTGGGAAGCAGGGGCAGGTCGGGCGAGAGACACATGTGAGGCCGGGAGGCAGGTCGGGCGAGAGACACATATGAGGCCGGGGGGCAGGTCGGGTGAGAGACACGCGGGTCAGGTGAGGTCGGGGGGCAGGTCCGGCAGTGGGCGTCTGTCCCGCCTCGCTCGGCCGTTCCCACGGTTTCGCGGAGGCTGTCCTGCGATCTAGGCTGTCCCGCGATCTACCGCGACAACAGCACCATCTTCTTCGTCTGCGTCACCCCGCCCGCCTCGAAGCGGTAGAAGTAGACACCCGAGGCTACGTGCGCGCCCCGCTCATTGGCGCCGTCCCAGCGCAGCAGGTGTTGGCCCCCCTCGCTGACGCCGTTGAGCAACGTGCGCACCAGGCGGCCGGTCGGATCGAAGATCTGCAGTCGTACGCGGCCGCTCTCGGGGAGTTGGTAGACGATCGCGGTTTCGGGCCCGAACGGATTGGGCCGGTTCTGCATTACCACCGGATGGAGCGCGACCGGGGTGCGCTCGCCGGCCGCCGACGGATCGTAAGGATTGCCGATCAGTTCGACGTCGTCGATGTACCAACCCTCGGCATTACCATCACCATCGGAGCCGAAGCGGAAGCGGAAGCGCGCGGTGCCGGTGTAGCCGCTGATGTCGAAGGTCGCCTCCTCCCAAGCAATGCCGCCCGAGAAGGCCGGTGTCTCGGCGGGCCAGGGTCCCGGAATGCTGCCCTCGCGGATCAGATAAGGGTAGCCGCCGACGGGCGTGATCTGGAACCAACCGCCGTAATTGACCGACATCTCGACGATACCGCCATCATAACAGTGGTCGGGATAGGCGTCACTCGTCTCGGCATCCATCCAATGCCGGAAGCTGAAGTAGTTCTGATCGGCGAGATCGAGCGTGTCGGTCACCAGCACTCCATCGGCGAGGTCGGCATAGAGGCCGGTCACCAGGTCGTTGAACGCCCACGACCAGCCCCCGCCGGGGGTGAAGTTGCGATTTCCGGTGTGATGCCACTGGTTCTGGAAGCTCGGTGTCGCCTTGTAGGTCAGCCACTCGCCCGTGCCCGCCTCGATGTCGTCGAAGAAGCCCCCGACCGGGAGCTCGAACTCGGGGTAAGCGTTCTGTTGCCAATCGGCGTTGATCACCAGCAAGCCGAGCAAGATGTTCGGGTCAGTGGTTTCCGCATCGATCGAGACCTCGAAGGCGGTCGCCGGGCTCGCCTCTTCCCCGACCCTGAGGCTCTCCATCGCCGCGGTCCCCTGGAGGATCGTGATGTCGGGATGGTGAATCGTCAGATAGAGCGCCAGATTCGCGGCCGCCTGGCTCCCCTCGTTGCCGAGCTGCGGCGTCAGGAAGAACGTCTCGCCCGGCTCGCAGCGGCCATTGCCATTGCCGCCGAGGGCATCGTCGAGCGTGTAGCCGGCCAGCGAGAGCACCGGCGCCGAGACGGTCACCGTGAGCGGCTTCTCCCACTCCATCATCTCGCCCGATGAGATCAGCACGTCGAAGTGGATCTGGTGGCCATCGGGACACGCGGGGTCGATGGCGATCTGGAAGTCCTCCAGGCAGACGACCGTGCTCTCGGGCATGATGTCGCCGAACGACTCGGTGTCATCGAGGATCTCCGCATAGGGGTCGGCAGTGACCAGATTGGCGATGACACTCGTTGCCGTCGCGGTGCCCACGTTGGTCAACGAGACCAGCAATTCGATCGTCTCGCCTGCGTCGCAGTCGCCATCCTCGTTCCCATTGCTCTCGTCGAGCAGGTCATCATCGACCGTCTGGTCGGCGACGAGCAGGTAGGGGCCATCGGGCGGAATGATCGGAATCGAGACGTCGTAGCGCAGATGGTTCGGCAGGGTTGCCGTGATCCGCAGGGTGCCCGGTTCGCCCTGGGCCAGAATGGGGATATCCTGCGTCAGGCCGTTGGCCTCCGCGAGGCCGATGATCTCACCAGCGACCGTCAGGGCGACAATCGCCCCCGAGTCGGCCTGCACGGTGAAACTCGACGTATCGATCAGGCAATGAGAATCATGGACGACCGCGAGCGCCTGGGGCACCTCGGTGTAGAGCGACATGAAGGCCCCGCCATGATGGTGGAAGAGGTGATAGGTGACAGCCTTGTCGTACGGGTTGTACGGCCAGCTGCTCGCCTCGAGGTAGTACTTGCCGGACGTGTGCGCGAAAGCGGTGCGCGGCGTGAGACCGACGGAGTCGCCGTAGTCCGGATCGAAGTCATGCCACAGGGCATCGAAGATCCCCCAGGCGAAGGTGTCGTTGACGAATGAGAGGGAGTTCTCGGTGGCGGCGATGATGCCCAGGGCTCCATGGGGAAGGCGGTGGAACTTCTCGGCGAAGGACTCATAGGTCCAGTTGAAGCGGCCGGTCTCGCAGTTGAGGCTGAAGACGAAGGGAGGCATCTCCGTCGTCAAGCCGTCGAGATCACTGGTCACATAGCTGGGCTCTCCCCAGCCGGTCGCCGTGCCGTGATCGCGATGGAGGACGAAGTAGGCACCGGAATTGATATGGCCGTTGATCGCCGCGGCGGTGCCGTCCCAGCTCAACGACTCCAGTGGCGGCGCGGCGGGGATGTAATCGAGTCCGTCGGGACCGAAGTAGTCGACGATCATGTAGGTGTTTTCGTTCGTCGACCAAACCTCCCCCGGCTCACCCGAGTAGATCGCATACTCACGCGGAGGGTTCTTGCCGAGCACATTGACCTGATGGCCACGAATGACCTCGTCACAGAGAATGAACCAGCGATTGTCCTGCCAGCCGCCGGCGATGAGCGGCTGATCGTAGAAGCCGGGATCGGTGACCGGCTGACGCTCATAGTCGAGCATCTTGCCGATCATCGTTGCGAGGTCAATGGAGTCCCGTGCGCAAATCCGCCCGTGGGCCATGTCGGGCAGGTCGTCACCGTCGACGTCGGCGTAGATGTTGTCAGAGATGCAGTAGCTCTCGTATTCGGGTGACGTAACGCCCACATCGGTGCGCGAGTCGCCTCCCTTGCCATCACCGGCGACATAGTCGCCGAGGATCAGGAATGCGGATGGGGCGGGATCCCATGTGTTGTAGGCATTGTCGAGCCAGGCTTCGATGGCCAACGCGCCGGTGCCGCCGATATCGGCAAGAGTGAAGACCTCGGTGGTGATTCCCTGGAGTTGGCGCCAAGTCTTGATCGTATCGGCCCAGGCGACGAAGTCGGCGTCGTCGGGGGCGATGATCACATACTCGTAGCCTTCCCGGCCGGCGCGGGCGAGGGAGAACTCGGCCGGCGGCAACGCGTCGTAGTTGATCAGGTGATCACGCAGGATCGGCTCCCAGTAGCGGCTGCGCAGCCGGTTCTCGGCGAACTGGCCATTGCCTCCCTGGAAGTCGACACGCACATCCAGCTCGGTATAGACGATCAGCTCCTTGCTCATCGGGTTGTACTGGAATGGAGTGATGCCGAGGACAACGACATCGACGCCGCGGATCTTGCGCGGCTCCGAGAGCTGGACGGGGCTGGCCGGGTAGTAGGCGTTGCGTCCATAGATCCCGAAGTCCATCTCATAGATCAGGGGCGCATCCTCGCTGTCGATCGGCAGGGGGGGCGCTGGGGCGATCTCGACGTTTCTGTAGACGCGTGTTTGCTGGTAGGTGATCTCGTAGGTTGCGGTGGCGCCCTGGGGAATCGCGATGAAGCGACCCTGGCCGGGGAGGTTCGGCGCGCCGGCATTGTTCGGCAACGCCGCACCCGGCAGGGTCACGATCTGCATGGTCTGGCCGTTGATGGCGATCGGGTCCATGCGGAACCAGTCCATCGCGTAGCGCAGCTCGATACCGCCCGGGTCCTGTGCCGCGAGGGTGAACCCGGGCGTCGGCTGAGCGGCGCTCGAAACATGGATTAGTCCGGCGGAGGCGGGGAATGCCGCCAACACCAACAGGGAGGCGAACAGCAGGCCTGCCGGCGCAAGGGTGGCGCGGCTCGCGATGCTCATCGAGGTCATCCTCCTCGCAGCCTATCCGATCCGGCGTGACGCACGCGGGGCGGTCACGCGCCTCCGCTCCCTCCCATCGCCGGGCAACCGGCCGCTGAGAAGCCGCGGCGGAGCCCGGTATACACGTCCCCACTATCACAAATTATATCACAACTCGTTGGATCTCTTCCAGTTCCGGCGTCAGAACCGTCTGGTGGCCGAGGAGGGTCACTGCAGGCTTAATCCCTCCAAGCTAACAGTCGAGCATGACGGGCGTTGGCCGGTAATGGCTCTCCTGCGCCATCACCACGATGGGGGCGGGTAGCGTCACAGCGTGGCGCATCCCACCCAGTGAGGAGGGCGGACATGTTCATTGCGCGACGGAGGCGACTCCGGCGGTGCGTTTCAATGGGGAGCTAGTTGGCGGCAGCCACCGCATTCGGCCCGGGGACGAGATCGTCCTCCCGGCCTGCTCGGGTGAATCATCGGCTTGCTCGGCCTCGGCTATCCGGGGCAGCTCCAGGTGTTCCCCCGCTGCATGGCCTCGCGCGGCACCCGCCCGCTGCACAGGGGGCGCTTGATCGCAGTGCCGTGAGGCTGTGTCGCCATGTGGGGCGCTGTCATCCTGGGCATGTCAGCCCGGCTCGCCATGTCCGGACTCGTCGACGCCGAGCCGGCCTACCTTCATCTGGCGACCGCACTGCTGCCGCCCGCCTTGGCCGGGATCCTGCTCGCGGCGATCAACAGTGCCATGATGTCGACCGTCGACAGTCAACTGTTGGTTGTCTCTTTGGCGGTAGCTCACGACCTGATCGAGAAGCATCTGCCGGGCGGGCGCCGCATCTAGCGTGAGCGTCTCGAACGGATCCTTTCCCGGATCACACGCCTGACCGTCTGCGGCGTCGGCTTGCCGGCGCTCTCCTGGCGCGGCGCCGGTCGCTGGTGCGCGTTCGCCGGGATGGTCTCCAGCTTCCCCCGCCACGCTCAGCGAGGATCTCGAGCGACTCGAGTGTTAGCGTGCCATTAGGCGATTGCATCGTCTAGCCCGAAGTTCCCCGACGCCGAAGGAC
>JAGMBO010000027.1 GCA_023129715.1 Candidatus Eiseniibacteriota bacterium | reverse complement strand
TAGCTCAATTGGATAGAGCGTCTGACTACGGATCAGAAGGTTGGGGGTTCAAGTCCTCCTGGGCGCGCTGTTTCCTCCGTTTCAGGTGGGGGGAGAAGAACTCCCCCGGCCGGGCATCCCCCTCAGTGACTCGTGCGCATGGAGGTTCCACGATGCGGTGGCTGCGGCCCGCCTTTCTCACCCTGCTCATGCTCTGCGCCATGGCTTGCCAACCTAGGCCGGAGGGGCCGCTGATCCAGGTGCTGCGTTCCTCCGACTTCCACCCCGACAGCCTCGATGCGGTCGCATTCCTCGCCTTCTCCGGCGGGATGGCCGGCGACGCGGCGGTGCAGGTTGTCGAGCCGATCTTGGAGGACCAGCTGCTGGGGCAGGCCTACCCCTTTGTCGTGCTCCCCCGGCGCGAGCTCTCGCGCCGGGCGCAGGCGGAGGATGTGGGACCGTTGTTGGGCAAGGTCCGCGATTTCTGGCGCGGAAGTCAGAAGGTCGACAAGTTCAAGCTTGCCGAGCTCTGTGCCGCCGTCGGCATCCAGGGCGTGCTGGTCGGCCAGGTCGATGACTGGACCCAGGTCGAGGCCTCCGAGGGCACTGGTGAGTCCTCGGTCACCCGGGTTGCCGCCAGTCTGGCCTACTATTCTGCGGCGAACGGTCGCCGCGCCTGGAAGGCGCGCGCCGCCGAGACGGTCGCATCTGAATCGCTCGAGCAGGACATTACTGATGCCCGCGAGTTGACCAGTCGCGGGCGCGAGCGGCTGCGCGCCGAGACGGTTCAGTCGGCCGCGCGCAAGCTGCCCGCGCCCGACTTCGACGTCGTGGCTCGCTCGGTGGCGGCCGCCTTGGCGGCCGCGCTGGCCGGGTGAGGGGGAATGGGTTGAATCTGGAGCAGGACGGTTGGGATCTCGATGAGCGCTGGATGCGCGCGGCGCTCGCCGAGGCGCGGCGTGCCACCGATGAGGGGGAGGTGCCGGTTGGCTGTGTCATCGTCGACGAGGCGCGGATAATCGGCCGCGGGCGCAACCGCGTGGAGACGCTGCAGGATCCGACCGCGCACGCGGAGATCCTGGCGATCTCGGCCGCGGCGGAAGCGCGCGGCTCGTGGCGCCTGTCCGGGACAACAGCCTACGTGACCGTCGAGCCCTGCACGATGTGCATGGGCGCATTCCACCAGGCGCGGGTGGCACGCGTCGTCTTCGGCGCTGCGGAACCGAAGTTCGGGGCCTGCGGTTCCCGGCTGGACTTGACGGCGATCCGGGGCTTGAACCATACTCTGCAGGTTGAAGCGGGAGTGCTTGCTGCAGAGGCGGCCGAGCTGATGCGCGGGTTCTTCCGCTCTTTGCGCGCAGCGTCCGGGCCTGGTGATACGCCCCGCACCTAGTCGTGCATCCCGGCGCAGGGAGGGCGGCGAGTGTCGGTCGGACCCGACCGGATAAGTCTCGAGGAGAGGTGTCCGAGTGGTCGAAGGAGCACGCCTGGAGAGCGTGTAGGCGCTTTGCGTCTCCTGGGTTCGAATCCCAGTCTCTCCGCCGGTTTGGGATCGTGGCCCGGAGGATGCGGCTCGCGCGCCGGCATCCTCCGGACGCGCGTCCGCCAGCCCGGTGCGACGTGGGGCAGCGGAGCAGTTGTCGGGGATGTAGCTCAGCTGGGAGAGC
>JAGMBO010000026.1 GCA_023129715.1 Candidatus Eiseniibacteriota bacterium | reverse complement strand
GCGGTTCGAGTCCGCTCATCTCCACTGTCCATCCAGGGATCCACGGTTTATGGAACCGTGCTAGGCGGGGAGTTAGCGGTGCCCTGTTGCCCGCAATCCGCTATAGCGGGGTCGAAGTCCCTGTTGAGATCCCGATTCCTTTTCTTCTCTTCGGCCAGGAGTGTTGAAGGCCAGGTTCTGCGCGACGGCGGCCTGTGAACCCCGTCAGGACCGGGAGGTAGCAGCGGTAAGCGGTTACTGCCGGGTGCCGCAGAACATCCTGGTCCGAGCTACCAGCCGGATGTGGGGGAAGGGATAGGCGAGCGAGGCAGGGTGCACGGTTCCTACACGTATCCGGCGGTCGGGACATCGATCGTCGGCAAGCGTCGGCGAGAGGAGCGGAGGCGACGATGAGCTACCTGGTGCTGGCGCGCAAGTGGCGCCCCCAGAGATTCGCCGATGTCGTGGGGCAGCGGCATGTCGCCCTGACGCTCAAGAGCGCCATCGAGAACGACCGCTTGAGTCACGCCTATCTCTTCACCGGGCCGCGCGGGGTTGGCAAGACGTCGATGGCTCGCATTCTGGCTAAGGCGCTCAATTGCGAACACCCACGCGCGTCGGAACCCTGCAACGAGTGCGCTGCCTGCCGGGCGATTACCGAGGGACATTGCCTCGACGTGCTCGAGATCGACGGGGCCTCGAACCGCGGCATCGACGACGTGCGCCAACTGCGCGAGAGTGTGAAATACGCGCCGGCGAGCGTGCGGACCAAGGTTTACATCATCGACGAAGTCCACATGCTCACCACCGACGCGTTCAATGCTCTGCTGAAAACCCTCGAGGAGCCTCCCGCGCATGTCTACTTCGTCCTGGCGACCACCGAGCCGCTGAAGGTGCCGGCGACGGTACTCTCCCGATGTCAACGTCACGACTTCGGCCGGCTGACCATCGATGAGCTTTGCGGAAACCTGCAGCGCATTACCACCGCCGAGTCGATCGGCATCGACGAGGATGCGCTGCGCTTGATCTCGCGCAAGGCCGAGGGGAGCGTGCGCGACAGCCTCACCCTGCTCGACCAGGTGGCGGCGACCGGAGCGGGGCCCTTCACCGCCGCGCAGGTCCAGGAGATCCTGGGACTCTCGGGCAGCGCGTTCCACTTCGAGATCTCGGCGGCGATTACCACCGGGGATCCTGGGTGCGCCCTGCTGACTCTCGGCCGCGCCTATCAGGAAGGGTTCAACCTCCAGGAATTGGCCGATGAGCTGATCCACCACTTCCGCAATGTTCTGCTGATCGCGATGGGCAGCGAACTGGCCTCCGCCGTCGAGGCGACCGTGGAGGAACGCGCCCAGTTGGTCGAGCAGGTCGCCGACATCCGGCCCGTCGATGCGCTGCGCTGGCTGCGCATCCTGCTCGATGCGGTGCCGCGCATGCGCCGCTCGCCTCACGGTCGCGTCCACCTGGAAGTCGCGCTGGTCGAGATGGCGAGTCTCCCGCGGGCGGTCGATCTGACCGTGCTGCTCGCGCAGCTGCGCGAGATGGGGCCGCAGCCCTCCGCGACCCCGGCCCGGGGATCTTCTCGGCCCGCCGCTCCAGGGGGCGCCGTGGGGAGCGCCGAGCCGCGGCGGGGCAGCAGCGGGCCGCCGCCGGAGGCGATCGGCGAGGCGCGTGAGGAGCCGTCGGGTGCGGGGCAGCCGGGGCGCGGCGGAGCCCGCCACCAACCCCGTGAGGGGGCGGCGAGCTCATCGCTGGGCGCTGACTGGGCGCGGATGCTCGGGGAATTGCGGCGGGGGCGCGCCTTCCTCGCCTCTTGCCTGCACGAGAGCGAGGCGGTGGAGATCACGGGGGGACGCCTGGTCGTGCGGCTCGAGGATACCAACGGGTTCAAGCGTGAGCAGATCGAGAAGCCCGGCAACCGACGGCATGTGTTGCGCCTGATCGAGGAGACCTTCGGTCAGGCGCTCGGACTCCAGTTCCAGGATGCCCCCGCGGACGAGCCGGGGCCGCGCCGCCGGGAAGAGACCGCGGGTGAGGTCCACGAGGAAGCCCCTCCAGAGTCGCCGGCGGGGCCGGCGCGCATCCGCAAGATTGCGGAGATGATCGACGGCGATATCATCGGCCCTGCCCGCTGAGACGGGCGCGGTGGAGAGGGACGGGCCGCCGAGGCACCGACTCGCGCGAGAAGAGGAGATCGGGATGAAGGACTTCACCAAGATGCTCAAGCAGCTCCAGGAGACCCAGGCGCAGATGGCGAAGGTCCAGGAGGAGCTCGCCCAGCGGACCGTCGAGGCGACCTCGGGAGGCGGGATGGTCAAGGTTACCGCCAACGGCCGCCAGGAGGTCCTCTCGATCAAGATCGATCCCCAAGTCGTCGATCCCGACGATGTCGAGATGCTCGAAGACCTGATCGTGGCGGCCCTCAACGAGGCCCGTGGGCGGATCGAGGAAATCGTCGCCACCGAGATGGGCCGGGTCACCGGCGGGCTCTCGGTCCCGGGACTCTTTTCCGGTTAGGAACCTTCGCGCAGGGACGTCGCGACCCATGCAGTACAGCTCCCGCCATCTCGAGGATCTCGTCCGGGAAATCGCCCGCCTTCCGGGCGTCGGAGGCAAGACCGCCCACCGGCTCGCCTTCCACCTCCTGCGGGTGCCGGCCAAGGAGGCGCTTGCCCTGGCCATGGCGATCGAGCAGGTGCGCACGCGCGTCGGGATCTGCGCCGAGTGCGGCAATATCGCCGAGACCCAGCCCTGCCATCTGTGTGCCGATCCCAAGCGCGATCGCACGCAGCTCTGCATCGTCGAGGAGCCGAGCGACGTGATCCTCCTCGAGCGCACCGGCCACTACCGAGGGCTCTATCATGTCCTGCGCGGGGCGCTCTCACCTGCCGACGGCGTGGGGCCCGAAGAGCTGCGCTTTCCCGCTCTGTGCGAACGAGTCGAGCAGGGGGCGTTTCGCGAGATCATCCTGGCGACGAATCCCACCGCAGCGGGTGAGGCGACCGCCCACGCGATCGCCGAGCTGCTGACGGGGGCGGGGCGCAGGATCACCCGCATCGCCCGGGGCGTGCCGGTCGGATCGGAGCTCGAGTTCGCCGATCAAGTGACCCTGATCCGCGCTCTCGAGGGCCGCAAGGACGCCTGATTCCCGGCCCCCGCCGGACCGTGCCTCGCCGCGTGCCGCCCCTCCCGTTTCTCCTTGACACGCTAGAGGATACTCCCCATAGATAAGCTGATCAGACGGGTGGTATCCGGGAGGGCATCCACCGGTTTGATCTGCATCATGGGAGATATGACGATGGTGCAGCTCCGGTGGGAGGGATTCGGCGGCGATCTCGAGCGGCTCCAGGCGCAGTTGGATCACCTCCGGCAGAGGGCACAGGGACGTGCGGTTTTCCTGATGGACTCCGCCGGGCGGCTTCTGACCCTGGTCGGGGACAGCCCCCAGTTCGATGTGACGACCTTCGTCTCGCTGCTGGCGGCCGACTTCTGTGCCACGCGGGAGTTGGCCCGCCTGTTGGGCGAAGAGCAGTTCCACAGCGTTTCCCACCAGGGCGAGGAACACTCCCTCTACCTGACCCAGGTGACCGCCGGCACGATCCTGGCTCTCGTCTACGATCGGGAGACGACCCTGGGGCTCGTGCGCCATGCCGTGCGGCGGGCGCTTCCCGGGATGGGCGAGACGATCGCAGCGGGCCTGACCTGGCCGAAGATGGGCATCCAGCAACTCGGGGACGCATTCAACGAGGAGGCCCTGGAGCAGGTGGAAGGACTCTTCGACCCCCGCTTCTAGGCCCGGTCGGGACGATGGCCTTCATCCATGTCGCGCGGCGCGAGCTGCACTGCAAGATCGTTTACTATGGCCCCGGCCTCGGCGGCAAGACGACCAACCTCCGCCAGCTCTTCGACCACCTGCCCCCCGCGCGGCGGGGAGAGCTGACCTGTCTCGATACGGTGGGGGAGCGTACGCTTTTCTTCGATCTGCTTCCCATCGAGCTGGGTCGGGTCCGGGGGCTTACGACGCGTATCCATCTCTATACCGTTCCGGGGCAACCTCGCTACAATGCCAGCCGTCGGATCGTGCTTCAGGGCGTGGACGGGGTCGTCTTCGTCGCCGACAGCGATCCGCGTCGTTTCTTCGCCAACCGGCACAGTCTCGACAACCTGCGCGAGAATCTCGCGTGCCAGGGCCGTTCTCGTGCGGCGGTGCCGCTCGTTTTTCAATACAACAAGCGGGACCTGCCCGGGGCGGTCTCGCGCGAGCAACTCGACCGGCTGCTCAATGGCGATGGGGCCCCCGTCCAGGAGAGCGTGGCGCAGAGGGGCGAGGGCGTACGCGAGACGCTGCGCACGATCCTCGGCCTGACGTTCTCGGAACTCGGCGCTCCGGTAGGACGCGAGACCCGGATGAGCGGGACGACAGACGCAGCGAGGCCGCAATGACACATCTCGACCGGCAGAGCCCATCGCCCGAACGGGGCTGGGGTGTCGCCCGGGCGCTGGCAACCGCCGGCGGGGTCGGTTTCTTGCCCGGCGCTCCGGCGACCTACGTTTCCTTCCTGCTCGTCATGCTCTTCTGGGTGCTCGGCGTGCCCCCCGGCGCGGCGCGCCTGGGGGGGCTCGCGTTGATCCTGCTGATCATCACCATCGCCGGCACCTGGGCGGCAGAGCGGGCCGAGCAGCACTATGGACACGATCCGCGTGCCGTGGTCATCGACGAGGTCGTCGGGATGACCTTGACCGCGCTCTTGATTCCCTGGGATGGGCTCCATCTGGCCGTCGCCTTCCTGCTCTTCCGCGCGGCCGATGTGATCAAGCCCCCCCCCGTCTACCAGCTTCAGTCGCTGCCCGGCGGGCTCGGGGTGATGGTCGACGATATCGCCGCCGGGGCCTATGCGTGCGGCCTGCTGGCACTGCTGCAGGCGCTGGTTCCCGGCTTCTGAGCCGAGTCGCCCACGGTGCTGCTAAGGCGACAGGCCCCATCCGTGAGGTGCGAGGCGCAGATGGCGGCAGAAGTGATCACAATCGGCAGCGAGATTCTCGCCGGCCATACCGTCGAGGCCAATCTGGTGCCGATCGTGCGAGCGTTCGCCGTGGAGGGGGTGCGGGTCGCCCGCCACGTCGTTGTTCCCGACGAGCGCAGCGCGGTGGGTGAGGCGCTGCGCCTGGCCCTGGGCCGCAACAGGGTCGTGATCACAACCGGCGGCCTGGGAGCGACCCCCGATGATCTGACCCGTGGGGTGATCGCCTCGTTGCTGGGCCGCAAGCTGACCCTGCGGGAGTCGCTGCTCGCCGAGATCCGCAGCCGGCACGCGGCGCGCGGCCGGGTGATGAGCCCTGCGGCGGAAGTCATGGCGCTGCTCCCGGCCGGGGCCCACGCGCTGGCCAACCGAGTGGGACTGGCGCCCGGGTTCCATCTCGAGATCGAGGGGCGTCATCTCTTCGCGCTGCCCGGGGTCTCCGCTGAAATGCGCGCGATGCTCAGCGAGGAAGTCATTCCGCGCCTGCGGCACGCCGGCCTCGGCGCGCCGCGGCCGACTCATCTCCTGCGCGTCGTCGGGATCCCCGAGACGGCCCTCGCCCAGGAGGTCCAGCCCCTGCTCGGTGAGCGGGTCACGGTCGCCTATCTGCCGTGTGCCGGACGCGTCGACGTGCGCCTGAACGCCGCCGATGATCCGCCCGCCCAACGCGCGCTCACCGAGACCCTGGAGCGGCTGCGCGAGCGGCTGGGAGCGCTGGTCTACGCGGTGGGGGAAGAGAGCCTCGAGGCCCAGGTGCTCGCCCTGCTCGCCGAGCGCGCGCTCAGCGTGGCCGTCGCCGAGTCGCTGACCGGGGGCCTTCTGGGGGGCGCCCTGACCCGCGTGCCGGGCAGCTCGCGGGTCTTCCTGGGTGATGTCGTTGCCTACAGCAACGCCGCCAAGGAGACCCTGCTCGGTGTTTCCCATCGGGTGCTGCAACACCAGGGCGCGGCCAGCGCCGCGACGGCCCAGGCCATGGCGCTCGGCGCGCGGCGCGGGCTGGGCGCTTCCGTCGGCGTGGCGACGACCGGGATCGCCGGGCCGACGGGGGGCAGTCCCGAGAAGCCGGTCGGCTTGGTCTATTTCGGACTCAGTGAACGGCGCCGCCAGCGCAGCTTCCGCTATCTGTTGGGCGGTAGCCGCGAGATGATCCAGGACGTCTCGGTTACGCTGGCCCTGAACACGCTACGCCTCCACTTGCTCGAGCGTCTTGATCTGCTGGCACCGCACGAAGAGCGCGTCGCCGGTTTGTCCTGACGCCTGCGGCGGGGGATGGGAGAGGGAGCCTGCGATGAGTGCTCGGACGCGCACTTTCCTCGCACTTACCTTGCCGGCGGCGGCGCGTGCGGCGGCCGCCGAGGTGAGTGCCGCCCTGCGCCCGCGCACCGCGCCGCGGGCGGTCAAGTGGGTGGCGCCGGAGAATCTGCACATGACCCTGCGCTTCTTTGGTCCCCTCGACGAGGAGCGCCTCGCGCGGGCGCGCCGCCTGGTGCAGGACCTCGAGGCAGTCTGGGAGGCGGTGGAGACGCATTGGACGGGGCTGGGGGCGTTTCCCTCTCTCCGCCGGGTCCAGGTGATCTGGCTCGGCCTCGAGGATCCTTCCGGGGCGCTGCGCGCAACCGCCCGCGAGGTCGAGCGCCGCCTGGTGCGCGCCGGCTTTGGACGGACCGACAAACCCTTTGCCGCACATGTCACCCTGGGACGGGTCCGGCGGGGCGAACGGGTTGCCTGGGAGTCGCTGAGCGAGCGTTTGACAATGCCGGAGGCGCCTTTTAGCATCAAGCGGATGGTCTTGTTCAAGAGCGTCTTGACGCCTACCGGCCCCCAATACACGCCGATCGACGCAGCCGGGGCGCGGTGCGAGTAGGCCCGCTTCCGGACGGTCTCCACAGAGAGGGGAAGAAGCGATGACTGCCGATGTGACCAAGGAACGGGCGCGGGCGCTCGATCTCGCGATCGCCCAGATCGAGAAGCAGTTCGGCAAGGGCTCGATCGTCAAGTTGGGCGCCGACCCGCCGAGCCTGCAGCGCGACGCGATCTCGACCGGATCGATCGGTCTCGATCAGGCGCTCGGCGTCGGGGGCATTCCGCGCGGGCGGGTGATCGAGGTCTTCGGTCCCGAATCCTCGGGCAAGACGACCTTGGCGCTGAGTATCATCGCGCAGTGCCAAGCGGTCGGCGGCACGGCGGTCTTCATCGACGCCGAGCATGCCCTGCAGCCCTCATACGCCAAGCTGATCGGCGTCGACATCGAGAATCTGCACGTCTCCCAGCCTGACACCGGGGAGGAGGCGCTCGAGATCGCCGATCAGCTCGTGCGCAGCGGGGCGGTCGACATGATTGTCATCGACTCGGTCGCCGCGCTCGTGCCCCGCGCCGAGATCGAGGGCGAGATGGGCGACGCCCATGTCGGCCTGCAGGCGCGGTTGATGTCCCAGGCGCTGCGCAAACTGACCGGATCGATCAGCAAGTCGCGTTCTACGGTGATTTTCGTCAATCAGATCCGCATGAAGATCGGGGTCATGTTCGGCAACCCCGAGACGACCTCCGGGGGCAATGCCCTGAAGTTCTACTCCTCCCTGCGGCTCGACATCCGCAGGATTGCCTCGATCAAGGAGCGCGATGTGGTGGTCGGCAACCGCACGCGGGTGCGCGTGGTCAAGAACAAGGTCGCGCCGCCATTCCGCTCGGCCGAGTTCGATATCATGTTCGATGAGGGGATCTCACGCACCGGCGAGTTGATCGACTTGGGCATCGAGCTCGAGTTGCTCACCCGCGCCGGAACCTGGATTTCCTACGGCGCCGAGCGGCTGGGGCAGGGGCGCGAGAACGTCCGGCGGACCCTGCGCGAAAACGCCGATCTCGCCAAGCGTCTCGATGGTGAAGTGCGCGCCAAGATGGGACTGGTGCCCGAGACGCCCCCCGCCGCCACCGGCGCCGCGCCGGAGGAGCGTGAGGAGGGGGGCAACGGACGGCACGCCGAGACGGCGGCGGCCAGCGGCGGCGGCGCCCCCGGCCGGGGCGGACGCCGCAGCCGGGCGGGCCGGGAGAAGGGAGCGTGAGATCGCGTCCACGGGAAGCACTCCCCGAGGCGCAGCGGCAACCGGAGACGTTGCAGGCGGGCCGGGCCCGCCTGCAACGCGATGTGGTCCGCTTCCTGCGCGTTCGCGAGCGCACCCGGCAGGAAGTTGCTCGCTACCTGACGCGGCGCGGACATGCGGCGGAACGCATCGCCCCGGCGCTCGAAGAGCTGACCGCCACCCGGTTGGTGGACGACCGGCGCTTTGCCGGGCTCTACTTGAGGGATCGCCAGCGGTTGCATCCCCTGGCGCGCCGTGCGGTGCTGCGTGAACTGATCGTCAAGGGGGTCGCGCGCGAGCTGGCCGTCGAGGCGCTGGCGAACTCCGATCCCCCCTGGGATGACATGCAGCTTGCCCGCGCCGCGCTGGAACGACGCTGGGTCCGCTGGCCGGTCGAGCAGCGTTGGCAGCGCGGGGGACGATTCCTCGCCTCGCGCGGATTCGATACCGGGGTGATCCGCGAGGTGCTCGAGGTGTTGACCCGCGAGTCGCCGCAGGGCGATGTGGACCCGCCGCAAGACGGTGCCGAGCTGCGGCAGAGCGGCGCGGACCGCTGGCCCGCGGATGTTGATGAGGATGGGTAGGGGGAGAGAGTCGAGCATGGCGATGAGTGCACAAGAAATCCGCGCGGCCTTTCTCGAATTCTACCGCGCCAGGGACCACCAATACGTCAAGAGCGCGCCGTTGGTGCCGCTCGACGATCCGACCCTGCTCTTCACTTCCGCCGGGATGGTGCCCTTCAAGAAGTACTACGCCGGCAGCGTCGCGCTGCCCTACCGTCGGGCGGTCAGCATTCAAAAATGTCTGCGGGTGACCGACATCGAGGACGTCGGGCGCACTCCCCGCCACGACACCTTCTTCGAGATGCTGGGGCACTTCTCCTTCGGCGACTACTTCAAGAAAGAGGCGATCCTCTGGAACTGGGAGCTCTTCACCCAGGTCCTGGGGCTCGATCCCGAGCGGCTCTCGGCTTCCGTTTACCAGGAGGACGACGAGGCCTACGAGATCTGGCGCCGGGTCATCGGGCTGCCCGAGACGCGCATCGTGCGCCTGGGCGCCGAGGACAACTTCTGGGGACCGGCCGGGGGCACGGGAGCGTGCGGGCCTTGCTCCGAGCTCTATTTCGATCTCGGACCCGAGCTCGACCCCGAGCACCCCGACGTCCGCCCCGGCGATGAGACCGACCGCTTCGTCGAGGTCGGCAATTTCGTCTTCCCGCAGTTCGACCGCCAAGAAGATGGCCGCGACCTGCCGCTGACGAACCGCGGGATCGACACCGGGATCGGTCTCGAGCGGCTGGCGATGGTGATTCAGGGCAAGACGACGATATTCCATACCGATCTCTTCTGGCCTCTGATCGCGGCCGCGGCGGAGATCTGCGGCGTCGCCTACGAGGGCCACGAGGTCGCCCTGCACGTGATCGCCGATCATGTGCGTGCCTTGACCTTCGCGATGAGCGAGGGGCTCTTGCCGGCGAACGAGGGACGCGGCTATGTGCTGCGCCGCCTGATCCGCCGCGCGGCGGTGCAGGGCCATGGGCTCGGGATGCGCACCCCCTTCCTCCACCGCCTCGTCGACCAGGTCGTCGCGTTGATGGAGACCCCCTATCCGGAAGTGCGCGAAGGCCGCGACCGGGTCGTGCTCGCCCTGCGCAGCGAGGAGCAGCGCTTCGGGGCGACGCTCGAGACGGGGCTGGCCAAGCTGGCCGATCTCCTCGACCGAGTCGCCGGGCGGGAGCCCCGTACGGTCTCGGGTGAGGAAGCCTTCTTGCTCTACGACACCTATGGCCTGCCGTGCGAGGTGATCGCCGAGATGGCCGCCGGGCGGGAACTCGACGTCGACATGGAGTGCTTCGATTGCTGCATGGCCGAGCAGAAGAACCGCTCGCGGGCGGCGGCGAACTTCTCCACCGATGATGAGTCGCTGACCTGGCAGACCGTCCGCGAGGGGTCCGACTCGCAGTTCCTCGGCTACGAGCAGTCGGCCGCAGATGCCCGGGTGATGCGGTTCGCCGCCCTGGAGGGGGATCCCCCGCAGGCGCTGGTGGTGCTCGATCAGACCCCCTTCCACGGCGCCGCCGGCGGGCAGGTGGGGGATACGGGGACGCTGCGCAGTGGTGAGACCCGGCTGGCGGTGCGGGAGACGCTGCGCGAGGGCGGCGAGCTGCGCCACGTCGTCGAGCTGACTCCCGGGGCACGCGAGCGGCTTGCCGATCCCACGGTCCCGTGGGAGGCGGTCATCGATGACGAACGCCGGGCGGGCATTCAACGCCACCATACCGCGACGCACCTGCTGCAGGCCGCGCTGCGCCAGGTGCTCGGTAGCCACGTGGCGCAGGCCGGGTCCCTGGTGGCTTCCGAGCGCCTGCGCTTCGACTTCACCCACTTCGCGGCGCTGAGCCCGGAAGAGCGCCACGAGGTCGAGCGGATCGCTAATCGAGAGATCTTGCGCAATCGCAAGGTTCGGGTCCGCTTCTCGGGTTACGACGAGGCGATCCGCGACGGTGTCACCGCGCTCTTCGGTGAGAAGTACGACGCCGAGCGCGTGCGCCGCGTCTGCGTCGAGGGGTTCTCCGAGGAACTGTGCGGCGGGACGCACGTCGCCTCCACGGGCGAAATCGGTGTGCTGCTGATCCTCGACGAGAGCGCCGTGGCCGCCGGCACGCGACGCATCGAGGCGGCCTGCGGGCTGCCGGCGCTGGCACACGTGCAAACGCTGCGCGCGGGGGTGGGGCGCCTGCGACGCCTGCTCGGGGTGGGGATCGACGAGGCGCCCGCAAAGGTCGAGCAGCTGCTCGCCGAGACGGCCGAGTTGAAGAAGACCCTGGCGCGGGCGCGGCGGGGCGAGGGCACCGCCGAGGTCGATCAACTCGTCGCCGACGCCGAGATTGTCGCCGGGGGGCGCTACGTCGTCGGTGAGGTGGCCGCTGAATCGGTGGCCGCCCTGCGCGAACTCGGGGATCGCGTGCGGCGGCGGTTGGGCCGCGGAGCAGCGGTGCTAGCCGCGCCGATCGGTGAGAAGACGATGTTCCTCGCGGTGGGCACCGACGATCTCGTCGCCGAGGGGCGCGTGCGCGCCGATGAGATCGTGTGCGGCGTGGCCGCGGTCACGGGTGGCACTGGGGGCGGGCGGGGACACATGGCCCTGGGCGGGGCACGGGATCGTTCCCGAGTGCCCGCCGCGCTCGCGGAAGCCCGCCGGTTGCTGCGCAGCGCGCTCGCGGAGGAGTGAGACGATGAGGATCCTGGTCACGGGAGCCGATGGCCAACTCGGCGCAGCGTTGCGCCCGCAGCTCGAGCCGCGCCACGACATCGTCTGGACCGACCGTGACGATCTCGACGTGCGCGATCTCGCCGGCGTGCGCGCCGGTCTGCTTGCCCAGCGTCCCGAGATGATCCTGCACCTGGCGGCCTGGACCCAGGTCGACGCCTGTGAGCAGCATCCCGACCGGGCCTACGAGGTCAACGCGCTCGGAACCCGCTATGTCGCCCTCGCGGCCCGTGAGATCGGCGCGCGGGTCCTGCTGGTCTCGACCGACTATGTCTTCGACGGCGAGTTGGGGCGCCCCTACCGCGAGTATGACAACCCGGCGCCGCTGAACGTGTACGGCTGGTCGAAGCTGAATGCCGAGCGGATCCTCGCCGCACTGGTTCCGGAGCACATCATCGTGCGCACCTCGGGGCTCTTCGGGAGCGGCGGCGCCAACTTCCCCGAGGCGATCCTGCGCGCCGCCGCCGGGGAGGGGCGCTTGCGGGTCGTCGACGATCAGGTCTGCCGGCCGACCTATGCGCCCCATCTGGCTGAGGCCTTGGCGGCCATCGTGGCGGCGCCGCAGCCGGGGAGCTACCATGTCGCCTCGGCCGGGGAGACGAGTTGGTGCGCCTTCGCGCGCGAGATTCTCTCCGCGGCGGGAGGCGATCCGAAACGGGTCGAGCCGGTCTCGAGCGCGGCCTGGGGACGTCCCGCGCGCCGCCCGCGGCAGAGCGTGCTCGACACGCACGCCTTCGAGATGACCTGCGGACATGCCCTGCCGCACTGGCGGGAGGGCCTCGGGGATTTCCTGCGCCAGCGGGAGGCGTGAGCCGGGGGGGGGCAGGAGCGCTGCGGGGCGCCGCGGTCTGCGAGTAGGGAGGGTAGTGGGGTGATCGGTGCCCTGGTCCGTGAGTTGCGGCCCTGGCAGTGGCCGAAGAACTTCTTCGTCCTCGCCGGTGTCGTCTTCGCCCATCAGGTGAACGATCCTGAGCAAGTCGTTCGCGCGGTTGCGGCTATGGCTGCCTTCTGTCTTCTCTCGTCGGCGGGCTATGTCTTCAACGATCTACAGGATATCGAGAGGGACCGCATCCATCCCCGCAAGCGCCGCCGGCCGCTCGCCGCCGGTGCGATTCCGATTCCCCTGGGATGGGGCCTGGTCGCGTTCCTGACCGTCGGGGGTCTGGGGCTCTCGCTACTCCTCGGGCCGGCCATGGGGGTCCTGGCGGCGAGCTACCTGCTGCTCAACCTGCTCTACAGCCTGGTGCTCAAGCAACTGGTGCTGCTCGACGTGATGGCGATCGCCGTCGGCTTCGTCTTGCGCGCCGTGGCCGGGGTCGAGACACTGGCGCCGCGGCCGGAGCTCTCTCCCTGGCTGCTCGTCTGCACCTTCTTCCTGGCGCTCTTCATCGCGGTCGGCAAGCGACGGCACGAGCGCGTCACCCTGGCGACCGAGGCCGAATTGCATCGCTCGACCCTGGCCGAGTATCCGCCGGAACTTCTCGACCAACTCGTTTCCGTCGTCACGGGGGCGACGATTCTGGCCTATGCGATCTACACCATCTCTCCGGCCACCTCGCAGCACGTCGCCGGGGGGCGGCTGGTCCTGACAATCCCCTTCGTCGTCTATGGCGTCTTCCGCTACCTCTACCTCGTCTACCGCCGCGGACGGGGTGGGGAGCCTTCGGAGTTGCTTTTCCGTGACGGGCCGTTGCTGGCCAACGTCGTGCTGTGGGGGGCGGCGATCCTCGGGATCCTGTACCTCGGCTAGGGTGCCCAGGCATCTGGCAGCGGCGGGAGGCATGATGGTCCGCACATTCATCGCCTACGCGAAATTCAATCTCTACCTGGCGATCCTCGGACGGCGCCCCGACGGCTTCCATGAGCTCGACACGCGACTCCAATCGATCGATCTCGCGGATCGGCTGGAATGCGAAGTGACCGGCGGCCCCGACCTGGAGATCGACTGCGCCGCGCCAGAGGTTCCCTCCGGGAAGGAGAATCTCGTCTACCAGGCCCTGGCGCGCCTGCGGACGCGGGCGGGAGAGCGCCGGGGGATGCGCGTGGTGATCGAGAAGGGCATTCCCCCCCAAGCCGGGCTGGGTGGGGGCAGCGCCGACGCGGGTTGTGCGCTCTGTGCAGCCAACGAACTCTGGGGACTGGGCTGGAGCCCCCCGGATCTCGAGCAGCTGGCGGGCGAGATCGGCTCGGATGTGCCCTTCTTCATCCGCGGCGGCGCCCAGCGGTGCCGGGGCAGGGGCGAGCGGACCGAGCCGGTGCCCTGCCTGCCGCCTTCCACTTGGGCTATCGTCAAGCCGCCGTGGGGGTTGGCGACTTCCGCGGTGTACGCGCGGGTGAGATCGGGGTTGACTTCGCCGGGGCCGGAATCTAGGATGTTGTTGGGAAACATAGCGAAGCGAGATCTTTCCAGTGTGCTGAGGGCGATGTTCAATGACCTCGAGCCTGCGGCCATGGCCATTCGTCCCGAGGCTGGTGAGATCAAGGCGTGGATGCTCGGCCTAGGAATGGCCGGAGTGGTTCTCGCAGGAAGTGGATCCGCCTGGGTCGGGTTGTGTCCCGATCCCGATGTCGCTGTCCGGGCTCGCAGAGAAGCAGGCGCACGGGGTTGGACGGTCTTCCTGGCCGCACCGGTACCAAGGGGGTGGATCGAGACGAACAGGTGACAGTGGGCGCTGCAACGGCTCACAAGGAGGTGGGCCAAGGGGCTTGGCTGGCCATCGGTGACTGTGACGAGGTGGGCCTCGGACCGTGATGGTTGGCCAATCAGAGGCAAGGTGGTGAGTCCATGAAGATCACGGAAGTTCGCGTTTCGCCTCGGGATGATGAGAAGCTGAAAGCCTTTGTCAGCATTACGATCGACAACTGCTTCGTCATCCGTGGGCTCAAGATCATCAAGGGCAACAAGGGCATGTTTGTGGCGATGCCCAGCCGCAAGCGACCGGATGGGAGCTTTCAAGACATTGCCCATCCGATCAACAACGAGACGCGCCGGTGGATGGAGGATGAGGTCCTGAGTCGCTACCAGCAAGAGGTGGAGACTCAAGTGCTCGTGGAATAGGGTCATCCGGAGGCATGCCAGCCCGATGATGGGCCGCTGGCGGATCTCCGCTGGGCGGCCCTCTTTCTGTGCTCCGGAAAGGCACCGGCAGCCCTGCATTCGGGTAGCGGGGCAGCCGAGCGGCCGGTCCCCCCTGTCAGGGAATGGCGCGGAGTGGATTTCCCATTGGCTTCCGGGGCCGCGAAATCATAGAATCACCCATTTGGTTCTTGGGGCGTCGCCAAGTGGCAAGGCAC
>JAGMBO010000025.1 GCA_023129715.1 Candidatus Eiseniibacteriota bacterium | reverse complement strand
GGTTCGAATCCTCCCGCCCCAGCAGCGGCCGAAGCCGCCGGTGAGCAAGGGGGAGAGTCGAGGGCGATGATCGATTCACTGCGGGTCTTCTCGGGCAACGCCAATCAGGAATTGGCCCGGTGCGTTGCCAAGCACGCCGGCGTTCCTCTCGGCGAGGTCGATGTGGGGCGCTTCTCCGACGGGGAGATCAATGTCCAGGTCAAAGAGAACATCCGCGGCTGTGACGTCTTCATCATGCAGCCGACTCATCCTCCGGCAGAGAACCTGATGGAGCTGCTGATCATGATCGATGCCGCGCGCCGGGCCTCCGCCGACCGGGTGACCGCGGTGATTCCCTACTTCGGGTATGCGCGCCAGGACCGCAAGGACCGGCCGCGCGCGCCGATCTCGGCGAAGCTGGTCGCCAATCTGATCACCATCGCCGGTGCCGACCGCGTGCTGACGATGGACCTGCACTCGGCGCAGATCCAGGGGTTCTTCGACATTCCCTTCGATCATCTCTATGCGCAGCCGGTCTTGGCGCGCTATTTTCACGAGCTGCGGATTCCCAATCTCGTCGTGGCCGCGCCCGATGTCGGCGCGGTCAAGGTGGCGCGCGCCTACTCGAAACGCCTCGACGCCTCTCTGGCCGTCGTCAACAAACGACGGACGAGTGCGGATGCCTCCGAGACGATGGAGATCATCGGCAGTGTCGATGGCAAGAATGTGCTCCTGATTGACGATCTGATCTCCACCGCGGGCACGATCCGCAACGCCGCCAAAGCTCTGCGCGAGCGAGGTGCGCGCGACGTCTATGCCGGATGCACCCACCCCTGTTTCTCCGGCCCGGCGATCGAGAACCTGAAGGCGGCGGAGCTGAAGGAGTTGCTGGTCAGCGATACGATCCCGGTTGCCGGTGAGGAGCTGGGCGATTGCCTGCACGTGCTCTCAGTGGGCAATCTCTTCGGCGAGGCGATCGTCAGAATCCATGAGGAACGGTCGCTCAGCGGCCTGTTCAACTAGCTTAGGAACAACGCGACGGAGGAGGTTGAGGGTCCATGGCTCTGGTGCAACTAGCGGGGAGAACCCGTGAGGAGAAGGGTAAGGGCGCGGCGCATCGCCTGCGCGACGGGGGCTACTTGCCCGGGGTGGTTTACGGGCCGGGCGGTGAGAACGTTCTGATCGCCATCGAGGCGCGTTCGTTCGACGGTGTCTTGCGGCAGGCGGCCGAGGGGACCGTGCTCATCGATCTGAAGCTTGATCAGGGCCCGGAAGAGGGCCTCAAGGTCCTGATCAAGGAAGTCCAGCGCGATCCGGCCACCTCGCGCGCTCTGCACGTCGACTTCCTGCACATCTCGATGGACCGGCCGGTGCAGATCGAGGTTGCGGTGCGCCTGACCGGGATCGCCGAGGGGGTGAAGAACGAAGGCGGCTTCCTCGACCATGTCCTGCGCGAGCTGGAGATCGAGTGTCTGCCCGGTGAGGCGCCCGACTACATCGAGGTCGATGTGACCCCGCTCCATTTGGGGCAGTCGCTGCATGCCGCGGAGATCCAGCGGGAGGGCTTGAAGATCATCACGCCCCCCGATCGCGTCGTCGTCGCGGTGCATGGCCGCAGCGCTGCAGCCATGGAAGAAGAGGCTGCGGAAGAGGCTGCCGCCGCCGCCGCGGCTGGCGAGGATGTGGAGAAGCCCGCCGAGGGTGAGGCTGCCGAGCCGAAAGGCGAAAGCACCTCCTAGACCGGCGGAGCGGGGCCGCTGCCGTGTGCCGCGGTTCCGAACGTCCCGCGCCCCCGGCGGGTGCGGCGTTGCGCAGGATCAAGGTGCGTGATCGTTCTGGGACTCGGCAATCCGGGCGCGGAGTACGAACGGACCCGGCACAATGCGGGGTTCCTCGTGCTGGATGCCGCCCGCGAGCAATGGGGCCGCTCCCCCTGGCGTCGGCGGCGTGATGCCGAGGAGTGTCGCGTGCGCGTGGGCCGGGAGGAGCACCGCCTGATCCGTCCCCTGACCTGGATGAACCGCAGCGGGGACATCGTCGCAGCCTTGCTGCGCAGCGGCGCCGGCCCCCGTGACCTGTTGGTCGTTCTCGACGACATCGATCTGCCCCTCGGGCGGCTGCGCATTCGGCCCGAGGGAGGTGCGGGGGGGCATCGGGGGCTGCAGTCGCTGCTGGCCGCCCTGGCTCCCGCCTCGGTGGCGCGCATGCGCATCGGCGTTGGGCGACCCGAAGACGATACGGGCGCCGTCGATCATGTCCTGGGCGATTTCTCGCCCGAGGAATGGGGCCGGATGGATGTGATGATCACCCGCGCGGTGGCGGCGCTGCGGGTGCTCTTGACCGCGGGGCTCGCGGCGGCGATGAACCGCTTCAATGGGCTCGCGGTGCCATGGGATTCTCCGGCGGGTGAAGTGGGGCGGGATGACGCGGGCCCGTCACCGGGCTATTGATGGGTTCGCAGAGGGGGGGGCAAGCATGGATGCTCCAAGGACGACCCTGATCGCGATCGCGGCGGGAGCGCTCTCGCTCCTGGTGGCGGCGCTGGTCGCCTGGGTGCGCGTGCTGCGCAAGGATCCTGGCTCCGCAGAGATGGTGCGCATCTCCGATGCGGTGCACGAGGGGGCGATGGCGTTTCTGCGGCGGGAGTACTCGACGCTGCTCGTCTTCATCGCCATCCTGGTCGTGGTGCTCGCGGTGGGGATCAGCGATCCGCAGATCCAAGGGCTCGGTTGGAAGACGGCGATCGCCTACCTGGTGGGCGCGGTGAGCTCGATGATCTGTGGCTTTTTCGGCATGAAGATCGCCACCCGCGCCAACACGCGCACCGCCGAGGCGGCTCGCCACAGCTTCAATGCGGCGCTCAGTGTCGCCTTTCCCGGAGGGGCGGTGATGGGTTTCACCGTCGCCGGTCTCGGGCTGCTGGCCCTCTCGTTGGTTTTCTACTTCTTCAGCTCACTCTTCGGGATGACCGAAGCCATCACCATCGTGGCCGGCTTCAGCATGGGGGCCTCGTCGATCGCGCTCTTCGCCCGTGTCGGGGGTGGCATCTATACCAAGGCGGCCGATGTCGGCGCCGACCTGGTCGGCAAGGTCGAGGTGGGCATTCCTGAAGACGATCCGCGCAACCCCGCCACGATTGCCGACAATGTCGGCGACAACGTCGGCGACGTTGCCGGGATGGGTGCCGACCTCTTCGAGTCCTATGTCGGTTCAGTCGTCTCCTCGTTGGTGATCGCCTTGGCGGTCTTTCCCAAGGTGGCCGCCGCCGGTCTGCCCTCGGTGAGCGAGGCGATCGGCTACGTGATGGCGCTGGTCGCCATCGGCATCGGCGCCTCGCTGCTGGCGATGTTCACCGTGCGCACGCGCGAGGGTGGCAATCCCCAGATCGCGTTGCGTATGGGCACGATGTCTGCGGCCGTGCTCTTCGCCGCCGGCGCATTGATCGTCACCCTGCTCGCCTTTCCCAACATGGGGGTGCGCTATTTCCTGGCGGCCTTCCTCGGGCTGGTGGCGGGCATGATCGTCGGTTTTGTCGCCGAGTACTACACCTCGGGTCGTTCGATCCGGGCGATTGCCGAGAGCTCGCGCACCGGCGCAGCGACGAACATCATCTCCGGGTTCGCCATCGGGCTGCGCAGCGCGGTGCTGCCCATGATTGTCATCGCCATCGCGATTCTCGGCTCGCACGCGTTGGTCGGCATCTTCGGCATCGCGCTCGCCGCCGTCGGCATGCTGGCGATTACCGCGATGACCGTCAGTGTCGACGCCTACGGCCCGATCGCCGACAACGCCGGCGGTATTGCCGAGATGGCCCACCTGGGCCCCGAGGTGCGCCAGCGCACCGATGCGCTCGACGCCGCCGGGAATACGACGGCGGCGATCGCCAAGGGCTTTGCCATCGCCAGCGCAGCGCTGACCGCGCTGGCGCTCTTCACCGCCTACATGCAGGCGGTCGGTCAGGCGAGGGGGAGCGCCCTGACTCTCGATGTGGTGAATCCCCGCGTGCTCGTCGGGCTCCTCATCGGCGGCGTGGTGCCCTTCCTCTTCGCCGCCGACACGACGCGGGCGGTGGGGGATGCCGCCTTCCGCGTCGTCGAGGAGGTTCGCCGCCAGTTCCGCGAGATCCCCGGGTTGATGGAGGGCGAGGCGCAGCCCGAATATGCGCGCTGTGTCGACATCACCACCCGCGGCGCCCTGAAGCAGATGGTCCTGCCGGGGACCCTGGCGGTGCTGATTCCGCTGGTCGTGGGAATCGTTCTCGGTCCCCAGACGCTCGGGGGCCTGCTGATCGGTTCGCTGATCACCGGGGTCCCGATGGCCCTCATGCTGGCCAACGCGGGTGGGGCCTGGGACAATGCCAAGAAGTTCATCGAGGCGGGTAATCTGGGGGGCAAGGGGTCCGAGACGCACAAGGCGGCCGTCGTGGGCGACACCGTCGGCGACCCATTCAAGGACACCTCGGGCCCGTCGATCAACATCTTGCTGAAGCTGATGGCGATCGTCTCGCTCGTCTTTACCCCGTTGATCCTGCGGCTGCACGAGCTCGTCGGGCCGCTGCTGGGGCTCTAGTTGCGGGAAAACGGGAGCGGGGGCGCGTCGCCAGACTTGACAACCGGCCGTCCAATGCGGCTAAATAGGTAGCTTTGGGTCTGCTCGGTGGGCCGTACCGCGGCGCCGGGCCGCAGACGGTGGAGGCCAAAGGGGGTCATCGGTGAGAGAGTATGAAACCGTCTTCATCCTGCACCCGCAGGTCGACGAGGCGGGGATCGAACAAGAGATCGAGAAGGTCAAGCAGACGATCGAGGGGGCCGAAGGCGAGGTGACCGGGGTCTACAAGTGGGGCCGCCGCAAGCTCGCCTATCCGATTCGCAAGACCAGGGACGGGATCTATACGCTGATCCGTTTCCGCTCGGGTCCCGAGGTGCTCAAGGAGCTCGATCGGCGCTTCAAGCTCAACGAGTCGGTCCTCCGTCACTTGACGGTCCATAGCGATGGGGAACCTCATCCGCCCGAGCACCGCGGCCGGGACCGGCGCACCGAGCGGAGTCACTTCCGCCGCGGCGGACGCGGACCGGCCGGTGGGGATGGAGGAGGCGAGACCCACGAGCAACGGCCCGCCGAACGCGAGACCGTCGCGAGGGAGCAACCGGCAGCAGTCGAGCAACCGGCAGCAGTCGAGCAATCGGCGGCAGTCGAGCAACCGGAGGCCGCCGAGAAGACCTCGGCTGGAGAGACATCCGCGGCCGGCGATGCCGCGTCCGGTTCCGGGACATCCGAGTAGCGCCGTTCGGCCGGCCGCCCCGGCCGCCCGGCGATGGCGAGATGCGGGGGGCTACCTCCGCGGAGAGGAGTAGCAGGCGATGCCGAAGAAGAAGACCGCGCGCGTACCCCGGCGCAAGGTGTGCAAGCTCTGTCTCGATCGGGTGGAGCGCGTCGACTACAAGGACGAGAAGCGTCTGATGCGGGCGATCACCGACCGTGGCAAGATCGTGCCCCGGCGGATCTCGGGCAACTGCTCGCGGCATCAAGCGCAGATCACCCGGGCGGTGAAGCGGGCCCGGGCCCTCGCATTGATTCCGTTCGTCAATGACAGCTATCGCTAGTTCGGTACCATGGCGATGATCCGACCTTGCGGGGCGCCTGTCCCGCATCGGCGGCATCGGGAGGCGAGTCGATGGAGCTGATCCTCTTAGAAAACGTCGCGGGGTTGGGCGAGCGGGGCGCACGCGTGCAAGTCGCTCGGGGATACGCGCGCAACTTTCTGCTGCCCAAGAAACTGGCGCTACCGGCCACGAGCACCGGAGCCAAGATGTTCTCGGAGGCGGAACGGGTGCGACGCAGCCGGGGTGAGCAGGAGCGTCACCATGCGGAGGGTCTGGCCAAGCAACTCGCCGCGGCGAGTGTGACGATTCCCGCGCAGGTCGGGGAGGATGAGAAGCTCTTCGGCAGCGTCACGGCCCAAGACATCGTTGATGCCCTGCATGCCCAGGGCCTTGAGATCGAACGGCGTCGCATTCAGCTCGAGGAACCGCTGCGGGTCCTCGGTGTCTACAAGATCAATGTGAAGCTCCACCCCGAGATCTCTGTTCCTCTCAAGGTTTGGGTGACCAAACAGTAGTCCGGGGGCGGCCGCGGGACGCCCCGCGACTCCGGGCAAAGGAGGTATGGCGCGTGCCGGGGTCTTCCCTACGCAGATGGATTGCGCAGATCGGGCTCGTGGGACCTGCGGGGCTGCTGCTCTGGCTGTTGGCCTTCGGCTGCGCCGATTCCGACACCCCGCCGGCCGACTTTTCAGCACCGGAGCTTGCCGGCGGCGACTTGGTCGTGGCGGAAGTCTCCGGAGAACCGATCACCGCCAGCGAGCTCTATCACAAGATCCGCCTCCAGTATCCGCAGATGCCGCAGGAGGGGGCCTCCCTCGGTCGCCAGGTCGAGGAAATCGCCAAGGCGGGCGCCGTCGAGCGCTGCCTGATCCGCTACGCCCGCGAACGCGGGATCGACAGGGATCCGGACGTCCTGCGCATGATGGCATTGTCCCGATCCTACATCTTGAGTGTGAACGCGGAGGAGGCGATTCTCGCCGAGGCGTCGCCCAGCGAGGAAGAGATCCGCATCTACTACGAAGAGCACGTCGACCAGTTTACCGTGCCCGCCCAGATCTGGTATCGCCAGATCCTGGTGGAGCGGGAATCCGCGGCGCGCGACCTGGCCGGGCAGCTTCGCGCCGGGGCCGACTTCGCCGAGCTGGCCAAGGCCCATTCGGTCGATTCGCGGTCCGGGCCGCATGGCGGGCGCATGCCGGGCTATCAGCCCGCGGGGCGGCCGACCCTGCCCAACGAGCATCCTGCTCTCGGGGAGGCGCTGCAGGCGCTTGAGCCGATGGCGGTCTCCGATCCGATTCGGACCGAGCTCGGCTGGCACATCTTGCGCGTCGAGGCGCAGCGCCCCGAGTATGCCAAGCCCCTGGCCGAGGTCTACGACGGCATTCAGGAGAAGATCGGCGGCTCCCGCCAGGCGGAGCATTACAGCAATGTGATCGACTCGCTAAAGCAGGCATATGGGGTGAAGTTCTTCGAGAGCGCCTTGAAGCGTTTCTACTACCTGCAGATGAACGACGAGGAGCTCTTCGAATCGGCGCAGAGCGGTCCGGATCCGCAACAGCGGATCACGCTCTACGAGGAGATCGTTTCCCGTTTCCCCGAGGGCGATCGCAAGGCCGAGGCCCTGTTCATGATCGGGTTCGAGTACGCCGAGTCCCTCAACGACCGGGCCCGCGCCCGCGAGGCCTTCGAGCGCTTCTTGGCGCAGCATCCCGGGCACGAACTGGCCGAATCGGCACGCACGATGCTTGCAACCTTCTCCGGGGAACATGCCCCGGCCGAGGTCGCGCCATCGTCCGAGCAACCCTCTACGGGCCCCTAGGTCGCCGACGGGCCTCGGCGAAGCGAGGAGGAGCCGTGTTGGTCGAGGTCGTTGTCTGGACCCTGGCGGTGGATCAGAAGAACCGCGTGCCGGTGGTGATCCTCAAGGACGCCGCGGGTGAACGGAAGCTGCCCATCTGGATCGGTCCCCAGGAGGCGAGTGTCATCGCCATGGAGCTGGCCGGGCGCAAGTTCCAGCGGCCCCTGACGCACGATCTGCTCAAGAGCGTCCTCAAGGGCCTCGGGACCCGGGTGCGGCGGGTCGAGATCTGTGACCTCCTCGACAACACGTTTTATGCCAAGATTTTTCTCGACCATGGGGGCGAGATCCTCTGCATCGACGCCCGCCCCAGCGACTCGATCGCCCTGGCGCTGAAGGCGAAGGCCCGCATCTACGTTGAGGCGAAGCTCTTCTCGAGCGAACTCGACAACCTGCTTCTGGAGACAAGCGAGGCGGCCGATGCCAGTGACGAGCAGCGGGCCGAAGACTTGAAGGAGTTCATCGAGAGGCTCGATCCGAAGGATTTCGGGAAGTTCCGCTTCTAAGCGGCTTTGCACGGATCTCGCCTCATTGGGCGGTGCCGAGTTGCGCGAAGCGATCGGGGTGGTGTGTGCGTACGGCAATCGCCGGCCTCCGGATTCGGCGGCTCCGGATAGGATGGCTCTTCGGCTTCGGCCTCGTCACTCTCGTGGCCCTCGTCGCCCTCGCGCCCGGGGCGGCCACGGCGGCGGATCCGCTCGACGAGGCTCGCCGGGCGTTCCATCGTGACCGGTACGCCGAGGCGATCAGCGCCGCTCGCCCGGCGCTCGAGAGCCCCGACTCGACGCACGAGCGCGAGGCGCGTCAGATCATCGGCGCCGCCTTGGTCGAGCTGGGACACTTCGCCGAGGCGCTTCAGATTCTGCGGCCGCTGGCGGGATCCGCCCGCCTCGAGATCGATGATGCCTCCTGGGTGCGGCTCCTAGCGCGCGCGATGCAAGGGCAGGGCCGCTACTTCGCGGCGGCGGACTGGTGGCTGACCTTCTCCCGCCTGGGACCGCAGGCCGCGCGGGAGAGTGGGACGGTGCTTGCCGATCTGCTCTCGCGGCGCATGGTGCCGTCCGAGACCGCCTATCTGATCTGGAAGTACCCACGCAACACGTCGCTCTGTCCCGCCTTGCCGCGCTATGCCGAGGAGGAACAGCGCCGCGGTCACGGGCACGAGAGCGCCCGCGCCTGGGCGCTGGCCGCGGCCCGCTGCCCCGGTCTGGTTGTGCCCTTCCAGATGGGCTGGGCCGGCGATCCGGCGGCCGCTCTGGCGGAGGATTTCTTCACCGTTGGGGTTCTGGCTCCCCTCAATGGGCCCTACGCGCGCTTCGGCATCTCACTCTGCAATGGCGCCGATCTCGCCCGGCGCACGCACAATGCGGACGCGCGCTTTCCCTTGCGTATCGAGATCGCCGACACGGCGGGTGATCCTGGGCGCTGTCTCGCCGAGCTGGCCCGCCTCTACCATGCCGGCGTGCGCGTCTTCATCGGGGAGATTTTCAGTCTCAATACTCTGATGGCGGCAAGCTACCTTCAGGAGCGCAACGCCGTGCTGATCTCGCCCGCCGCCACGGACACGACCCTGCGCCATCTCGGAGCGGGGACCTATGCCTGCACCATGGCGCCAACGGATCAACTGCGGACGGTCGTCGAGTATGCCGCCGACAGCCTCGGCGTGCGCCGGCTCGCCCTCCTCTGGCCGGATGACCCCGCGAGCGCTGAACGCGTGCGCATCTTCCGCCGCCAGGCCGTCCAGCGCGGCATGACGATCGTCCTCGAGCGCGCCTACCGTCCCGGGACGACCGACTTCAGCGAGATGGTCGCGGCGACCTTGGCCGACTCGATCATCTCCTTCGATGCGATGTTTTGCCCCGGCGGCGAGCGGGAGATGGTCGCCCTGCTCTCCCATTGGGCCCATGGCGGGTTTCTGGGCCCCTTCCTGGGAACCGCCCCCCTCGGGGAGGAGATCGTGCGGCAGGTGACCGCCGAGTATGGGTTGTTGACCCTCTTCGCCGGTGAGGCCTACGCGCCGGTGCCGGGGCGCGGGGAGCTCGATTTCGCGCAGCGCCATCGCCTGCTCTACAACAGCGAGCCCGACGACTTCACGCGGCGGGGCTGGCTGGCTTTCGATCTCGTGGGAAGGGCGGTCGAGGCGGGCGCCTACTGTCCCGAGGCGTTGACGGTGCAACTCGAGGAGGCGGTGCGCCCGCGCCGACGCGGAGGACGGGGGCGCTGGCTTCCGGTTCCCGCCGCCCAGGCAGTTCCGATCCTCTACCTCCAGGCTGGAGAAGAGGAGCAGGTGATCCGCCCACGCGGCGCGGCCGAGTGGTCGGAGTGGGAGCCTAACGGCGCACCTGAAAACGGAACGGAACGACGACGCTGAACCAGATGCCCTGGTCATTGACCGTCAGTGGGTGGAAGCGCCACTGGTACAGCGCCTCCTTCGCGGCGATTTCACACAAGACATCGACGGCGCTCGAGATGACCACGACTTCCTGCACGCTGCCTTGCGGATCGACGCGGGCCTTCAATCGCAGAGGCCCCTCGATGCCGGCCTCCAGGGATGCCTCCGGATAGTCGGGAACCACCATGTGGCGGATGGCGAAGTTGGAGGTTCTCGACTTTGGCAACGTCGTCGGTTGCGGCGCGAAGTTCTCGTCGAGTTGAATGACGACTTTTTCGGTAGCCGGCCAGGGCACGATCTCTCCGATGCGCACCTGGGGCCGGGGGCGGTTGGGGCGCGCGGGGCGTGGAGCGTCGTCATAGACGAACTCGACCCACTCGAGGGCGCCGGCGCGGAGGCGGCGATCGGCCGCGGCGCGAACCGCCGCCTCGGGGAAGTCGGCGGGGGCCAGCGTCTTTTCGATACGCTGGGTCTTCCGGTAGCCGACAGTCTCGGGGCGCAAGGGCGCCGGGATGCAGCTGGGTGGAAGAAGCAGGGTGAGCAGGGCGTGAATCCCCGCGGAGAGGAGCATCGCCCTCCAGAAACGCCTACGGTAGGCTTGCTCGAGTTCGCCGTAAGGGCGGCCCGCGTGAATCATCCGCTCGTCCCTTCGCCCGTGGGGGCGCGCGCGGCCTGACAGGAGCCGCCGGGAGCGGGGAGCCTTTGCCTCCCGACCCCTTGGGGAGTATACGGTGGATCCGGCCGCTTGACAAGGCGAGGGGAGGCGTCATAATCACTGGCTAGGCTGTAAGTTGAGAGGCGGACATGGCACGCAAGAACAGGCTCGAGCTGATCCGCAATCTCGGGGTGATCGCCCACATCGATGCGGGCAAGACGACCACCACCGAGCGGATGCTCTTTTACAGCGGGGCCTCGCACCGGTTGGGTGAAGTCGATGACGGCAGTACCGTCACCGACTGGATGGTGCAGGAGCGCGAGCGCGGGATCACGATCACCGCCGCGTCGATCACCGTCGAGTGGCGCGGCCACCAGATCAATCTGATTGACACACCGGGGCACGTCGATTTCACCGCGGAGGTGGAGCGCTCGCTGCGCGTGCTCGACGGCGTGATCGTCGTGCTCTGTGGCCGGGGCGGCGTCGAGCCGCAATCGGAGATGGTCTGGCACCAGGCCCAGCACTACCGCGTTCCCTGCATGGTCTTCGTCAACAAGATGGACCGCGTCGGCGCTGACTTCGAGCGTGTGCTCGACCAGATGCGCACGTGCCTCGGGGCGACGCCCCTGCCGTTGACGTTGCCGATCGGCGCGGAGCAGAGACTTGCCGGCGTCGTCGATCTGATGGCGATGGAGGCGGTCGTCTGGGATCAAGAGAGCCAGGGGCGGGAATTCACGCGTCGGGCGATCCCGGTGGAGATGGCGGCTGCGGCGGCCGAGGGCCGCCAACACCTGCTCGAGACGGTCGCCGCCGAGGACGAGGAGTTGATCGAGCGGTTCCTTGCGGATGAGGATCTGGCGCCCGACGACTTGCGCCGCGGCATTCGCCTCGGTGTGCTGCGCCGTCACTTCGTTCCGGTCTACTCCGGAGCGGCCTTGCGCAACATCGGGGTTCAGTTGCTGATGGATGGGGTCGTCGATTTCCTCCCGGCGCCGCACGAGGTGCCCCCCGCGACGGGGAGCCATCCCACCACCGGCGAGATCGAGCAGCGGCCGGTCGATCCGCAGGGGCCACTGGCAGCGCTGGTGTTCAAAACCCATACCGCCTCGGGGGAGGGGGGCCGCGGGCGGATCAGCTATCTGCGGCTCTACTCCGGACGCCTGGCCGAAGGGGATACGGTCTACAATCCCCGCGAGGATCGGTGCGAGCGCGTGGCGCGCGTCTACCGGGCACATGGGGAGAAGAAGAGCCGGGTCAAAGAGGTGCTGGCGGGCGATATCGGCATTGCCGTTGGTCTGAAGGTTTCGCGCACCGGGGACACCCTCTCCGATCCGCAGAATCCGATCACTCTCGAGTCGATGCACTTCCCCGAGCCGGTGGTGATGGCTTCACTCGAGGCGCGCACCGCGGGTGAGGAAGACCGCATCGAACTTGCCTTGACGCATCTCGCGGCCGACGACCCGACCTTTCAAGTCCGCTGGGACGAGAACACCGGCCAGCGGATCATCAAAGGCATGGGTGAGTTGCATCTCGAAGTGCTCGAAGATCGCCTGGTGCGCGAGTTCGGTCTCAAGATCCGGCTCGGCAAGCCACAGGTAACCTACCGGGAGACGATTACCACCACGGCGCGCGCCGAGGGCGAATTCGCCCGCATGACCGGGGGGCGTGAGCACTACGGCCAGACGGTCATCGCAGTCTCACCGCTGGAGCGCGGAGCGGGGATCGTCTTTCGCAGCTCGCTTCCCCCGGGAGCGATTCCCGACGAATACCTTCCGGCGATCGAGGAGGTCACCCGCAGCGGGGCCGAGTCGGGGATCCGCTATGGCTATCCGGCCACCGACATCCTCGTCCACTTGGTGGGCGGCGCGACGCACGAAGTGCATGCCAGCGATCTCGCCTACCGCAACGCGGCGCTGAGCGCATTCCGGGATGCCTGCCGCCATGCCCATCCCATCCTGCTCCAGCCGGTGATGCGGCTCGAGATCATCTGCCCCTCGGAATTCGTCGGGGCCGTGCATCAGCAACTCGCCGCGCGTAGGGGCCGCGTGCTCGGCACCGAAGTGCAGGGGGACCTGCAAATCCTGCGGGCGAGGGCTCCCCTGGCCCAGATGTTCGGCTATGCGACCGACCTGCGCAGCATCACCCAGGGACGGGCCTCCTACTCGATGGTGTTCGATCGGTTCGATGAGGTCAGCGGGGGAGGCGCGTCATGAGCCGTGGGGACGAGGGACACCCTGTGGCGGCCTTGCTGCGTTGCCTTCCATCGGTCACCACACTGCTCGCGACATCCGAACTCGCCTCTCTGCGGGAAAGGCTTTCTCACGAGGTGCGGGTCGCGCTGATTCGAGAAGCACTCGCCGACGTGCGGCGGGAAGTGCGTGCGGGAGGTCTCTCCGCCTCGGAGATCACACCGGCGGCGCTGGCCGCGCGCGTGCAGCGTGCCGCGGCGGATCTGGTCCGTCCCCCCCTGCGCCGGGTCTTCAATGCCACCGGGATCCTGATTCACACCAACCTGGGCCGGGCGCCGCTGAGCCCGGCGGCGCAAGATGCCGTTGCCCGCGTGGTGGCTGGGTACTCGAACCTGGAAATGAACCTCGAGACGGGGCGGCGCACCTCGCGGCTCGCCGATGTCCGTGATCTACTCTGCCGGGTGACCGGCGCCGAGGATGCCATGGCGGTGAACAATAACGCCGCCGCGGTCTTTTTGGTCCTGCAAGCCCTGGCCGCCGGACGCGAGGTGATTGTCTCGCGCGGCGAATTGGTCGAGATCGGCGGCAGCTTCCGCCTGCCCGACATCATGGCGGCCAGCGGTGCGATCCTGCGCGAAGTCGGCACGACCAACCGCACCCGTGTCGAGGACTACGCCGCGGCGCTCAACGACCGCACCGGCCTGATCCTCAAGGTCCATCCCTCGAACTTCGTGGTGCGGGGATTCACCGCGGCGGTCGAACGCGGGGCCCTGGCGCCGCTGGCGCATGAGCGGGGGATTCCGCTTGTCGAGGACCTCGGCAGTGGCGCGCTGGCCCAGCATCCGTCAGACTATCTGCGGGGCGAGCCCCGTATCCAGGAGGCGCTCGAGCAGGGAGCCGACTTGGTGACCTGTAGCGGGGACAAGCTGCTGGGGGGGCCGCAGGCGGGGCTGATCCTCGGACGGGCCGCTTGGGTGGCGCGCGTTGGTCGGCATCCTGCGGCTCGGATCGTCCGTCTCGATAAACTCCACCTGGCGACGCTGGAGGCGACGCTGCTCGAGTATGTGCGGGGAAACGCGGGCCTCGATCGGATTCCCCTCTATCGAATGATGACCCGCCCGGTGGCGGAACTCGAGGCGGTCGCCGCACGGATCATTGATGAGCTGGAGCGGCGAGGGATGCCGGGGGTGGAGGCGACCGTCGTGCACACCGACTCGGCGGCCGGCGGCGGCGCGCTGCCCGATGAGCAGCTTCCCTCGGTCGGCGTGGGGCTGCGGGTGCTGAGCGGTTCACTGGATGGATTCTCCCGGCACCTACGACTGGGCGTTCCGGCGGTCGTCGGCCGCCTGGAGCAAGATCGCCTAGTGCTCGATTTACGCACGCTCAACGAGGACGAATGGGAGGTATTGCCCGGGCTGCTCGCCGACCGATGGAAGGAGTTCCGCGGGGCATCCGAGGAGATCTAGTCGATGAATACGCGATCGTCCCCCGACCGGTACTATCCGAGCGCAGCGGAAGCGGCCGAGGAACTGGGGCTCCCCCTGCTCGGCGAACTGGCAGCCGAGTTTCGCATCCCGCGGGTGACCGAGGGGCTGGCGGGTCTCGCACCCGATCCACGCTTCGCCGAGCGCGTCTATCGCTTCCTGGGTGGGGATGCGACCCGGATTTGGATTGTCGGACTGGGGCAGGGTGGCGAGGAGTTGCCCGTCGTGGTGGGAATCGCGGAAGCGGCCGCCGTGGCAGGGCATGCTCCGGTGCTGATCGTCCGTCCCGGGGAAACGCCGCCGGCGGGACTCGGCGGGCGCCCGCTGGAAGCGGAGGCCCACGCGGCGGAGATCGCGGCGTTGTTCCCCCATGGCGGGATGGCGCAGCCGGCCGGCGTCGAGGGCGTTTTCCTGGGCTGGCCCGGCCGGGTGATCGGTGCGGGTCCTTGTGATCCGGCGACGCTGCTCGTCGCCACCGGGGATCGTGAGGAACGTCCCCCCTTGCCGGCGGCACAGGTCGATGCCACGGTGCTCGTCGTGCCCTGGCGCGATCTGCCCGCCGAGTGGATCGCCGCGCGGGTGGCGAGCCTGCGCGAAGCGGGCTATGCGCTGACGGGATGCGTGGCCTGGGCAGGTCGCGAGGCAGCCGCGGAGACGCCCGAGCCGACCGGCGGGGTCCAGCGCCGGACTGCGAACCGGAAGACGCCGCGTTCCGAAGTGCGCGCCCGGAAGAGGGCTGCGCGTGCTGGAGCGGCCGCGCCCCAGGCGGGGGAAGCAACTCCGCCGGCCGGGGAGACGCCGGTGCAGGAGGGGGCGGCGATCACCCACGCCGAAACGACCGCGTCGCCGGCGACGTTGAAGGCGTCTCGACCGGCGCAACGTGAGGAAATCCCGGTCCGGGCCGAGTGGGCCCGCACCTTCGGTCCCCGGAGCCGCAGAAGAGGAAGAGGAGAGGGCACGATGCGCCGGATAGCCGAGCCTCGTAAGGGCATTCCGTTGTTCTGGTGGTTGATCGCGGCGATCGCGATCCTGATCATGGCGGGGGTGATCTTCCCGAAGGTTTTCTTGCCTGGAAGCGGTCGTGATGGGGCCCAGCTGGAGGCACCGGTGACGGGAGCGGCTCCGGGATCTGCCGCCGAGCAGGTTGGGGAGGATGCCGCCGCCGTGATGCCGGCGGAGGAGATCCTGCCCGACGCGGCGACACAGGGGTCGGAGAGCGCGCGCGAGGATGAGCAGATTTCCGGGACCGCTTCCGAGGCGGACGCCCGGGAAGTCGACGAGGCAGCGGCGATAGTGCCCGAGACCGAGCCCTCCGCCGCCTCGCCGACGGCCGCCGCGCGTGCCACCGCGGCGCGTGAGCCCGCGCAGTCCGAGACGCCCGCAAGGGACGCAGTGAGCACCGACCTGGTCGCGGAGGCGAGGGGACCTTTCGCGGTCCTCTGCGGATCCTATTCCCGTGCCGACCGCGCCGCCGGCGAAGTGCGCCGCCTGTCGGCCGCCGGGGAGGAAGCCCGCCTGGTGACGGTCAGCATTTCCCAACGTGGCATCTGGAACCGTGTCATCGTCGGTCATTTCGACGGACAGGCAGCAGCGCAGCGCGAGGCGCGCCGCATGGTCGCATCCGGTCTGGTCGCCTCGGCGCAGGTCATCTCCGCCGGCGGCAGTGGACGTACCGTCGCGCCACCGGTGACGGAATCGGCCCGCTGAGCGCGCCGGCGCCGGGCGCCGCGGGGAGTCGGTTGGAATTCGCCGCGGTGACTGCAGCTGGGAAGGAGAGCAGTGTGCTTCTCGACAAACTCGAGCTCTTCGGATTCAAGTCCTTCGCCCATCGCACCCATCTGCGGTTCTCTCCCGGGATCACCGCGGTCGTCGGTCCCAATGGCTGCGGCAAGAGCAATATCTCGGATGCCATCCGCTGGGCGCTCGGCGAGCAGAATGTGCGCAATCTCCGCGGCAAGCAGCTCGATGACGTGATCTTCAAGGGCACCCGCGAAGCCAAGCCGATGGGCATGGCGGAGGTCGCCCTGCATCTCGACAACCGCGAGCAGTGCTTGGCGACCGAGTATAGCCACGTGGCGATCCAGCGGCGGGCTTTCCGCTCCGGCGAGAGCCAGTTCCTGATCAACAAGTCTCCGTGCCGTCTCCGAGACATTCGCGATCTCTTCATGGACACGGGCCTCGGCTCGTCCGAGTACGCGGTCATCGAGCGCGAGATGATTGATGAGGTGCTCGCCGATCGCGATTCCGCGCGTCGGTTCCTGCTTGACGAAGCCTCCGGGATCACCCGCTACAAACAGCGCCGGCGGGAGACGCTGCGCAAGATCGAGGCGGTCGAGGGGGATCTGGTGCGCGTGGAGGATGCGCTCGAGATCGAGGAACGCGAGGTGCGCTCGCTTGCCTACCAGATGGGCAAGGCCCGGCGGTATCGACGACTGACCGAGCGGATCCGCGACCTCGACCTGGCCTTGGCGCGGCTGCGCTGGGATGAACTGGCCGCCGCGGAGCAGGGCGAGTCGGGCAAGTTGACCGTTGAGGGGCGCCAGCGCGAGACCTGGCGCACGGAGACCCATCAGCTCGAGGCACAGCAGGAGCAGGTGCGGCTAGAGCTGCTCGATCTCGACCGCCGGATCGCCGTCGCGCGGGAACGATTGACGGAGGCCGAGGGGCGCCTCTCGGCGGCCCACGAGGAGGCGCTCGTCCTCGAAGAGCGCCTCCGTCATCTCGAAGACGGCATCGTCGATCGCCGGCAGCGAATCGGCGCGCGCGCAGCGGCGCGGGAGAAGGCGCAGCAACAGTGCCAGGCGCTGCTTCCCCAGGAGGAAGAACTCGCCGCCGCCCTAGCCGAGCGGCGGTCCGAGGCGGCCGAGGCGCAGCGTGTCTGGAAGGAGATCACCGGCGAGCTGCAGGCAGCCAAGGAGCATCTGGCCCAGCTCCAGCAGGTGCAGATCGAGATCGTCCGCCGCAGTTCGGCTTCCGATCAGCGTTTCGAGAGTCTCGAATCACGTCTCGCCGAGCTGACCCGCGCCGAAGCGGACTTCGCCGGCCAGATCGACAGCTTCGCCGGGCGAGCTGCTGCGCTGGAGGAGGAGCTGAACCGCCTGCGCAGCCGCCACGCCGAGTTGGCGGGGCAGGAGCAGCGCGGGGCGGAGGAGCGCGAGCGTCTGGCGGAACTGGCGCGCGACCATGAAGAGCAGCTGACCGAGGTGGCGCGACGGTTGGCGCGACGGGAGGAGGAGGCGGCGCGCCTCGAGAGTCGGCACCATCTGCTCGATGAGCAGGCGGCTTCCTTCGAGGGCTACCAGGAAGGTGTCGCCCGGCTGCTGGCGAGCGCCGATTCGCTGCCGGGGATCTGCGGCGTTGTCTCCGAGCAAGTGACAATCGCGCCTGCATGGCGCGAGCGCCTCTCGCCCGTGCTCCGGGGATTCACGGAGTGGGTGATCGTTGAGACGGAAGATGCTGCCTGGCAAGCGGTTGCATGGCTGCGCGAACAAGGCCTCGGGCAGGTGACCTTTTTCCCTCTCGATGGGATTCCAGCCGTGCAGACCGAGGGCGGTCTGCCCGCGGATGCCCTCACGGCCCCGCACGCGCGGTTGTCGGCGCTGATCGAGTACTTGCGCGGCACGATCGTTCCGGTCGCCGATCGCGCGGCGCTGCCCCCGCTGGGCGAGCGGCGGCAGGGCTTGCTGTGGGTTACAGAACGGGGTGAGGTGTGCGCCGCCAGCGGTTGGCTCAGTGCCGGGGGCCGCACGGGGCGGGAGGTGCATCTCTGGCAACGTCGGCCGGAGATCGCCGCGCTGGGAGAGCAGCTCGCAGTCGTCGCCCAGAGCTGCCGCGAGCTGGGCGAGCAGCGCGAGCAGATCGGCGCCGCGCGGGCCGAGTCGCTCGAACGCATCGCCACGATGCAGCGGGAGACGGATGAACGGCGCGCGACGCTCGAGAACCTGGGGCGCACGCTTGCCGATCGCGAGGCGGAGGCACGGCTCATCGATCACGAGCGCGCCCGTTTGAAGGAGGAGCACGAGCGCACCTCGCGGCAACGCGAGGCCCTGCAGGCCGAGCTGGCCGGATCGCGGCAGGATCGAGAGCAATCCGCCCAGCAGACGAGCAGCACCGCCGAACAGCTGACGGACGCCGCCGAGCGGGTCGAACAGTTGACCAGCGAGAAAGAGCGTCTCGGCACGCTGCTCACCGAGCGCCGCATGAAGGAGCTCGCGGTGGAGGCGCGCCGCCGCGATCTACAGACGGCCAGCGAGCAGCTCGCCGAGCGGATCCATTCGGCGTCGGCGGAGATCGAGACGATGGAGGCCGAACGTACCCGGGCGCAAGCCGACGTGGCTGCCGGAAAGCAGCGTTTGGCTGAACTCGACCGGGAACAGGTGGATCTGCTGCGCCGCAAGGAGGGCCGTCGCGAGGATGTCGACCGCCTGGCTCAAGAGCGAACGCGTTTCGAGAATCGTCTCTCGGAACTCGAGGGGGATCTGCGCCAGCGACGGCGCAAGCTCTCCGAGGTCGAGGATGCGTTGCGCGAGAACGAGGTTCGGTTGGCACGCATCGATGCCGAGAAAGAGCGGCTGCGCGAACGCATCGGTGAGCACTATGGCCTAGATCCGGCGGTGCTGGAGGAGCAGGCGCTTTTGATCGGATCCGATCGGGCCGCGCCGCCGCCGGCCGTGACCGCCGACCAAGACGACGATGCCGGGGCGCAGAAGGCGCCGGAGATCCCGTCTGCCTGGACCGCCCCGCGCGAGACGCTCGGGGAGCGCACCCCGGAGATCGCGCGCGAGGAACTCACCCGCCTGCGGCGCGATCGCGACCGGCTTGGCCCGGTCAATGTGCTCGCGATCGAGGAACACGAGCGCAAGAGGGAACACGTGCACTTCATCCGCGCGCAGCGGGACGACCTGGTCCAGTCGAAGGAATCGCTGCTCGCGGCCATCGATCGGATCAACACCGAGGCTCGGCGCCTCTTCTCGGAGACCTTTGGCCAAGTGCAGGAGAACTTCGGCCGCACGTTCACGACCCTCTTTCCCGGGGGCGAGGCGCGCATTCGCCTGAGCGGCGACGATCCCCTCGATGCCGACATCGAGATCATGGCGCGCCCGCGGGGCAAGCGGTTGGAGACGATCCGGCTGCTCTCGAGTGGAGAGCGGGCCCTGACGGCAACGGCGCTGCTCTTTGCCGTCTATCTCGTCAAGCCTTCCCCCTTCTGCGTTCTCGACGAGGTCGATGCCCCGCTCGACGACGCCAACATCGAGCGCTTCGTCACCTTGCTGCGCGCCTTCTGTGACCGCACGCAGTTCATCGTGATCACCCACAACAAACTGACGATGGAAATCGCCGATACGCTCTACGGCGTGACGATGCAGGAGCCGGGGATCTCGAAGATCGTCAGTGTACGGCTCGAGGCGGGCCGGCTCGTCTCGGAGGATGGGAAGGTAACCCACGCCCTGGCCGGGGTGGCTGGCACGAGCTGAAACAACCGCGCGGCGGGGCGCTACCGCGGACCCCGCGTCACGAACCGGATCGCCAGGGGCTTCAGAACTCGACCGATGCGCCCGGCTTGAGAACCACCACCTCGGCGCCCTTGACCTGCCGGGCGAAGACCATCGGATCGGCCGAGACGATCGGGAAGGTGTCGTAGTGCATCGGGACGACCCGGCGCGGATGGAGGAATTCGACCGCCTTGACCGCGTCGTTGATGCCCATGGTGAAATTGTCGCCGATCGGCAGGAAGGCCAGCTCGATGTCGTTCATCTCGCCGATCAGCTTCATGTCGTAGAAGAGACCTGTATCCCCTGAATGATAGAGGGTCTTGCCCCCGAGGGTCACCAGGAAGCCGACCGGCGGACCGGTGTAGCGGGAGGCGTTCTCGCCATGCCCGCCCCCATGGTGGGCAATGGTCAACTTGACGCGTCCGAAGTCGAACTCGTGGGCCCCGCCGACGTGCATCGGGTGGGTCTTGGCTCCCTCGCCGGCGCACAGGGTTGCCAGCTCGAAGCTGGCGATGATCGTCGCCCCGGTGCGCAGGGCGATCGCGATCGCATCGCCGATATGATCGCCATGGCCATGGGAGACGAGGATGTACTGGACATCGATCTCCGCCGGCTGGGCCGCCGCCACCGGATTGCCGCTGAGGAAGGGGTCGACGATCAGCCGGTGGTGCTCGTGGGCCAAGGCCACGCACGCGTGGCCCAGAAAGGTTGCCCGGGGCATCCGCATTCCTCCTTGTCGGGGTCCGCTTGTCCTCCCCCGCACGCTCGAAATTCGTGCCAAGCCGTCTAGTCGGCCTCCCTCGATAGAACCGCGCGCGGTGGGGGCCTGTCAATGGCCGCCTTGCCCCTGCCGACCTCGATCCCGTAGACTCCTCGGGTTCTCGACTCAGGCCCTGGACACGAAGAAGCGCAATGCAGGTTCCCCGCTGGCTATCACGGTTGCGCCCCTCGCCGGGCATGGCCGACATGTCGTTTCTCGATCACCTCGACGAGCTGCGCTCGGTGTTGCTCTCGTGTCTCGGGATCCTGCTGGTCTTGACCGTTGCCGCCTGGTTCGTCTCGGGCATGACCCTCGACTTCCTGGTGGCTCATACCATCGAGCGGGCCCAGTTCATCAAGCCGCTGGAAGCCTTCATGACGCGGATGAAGCTGGCCCTGCTGATGGCCTTCACCGTCGGACTGCCTTTCATTTCCTTCCAGATCTGGAGCTTCGTCGTGCCGGGCCTGATGAAGCACGAGCGGCGCCTGGTGATCCCGCTGGTCGTCTGGTCGACGACCCTCTTCCTGATCGGCGTGGCCTTCTCGGCGCTGGCGCTGACTCCTACCATGCTGCGCATTCTCATGAGCTTCGCCACCGAGGCAGTGCAGCCGGCGATTGCGGTGGGCTATCTCTTCGACTTCTTCGTCAAGATGGCGATTGCCTGTGGGATCCTCTTCCAGCTTCCCCTGGTCATCGCCGTGCTCAGCCTCGCCGGGCTGGTGACGCCCGAGTTGCTCAAGGCGAAATGGCGCCACGCGATTGTGATGATCCTGATCGTGGCGGCGGTCGTGACCCCGGGCGACGGTCCTTCTCAGCTCGTGCTCGCTGTCCCGATCGTCTTGCTCTACTTCGTCAGCATCTGGGTCTCGACGATGATCTATCGGCGCAAGCGTGGCGCGGAGGACACTCCGGACGAGGGCGACGACCCCGAGGATCGTGATGATGAGGGCGCCCCGGACGAGGGCGACGACCCCGAGGATCGCGATGATGAGGGCGCCCCGGACGAAGGCGACAGGCCCGAAGATCGTGATGACGAGGGCACCCCGGGCGAGGGCGGCAGGCCCGAAGATCGTGATGAGGGCGCCCCGGGCGAGGGCGGTGGGTCCGAGGATCGTGATGATGAGGGCGCCCCGGGCGGCGAGAGCCCCGCGGGGGGGGCGTCGTCGGTGACCGGTGAGGTCGGGTCGCCGGAGCAGAAGCAGGAGCCGGCGAACGAGGAAGGCCGCCCGCGCCCGCTGCACCCACCGGAGGGAGATTGGTCGATTTGAGGGCCGGACCCGCTGGGAGAGAAACGATGGATTGTTCTGTTGCACAGTCACCGTCCGCAGGGCGATCCCCCGGGGATATCCTGCTGGCCATCGACATCGGCAATACGCAGACCGTGCTCGGGATCTTCGCCGGTGAAGAGCTGGTGACCTTCCGTCGGGTCAGTTCAGGCGTGGCCCGCACGGGCGACGAGCTCGCCGTTCTGATCGCCGCGCTCTGCCGGGGACACAATCAGCGCGTCACTCGTGCCGGACGCATCGTCATCAGTTCGGTCGTTCCGGCTCTGACACAGGAATACGAGGTCATGTGCGAGCGCCTCTATGCCCGCCGGCCGCTCGTCGTCACGAGCCGCACCCGGGCGGGGGTGCGGCTCGAGGTGCCCGATCCGGCGTCGATCGGCGCCGACCGCATCGCCAATGCCGCCGCCGTCGCCGGAGGCCCGCTCCCGGCCATTGTCGTCGATCTCGGTACGGCGACGACCTTCGATGTCGTGCGCCCCGGGCGGCGCTACGTCGGCGGCGCGATCGCGCCCGGGATCCGCACCTCGGCCGACGAGCTCTTTCGCCGGGCGGCGCGGCTGGCGAGGGTCGAGATCCGCCAGCCTCTGCGGCGCATCGGCCGGACGACCGAGGAGAGCGTGCAATCGGGGGTCTACTACGGGGCGATCGGTACCATTGATGGAATTGTCCGCCGCCTGGAGGAAGATCTGCGGCGGCCGGCGCGCATTGTCGCCACCGGTGGGCTCGCTCCCCTGATCGGGGCGGGCTCGGAGACCATTCAAGAGGTCGACGAGGCGTTGACGCTGCGGGGGTTGTTGCGCATCGTCCGTCTCAATAGCTGAGACGGGACTTCGCCCGCGGCTCACACTCCACTGACCCCAGGCCTTTCGCCTCCGCTTCTGCCAGCGCCTCGTAGTAGAGCGCCTCGATCTCGGCGGCGATTCTCGTCCAGCCGAAGCGTTGCGCCCGCCGCCGGCCGGCGGCGGCGAGCCGGCGGCGGCGAGCCGGGTCGGTCAGCAGCGCGGTGAGGGCGGCGTGCAGGTTGCGATCCGAGCCGGGTGTGCAGAAGAGGCCCCCCGGGTCGGGGCCCAGTGTCTCACGATAGCCGGGCAGGTCGCTGGCCACGATCGGGAGGCCCGCCGCCAGCGCCTCGAGCAACGTCACGCCACAGCTCTCCCCATCGGTCGCGGGGGCGACGAAGAGGTCGGCGGCGCGGTAGTAGGAGGCGAGCCGCGCGCGGGGGACGGCTCCAGCCATGATCACCGGGAGTCCCCGCTCCTTGATGTAACGGGTGAGTTGGGGGCGCAGCGGGCCGTCGCCGACGATGATCAGCTCGGCTGGGGGCGCCCCACGAACCCCGTCCGCCGCGATTCCCGCCATCGCCCGCAGGAGGGGCCAGAGTCCCTTGCGGGGATCCAGACGGCCGACGAAGAGCACCCGCGCACGGTCGCGCCGCGGCGGCTCGGGTTTGCCGCCCTGCCCCGCGATTCCCGAGAAGCGATCGAGATCCACTCCGTTGGGAATCACCCGATAGCGCCCCGGGAGGTGGCGGCTGACGAAGCGCGCCGCCTCGCGGGAGATCGCCAGGCGCAGCTGAAGCCGCCGGGCGGAACGCTCGAGCCAGCGGGCCAGATAACGGTAGCCCCAATGCGGCCGGTTGCCGCCGGTGTGGAAGGTCCCGATCTTCAGCCCCGGCAGATGGTGTAGAGCCCAGAGGGGCAAGAAGGGCTCGAGGGGGGACTGCAGGTGGAGGATGTCGGGTGGCGCAAGCGGCTCCGGGGAAAGGGGCCCACGCGGACCGAGGGTGACGCAGGCGCGCGCCCCGTGCGACGGTATGCGGAGGGTGCGTCCCGTGCGCATGATCGTCACACCGGGCGGGTCGGGATCGTCACCAGGGTGCGCGGCGCGCAGCGGGCGGCCGGTGATCAGGCGGACCTCGTGGCCGCGGCGGGCGAGGTGGGCGGTCAGGTGCCAGGCATGCTCGGTGATGCCTCCGTAGTAGGGCAGGTAGGACTGACTGACGAGCCAGATGCGCAGCCGGCGGAGCTCGCCGCGCGACCGGCGTCCCGGGCGTGCCGGGGGTGTCCCGCGCGGCTCAGGGCGCACCGGGTGTTCCGGCCCGTCCAACACGTTTCTCCTTGCGTGCCCCAAACCGCTTGCCTACCTTTGGCGCGTCACGAGAGAGTCTAGCGCATGGGCAACGATATCATCCGCCTGAAGGAAATCACGGTGTTTCCTCGACTTGGCGTCGGGGACCTCGAGAAGGAGTGGGTCCAGAAGGTGACCCTCGATGTCGAGCTGTGCCTCGATCTCTCTGCGGCTGCTCGCAGCGATGAGTTGGCGCAGACCGTCGATTACCAGAGAGTCTACGAAACCGTGCGCGAGGTCAGCGAGCGGCGCAAGTATCATCTGATCGAGTCACTGGCACGCGAGATCGGAGTGGCGATCGGTGAACGCTTCCCGGTGACCCGTACGGTCGTGCGCGTGCGCAAACTGAGCCTGCCCTTCGATGCACACCTGAGTTGCGTCGAAGTCGAGCTCTCGGTACCCGAGGCGTAGTGCTGCGGCGGTCGGGGAACAGATCGATTCGGGGGAGTGGGGGGATTGACCAAGCCCCAAGCGAGCGGCGGCCCACAGGGGATCACCGGCGGCGAGGCGCCTGGGACCTGGACCGCGCTAGGTCTGGGAAGCAACCTGGGGGATCGTGCGCGCCATCTCGCCCGCGCACGAGCGGCAATCGAGACGCGCTTCGGCACCGTGTTGCGCGCCTCGCGAATCTACGAGAGCGAGCCGCTCGGCCCCCACACACAACCCTGCTATCTCAACCAGGTCGTTGCCTTGCTTGCCCCGGCCGATCCTGAGACGATGCTGGCGGCGCTTCTGAAGATCGAGGACCGACTCGGACGGCAGCGGACCATCCGATGGGGGGCCCGGACGATCGATATCGACCTGCTCCTGTGGGGTGATCGCGTGCATCGGGGGCCCCGGGCGACCGTGCCCCATCCGCGGTTGCACGACCGCCCCTTCGTCCTCGTTCCCCTGGCGGAGTTGTTGCCCCACTGGCGTCATCCGTTGCGCCAGGCGGACGTGCGCGAGATGCTCTTGGCCTGCGACCGCGACAGCGTCTGGCCGTGGGCGCCATCCGCCGCGGCGCGGGAGGCGGACGCCGAACTGCACGGAGAGGGGTAGGCAGGGGTGGCAGTTCCAGAGGTGCACTTCATTGCCGTCGAAGGCGTCATCGGGGTCGGCAAGACCTCCTTGGCGCAGCGCTTCTCCGAGTTGCTCGGCGCCTATGCGCTCCTCGAGCAGGTCGAGGAGAACCCCTTCCTCGGTGACTTCTATCGCGACCGGCGCGGGTATGCGTTTCAGACGCAGATCTTCTTCCTGCTCAGCCGCTATCGCCAGCAGTGTGCCCTGCTCCAGCGCGACCTGTTTCGCGAGACGATGATCAGTGACTACATGTTCGAGAAAGACCGCATCTTTGCCCACATCAACCTGGATGATCAAGAACTGGGAATGTACAACCAGATCTTCGAGCTGATGGAGGCGAAGCTTCCCAAGCCCGACCGAGTGATCTACTTGCAGGCGACCGTCGACGTGCTTCTCGAGCGGGTCAGCCGCCGCGGCCGCCCCTTCGAACGCAGTATGGATCCGGCATACCTCGAAACGCTCGCTGAGGCGTACTCCTACTTCTTCAATCACTACCATGGAGCCCCGGTGCTCGTCGTTCACGCGGCGGAAAACGACTTCATCGCCGAACCGGGCCTGGTGCCGGAACTCCTGCAGGCGGCGCTGGCGTTGGAGGAGGGCAGGGGGGTCTTCCGGCGCGCGCAACAGGAGATGGAGGAACGATGACCGCTGCCGTGCGCATGACCGTGCCCCGGCTGGCAGCCTGGAAAGAGGCGGGCCGCAAGATCCCGATGCTGACCTGCTACGACTTCACGATGGCGCGGATTCTCGACGCCTGCCGGATTCCGGTGTTGCTCGTCGGAGACAGCCTCGGCCAAGTGGTGCTCGGCTACGATTCCACCCTGCCGGTGACCCTGGACGAGATGATCCACCACACCCGCGCGGTGACGCGTGCGCGTCCCTGGGGGCTGGTCTTCGCCGACCTGCCCTTCATGACCTATCAGCCGAGTGTCGCCCACGCCCTGGAGGCGGCCGGCGAGCTGGTTCGGGCGGGACGGGCCGACGGGGTCAAGCTGGAAGGGGGCGCGCGCTCGGTGGCGGCCATCGAGGCGCTGGTCGCCGCGGGAATCCCGGTCATGGGGCACCTGGGCCTGACGCCGCAGTCGGTTCTGGCCCTTGGGGGCTACGGCGTGCGGGGACGGGAGGCGGTCGAGGCGGAGACTATTCGCCGCGATGCGGCGGCGCTCGAGGCGGCCGGTTGCTGCAGCCTCGTGCTCGAGTCGGTTCCGGCGCTGCTGGCTGCGGAGATCACCGCGCAGTTGCGCATTCCGACGATCGGCATCGGTGCCGGACCTGGGTGCGACGGCCAAGTCCTCGTGCTGCACGACATGCTGGGGCTCTTCGGCGAGTTCCGTCCGCGGTTTGTGCGCCGATTTCTCGAGGGCGCCGATCTGATCACCGGCGCGGTCGAGGAGTACGTGCGGACGGTGCAAGAGGGAACGTTTCCCGCGGCGGAGCACAGCTATGGACCTGGTGGGAAGACGCCAGCATGCGATCCGAAGCGGACCACGCCCCGCGGAGCGGGTTCGCCAGAAGCGGGAGGCGAATGATGACCGGCAGCTCACCAAAGAAGCGGGTCCCCGCCCGCGCGAAGCACGCTTCTTCCGGCGCGAGTGCGCCGGGGGAGAGGAAGGCCCGGGGATCCAAGAGCGCCCCCAGCGTGATGAAGCGCCTGCAATCCCCGGGCTCCCAGCATCGGTTCTCGATGCAGATGCGTGAGCAGGGGCGCAAGATCGGTTTCGTGCCGACGATGGGCGCGCTGCACGCGGGGCACCTCGCGCTGGTGCGCAAGGCGCGCAGCCAGAATGGCGTCGTCGTAGTGAGCATCTTCGTCAACCCGCTGCAATTCGGTCCCGGCGAGGACTACGGACGCTACCCGCGCGATCTGGCGCGGGACATGGATCGCGCGCGCGAGGCGGGAGTCGATGCGGTCTTCGTGCCCGAGGTTGCCGACCTCTATCCGGAGGGGTTTACCACCCGGGTCGGAGTCGGGCCGATGGCGGAGCGCCTCTGCGGGGCCGAACGGCCGGGCCACTTCGACGGGGTCTGCACGGTGGTCCTGAAGCTGCTCGGCATCGTCCAGCCCCACCGGCTCTACCTCGGCCAGAAGGACGCCCAGCAGCTCATCATCCTGGAACGCATGCTCGCCGACTTGAATGTCGGCGTGAAGGTCGTCGGCTGTCCCACCGTGCGGGAGAAGGATGGGCTGGCGCTGAGTTCGCGCAATCGGTATCTGACCGAGCAAGAGCGCCGGGAAGCGCCGCGTCTCTACGAGACCCTGCGCATGGCGCAGCGGGAGATCCTGCTGGGCAACGAGCGCGATCCGAACCGCCTGCGGGCGCGCATGCACGATGCGATCATCCGGGACACCGGGTTCGAGATCGAGTACATCGCGCTCGTCGATCCCGAGAGCCTCGAGGAACGGCGCGTTCTGGAGGGGCGGACCCTGATCGCGATCGCGGCGCGGTTGGGAGTGGGGCGCCTGATCGACAACATCCTGATCAACGTGCCGGGGGGACGGATGGCCGAGGGGATCCGCCTGCCGAGGGGGAAGGCATGAGGGGACCGGCGGTCGTCATTCTCGCCGCGGGCAAGGGGACGCGCATGCCCCCCGATTTGCCCAAGGTCCTCCATCCGATGGCGGGGCGACCGCTCCTTTCCCACGTGTTGGATACGGTGCGGGGTCTACAGCCCGACCGCGTCCTGCTCGTCCTCGGGCATCGCGCCGCAGAGATCGAAGCGGCGGTGGCCACCGAGGATGTGGAGATCGTTCTGCAGCGAGAGCAGCGCGGTACGGGGGATGCCGTGCGCGCGAGCGGGGCAGCCCTCGCGGGTTTCTCCGGTACCGTGCTCGTGGTCTACGGCGATGTGCCCCTCCTGCGCTCCGAAACGCTTGCCGAGCTGCTCGAGCTCCACCGCCAGGAGAACAATGCGGCCAGCATCCTAACCGCCAGTTTCGAGGACCCGGGGGGCTACGGGCGCATCGTGCGCGACACCGCGGGACTCTGTACCGGGGTCGTCGAACAGCGCGATCTCGCTCCGGGCCAGGAGACGATTCAGGAGATCAATTCCGGGATCATCGCCTTCGAGGCGGCCGATCTCTTTCCCGCGTTGGGGCAGCTGCAGCCCGCCAATGCGAGCGGCGAGCTCTATCTGACCGACGTGATCGGCCTGCTCTACCGCTCCGGCCGCCGGATCGGCAGTTATCATCTCCGCGATGCCGCCGAGATCCTCGGCGTCAATACCCTCGAACAACTCTACGAAGTGGAGCGCGTGCATGCCTCCCGCCTGCGCAATCCGGCCCCTCCCTGTGAGCTCTGCGCCGCCGCCGCACGGGTGGCGCGGGCAGCCGGTGCGGCGAGTGGCGATCACCTTCTGCTGGGCAGCGGGGAATTGGCTGGGCTGAAGGTGGCTCTCCAGCCGTTCAACAATGGGCATCTGCTCGCCTTTCCCCGTCGCCATGTGACGACGCTGCTCGCCTTGACCCCGGAGGAGGTTGCCGAGTTGGCTCACTGGGTGCGGCGGGGCGAGAGCGCCCTGCGCGCCGTCTATCCCTTCGATGCCCTCAATATGGGATGCAATTCCGGCACCGGAGAACACCTCGCCTTCCACCTCGTGCCCCGTTGGGGTGGCGACATCAGCTTCCTGCCCTTGCTCGCCGGCCTGAAGCTTATCCCCGAGACGCCGGCCCGAGCGTGGAAGCGGCTCTCCGAGGTGATGTCATGACCGCCGCCCGCCGATCCGCCTCGCGGGCCAGTTCACGGCGCTCTCGGCGCTCGCGCGGCGGGGGGGATCGCTCGCTGGGACGGCTCGTGCGGGGCGTGCTCGAGTTCCTGCTGGTTGTCGTCTTGTTGCTTTTTGCCGCCTCGTTGCTCGGCCTGCTGCCCTCCCGTGGTGTGCAGGAGGGGCAGACAGGTGAGGAGGGCTGGGGGGGGGGGCGGCCCCAGATCCTACCGGCGGTCGCCCCGGCCGGCGGAGAGGGTTTCGGGGAGGCCGGAGATCGCGTCGCCGGCCGGCGCTCGTTGCCGCCGATTGCGCCCTTCCGTTCCTCCCCGGGACACGCGGCGATCGGTGCCGCGCCGCCGATCCGACTGCATCTGGCCAACGGTTGCGGCGTTGCCCGGCTGGCGGCGCGGATGCGAGAGGCCTTCCGCGGAAGCGGGTTCGATGTGCTCGGCATCTCGAATGCGGACACCGATTCCTACCGGGAGACGATCGTCGTGCGGCGCTCCGCCGAGCGTCTCGAGGGGGAGGCGGTGGTTACCTTTCTCCGGGAGCGCTGGGGGGTCGGACGGCTGATTTCGCAGGAGCGCTCCTCGCCGACGGTGGATGTCCTCGTCATCCTCGGCCAGGACCTCGCCGATGCGCTCGAGGATGCATCCGCGGGCCACAGCACGCGCTAGACCGCGCCCACCAGGCTATGCTAAGCTCGGTTGTCGCTGCACGCGCCACCTGAGCCCGCGCGTCCCGGCAAGGAGGTCGGCATGGTGCCCTCGGTTGTTGCTCAGCTCCTGGGTCCCCTGGGAGCCACGGAGATCCTACTCATCGTCCTCGTTCTGGTGCTGCTCTTCGGCGCCCGCAAGATCCCCGAGCTGGCCCGCGGTTTGGGACGCGGGATCACCGAGTTCAAACAGGGGATTCGTGAGGACGATCGGGAGAAAGACGGGAAGGCCACCTCGAACAGACCCGTCGACAAGCCCACTGACAAGGACTCCTAGATCCAACCAACACTCGTTGCGCTCGCGCTGGTTCGGGGGAGGTCCCTGAGAGGGCTCCCGCTCGAACATGTCCTCGCTCCCGCTCGCGCGCTCGCTGCGGAACTCGCGGCCCACCCTCTCAGGGACCTCCCCCCGGAAGACCTGGTGCGCAATAGTCTCTAGCGCGCCGCCGCGGTCAGCACCTTGCGCACCGCCGTGATCACATCCTCGACATCTCGGTCGCTGAGCCGAGGCGAGAGCGGCAGCGAGAGCGTCCGCTCGCCGGCCCAGGCGGCATTGGGGTAGTCGTCGGGCCGGAAGCCGAACCGCTTGCTGTAGTAGGGATGCTGGTGGAGCGCGCGATAGTGGACGCCGCTGCCGATGCCCTCGGCATGCAGCGCCTGCAGGACCTGATCCCGCGTCGCGCGCAGCTCCTCGATGCGCAACAGGATGATGAAGAGATGGCGGGCGTGCCGGTCGCCCGGGGGAGGTTCGGGCGGAATCCCCAGCGGCAGATCGGCGAAGGCCTCCGCGTAGCGCTGCCAGATCTGTGTGCGCCGCTTCCAGCCCGCCTCGATGCGGGCGAGCTGGTGGATCCCAATCGCCGCCTGCAGATCCATCATGTTGTACTTGAAGCCGGGGAAGATTACCTCGTAGTGACGGTAGCCCTCGTCGGAGAAGCGCTTCCAGGCGTCCTGTGTCAGCCCGTGCAGGCCGGCGACCTTGATCCAGTCGGCGATTGCCGGATCGTTGGTCGTCACCATGCCGCCCTCTCCAGTGATGACGTTCTTGGTGACATAGAAGCTGAAGGTCGTGCAGTCGCCGATGGTTCCGATCTTGCGCCCCTGATGAACGCTCTCGATCGCATGCGCTGCATCCTCGACGATCTTCAAGCCGTGCGCCTGCGCCAGGTCAGTCAGGCGGTTCATCTCGGCCGCCCGTCCGGCGAAGTGAATCGGGACGATCGCCCGGGTGCGCGGGGTGATCCGGCGGGCGACGTCATCGGGGTCGATGCACAGCGTTCGCCGGTCGCAATCGGCAAACACGGGTGTCGCTCCGAGGTGGCAAATCGCGTTGGCGGTCGAGGCAAAGGTCATCGGACAGGTGATCACCTCGTCACCCGCGGTGACACCGACCGCGATCATCGAGAGATGCAGCCCGGCCGTGCAGGAGTTGAGCGCCATGGCGAAGCGCGCGCCGCTATAGTCGCGGAAGGCTTCCTCGAAGCGGGCGACGCGGGGGCCGGTTCCGAGCCACCCCGAGCGCAGGGTTGCCTCCACTTCGCGGATCTCCTCCTCGCGGATGTCGGGCCGGCCGAAAACGAGGTAATCCTCGCGCACCGGCTGCGCGCCCGGCAAGGGCCACTGCCACGCATCCCTGGTCGGCATCGTCGGGACCCTCCCCTCCCTACCGCCGGCGCCGCCATGCCGATCGCCAGCGGTGCCCGCGTCCCAACCGCTCCCAGCGAGGGAAGTGGACCGGCCGGCCGCCGAAGGATTCCTTGAAAGCGGCCACCTTGGCCAATCCCGCGCTGGGAAGCATGTCGTAGATCCGGAACCCATCCTCGATGGCATCACGAATGATCCGCTCCTGGATCAGCACATTCGGCCGCAAGGCGCGCGCCCGATCGTCGAAGTATCCGGCATTGTAGTGGACGATGCCGTTCCAGCGGATGACAAAGGTGCCGCCGATGACCTTCTCCTCGTAGCGGGCGACGTAGCAGCGCGCCGCGCCCTGGCCGCGCGCGATCATCTCCCGGTAGAGGTTCAGCGGATAGATGAGCTGCGGCCGTTGTTCCCAGGTGGCCATGCGGCGCTGGTAGAGCTGGTAGACCGCCTCGAGATCCGCCGGCGCCTCACTGATCTCGACCGTAACCCCCTTGCGGGTCAGACGCCGGATGTCGTTGCGCTTGCGCGTCGTCAGCACGTCGCGCCAGTAGGCCTCGACGCTGGTGGGCAGGGTGAGCAGGTGGGTCGTTTCCACGCCCCGTTGCAGGGACGCTGCCATCGCAACACTCAGGCTCTCCCGCCCGGCCGATTCTGGACACCCCTGCCCGATCGCCCTCGCCTCCGGGGGGCCGGAAGCCGGCTCCGCCTGCGGTGCGAGGGCGGCGAAGGGGTTGCCCACCAGGATGACCGATCCCCCGACGCGTTCCAGCAGCGCATCCAACGCCTTCCAGGCCGCCGGCCGGGCGGGCACGGGGCCTCCGTAGAGAAAGGGGAAGCTGCTGTGCCAGGTGGTCAACAGACCGCCGAGGCGTTGCCAGCGAAAGAGGGGCAGTGCGCAGGGTTCTCCGCCAGCCGTCAGGATGCGGGCATCGTCGCGCAGCTGGGGGAAGGCCGCGGTGACCGTGCGCGCCCAGGCGCGGGTGTGGAAGAAGGTCGCTTCCCGGCGGCCCTCGAGGAGCGCGTCATAGCGGTCGTCCCACTCGGCGGTCTCCCGTGGGGCCGCTTGATCACCCGGCCCGTTCATTCCGATTCCAGCTCCCCTGCGCCTTGATCCGCTCCCCACGCGCTCGGCAAGGGGCGTTCGCCTCCGATACCCCCCCCGCCGATGCCACGGGTCCCACGGCTCCTGAGCCTTCCCCGCGGGCCGTCCCGCCGCTGATCCACTGCGACCCGTCACTCATGCGCGCGCGCCACGGGCGGCTGCCGGCCGAATTGATCGAGCCAGAGCGAGGTCGCCAGCAGCGTCCAGATGAAGTTGTAGGTCGTGTGCGGCAGCGGGCGTCCGGCGGCCGTGCCTGCCACCATGCGGCTGATTGTGCGCATCTTCAAGAAGGGACGCAGGGGATTGCTCGCCGCCAGAACGACCTCGTGCAGTGCCGCCTGAGGTCCAGGGGCGCGCAGCCCGCGGGCAATCGGCGGCGTGAATCCCCTCTTGGGGCGGTAGATCCACTCAGCCGGCAGGTGACGGGCGAGGAGCCGCTTGAGCACCGCCTTCGATTCGTCCGCCCCGGGCCAGCGGATCGCTTCCTGGAGCCCGAGGCGGACAATAGGCGGAACGAGGAAGGGATAGGCGATGTCGAGGGGTTGTCCCAAGAAGAGCGGCGCATCCTTCTGTCCGGTCAGATCGCAGACGACGTGGCGCAGGTCTAGTCCGCGTGAGTCCATCGCCTCGCCGGGCAAGGCGAAGCAGGCGGCAATGCCGGCGGTGATCGCGGCATGCACCTCACGGCGGAGCCGCCCGGGGAAGTCGTAGGCGATGCCGGCCAGCGGGTTCTCGGAGATCATCGAGCCGAGCAGGAAAGGGAGCTGAAGCGAGGTGCGCGCCGCGCCCAGCCGGCGCCCGGCGCGCGAGTCGTGCAGCCAGCCGTCCAGGGGAGCGTAGAGCCCGGAGGCGACCAGGCGTGCGGGGCGGGGCAGGCGATAGAGGCGTTGCCAGCGTGCCAGCTTGGGGAAGGTGCGGAAGATGGCGTCGGCCCCGGTGCCGTCGAGGACACAGCAGCGTGTTCCCGCCTCTGCCTGCACGCGGCGCGCGAGTCGCCAGGTGGGTACGAGCGAGTAGTCCCCCAGAGGCTGGGGGTAGTCGCGCGCCAGGCGCTCCAGGGGCTGGTCCCAGGCGTCGGGATCATCGGTCAACGACCGGAAGGGCAGACCGAGATGCGCGGCGATCTTCCGGGCGAGTTTTCCCTCGTGGTCATCGGGCCCCATGGAGTAGTTGGCCAGCAGGGTGTCGTTCCAGCCCAGCGCCGCCGCCCGGGCGGCCAAGAGACTTGAGTCGACGCCTCCGCTGAAGAGCACCACCGGCCGGCAGTCGGGAGAGAGCCGGCGCAGGCATGCATCGAGCACCTCGGCGACGAGATCCTCCTGCTCTTCGGGCGTGGGGGGGGGCGTCTCCGCGGAGGCGGGGGGCTGCCAGCAGGGCGCGGGTCTTTCCTTGAGCAGGGGGGGATCGAAGTGGAGCGTCGCGCGGTGCCCGGGTTGCAGACGGCGGATCTCGCGCCAGCAGGAATAGGGCGGGACCAGAGTACCGAATTGGAGAAGCGCATAGAGCCCGCGGGGATCGAGCTGCATCGTGGGGTCGTACAGCCAGCGGGGATCGGTGCTGACGTAGAGGCTCTTCCCCGTGCCCGTCGCGAAGAGTTGCATCGTGGCGGTGACCGGCAGGGTGAGCTCCAGCCGGCCGCCGGTCGCATCGAGCGTCAGGCGGGGATCATCGTCGTCACAGGCATCCGGAAGGGGGAGGGCGGCATGGCACTTCCCGATGCGCACTTCGAGATGCGCATCGTGGCGCACGAGGGAACGGGCAGCCAAGGTCTCGGGATAGAGGGCGAGCAGAACATGGGCGGGACCGAGGGGGCCGTCGTAGGCGATCAGGGCCGGGCCGCTCACTCCCGGATCGGGGCGCCGGATCTTCCCAGGGTCTCCCTGGGTGATCGCCAACCACATCTGCAGCATCCGGCTTTCCTCGCGCCCCCCGCCGGCACCGAGACAGGCTCGTTGCCTGGGGGCGCGTCGAGACCGTCGGCCTCTTGGGTATCATCAGTCGTAAACGCCAGACTCACTATGGGTTGCCGTGAAAACGCTGTCAAGTCGCCTGCGGGTCGACCGGCGCCGAAAGGCGCGCGCGGCGGCCGTAGATGAGCATGCCGACAATCAGGGCCGCGTTGAAGACCGCCCCGGCGAGGCTGAAAGCGGCGATCGCCGTCTCGGCGGACATGCGCAGCCCGGCGTAGACCAGCAGGCCCGTGCGGCAGGCGAAGAGGGCCAAGTCGAAGATCAGCAGGATCTGTTGGCGACGCAGGACTTGCATCAGCACGGTGGAGGGCGGGTTGATGAAGGCGAAGAAGAGCCAGAGCACCATCCAGCGCGCGTAGCCTCCTGCGGCCTGCCAGGCGTCGCCGAGGAAGAGGGCGAAGAGCTCCGGTCCCCAGAGCAGCACGATCAGCGCAGGGAAGAACCCGAGCCCGGCGAGCGCCAGGGTGGTCTGGAGATGCAGGCGACGGAGATCCCCGGCCTGCTGGAGCCGCTCGCTCGCCTGCTGCAGGAAGACCTGGCGCACCGCCTGGCCGATGAAACGCGCCGGCAGGTGGAGCAGGCGGTGGGCCATCGCATAGAGGCCGACGATGTGCGCATCGAAGAAGTAGGCGAGCAGGAAGGCGGGCATGCTCTGGGAGACGGCATTGACGAAGCCTTGGGGGAGACTGAACTTGGGGAAGTCGGCATACTCCCGAGCGAGCCGGCGCAGGCTGTCGATGCGCATGGGGTGCGGCAGCGGCGGTCTTCCCCCGCGGCGACAAAAGAGCCCGCCGAGGGCGGCCAGGGCGCCCGTCTCCCCGGCGACGCGTCCGCCGATCAATCCGCCGGCCTGGAATCCCAGCAGACCCGTCGCGAGCTGGACAGTCGCCGCGGTGAGCGACCGGGCGATCTGGGCCGCCGAGAGCCGCCGGTAGGCCCGCTTGCGCGTCGCCCAGTAACTGAGCACACGGTAGAGGCCGATGACCAGCAGCGCCGGCGGCAGCCACCAGAGATAGGGAGCGAGTGCCGGGCTCTCGAGCACCCGCGCGAGAGCGTCTCCCGCCAGGGCGACGGCTGCGAGTGAAGCGAGCGCCATGGCGATGACGACCAGACCGGCCAGCGCGACCAGTGTCCGGGCGTCCTCATCATCGGCCGGGAGAACGATGGCGAGTTCATACCGCCAGCTGGCTGCCTCCGCCAGAATCGCGACCAGGGCGGTGAAGAGCGCCAGAAGTCCGAACTCGGTAGGGGTGTAGAGGCGGCCGAGGATGGGTGCCGCCAGAGCGGTGAGACCATGGCCCAGGGCCGCGCCAGAGACGAGCAGCCCGACATGGCGGGCGAAGGCGCTGGCCGCGATCCGCCGCAGCAGCAGGCCGCCGGCGTCTCCCGGGGCTCGTCGATCGCGCGGCACGGGATCTTCCCCCACGCCCACGCTAGAGCGCGGCGATTACCGGGCGGTAGTCCTCGATCGTCGCCTGCTCGCGAAGCGATGCCATCCACTCACTCCCCGCCTGGGTCTGCTTCTCCTGCAGGAGTCGCGAGCGCAGCTCACGCCTGGCGACCTCGAAGGCCTCGGCGTCGTAGCTCGGAGGCGTCATGACTTCAACGAGGAAGACGGCCTGGTTTCCGGTGAGCACTTCCGGGATCAGCCCCGCATCGTTCGACCGGAAACAGAAGACATTCAGCTGCGGGTCGTAGCCCAGGCCGCGAATGGGGCCGCGGCGAACGACATCCTCGACAACCTGATAGACCGCGAGGCTGTCGCTGGCGGAGGCCTCTTCGAGGGACATGCCCTGGTGGCAGTGCGCCAGGATCGCCTCGGCCCGCTGCTCGCCGAGCACCTTGCGCCGCCCGGTCTGATAACGATTGCGAATCAGGCCGCGGATATCGTCGAGCTGCGGGAGCTGCGGGGGAATCCGATCGCTGAGGTGCAGCACGTACCAGGCATCGGTCGTCAGGATCGCTCGGCTGGTCTGGCCCGGCTGGGCCTGGCGGGCGAAGTCCTTGGCGGGGGCGAGATTGCCCAAACCGGGGATGAAGCTTTGCGGATCGAAGGCCCCGGTCGATTGCACTTCGAGCCCCGCTGTCTCAGCGGTTTCACGGAAGCCGGCCGTTCCGGTGCTGTCGACGAGATCGAGCGCCATGTCGCGCAGGGCGTTGTTGGTTTCGTAGGAGACCTCGATGGGGATGTAGATCTCGGCAATCTTGACCTTCTCGATCTCTTCCGCGATGGTGCGGTCTTCCACGCGCACAATGTGGAAGCCGCGCCGGCTCTCGATGATCTCACTGACCTCCCCCACCCCGAGTTCGAAGGCGGCCGTGCGCACCTTGGCGGGAGAGAGCTCCTGTTCAGTCCAGTAGATCGCGCCCTCACCGCCCCAGCGGTTGCGGGGGGCCTCGGAGTAGGCCTGGACGACCAGGGCGAAGTCCTCTCCGCGATCGAGCTCGCTACGCGCTTCCTCGATTTCCGTGCGCGCCTCGAGCGTGTCCTCGGCCGTGGGCACCTTGGAGAGCTTGACATACTCGATGACTACCTGGGCGGGCCGCTCGAAGTCCTCGGCATTGGCGCGCATGTAGGCTTCGAGATCTTCGTCCGTGGGGCGGTCTTCGGTCTTGATCTGGTAGTAGGGGATCTGCGCGTATCCGATGGTGACCTTCTCGTTCTCCTCGAGCCAGCGGCTACGGACCTCTTCGCCCGAGACCTTGACCGCCGAGAGCATCAGGAGGCGCAGTTTCTGCGCGGTGAGCAACTCACGATACTCTGCCTCGAGCGGGAGGGTGTTGGTGCGCGGGTCGGCGAGCCAGTTCTGGTAGCTGGCGAAATCGAATTCCCCCGCCGCGTTGCGGAAGATGTCCCCCGAACGGAAGCGGGGCAGGGGGCTGAAGAGCATGGCGTTGGCGATTTCCTGGTCGGTCACCAAGATGTCATGCCGCTCGGCCGTTTGGTGCATCAAGATGCGGTCGACCATCCGTTCCCAGGTGGTCGCCTGCAATTGCACGTGGGCCGCATCGTCGGCCCGGCGGCCGGTCTGTTGCTCGTAGGTCTGGCGGGACTGTTCGAGAATCAGGCTGTACGCGTCCGCCTGGATCGGCTCGCCATTGACGCGGCCCAGGATGCCCGCCTCGGGGCCACCCTGGGAGCGGGTGGCGAAATCGGCGCCCCACGCCAGGAAGATCAAGCCGACAAAGGCGATGACGGTGATCCAGAGGATCACCTTGGTTTTCTCGCGCATTGCTTCGAAGACTGCCATGGCCCGCTCCTCAACTTCAGGGTCTGGTCAGGGGCTGACGCAACTTGCCGCTCCGGCGGGGGCCGCAGCGAGTACCGCGAGCCGCCCGGACGATCCGGCGGATCGTTCACCCCTGCAGGATCACAGACAGGCTATACTACGGCACCGGCCACGGGCGTCGCAAGGATTGGCTCGGCGAAGGGTGCCGGCTCCAGGCGCCTTGACCCTTCCCGGCCAGATTCCTAGACTGCGGCTGGAGCGGGCCGATCCCGCCGAGACTGCCGCCATGGGCCGCCGCGCTGTCCGCCGGGACCGTGGGATGCCCTTCCAAGGGCCGGGGGAGGAGTGCCGTGGGCACAGTTCTGCTTGGGCTGATGATCGGGCTGCTTGCCCTCTCAGCCTTCTTCTCGGGCACCGAGGCGGCGGTCTTCTCGCTCAGCCGGTTGCAGCTGCACAAGATGGAGGAGCGCCGCGACCGGGCCTCGCGGCGGATCCTCGGGCTCCTGGCCGAACCGGCGCGCACCCTGAGCACGCTGCTGGTGGGCAACAACCTGGTCAACATCGCCCTCTCCTCGATCACCACTGCCTTCTTTCTGACCCTCATCGAGGATCGCGCGCGGGCGGTCGAGGTCTCGTTCGTCGGCGTGACCCTCGTCGTGCTCTTCTTCGGGGAGATCACCCCGAAGACCCTGGCGGTCAACTTCCCCGTCGGCGTGGCCCGAGCCGTCGCCGGGGTGCTCGCCTTGAGCTGCCGCCTGATCGGCCCCCTGGCGCTCGCCTTCCACCGCCTGGCCACCTTGATCCTGCGCGCGGTCGGCTTCCCGGCCGAAATGCCGGTGACGCCGCAGATGATCTCGCGCGCCGAACTGCGGGCCGTGCTCGAAGACGCCGACGATGAGCCGGCGGTCATGACGCCGAACGAGAGCCGCTTCGTGCAGAACATCCTCGAGTTCCCGGCGCGCACGGCCGAGCAGATCATGACGCCGCGGGTCGACGTCGTCGACCTTGATGCGGATGAGAAGGCCGAAGAGATCGTGCGCCAGATGCGCGCGACGCGCCACTCGCGCTATCCGGTCTACGAGAACGAACCCGACAATGTGATCGGCTTCGTCCAGGCCAAGGAGTATCTCCTGGCCCCCGAGAAGGGTTTGCGCGACCTGTTGCGCCCGGTGGCTTTCTTCCCCGACGCCGCTCCGGCCGATCGGATTTTCTATGCCATTCAGCACGCCCGCACGGCGATGGTCATCGTGGTCAACGAGTATGGGGAGATGCTCGGCCTGATCACGCGCGAGGATTTGATCGAGGAGATCGTCGGCGATATCTACGATGAGTTCGACCTCGAGGAAACCCCGATTCGCAAGAAGGGGGAAGGGCTCTACATCCTGCCGGGGCGAATTCCGCTGCCTGATTTGAACGAGTCGTTGCACCTCGAACTCCCCGCCGATTCCGCCGTCACCCTCAATGGGTTCCTCTGCGAGGTGCATGGCCGCATTCCCCGCCCGGGGAGCATCCTCGAGTGGCGTGGCCTGCGATTCCACATCCTGGAGGTGGCCCGGCACCAGGTCCGCAAGGTGTTGCTCGAGCTGCCGCGACGGGATGGGGAGGCCCGATGAACCCGGGGCTGATCACCATCCTGCTGCATTGCGCGCTGATCCTGGCGGCGCTGGCCGGGTCGGCCTACTTCTCCGCCGCGGAGATGGCCCTGATCTCGACCAACCGGATTCGCCTACGCCAGCGGGCCCGCAGCGGCCAGCCGCGCGCCCGTCGGGCGGTGCGGCTGCTCGAGCGTCGCGAGCACTTGTTGATCATGTTTCTGGTCGGGCAGAGTGGCTTCAACGTGTTTGCGGCGGCGGTGGCGACCGGGCTTGTTGATCGCGCGGGCGGAGCCGGATGGGTGGCGCCGCTGATCTCGACGCTCGGGATGACGATCGTCATCGTCGTGGCCGCCGAGATCGTGCCCAAGGTGATCGGCAAATCGCGGGCCGGTCGTCTGCTGATGCGTGATTCACGCGGTCTCGAGCTGCTTCATCACCTTTTCCTTCCGCTGACCGGGATCGCGCATTTCTACGTCCTCGGTCTGCTGCGCCTGATGGGGCGTGGCCGGCGCGATCCCTTCGTGACCCGCGAGGAGCTGCGGGTCCTGGTGCGTGAGGCCGAGAGCGACGATGAGAGCGGCCGGCGCGAAAAGCGCATGCTCGAATCGATCCTCGATTTCCGCGACACGGTGGCGCGCGAGGTGATGATTCCGATGAACCGCGTCATCGGCATCGAGCGCGGAGCGACCTGCGATGTCTGGCGCACGCTCGTTCGCCGGCATGGCTACACGCGCATTCCCGTCTATGAGAAGCAACGCGACCGCGTTGTGGGGGTGCTCAACATCTTCGACCTGCTCTATGACCCTGAGCCGAACGAGCTCGTCGACGCCTATCTGCGTCCGGCGCCGATCGTGCCCGACTCGAAGCGCGTCGATCACCTGCTCGTCGAGATGCAGAAGGCGCGCAATCCGATGGTCGTGATCGTCGATGAATTCGGCGCCTGCCAGGGAATCGTCACCGTCGAGGACATCGTTGAGGAGATCGTCGGCGAGTTGGCCGACGAGCACGAGCGTGCCTACCACAAGATCCGCCGGCTCTCGCCGCGCGTCTACATCGTCGAGGCGCTGACTGACATTGACGACATCAACCAGGAGTTGGGGCTACACTTGCCGAAGCGGCGCTGCGATACGGTGGGGGGGTTGATCCTCAAGCGCGCCGGTCGCATCCCGCGGGTCGGGGAGAGCTTCTCGCTGCACGGGCTGACCTTCGCGATCCTCGACGCCTATCCCTACGGTGTCCGCTCGGTGAAGATCACTCTGCCGCCCGAAGAGGGCGCGTAGATCGCAACCGGACCAGCCGCCGGTTTCGAGTGGCAGCTGGGCAGACCCTCCGCGGGCCAGCACGTCGGGCCGGACTCCGTGCGGCAAACCCGCACTCCGCCCGACCCTCCTAATGGCCCTCTCCGGGCCTACCCAGCTGCCACTCTACAAGCACGCAGTATTGTTCGATCTACGCGCCCTCTTCGGGCGGCAGCGGACCTACTGCAGGAGCCCGCGCGCGCGGTAGGCGAGGACGCGATCCTCCTCGGAGAAGAGCAGCAGCAACTCGATCTCGCCCTTGTCGATCCAGAGGCCGGCGCAGCTGTCGCAGCGCTCCGTCTTGATGTTATCGAACTCGTGGTCGCCGAGGTGCTCGCCGCACTTCGGACAGACCATCCAGAAGGGTTCGTGGCCAAGTTCCAACTCGCGATCGGCCCGCTCACGATCGAGTTCCCGGCGGCGTTGCTCGAGTCCGGCGAGGGAGTCGCTGAAGTCTTCTTCCTCGTCGTATTTCTCGTAGGGGGGTTCTTCTTCCAGCTTCTGCGAGGCTCCCGGATAAGGTGCACCCTCCGAGGATGCGGCGCTCTCCGCAGACGCACGAGGCACAGCCGGCTCGGAGTCGGGTCTCTCCGGGCGGCTCTGGGCGGCGAGGGCGCTCGCCTCGCGGCGCGTGGCGGCGAGTTCAGCCTCGAGACTCCGCACGCGCCCTTCCAGCTCCCGGATGCGGGCGACGGTGGCCGGGGAGGGAGGGGGCGCGGTCGCGCGGGATCCACGTGTCCTCGCCGCCGGGCGGGCAGAGGTGCGTGTGCGGGCTGCCGGGCGGGCGGGGGCGCGCGGAGTCTTCGTCGTCGCGCCCCGCGGGCTGCGTTTCCTGCGCGGCTGCCCCGCGGGGGCCGCCTTCTTCGCCGCAGAGGAGGGGCGCTTCGCCCCACGCTTCTTCTTCGCGGTCGTGGGCCTCGTCTGGCGGGGGCGGGTGGGGCGAGATTCGGCCGACCGGCGCGTACGGGTCTTCTTCGCAGCGGCGCGCGGACGAGTTCTCATCGTCCTCACCTCCCGTGGGG
>JAGMBO010000024.1 GCA_023129715.1 Candidatus Eiseniibacteriota bacterium | reverse complement strand
GGGGGGGGGAGCGGCGGGGCCGGCTAGCCGACGAAGCGGAACAGGCCGAGACGGACCCAGGATCGCCCTGTCGGTGCCGGCTCGGGAGCCGTCAGGGCCTGTTCCTGGAGTTCCCGGGCGGCCCTCCAGGCAAGCAGAGACTCATGGGTGGGACGTAGGCGCAGAGGTATCCTCCCGCCTATATCGTCATCGCCGTACGATCCCGGGAAGAGATCCTCCTCGCCCCGCCAGGCGAGCGTGGCTCCGAGAGCGAAGCCGGCGAAGGTTCCGATGACCACGCCCCACCGGACTACGTCGGAGCGCGAGTCTTCCTCGACGACCAGGGTGAGTGTGCCCGCTAGGATGAGTCCGGTCGCGCCTCCGAGCAGCGTGTTCTTCATGATCGTCAGGAGGGCGTCCTGGGCTTGGACGGGTCGGGCGAGGCCCGTGAGTACGAGGAAGACGAGCAGGATCCCCAGTCCCCTGCCGATCGCACCGCGGCGGGCTGCCGCCGACCGTGCCGCACAGATCCCATCCATGGTTTTCTCCTCCATGAAGTGGTTGAGATGACTTGGGTTACATCAGCCACCGCGCCCGGCCCGAGCATCCCGCGAATTGCGGAAGATCCGTTGCACTCCAGAGTCCCGGGGCATTCTAGGAACGGCCCGGGAAAGTGTCAACCGACGAGCCGGCGCCGCGAGGGAGTTGGCGGGGAGCGTGGCGTTCCATTTGCTTTTCCGCCCCCGGCGGGTAAGCTGAAGGGCTCGGCCCGTGCGGCGTGGTCCGCCGGCCGGGACTACGGAGGCAGCGGTGGCAACGGCAGAATTCGTCCATCTCCATACCCATACCCAGTACAGCCTGCTCGACGGCGCCTGCAAGATCGGCGCGCTGGCCGCCGAGACGGCGGCGCTGGGCATGCCCGCGTTGGCGATCACCGACCATGGTAATCTGTTCGGCGCCATCGAGTTCTATCAGGCCATGCGGGAGGCGGGGGTCAAGCCGATCCTGGGCATGGAGGCCTATCTCACCCCCGGCTCGCGTCACGACCGTACGCCGGCCCGCCGCCGTGGACCCTACCATCTCGTGCTCCTGGCGCGCGACGAGACGGGTCTGCGCAACCTGGTGCAGCTTTCTTCGATCGGCTACCTGGAAGGCTTCTACTACAAGCCCCGCATCGATCGCGAAGTCCTTGCTCGTCACGCGGAGGGCCTGATCGGCCTCTCGGCGTGCCTGCAGGGGGAGGTCAGCACCCTGCTGCGCGCCGACCGCCGGGAGGATGCCGAGCGCGTGGCCCGGAGCTATGCCGAGATCTTCGATGGCCGCTTCTATCTCGAACTCCAGGATCATGGACTCGAGGCCGAGCGCATCGCCAATCCCCGGCTGATCGAACTCGCCCGCCGCACCGGGCTGGGACTGGTTGCCACCAATGACTGCCACTACCTGAAGCGCGAGCACGCCGATGCCCACGACGTGCTGCTCTGCATCCAGACGAACCACATGCGTGACGATCCGCGCCGCATGCGCTTCGAGGGAGATCGCTTCTACCTGCGCTCTCCCGAAGAGATGGCCGAGCTCTTCGCCGAGGTGCCCGAGGCGCTCTCCAATACGGTGCGCATCGCCGAGGAGTGTTCCGTCGATCTGCAGTTCGGCACCTTGCGGCTACCGCAGTTCCCCCTGCCGGAAGGGTTCAGTGATCTCGACAGCCACCTGGAGCATCTCGCCGTGGCGGGGGTCCGCGAGCGGTACGGGGAGCCCGGGGAGGTGCTGGAGCAGCGGCTGCGTTACGAGCTCGATGTCATCAAGCGCATGGGCTACGCCGGCTACTTCCTGATCGTGCGCGATTTCATCGAGTTCGCACGCGGGCGCAAGATCCCGGTCGGTCCCGGGCGGGGTTCAGCGGCCGGCAGCCTTGTCTCATATGCGATCGGCATAACCAACATCGATCCAATAAAATACAACCTCCTTTTCGAGCGCTTCCTGAATCCTGAGCGGGTCAGCATGCCCGACATCGACGTCGATTTCTCCGATCGCGGGCGGGCCGAGGTGATCCGCTACGTCGTCGACCGCTATGGTGCCGAGAACGTCTGCCAGATCATTACCTTCGGGACCATGGCCGCCCGGGCGGCGGTGCGTGACGTCGGGCGCGTGCTCGGCATGACCTACCCGGAAGTCGACCGGATCGCCAAGCTCATTCCTGCCGAGTTGAAAATGACCCTCGAGAAGGCGCTTGCTCAGGTGCCGGAACTGCGCGAGCTGAGCGATGCCGATCCGCGGATCGGTGAATTGCTCCGGATCGCGAAGGTGCTCGAAGGCCTCACCCGCCACGCCTCGACGCACGCCGCGGGCGTCGTGATCACGCCGACGCCGCTGACCGAACATGTGCCCCTCTTCCGAGGCAAGGATGGGGAGGCGACGACCCAGTGGGGGATGGTCGCCTGTGAGAGCATCGGGCTCCTCAAGATGGACCTCCTGGGGCTGCGCACGCTCACAGTGGTGCAGGACTGTCTCACCCTCCTGGGGGAACGCGGCATCGAGATCGACATCGAGCAGATCCCGCTCGACGACCCGACGGTCTTCGCCCTGATGTCGCGCGGCGCGACGGTGGGGGTTTTCCAGTTCGAGAGCAGTGGGATGGCGGAGTACTTGAAGCAACTCCAGCCGGAACGCCTCGAGGATCTGATCGCGATGAACGCACTCTACCGGCCCGGTCCGCTCGGCGCGGGGATGGTGGAGAGCTACATCGAACGCCGCCACGGTCGCGAGCGGGTGACCTTCGCCCACGAGAGCCTCGAGCCGGTGCTCGAGAGCACGTACGGCACGATCGTCTATCAGGAACAGGTCATGCAGATCGCCGCCCGCATGGCTGGATACAATCTCGGGGAGGCTGACCTGCTGCGCCGGGCGATGGCGAAGAAGAAGCGTGAGGTGATGAAGAAGCAGCGCGTCGTCTTCGTCGATCGCGCCGCGCAGCGCGGGATCGCTCGCACCATCGCCGAGCAGATCTTCGACCAGATGGCCCACTTCGCCGAATATGGCTTCAATCGCTCCCATAGCGCCGGCTACGCCGTGCTCGCGTATCAGACCGCCTACCTGAAGGCGCATTACCCGGTTGAGTTCATGGCGGCGACGTTCTCCTCGGAGATCAACGACTCCGACCGCCTGATGATTTTGCTCGCGGAGTGCCGGCGAATGGGCATCGAGGTGCTTCCCCCGGATGTCGCCCACAGCCAGGCCTCCTTCAGCGTTGCGGAGGGAACGATCCGCTTCGGTCTGGGGGCGGTCAAGGGCGTCGGGCGCGCGGCGGCCGAGGCGATCGTCGCGGCTCGGGAAGCGGAGGGACCGTTGCGCAGCTTCCATCACTTCTGCGCGGCGGCCGAGGGGGGCGCAGTCAATCGCAAGGCGATCGAGGGGCTGGTCCAGGCGGGCGCGCTCGACGGGTTCGAGGGCACCCGCGGCCAGATGATGGCCGCGCTGCCGGCGGCGATGGAACGCGCACAGCACCTGCGGCGTGATCGAGAGGCGGGGCAGTCCTCGCTCTTCGGGATTGCCGGGGGTGTTGGGGAAGAGGCCTCCGATGTCCTGCTCGACGATCCCCCCTTGCCCGACGTCGCCGACTGGGATCTCAACGAAGCGCTGCGCCGCGAGAAGGCGGCGCTCGGGTTCTACCTGACCCATCACCCGCTCGATCCCTACCGGATGCTGCTCGCCTGCCTGCAGCTCCCGCCCGTGGCGGATGCATTGGCGCGCTCCGACCGGACCCGCCTTGAGTTGGCCGGCGCCGTCGCGCAGGTGCGCGGTGGAAGCACGAGCCGTGGGGAACCGATGGCGGCCTTCACCCTGGAGGACTTCAGCGGTCGGATCGATGTGCTCGTCTTCGGCGAGGCCCTGCAGCGCTGCCGCGGGTTGCTCGAGGCCGATACGGCGATCCTCGTGAGCGGGCGCGTGGCGGCCCGCGATGGCCGGCGCCCGCGGGTCTTCGCCGATCGCGTCGTGGAGCTCGAGCACCTTGGAGCGGGGGAGGGTCTCAGCCTGCATCTGGCGCTCCGCGGTGACGAGACCAACGATCACATCCTGCATCTGCGCGAACTCCTGACTCGTTTCGCCGAGGGGAAGATGCCGGTGTTCATGCACGTTGACTGCGGCACGGCGCATGGCGCCGTGGTCCAATACCGCACCCGGGTGGCGCTGAGCTGCGAGGGGCTCGAGGCGCTGGCAGAGCTCCTCGGCGCGCCGGCAGTCCGCCTGCGGCGCGGGGGCTCAGAAGCCCTGGTCTCGAGCGAGATCTTTGGTTCCCCGGCCGCCCGGGCGCGCGCGACCGCCGCTGCCGAGACACCGCCGATGGTGAGCCGTGCAACGAGTTGATCTTCACCTGCATTCCTCCGCCTCGGACGGCCTCTTCCCGCCGCGCGAGGTGGTCCGGCGCGCCCATGGGGCGGGGCTCGCCGGCATCGCGCTGACCGATCACGACACGTTGAGCGGCCTGCCGGAGGCGGCGCGCGAGGCGGCGCGACTCCGGCTCTGTCTCGTACCCGGTTGCGAGATCAGCATTGTTCATGGGGATCGGGACCTTCACCTGCTGGCCTACTTCGTCGATGCGGACGACGAGCGGATGCGTGCCCTGCTCAGCAGCATGGAGGCGCTGCGGCGCGAGCGGGTGACCGAGATGGTTCACCGCCTCAATAGCTGCGGCCTCGCCTTGACCCTCGAGGAGGTGTGGGCGCAGGCGGGCGGTTCGTCCGCGGTCGGCCGGATGCACGTGGCGCGGGCGCTGGTCCAAGGCGGGTACGTGACGCGCCTCGGGGAGGCCTTTGCGCGCCATATCGGCGCCGACTGCCCCGCCTACGTGCCGAAGCGCACGCCTCCGGCGCCGGCGGTCCTCGACACCGTCTGGGAGACGGGGGCGGTGCCGGTGCTGGCGCACCCGGGAGCCTATGACGGGCTCGATCCAGAGCACGAGCTCGGCGGGTGGGATCTCGGTGGGGTGGAAGCGTTCCATCCGGCGCACTCGCCGCAGCAGGAAGCGCGTCTCGTGGCCTGGGCGGCCCGCCGGGGCTGGGTGATCACGGGTGGATCGGATTGGCACGGGGAGGATCGGGCGTCCGACTACCTTGGTTGCCGTTCGGTCGCCCTCGAAGTCGTCGCCGCGCTGCGCGCGTTGCGCCGCCGCCGCACCCCGCGTCGGTCCTCGTCCTAGGGGACGCGGATGCGCTCGAGAAGGCGTAGCATGGGAGTGGTGCCGGTCATCAGCCACCGTCTCAGACAGGTGCCGATGCGGCCGTTTCGCGCCGCGGCCGGTTCCGGAGGCGTCTCGACCTCGGTGTCGATGAAGTCATAGAGACTGCGGATCGTTTCCTGCAGATCGCTGCGCTCGCGGCCCAGCTCGTAGAGGACGCGCCGTTCGATCAGAGAGAGGGGATCGCCGCGGTGGATTTCGTTGTAGAGCGCGATCAGGCGCGCGAGCGTGCTGCGATCGAGCGGGATCTGTTGATCGGCCGGCGCGGTGACGAACCAGGATTCACGGCGCTCATCGAAGCCGACCGGATAGGTGTGCTGGGAGCGATCGTCCAACATGCCCGACTCCATTTCACCGCGCGGCGGCGAGCAGCCGGCCTGCGTGCCTAAGTCTGCGCGACGGATGTTCTGCGCCGCGGCGCGGCGCGCCGCGCGCTGGTTCACAACCCTGCTTTGCCTGGGAAGCCTGGCCCTCCCGGCCGCCGGCGATTCCCCTGCGATGCCCGAGCACCGCATGGTCGCCGACAGCGACGGCACCTACCTCCACGTTGCTCATTATCGGCCCCCCGGGCCGCCATCTGGAGTCGTGCTCTTGATCCATGACTGGGGCTCCTCCGGCAGCCAGTGCTGGGGCTCGCTGGCCGGCGAGATCGCGGCGGCGGGATTCGAGGTGATCGTGCCCGACTTGCCCGGCCATGGACGCAGTCTGGTTCCCGAACTGCTTCAGCCGGTACCGTCGGTGCCCTCCCGGGCCGACGCCGTCGGCATGGGCCGGCGCGCGGCCGCTTGGCTCTCGTTGGCCGAAGCCCCCTCAGCGCTGGCTGCGGTGGCTTGCGTGGGCTGGGCGGGACTGCTGTTGCCCCACCTGCTGGGCGAGACCGTGGACCTGCATGCGATTGTCTGGGTCGCGCCGCCGGGGGATCCGCGGACGAGCGATCTGGAGTCTTCCGAGGCGATGCCGCCGTTCTTGCTGGTGGCCAGTCAGGAGGATGTCGCCGGTTCGAGGGTTGCGGAGGCCCTCTTCTCGCGGTTCAATGCGCGAGCCGAGTTGCGGGTCTTCCGGCGTGGACCGGCCGGGTGCGGTCTACTCGCGCTGCAGCCGGTGCGTGCGGGGTTGCTCGCTTGGCTGCGGGAGACCCTGAGCGCCGCCGCACGGGTTTCCACTCCGGCGGCCGGCCGACCGGCACCGTAGGGGAACGACGGTTCACGGGGAGTTGCGCACATGAGCCGGTCTGGCGCCATCATCGCGGGGTTTGCCCTGCTCTTGATCGCTCCGCCCCTGGGGGCGGCGGCCGATCAACGCGCGCCGGGGGATCGTTCCTGGGAAGCGCGCATCGAGGAGACGGTAGCGGCGATCGAGATGGGCGATGAGGACCGGGCGCGGGTGCTGCTCGACGAACTCGCGGATGAGCAGCCGGACCACCACCTCCCGCCCTATTGGCGGGCCCGCCTTCTGGAGCGCCAGGGTCTATGGGAGGAGGCGCTCGGCTACTATGGAGACCTCCTGATCGACCGGCGCGCCGAGCTGTCGGTCCCGTGGATCCATCTGCTCTCGGGACGTTGGATCCGGGCGAGCCGCCATCGTGACGAAGCGCGCGTGCGCAGCGCGCTTTCCGGCACACCGATGGGGAAGGTTGCGAACCGCTGTCTCGTCCTGCCCCTGGAGCCGCTGATCGTCGAGGCGGGCCCGGACCTGGTCAGGGAGGAACTCGAGGCGCTCGGTACGGCGATCGCCGCCTGGGTGGTCGCTAAGCTGGCTCAGCAAGGTACCGGCGAGGTTCTGAGCCTGCATGCGGCCTTTCTTCTTGCTCGGCGTTCGGTGCCCGAGGCGGCCCCCGCAGGGCTGGCTGATCGGGAGGCGTTGCCGCCGGTAACGAGTCTGCCTGGTGCGGCTCACCGGCTCGCCGCGTTGACGCCCCAGGGGTCTCCGCCCTGGGCGCCCGATGCTCCGCCGCCTGAACACTACCTGGCCGAGGCCTTGAGCGCCGGCCGGGCGGACGACATCGCCCGCGCGCTGGCGCATTTCCAGAGCGAGGTGGGGCTCGCCCCCACTGGGATCCTCGATCCCGAGACGCGGCTGGCCCTCGAGCGGGCCTACCGCGAGGCGCGCGCGCAGCGCAGCGCGCCGGCTCTGGCGGGGCGGGTGACCGATCCGCTCTCGGCCGCCGCGAGCCAGATTGGAGCCACGGCGATGATGAGCGGGACGCTCGAACCGCTGCCGTCGGGGGGCGTCCGTTGGAACGTGGCCTGGATCGAAGTCGATGATGGCGCACTGCTCTCGGATCCGGTGATCGGCCTGCTGCCCCCGGCTCATTTTCGGGATGCGTGGAACTTGATGTTGGACCGGATTGTCGCCGCCGCGCCTCTCTGTGGCTCGGACCAGCCCTGCGTGGCGCCCGGCCCGCGGGCGCCGACCCGTGATGGGGCCCTGTTTTTCGGACGCGGCATGCACCTGCTCGAAGCGGGGCAGGTCGGCGATGGGGTCGTCTTCTTCAAGCGCTCGGCGCGCTCAGGTGGGGGGCCGTTGGCCGAGTGGTTGGCGACCGCCTGGGGGATTTCCGAGGCGAAACTCGATCGTATCGAGCGGGATCTGGTCGAGGTCGCGATCCTGGGGCCGCTGGAGACGCCTTGGTCATCCCTGCGAGCTACCGGAGACCTGCTCGCCGGCCGGATCCTGGCGGTCGACGGGGGAGGATCGGCGGTCGACGGCTGGCTTCACGGCGAGGCCTTCCGTTCGATGCCCACGCTGGGTTGGTTGCGCGTGACGGGGAGGCTCGAGGGGCGATGAGGCGCGCGGGCCGATTCGGGATGCACTTGCTGCTGCTCGTGGGGTTCTCTCTGGTTGCGGGCCCGGCGTCGGCGGCGCAGCTCGCGCCCCGGGAGACGCGGATTCTCTGGGAGCGCCGAGGATGGGATCCCGGCTCTCGCAGCGGCGGTGAGGTGCAGGAGACATTGCTGCGCGCCCGCCATGCCTTTGCCTGGGGTGAACGCCTCGAGGCGGGGCTCGAGATCAGTGACGCGCGGGCGACACGCTCAGGCGTGCATGTCGGGCCGGGAGTGCGTGGGGCTCTGCTGCTGCGGCTGCGGGCCGGGAGCGGTTGGTTGCTGCAGGCCGGCGCGGGGACACCCGCGGGCATCGGCCGGCTCGGTGCGCGGTCGCGGGAGGTGGCGGCGCTGGTGGGTGATCCGCTCTTCGCCTTCACCGAGCCCGAGATCGCCTGTGGCTGGCGCGTGCACTGCGGCGCCGTGCACGGCATCGCGCTTTCGCATTCGATGACCTTGGCGCTTGGGATTGGAGTCGATCTCCTGCCCGCCTACGAGGCAGGCTTCGGCCTCTCGCTCGATCCTGCCGATCGACTGGCGGCCTCGGCCGCGCTCCATCTCCGCCGGCCGGGAGCGAACGCACAGATTCGCCTCAGCGGTTTCTTGGAAGGGGATGAGGAACTAGAGGGAGCGCCCATCCGCCGCAGCCGCGAGCTGCTCGCCGTCGATTTCGGCATTGTACTGGCCGAGGGTCCCGTGCGGGGCGCCCTCCAAGCCGGTTTGGCCACCAGCAGTGAGGTTTCTTCGCCCGATCCGGCCACCTATGGCGCCTGGCTCCTCGAGGGCCCGGGCCTCCTCGCCCAATTCGGCCTGCAGGTGCGGCCCGCCGGGCGCTGGTCGCTGGGGCGAGGGATTGCGGGGCAGCCTTCACTGGATCTTCTCTGGCGGCGGGCGCTGCCCCAGGGACTTCCCGCGGGGGGGGGATGGGCGGTGACGATCCTGCCCCGGTTCTCCCTCTTCCGGGGCGCGGGCGAGCTTGCGATCAGTGGGGGATGGGGTTCCGGACACTGGAGCGCATGGGAAGCCACCGGCCGGCGGCCGCAGACCGGGGTCGACGGCTGGATCGTCCGCGGGGAGATTGTCTGGCGCTGGGACCTGGGCCGGGAGACGCAGCAGGCGACGGAAGCCTAGGAGGCAGATGGGGCCGCAGGGATGAGTCGTGATCTGGGCATCGGACTGCGGCGCGCCGGCGCAGTCCTCTTGGTGATCTTCACGGCGAGTGCGGGTCTCTGGCACTGTGGGGAGGAGACGACCCGCAGCCAGACAGGGGCCCTGAACCTGGCCTTGCGCGCTCCGGTGGGACCCGGGGCGGAGACGATCGAGCTCGATTCCCTGGAAGTCGTAATTCTCCGACGGGCGCGGGTCGCTGCGTGCGACACGGTCGTTCCCGACTCCGCGGGAGCCTTCGCGACCGAATTCGCCCTCGAGGCCGAGGGAGCCTACACCGTCCGTGTGTATGCGTACGGCGAGGGGGGGGACCGCTGGCCCGATGAGAGTCGCGACGCAGGCGTCGTCGCCTATGGCGAGGGTGTCGGGGTCGAGATTCGCCCGGGGCGGTTGACCGAGGCGTGCATTGTCCTGGATCCGGCCTTCAGTTCGGTGCTGGGTGTCGAGGGTTGGGAGGGGGTTCCCGAGATCCATGCCTGGTGGAGCGCCGCCCCGGGCGCTTCTGCCTACACCTTGGCCTGGTACGCGCTGTCGGGGGGGGGAGTGCAGTTCGCGCCGGCGGTCACCGACACGCAGATGACGCTTGTCTGGCCGGGGGGGACGTTGCGCGCGGCGCTCGCGGATGGCAGCGACAGCGTGCTCTTCCGCGTCCGCTCCCACTACGACTCTCGCGAGGGCGTCTTCGGGCCGGGACGCTGGGAGGACCTTGCCCGCTGGCTCGATCTTCCCCGTCTGCTCGCCCATTCACCGGCGGCGGGCGAGACGGTGGCGGTCGAGAGCGCCGTGGTGGTGCTGGAGTTCGACCGGGCGATGGAGACGGCCTCGATCTCCGACGGTGTTCTCTGGACGCGCGACGGGGGCGGCAGCGAGGTGCCCTTTGCGGTCGAGGCGCAGGCGATGGAGACGCGCTTCCGCTTGACGGCGTTGCCCGGGGTGCTGGCGATGGGGGCGGACTACCGGCTTTCGATCACCACCGAGGTGCGCGATCTCACCGGGCGGCGGTTCGATGCCGACTCACTGGCCCCCGGCCGGCAGGACAGCACGCTGCTCTGGCACACCGCGCCCTATCGACCGCTGCATGTCCTAGCCATGGATCCGTTGCCCGGGGAGATGGATGTCGCGCGCAATCGGACGGTGCGGGTAGCCTTTGATCGTTCGCTCGACCCGACGAGCGTGGGACCGGCGGCCATCTATCTGGTCGATTCGTGGGGCGACACTCTCTCCGGCACGCTGCAGCTCTCGCTATCGCGGGACACCGTGAGCTGGCAGCCGCAGGAGGCCTGCTGGTTCTCCACCGCCTGCACCCTGCATGCAACGGCCGCGCTGCGCGACTCCGCCGGCGGCGCACTCGATCAGGACCCCGCCACCGAGCCGCCGCTGCGTGAGCCCTTCGTCGCCTGGTTCCAGACCCTGGCGCAGCCCGAGGGGCCCCGCGTGGTTGCGGTCGAGCCTGCCGATGGGGTGGTTGCGGTCTCGCGGGACGCGATCGTCGAGGCGACCCTGACCGAGGCGGTCGATCCCGCCTCGGTGCAGCCGACCTCGGTGTGCCTGCTCCGCGACGGGAGTGTCGGGATTCCGGGAGTGATCGCGGTAGATCCGGGCGGCACGCACATAACGTTCACTCCGAGTGGTTCTCTCGAGTCGGGGCGCGAGTATGCGGTCCTGCTGCAAGGCGAGCTGAGCGGGGGACAGAGCGGGATCACCGATCTCGAGGGACACCGCCTCGATCAGGATCGCGAGGCCCGGGGCTACCAACCCTTCCAGTCGTCCTTCCGGGTCGAGGCGCCCCTGGGGGTGACGCATCTCGCGTTCAGCCCCGCGGGTCCCGACACCTTCGTCGACGTTGCGGCGGGCGTGGCGCTGACCTTCAGTGACACGCTCGATCCCGCCGGCGCCACCGCGGCCCACATCGGGATCTCTAGGTCGGGGATCCCGATCGCGATCGACCTGGCGGTCGATGCGACCCTGCCGGGCGTGCGGATAACTCCCGATGCGCTCCTCGACTGCCTGGGCCACTACCGCCTGTGGGTCGATACCTTGGTCGTCGCCGACGACGGCAGTCTCTTCGATGCCGATCCGCTGCAGCCGGGACGGCAACCCTACGCGTTCTCCTTCACCGCCGAACCCGAGAGTCTCCATCCCCGCGTGATCGACATCGCGCCCGGATCCGGAGAGAGCGCGGCGCGGGTGACCGACTCGGTTTTGGTGACCTTCTCCTCGGTCGTCGATCCGGCCACGGTCACCGATGAGAGCTTCGTGCTGACCGTCCTGGAGGGAGCGGGCCGCGCGGGAGTGGTGCCGGCGACGATCATGGCCGACTCGTTGAGCGCCTGGCTGGTTCCGGAGGACTCGCTCGCCTATGCAACCGACTACGAGGTCACGATCAGCACGGTGGTCACCGGCGCCTACGGCCTCTACGCCCTCGATCAGGATCCCGAGGCGGAGGAACTGCAGGGGTTCACGAGCCTCTTCACCACCGACCGCGAGCGCACCCCGCCGCACATCGTCGCCGCCGTGCCCGATGCGGGGGCGACGGAAGTCGCGCGCGCGACGGCGATCGATCTCACCTTCTCCGAGCCGGTTGTGCCCACCTCGGTCGAGGGAGCCTTCGCGTTGCTCGCCGCCGATAGCGCCGTGGCCGGCAGCGGCAGCCTCGACGGCAACGGGCGCCAGTGGACCTTCGTGCCGGCTGACACGCTCGCCTATGCGACGACCTACACCGTTGTGGTCGATACGACCGCGCAGGACCTGTGGGGCAATGCTCTCGATCAGGACCCGGCCACAACGCTGCCGGATCCCTTCCGCATCGAGTTCCTCACCGAGCAGGAACGCGTGCCGCCGCG
>JAGMBO010000023.1 GCA_023129715.1 Candidatus Eiseniibacteriota bacterium | reverse complement strand
TCGCCTTCAGCGAGCCACTGGGGCCCGCATCGGTGACCGCGCAAGCTCTGCGGGTGACCATGGCGGGGGCGCCGGTCGCGGGATCCCTCTCGCTGGGCGACGGCGATTCGCTGATTACCTGGGTTCCTGCTGGCGCGCCTGAGGAGTCTCTAGCGTACGGCACCACCTACTGCGTGATCGCCGATACCCTGCTCACCGACCGGGCGGGCAATTTCCTCGACCAGGTGCCCGCAACGCCGGAGCGGGAGCCGTACAGCTTCTGTTTCACCACCGAGATCGAACGCGTGGCGCCGACCGTGCAGGCGTTTCTGCCGGGCTTGAGTAACGTGCCCGTGGAGGCCCATCCGCAGGTCGTGTTCTCCGAGCCGATGGATCCGGTCTCGCTCGAGCCCGAGGGTGTGGTGACCCTCGTGCTGGCCGGCTCGATTCCGGTCGATTTCACGCACCTGCTTTCGGTCTCCGGGGATACGTTGACACTGGTTCCCGACGCGTGGCTCCTGCCCGAAGGGCACTACACGGTTCGCATCGATACCCTCGCGACCGATCTGGCCGGGAACGGCCTCGACGGGGACACCTTCTTCGCCGGCCGGCAGATCTATGCCGAGACCTTCATCGTCGAGGAGGATGTGACCGGACCGGAGGTGCTTTCGGTCTCACCCGCCGACGGGGCGACCCACGTCGCTCCCGACACGCTGGTCACGGTGACGTTCTCCGAGCGGCTGCTGGCCGGGACGGTCGGTAGCAGCACGGTCTATCTGCTGCCCCCCAGCGGCCCCGCCATCCCCCTGGCGGGTGACGGCGAGCCGGAGCTCGACAGCTCGCTGACCGTCGTCACGCTCCAGCCGGCCGACTCACTCGAGGAGGGAGCAACCTACTCGATCAACGTGACCACGGTGGTGACCGATCTGAGCCGCAATCCCCTGCAGGAACCCTCCACGACCAACTTCACCGTCAATCGGACGCCCCTGATCGTCTGGGAGGGAGGCCTGTGTGCGGGGGGGGCGAGCGCAACAGTCGCCTGCGATGCGAGCGGCTCGAGCGATCCCGACCCCGATGAGGAGATCGCCTGGGCGATCTGGGATTGGGGCGACGGTGGCCGCGATTCGCTCTCGGCGCCCGCCGGCTTGATCGCCAACCATGCCTATGCCTGCCAGGACACCGCTGGCTGCGACGGAATCGACAACGATGGGGATGGAGCGGTCGACGAGAGCGAGGGGCCCGGCGGGTGTGATGAGTCCTATACGATCGAGTTGATCCTGCAGGATGCCCACGGCTCCCGCAGCCGCGCGCGGGGTGGTGTTTCCTTCTGCGCCTTCCTTGTGCGTGGTTCCGACCCGGCGACGGAGGATACCGTGGCCGCGGGAGACACGGTGCGCATCGCGCTGACGCGGCCCGTCTCGGCGGCGAGCCTCGACACCGCGATCGTCTTCCTGCAGCTTCCCGACAGCAGCGTGGTGGCGCACGGGGTGCAACTCGCCGATTCGGCCTACAGCATCCTGTTGATTCCCGACGCACCGCTCGGCGCGGGCGACTATGCCGTTCTGGTGACGCCGGGGCTCGCCGATACCGCCGGAACGCCGCTCGATCAGCAGCCCTGCGTGGCCGGGGAACAGGCCTTCGAGCTCTACTTCTACGGCCCGGCGGCGAGGCGGCGCGAGGCCGAGTGACCTCGCGGCAGTGCTGCGCCGCGCCTCACGGGAGTGCCTGGCGCAGCCGCTCCCGTCGGACCGCCCCCCGTAGACCTGGTGAGAAGTCCGTGCTAGCCGGCGAGATCGAGCGTTACCAGCCCGGGGCGCTGCCAGTCGGCGTGACCCAGGCCCTGCGCGGCAGCCAGGGCGAGGTGCGGCAACGCCTCGCTGGAGAGCTCGAAGAGGGTGCCGCCGAAGGCGTCGATCGCCACCGGGTCGGTGCCGGCCATGAGGATGCGGGTCTCGGAGACGTCGTCGGGATTGCCCCCCTGAGGGCCGTTGCGCAGCAAGAGGCGCGTGGCATCCAGCACGGTCAACGCGGGGCGGAAGAAGCCGGCCAGATCGGCGCTGGCCTGCCAAATGCGCTGATGAAGCTGGTTGCGCCGGCCGTCGATGGCACCCAGCCAGTTCTTCATGCCGAGGCTTGCCCCCGTGAGCGAGTGATGCTTGGCGGCGGGCACGTTGATCAACACGTCGGCCTCGACGACCTCGCGGTGGACCGGCCAGGCGCCGATCAGTTCGCCGCCGATCTTCATCTCCGTTCCGCGTCCCGGGCGCAGGTGGATGACCTCGGCGCCTGCTTCGCGCGCCGCTGCCTCGATCCCGCTCCGGCGATAGCAGCGCCGGGGATCGTTGCAGGTGTGGTCCATGACGCGAACGTTCTTGGCCCCTGCCGCGCGGGCGAGACGGACGAGCTCGGCAACGACATCGGGATGCGTATTCGCGCCCTGCTCCGGGGTGCGGTCCCAGCCGATGTTCGGCTTGATCACCACCCGGTTGCCCGTGGTGACGAACCGCTCCATTCCGCCCAGGGCAGCCAGCGCCCGGCGGGTGAGCTCTTTGGGCGAGGCATTACGCACCAGGGCCAGTTCCGCCGGTTCTTCCCCGAAGGCATCGCGCGCCCACAGGGCGCGGGCGCCGCAGGCCCCGAGGCCCAAGACGGCCAACAGACGCCGGCGCGAGAGCGGCGACCCTGCTCCGCCGGCGTTGCGGTTCTGCGTCCTAGGGGAATGATCGGGAGACGAGCTGCCCGTCATCGGTGACCTCCCTGAATCCAGCAACGGCCTCGGTGATTCCGAAGAGCAGGGGCAGCCGCGCAGCCTTCTCGGCACTGGTCAGTTCACCCGCCCAGGGATCGATCAGCAAGAAGCGGCCCTCTTCGATCACGGGAGTGCCGACCAGAACGCGGTCGAACTGCTGGGGGCTGGCGAACTCGGGGCGGAATCCCTCTTCGGTGCTCGCGGCCAGGAAAACCTCGATCTGCAGCTTGGCCGCTTGGCCCAGTCCCATGACGAGCATCGCCCGATCGAGTCGGTCGGCGGTGCGCTGATTGAGAATCTCCTCGGGTGAGCGGGGATAGAAGTCACTCGTTCTCAGAGGACGCGGGACCCGCTGCCAGTGATTCTCAACGTATTCCAGGACGGCCGCGAGACGCGCGCGCGTCGGGCGCGCCGCCGTCAATAGGGAATCGCCCACCGCTGCCAGCGACTCGGCGCACCTCCGCGCACCATGCCGGTAGTGGGGCCCGAGCGAGCGGTGCACGGTGCTCCACGGGGTATCGCTGGCGAAGAGCATCCGTGGGGGGACTTGCCCCATCCCGGAGGGTGGGAGATTCCCAGTCAGGATCTCCCACTCCGGCTCCTCGGCGCCATAATGGCGGATGACAGTCGTCGCGGCGCCGAAGACCCGGGCCCGTCCCTCCAGCGCCGCCGGGTGGTTCAGGACGATGTGGCGCTCGAGGGTCGGTGCCTCGGGGTGGGGGAGCAGAATCGCCGCCCAGTGCGAGGCCTGGCGCCGCTGGCTCCACTGGTTGTCGATGGCATAGGCGATCTCGACAACGTCGCCGCGCCGCAGCGCCGGCAGCTCGGCGGTCGCTTCGCTCCAGCTGCGGTAGGCGGCGGGCGGCCAACCGCTGATCGCGGCAAGCTCCCAGGCCTCCGGGGGGACGCCAAGCGTATCGGCGCCGCGGTAGATCCGGCAGCGCTGCAGAATGAACCGCTCGAGTCTTTGACCGACGCGGATGCGCGGCCTACGGATCGCCTGCGTGGCCGGTGCATCGGGCTCACGCACGTACCAGAGCAAGTGCTCCTCGGTGCGCCGCGGCCCATTCCCCAACAGACGCACGTGCGTGTCGTGGGCCAGCAGGACGATGGGCGCGTCGAAGCGCGCCGCGCGGTCGCGGTTGACCAGAATCGAGCTGACGTCGGCGTCGGAAAAGAAGGCCCCGGCAGGGCACGGCGTTAGGGCGAAGCCGAGCAGAAGCAACGGGAGCAGGCCGATGCAACGCCTATCGTGGCCCAGGGGGCTCTGGGGGCGCCGGCCGTCGTCGGGCCGGCCCGTTGTCGCCAGGTCTGCCATCGACACGAGCATCCTCCCTTCGGTGCGCCTGCCGGCCTCTACGGGGCCGTCGGCTCGCTGTGGGGAGGCTATTCTACGAAGATGGCTCCGGAATGCGCAAGTCGTGACCTTTTTTGTTTGACAGCCGGAAGGGAGGTTCCATTAAATCTCGGTTGTCTGGGCGGCGATCCGTGGGTAGATGTCCTCTAGGAAGCAGCCGTCGATGACTCGATCACCGTGGCGGGATGATTCGCCAGGAGGATGGCAATGCTCAGCGAGTACGATGACCGGTTCACGCTCCGCGAGGATGACGACCTCGACGACGTCGACGACAACGACGATGACCTCGTGGACGATGACGACGTCGAATTCGACGACGAGGACTTCGATGAGGACCTGGACGACGATCTGGACGATGACGACTTCGACGATGACGATGACGATGACGACGACGACGACGATGACCTGGACGATGACGACGACCTAGATGATGACGACTTCGACGACGATGACGACGACCTAGATGATGACGACTTCGACGACGATGATGACAACGATGACAACGATGACGACGACGACGACGATGACGACGACGACGACGACGACGATGACGATGACGATGACGATGACGATGATGACGATGACGACTTCGACGACGATGAAGACGAACTCGAACTCGAACTCGACCTCGAGGAGGACGACGTCTGACGGCGGCTAACGGCGGTTTTTTCTGGGCGCCGCTTCCTGAGTTCCCGTGTTTCTCCTCAACCGTTGTCGCACGACCTCGAAGAGCACGATCCCCACGCTGGTCGCGACGTTGAGCGAGTTCTTGCGGCCGAGCATCGGGATCTCGATCACCATGTCGGCCTGCGCGAGCAGCGGTTCGGCGATTCCGGCGACCTCATGGCCGAAGATGAAGGCCACCTCGGGGGGATAGGTGAGCGCGGTGTAAGGAAGACTGCGCTGGGTCACCTCGACCGCGACCAACGTTACCCCGGCGGCGCGCAGGTTTCCGGCGACGGCCTCGGCGGAGATGTGATGACTCCACGGCAGCGAGCGTTCGGCGCCGAGCGAGGTCTTCAGCACCCGTGGATTCGGTGGTGCGGCGCTGATCCCGCATAGGTGGAGATGTGCTACGCCGGCCGCCTCACACGTGCGAAAGATGGCGCCCACGTTGAAAGCGCTGCGCACGTTGTCGAGCACCACGCGCGGCCCGATCCATCCCTGGGGAGGATCAGGTTCCTGCCGGTCGAGGTGTTGCACGTCCCGGGAAGCGGCCATCGGTCACGGGGCGACCTTGGCCAGAGCGTCCTTCAGCGTCGTGACAACGTATCCGATCTGCTCGGCGGTCATTTCCGGGAAGACCGGCAGAGAGATGCAATGATCGGCGATCTGCTCGGTGACGGGCAACGATCCGCGCGGCATGTTCAGATGGGCATAGGCCTGTTGCAAGTGTAACGGGATCGGATAGTGGAGTTGCACCATCACCCCCCGCTCGCGCAGCGTGGCGGCGATTCGGTCACGGTCGGGGACCTGGATCACGAAGAGGTGGTAGACGTGCTCGACACCCTCGGCCGCCTGGGGCAGGGTCACCTCGGGGACATCGGTGAGCAATTCCCGATAGCGCGCCGCAATCTGGCGCCGGATTGCGTTCCATTGATCGAGATGGCGTAGCTTGACGCTCAGCACCACCGCCTGGAGAGCATCGAGGCGGTAGTTGAAGCCTTCGACGTGATGCTCGTATTTCTCGGCGCGTCCATGATTGGCGAGCTGGGCGATCCTCTCGCCGGCGGCCGGATCGGCGACCGTGACCGCACCGGCATCGCCGTAGGCGCCGAGGTTCTTGCCCGGGTAGAAGCTGAAGGTCGCCAGCGGAGCGAGACTGCCCGCCCGGCGGCCATGGTAGCGCGCGCCATGCGCCTGGGCGGCATCTTCGATCGCCGTGATGCCGTGCGCCTCAGCCGTGGCCAAGATCGGGTCCATGTCGGCCGGGTGGCCATAGAGGTCGACCGGAATCACTACCCGGGTGCGCGGCGAAATCGCCGCAGCAAAGGCCTCCGGATTCATGCAGTAGGTTTGGGGATCGATGTCGACCATCTTCAGTGTCGCGCCGCAGAGGCGGGCGACCTCCGCGGTGGCGATGAAGGTCTGCGAGACGGTGATCACTTCTTCCCCGGGCTTGATCCCCGACTCACACAGGGCGAGATGCAGGGCCGCGGTGCCCGATGCGGCGCCCACCGCTGCTCCCGCCTCGCAGTAGGCCGCGAACTCCCGCTCGAAGTCAGCGACCGGAGGCCCGCCGATGAAAGCCGTATTCTCGATGATCTTGGCGATGGCCGGGTCGATTTCCGGTTTCAGTGCCCGGTACTGGGCCTTCAGGTCGATTTGGGGAATCGTCATGTTTCCTCCCGGGCTGTCGGGGCTCCGAGGCGGCAGCGCCGCGGCTCGAAGCGCAGAGTGACCTCGCGGCCAGTTTCCATCGACTCGTAAATGGCGTGGATCACCTCGAGACTCCGCCGCCCTTCGATGCCGTCGATCAAGGCCCGGCGGTTGCTCGCGATCGTGCCCAGCACGTCGCGATAGAACTCCTTGTGATTGTAAGCAAACTCGTCGGGATTGGTGCCCCATTCGTCCCAGACCGTCTCATCGGCCGGTTGCGGCTCGGCGAACATCCAGGTGCGGAGCTGATTGGCGGCAAATCCACCGATCTCGATCGTGCCGCGGGTGCCGAAGAGGGCGATCGAGCCCTCCAAGTCGCGGGGTTGCGCGCAGGTCGTCGCCTGGACCGTGGCGGCCGCCCCGTGGCGGAACCTCATCAGCACCGTGGCGGTGTCCTCGGTCTCGATATCGTGCATGACCGTGCTGCCGCTCGCATAGACGCTGACGACATCGCCCATGAACCAGAGCAGCAGGTCGATGTGGTGACTGGCCTGATTCGTGCAAACACCGCCATCCTGCGCCCAGGTGCCGCGCCAATCGGCGGCGTCGTAGTACTGCTGATCACGGTGCCAGAGCACGCGCACCCCGCCCATGAAGATCTCGCCCAGGCGGCCCTCCTCGAGAGCGCGCCTGGCTGCGCGCACGGGACGATTGTAGCGATTCTGCTTGGTCACGAAGAGCTTGACCCCCGCGGCGTCGCAGGCGTCGATCATCTGGTCGGCCTGATCGAGTGAGAGGGCCAGCGGCTTCTCGACGATCACGTGCTTGCCCGCCTTGGCGGCGGCGATGGCCACCTGGGCATGCGAGCCACTGGGTGTGCAAACCGTGACCAGGTCGACGCTGGGTGTGGCGAGCGCCTCTTCCAACGAGCGCGCGACCTGCGCGCCGGGGGCCTTGGCCGCCTGCGCCGCGGCCCGCTCGGCTTGCTCGTCGAAGAGCGTGACCAGGCGGCCCCCCTCGATCTGCTGGAGGACATGGATGTGCTTGTTGCTGATCTTGCCGCAGCCGATCAGGGCGATTCCGAGTTCCCGAGACATGAGTCACGCACTCCACTCAGGGGCTGAAAGGGGATGGAGACTGTGCTTCATCCTCCCGCCTCGCGGGAACGGACGAGTATAGGCATCCCCGGGCATGAGAACAAGGATTCACCGCCGCGGGACGGCGGCGCCTTGAACGGGCTCGGACTCTCCGGTGGGCGGCGGTCCCCTCCGCTCGCTGCGGCCCCCTAGCGTGCGGCGGCATCGAAGAGGCGCGCCATCTGGCGGGTCAGCTCTCGGCGCGAGTAGCGGGCGATCTCCTCGGGCCGGCGCTGCAGCCCGAATTGGGGGGGGTCCGTGGGGGGCGGAGCGTCCGCTTGCTGGGCCTGCTGCTCCTCTTGCCAGAGCTGGATGAGACGTTGGCGGATCCCAGCGCGATCTTCGTGATCATAGACCCAGCCGGCGCCGGTCTCGCGGATCAGCCGGGCGGCATCTCCATCCAGCGGGGCGAGCGCGAGGATGGGGACGCCGGCGGCGAGGTATTCGAAGACCTTGCCGGTCAGCAGGCTACGGGCCTGGGCATCCTGATTGGTCAGCAGCAGGAGGAGACGGGAGCGCCGCAGGAGGGCGACGCTCTCCGGGTGGGATAGGTAGCCGGGCAATTCGGCCAGATCGGCCAGGGGCGGGAGCTGGAGTTCGGCGCGTCCCGCTTGGTCGAGCCGCCCGGAGAAGCAGAGACGCAACCGGTCGCCCAAGCCGGGCAGTTCGGGAAGCAGCTCGCGCACGACGTCGAAGAAGGCATAGGGAATCCTGCTGTGAAAAAGCGATCCGGCGTGCGTGATCCGGAAGGCCGCCGGATGTTCGTAGGGCACGTCCGCAAAATCGGCGGGATCGAACCCGTTGGAGATCACCATGAAGTGCTCGGTGGGCAGATCGGGATAGCGTTGATGGAACTCATCGGCCATTCCCTGGCCGACGATCACGTTGCGGGTCGCCTCGCGGACACACTCGGCCTCGAACCGCAGATCGAGCGCGCGGGAGAGGGCGGGGCGCGACGGATAGAAGGTCGCCTGGGTCCAGGGATCGCGGTAGTCGGCGACCCAGGGGATTCCGCTCCAGCGGTGCAGGGCGCGGCCGATGCGGTGGCAGGTGAAGGGGGGTCCCGAGGAACAGATCAGGTCATACCGGATCTCGCGCAGCATGCGCTTGCCCTCGCGGACGGCGAAGGGGATCCAACCCATGCGCCCGTCGGGCAGGAAGAAGGCGGCCCGCACGCCGCGCAGCAAACGGCGCAGCGGGCGGCGCTCAGCGCCCGATTGACTGGCAACCTCGAGATCGCGCACATCCTTCTGCCCGCTGAGGCGGCGATAGAGACCGTAGAGTTCGGGACACCGGGAACGGCGGACGGTCATCTCGGGGGGGATCTCGGCACAGAGCGTCTCGTCGCGCACCGGGAAGTCCGCCTCTTCCTGCACCGTCAGGACACTTGGTTGCCAGCCGAACTCCGGCAGGTAGCGCACGAACTTCAGCCCGCGCTGCACACCGGCCCCGCCCGCTGGGGGAAAGTAGTAGAGGATGAAGAGCACCCTGCGCATTCCGCCTCCCAAGAGCTTCCGATCCCGGCGGGTCGCTGCCCGGCGAGCGGCTTGACTTGCTTGCGTGTCGCTGGTCAACTCACCGGACCCACAGGCCTCATTGGACGGACTGGCAAGCCGACCCCTCGGAGCCGGATTCTATCCCGATTGTGTCTGCGGCATCAATCGCAGCGCCCGCAGCGGGTTCACGGCGGGGACCCGGGGGACTTGAAGGAGCAGGGAGGCAGGCGATGCGCGCACTGGAAGGGCGTTGGGGCCACGCCCTGGCGGTCGGGATCCTGCTCATCGTGCCGCTGGTCTTTTTCTGGGAAATGATCGTCGAGAACCAGGAGCCGCTGGCTCCCGACACCCAGGCGGCGCGTCCACTGGGACATTGGGCCATCGAGGCGCAGGAACAGATCGGCGAGGTTCCGCTCTGGTGCCCCGGGATCTTCTCCGGCATGCCTTCCTACGGCAGCTTTATCTACACGCCATCGAGTCCGCTCGATCTGACCCGCTGGGTGCGGTATCCCTTCAGCGACCAGCGCGGCATGCGCTACTATCTCTCCCTGCTTCTGGGGGCCCTGAGCCTCTACCTGCTGCTCGTGCGCCGGCGGTTGGCGCCGCTGAGCGCCTTGGTGGGGACGCTTGCCTTCGTGATGACACCCTACTTCCTCGGATTGATCGCCGCCGGTCACAGCACCAAACTGCAGGCGCTCTGTCTCGCGCCGCTCGTCTTCCTGGCGCTCGATCTTCTCCTGCAGAAGCGCTCCTTGTCTGCGGCCGGGTTCCTGGGAGCTGCGGTCGCGTTGCAATTCTGGAATAACCATCCGCAGATCAGCTACTACACGCTGATGATCGGGGGACTCTACCTCCTGCTCACCCTGTTCTTCGACCGGCCCGAGCGCTGGCGAGGCCGCTGGCTGCTGGGGGGAGTCGCGCTCGCTCTGTTGGGACTGCTGCTCGGCGCCGGTCTGGTCCTGGAGCCCTACGCGGTCGTCTTGGAGTACACGCCCCATTCGATCCGTGGCGATCCCGGCGCCCTGCAGGCCGCGGGTGCAGGCGCGGGCGCGGGATGGGGTTACGCCACGGCCTGGTCGTTTCCCCCGGCCGAGTTGGTCACATTCCTCTTCCCGGCCTGGTTTGGACTCGAGGGGCAGACCTATTGGGGTGCCTTGCCCTTCACCCAATCGACGCACTACTTCGGCATCACCATCCTGCTGCTCGTGATGATTGCGCTCCTTTTCGGCCGTGACCGGCGCCGCTGGCTCTTGCTCATCCTAGCTGGTGTTGTGTTGTTGCTGGGCTTTGGCCGTCATCTCCCACTGCTCTTCTGGCCGGCGTTCAAGCTGTTGCCGCACTTCAGCAGTTTCCGCGTGCCATCGATGATCTACGCGCTGTTGCCGTTGCTGCTCGGCATGCTCGCCGCGCAAGGTCTGCAGATCATCCTGCATCCGGCGGGCAGCCGGCTGGCGCTGCCGCGATTGCGCGGGGGGGCTCCGATACAGGGGCCCCCGTCCGCTGCCCGCAGCGGCGCCGGCCGCCGGAGCGGACACCTCGGCCGGCACGAGCCTGCCAGAGGGGTGACCAAGCGCGCCTCCGCGGGTGTCCGTGGCGAAACGCGCCAGACCCGGTTCACGATCCAGGGTTGGACCTGGACGCTGATCACGATCCCGCTCGTGATTCTGTGGGCGCTGGTCGCCCCGGCAATCGGGGATGCGCTCCTCGGCTCCGGGGCCTTTCTGAAGGCGGGGGAAATCGGGCGCGCCGCACCGGGGACGCTGGCGCAGCTCGCCCGCGTGCGCATCGATCTCTGGAGCCAGTCGGTTACGTTGGGGCTGCTCTTGCTCGCCCTCGGGGCGGCGATCATCGAGATCCGGCGGCGGGGACGGATCCCGGCGGCGCTGGCGGGACTCATGCTGACCGGACTGGTGATCGCCGATCTCTGGATCATCGATCGCAAGTTCTACGATCCCCGCCCGGGGCACGAGAGCGCGGCGGTCCTGCAGCCCGACGAGGTGATCCGTTTTCTGCAGACGGCGCAACCCCCGTTGCGCATTGCCCCGTTGACGCGCGCCGGGTTCGGGTCGAATCGCTACGCCGCCTTCGGCCTCGAGAGCATCGGGGGCTACCAGCCGGCCAAACTGCGGATCTACAACGATCTCATCGAGTCGGGCGCGCTCTTCTCCCCGGGCGTGCTCGCGATGCTCAATGTGCAGTACATCCTTGCCGACGCCTCCCTCGCCGACCGGGGATTCCCCTTGCTGAAAACCGCGCGCAATCAGCGTGGCGAGACGGTCTGCATCCATCGTAATCCCGGCATGCTGCCGCGGGCCTGGTTCGCCGCGGAGGTGCGCACCGCCGGAGATGCGGCGGCGCTGCTGGCGCGCATTCAAGATCCGAGCTTCGATCCCCGCCGCACTGCCTGGCTCTACGAAGACGAGGTCGGGCTGGTGCCCGACACGCTCTCGGTGGGTGAGGTGCTGATTGAAGGTCCCGGTCCCTGGCTGCGCGAGTTCACCGTCGAGTTGCACGAGACGGCGTTCACGGTGCGCGTGGCGGGGCCGCATCCGGCCTTGCTCGTCCTGAGCGAAATCTTCTATCCACCCGGTTGGGAGGCGACGATCGACGACGAGCCGGTGGCCATCGTGCGCGCCAACCATGTGCTGCGCGCCCTCTGGGTGCCGCCCGGTGATCACCAAATCCGGCTGCGGGCGGTCTCGCCGGCGCTCGAGCGCGGGGTGCGCGCCAGCCGCCTTTGCGCGGTGCTCGTGGGCCTGTTGCTGATCACCGGGTTGGTCAATGCTCGATGGCGTCGGCGGGAAGGGCGCGCCGGGGCGGTGGCGGCGCCGGGGGCGGATCGGTGAGCGAGCCGCAGGGTTCTCAGAACCCCGCGTAGAGGTCGATCAGCCGTCGCGCGCTGACCTGCCAGCGGTAGCGCTCGAGCACCGCCCGCTTGCCCGCCTGCCCGAGTCTCCCACGCAGGTCACGGTCGCGCAGCGCCAGGAGCGCGCCGGCGAGTTGCTGGGCATCCCCGGATGGGTAGACGAGCCCGGCATTCGTCTCGCGCAGAATCCGCTCGATCGGGGCGCAGTTGCTCGCCACGACCGGCCGCTCGAGGATCATCGCATGGAAGAGCTTGTGCGGAATCGTCGTGTCGGTGTGCGGCGACTTGACGTGGGGGATCAGACAGACCCGGCTGCCGCGCATATAGCTGGGGAAGCGCGGGAAGGGTTGCCAGCCCTCGAAGGAGACTTGCTTGCCGATGCCTAGACGAAGCGCCTTGCGCGCCAAGGCGCCCTGGATTGTTCCGGTCCCCGCGAGCACGAGCAGCAGATCGGGCATCTGACCCTTGATCAATCCCACCGCCTCGATGGCGGTCTCCAGCCCGCGGTGGCGGTCGAAGTGTCCGACATAGCTGACCGTGAAGCGTGCGGCGAGGCGCTCGATGAGCGCCTCGTCCCGGGGGAAGCCGACGAACTCCTCGACGGCGACCGTGTTTTCCACTACCGCGATCCGCGCGGCCGGCAGACCGAGGCGCAGCAGGCGATCCCGCGCCTCGTCGATGACGACGATGATCCGGTCAACCTGGGGCAGGATCCGCGCCTCGTAGGTGTCCCATTGGCGCGGGCGCACCAGCAAGCGCGCCGGGAAGCGTCGCCTCCAGTCATAGAGGCGGATCGCCGCCGGGTAGTTCTCGTGCAGATCGGCGATCAGGGGGATCCCGGCCCGCCGTGCGGCCCGCAGTCCCTCGCCGACCAGGGGGAGGTCGTGCACGTGCAGCGCCTCGATGCGGTAGTGCCGCAGGAAACGACGCAGGCGGGGGCGGAACCAGAGATTGTAGCTTGGCAGCGTCAAGACGAGCGCGCTGGCCTTCTTCCAGAAGGCCTGCGAGATCGCGTGGCGGACGATCTCGACGCCATCGAATGTCTCGCGGGTGGGAGCAGCCCCCCCGACGTTCAAGCAGAAGAGCAAGACCTCGTGGCCGGCGTCGACGAGGCTGCGCGCCTCGTTGGCGACCCGTGTGTCGTAGGGGAAGGGATGATCGAGCAGCATGCCGATCCGCATGGGGAACCTCAGGAGCCGCCTAGTGCGGTGCTCAGCAGAGCGGCGATGCGTCCGGCGGCGGCCCCATCCCAGCCCTCGATCTGGGGCGCCTCTGTCGGCAGCGGGGTCGCCAAGACCTCATCCGCGGCGGCCAGCACCGCTGCCGGGTCGGTGCCGACCAGCCGGTTGGTGCCCGCGGTGATTGTGATCGGCCGCTCGGTATTGGGACGCAGGGTCAGGCACGGGACGCCGAGAACGCTCGTTTCCTCCTGGATCCCGCCCGAGTCGGTCAGCACCAGACGCGCCTGGCGCATCAGGTCGAGAAACTCGAGGTAGCGCAGAGGGGGCGTCGGGCGCAGGCGGCGAACCGCGGCGAATTGCTCGCGCTGGCCGAGAGCCTCGATCCGTTTCTCGGTCCGGGGATGGACCGGCATGACGACCGGCAGGCGCTCGCCGAGGCCGGAGAGGATCGCCAACACGCGTTCGAGGCCGGGGGCGGCATCCACGTTCGCGGGACGGTGAATCGTCGCCACGGCGTAGCCGGCGGGTTCCAGGCCCCATTGCTGCAAGGGAGCCCGGCCGGCGGCCAGCGCCAGCGATTGACGCAACGTGTCGATCATGACGTTGCCGACGAAGTGGATCTTCTCCGCGGCGATTCCCTCGCGGAGGAGGTTCTCATCGGCGTTGCGGCAGGAGGTCAAGAGCAGGTCGGCGATCTGATCGGTCAGCAACCGGTTGATTTCCTCGGGCATCGTCCGATCGAAGCTGCGCAAACCCGCCTCGACATGGGCGACCTGTGTGCCCGCCTTGACCGCGACCAGGGAACAGGCCAGCGTCGAGTTGACGTCGCCGACCACAAGCACCAGCTCGGGACGCTCGTCGTCGAGGACCTCCTCGTAGAGCTCCATAATCCGCGCCGTCTGGACCGCGTGAGATCCGGCGCCGACACCCAGGTAGCGGTCGGGGTCGGGAATCGCCAGGTCTTCGAAGAAATGGCGGCTCATCTCGGCATCGTAGTGCTGGCCGGTGTGGATCAGTCGGGCGCTCATGCCCGGTTGCGTGGCCAGCGCGCGCATGATCGGGGCGATCTTCACGAAATTGGGCCGGGCGCCGACAATGCAGTGGATGCGATGGGTCACGTCCCACCTTTCTCCCGTGCCTGCGCTCGGACTTGCGTCGCGCGGCGAGAGTCCGATTTGACTTCGGTTCCGAGACTAGGCACGCTACCGTGAAGCCCTTGCGGTGGTCAAGCCTCCATCCCGAGGCGGCCGCCGCCGTCTCGCAGGGGGTCAGCGGCGGGAATTTGCGTGGGGGAGGGAAACAGCATGCGGATCACGTTCTGGGGTGCGGCGCGCACCGTGACCGGGTCGCGGCATCTGCTGGAAGTCCAGGGCCGGGAGATCCTTCTCGACTGCGGGCTGGTCCAGGGGCGGCGCGAGGAGGCGGAGGCGCGCAACCGGCACCTGCCGTTCGAGGCAACCGACGTGGCCGCGGTGGTTCTCTCGCACGCCCACATCGATCACAGCGGAAACCTCCCCTCGCTGGTCAAGAGCGGCTTCGAGGGCCCGATCCACGCGACCCGGGCGACCGCCGGGTTGCTCGATCCAATGCTCCACGACAGCGCGCACATCCAGGAGCGGGACGTCGAGTTCGTCAACAAGCGGCGGGCGCGCAAGAAGCAGCCGCAGAAGCAGCCGCTCTACACCCAAGCCGACGTCGAGCGCACCTTGCCGTTGTTGATGTCCCAGCGCTACGGAACGCCCTTCGCCGTCTCCGCGGGGGTGACCGCCTGTTTTCGCGATGCCGGGCACATTCTCGGATCGGCGATCACGGTGCTCGATCTCGAGGAAGGCGGCCGTCGGCTGCGACTGGCCTTCACCGGCGATCTCGGACGAGACCACCTGCCGATCATCCGCGACCCGGAGACGGTCGCGGATGTCGACGTGCTGATGATCGAGAGCACCTACGGGAATCGCCGCCACGCCGTGGTCGCGGAGGTCACCGGGACGGTCGAGCGCCTCCTCAACCGCGCGCACGAACGCCGAGGCAAGGTGATCATCCCTGCCTTCGCCGTGGGCCGGACGCAGGAGATCGTCACCGTGCTCAAGGAGCTCTTCGAGAGCGGGCGCGTGCCGGCCATGCCGGTCTATGTCGACAGTCCGCTGGCGGTCAATGTGACCGAGGTCTTTCGCGAGCACGAGGAGTGTTTCGATGAGGAGACGCTGGCGTTGCTCCACGACGAGCAAACCGATCCCTTCGGCTTCCGCCGCATCCACTACGTTCGGGACGTGGAGGAGTCGAAGGGCCTCAATGCCCAAGAAGGGCCGATGATCATCATCTCGGCCTCGGGCATGTGCGAGGCGGGCCGCATCCTGCATCACCTGCGCAACAACATCGAGGACCCCCGCAATCAGGTTCTGATCATTGGCTTCCAGGCGGAGCACACGCTGGGGCGCAAGCTGGTGGAGGGGTGGGACGAGGTTCCGATCTTCGGTGAGCGATTCAATCTGCGCGCCGAGGTAACAACGATCGATGCCTTCAGCGCCCATGCCGATCAGCAGGAGCTTCTGACTTGGGTCGACGGACTCTCGAAGCGTCCGCGCAAGGTCTTCGTCGTCCATGGCGAAGAGGAGCAGTCGCTCGCCTTTGCCGCCTCGCTCGAGGAACAAGGCCTACCCGAGGTGATCGTGCCCGAACTCGGCCAGAGCTTCGTGCTCTGAGCGGCCGGCGATCCCGCCGCGCGTCCGGTGATCCGCGGCGATCCCAGGGGCCACCGGGCTGGGTGAGGGTCTGCGGGACCGGCGCGCGCCGCGGCATACCCGATGCAGGAGCGCGCGCCTTGGGTCCGCTTCGCGCGACGCCACCCCACGCGCGCCCTAGAAACCATCTCCGCGCGGCGGACACATCCCGCACACGCTCACCCAGCCCGGTGGCCCCGCGACAAGCTCGGCGGATTCGGGGCAGAGCCGGTGAGGGGTTGGTGGCGCTGTGCGGGGAAGATCCCTCAGGCGCCGCCGGCGGCGCGCGGGAGGGCGCGAGCGGCCATCAGGCGCTGATAGGTCTGCTCGAGCGACTCCGGCAACGACTCGGCCCCGTCCCACCGCTCGCGCAGTTCGCCCTCCGGCCAGGCAACGATGTGGAAGTGCAGGTGATCGGGGACCCCCGCTCCGGCCGCCCGTCCCAGATTGGCGCCCGTATGCACCGACCGGCAGCCGTACGCCCGCCGCAAGAGACGCTCAGCCGTCTGACAGAGAGCGAAGAGCTCGGCGAGTTCTTCGGACGTCAGCTCATTGACCAAGGCGGTGTGGCGATAGGGAACCGCGAGGAGATGCCCCGGTGTGTAGGGATAGATGTTCAGGACCAGGAAGGCATGCTCCCGGCGTTCGAGAATGAAACGCTCCGCATCGCTGCCCTCCCGCGCGAGCAGATCGCAGAAAATGCATCCCGACTGTGACCGCGCCGCGAGGATGTAAGCCATGCGCCAAGGGGTCGTCAGGATGTCCATCGATGACCATGCCTCTCCAGATCGTTGGCTCCGCCGCGGGCGACGCTCCTGCGCCGGCCCCTCAAGCACCATTGTGCAGGCTAGACGAAGCCAACACGAGCTACAAGGGGACTCCCCCGTTCGGAGAGCGCAATCGCGTCTTTCGCGGCGTCACCACCTGTGCCACTCTGCAGTCATGGAGAGGCGCGCGGCCCGGCCATCGTCTCGGCCACGGGAACCTTCGGCGATACGCCGCGGTAGATGCAAGCGAACGGCGGCGGTGCGGTTGAAGACAACGCGGCTCGCGTGCATGCCCCCGATGGCGTCGCGGATGGAGCGCGTGCAAGTGACTCACGGATGAGATCGATCCTGCAATCGGAGACCCGCCCGACCGCATGTCGGTCGTCTGGAGGGTTGCTCTGCCGGCGCTTGGTCCTCCCCTGGTTCCGGGTTCTCTCCCTGCTCGCCGTGATTCTGGCTGCAGTGGGTGGTGGCTTCGGCCGGGTGGCGGCGAACACACCCGTCGTGCTTCCCGCGCTTCCCGATGATTCACTTGTGCCCGAGGTCGTGCCCTTCCCGCTTCCTGGAGATTCCTGGGTGGCCTGGATGCAACGCGAGTGGTTGCGTCCCGAGGTGACCGGCCCGCTGGCGGAGAGCGAGCTGATCGGGCCGGGGCAGGAGCCCGCCGCCCTGCGGCGCGGACGCGAGCTGCTGCGCGGCGGCGCGGAGCGGTTGGGAGAAGAGCGCTTGTGGGCGGTCGCGGCCAGTGCCTTGCGATCGAGCGAGCGGGCCGCGGCTGCGGCGGAGGTGGGAGAGGCGCGCTTGCGGCGGGGGGCTGCGGCGGCCGCGGCCCGAGCGTTTCGCCGGGCCTTGGAGACGTTCCCGCAGCACTCCGAGCAATGGACTTTGCGGTTCTGGGAAGCGGCCGCGCTCGCTGAGGAGGGGGAGCGGGAGCGGGCGGCCACCCTGTTGGCCCTCGCCGCGGATGCGCCCCAGTTGCGCGCCGAACTTGGCGGGCCCGGCGGCGAGCGCGCGGCGGCGGCGCGGCTCTTCGCCCTGCGCTGGGCCGGCTGGCTCGAAGCCTTGGAGATGAACCTGCCCGCGGCGCGCCATCACTGGCGCCGGGCCCTCGGGATGGCGGCTGCGGATTCGCGCCTGGCCGACAGCCTGGCCTTGAGCATCGCCGAGACGCATTTCGCCGAGGTGGCCTGGGAGAGCGTCGCGGTGCAGCTCGAGCGACCGGGCGGCCGGCGGGACGCGTCGCCGCGGTGGGACTTGCTCGAAGGTCGCGCCTGTTACGAGCTGGGGCGGTTTGCGCGTGCCGACAGCCTCTTGGCGCGCGTGACCGATGGGGTGGACGTACCGCCGGGCTGGCAGGACGAAGCCCGCATCGTCCGGGGGTGGATCGCGCTGCAGTCGGGCGAGGCCCAGCGGGCGCTCACCTTCTACGCCCAGGTCAGCGGTGAACGTCTCGAGGATATTCCCCCGGCGCGCTATGGCGCGGCGCTCGCCTACATTCGAGATGGGGACTGTGCGGCCGCCGAAGAGATCCTCGCCCCGGCGCCGCCGGTGGCGCCCGACGACCCCCTCCATCATCTCTGGGCCTATGCGCTCGCCTTTGCCCGCTTCCATCTGGCCCGCTACGACGATGCCCTCGTCGGGCTCGAGGCCTTCCGGGGGCGCGCGCTGGCCGACTCACTCGGTCGGGCCGCCTGGTCGCTGCGGGGGGACAGCTATTTTCGCACCGCGCGGATGGAGGAAGCCTCCGCCGCTTACACGCGGGCCGCGGCGATGCTACCCGAGATCCCGGAGAGCCTCCAGCGGCGCCAAGCCCTGGCAGCCCTAGGTGCCGCCCGCTGGGGAGCCGCCGCGCGCCTGCTCGGCGATCTCTTGCTGAAGTTTCCCGGGACGCCGCGGGCGCCCGAGTATGCCTTCTGGCGCGGAGAGGCCTTCTATCGTCTCGGCCGTCTCCCCGAGGCCCGGGAGCACTACGGCCGCGCGGCGCGTCTGGGGGCCGACCCGGTTCACTGTGCCTATGCTCTGGGTTGGTGTGAGTACCGCGCTGGGAACTACGCCGTGGCCCTGACGCACTTCGATCGTGCCGCGCCGCGCTGCGGCCGGTGTCGCCTGGGGGGAGACATCGCCCTGCGCCGTGGCAATTGTCTCTTCAACTTGGGACGTATTGAAGAAGCCGCGGAGGCGTTTGCCGCCGCGGAACGCCTGGCGGCCGCCGATACGGTCGATGCCCTGGAGCGCGAGGCGGCCTTTCGCTGGGCTTGGTCGCTGATGCGTCTCGAGGACTATCGCGGTGCAAGGCGGCACTTCGCTGGCATCCATGAACGCAATCCCGACGATTCGCTCGCCGCTCGGGCGCTCTACTGGGAAGGGCAGGCACTGTTTCGGGAGCAAGACTTCACCGCGGCGCTGGAGCGGTTCGCGCGGCTGCTCGATCACCCGGCGGCCGGGGACACCCTGCGGGCGCGGGCGCTGCTCGCCGGCGGGGATGCCGCGTTCAATGCGGACCGCGTCGATGAGGCGATCGAATGGTATCGCCGCCTGCTCGAGGCGCCAGGTGCCGATCGCGTCGTGCGCCGCTCGGCGCACGAGTCGCTCTTCGAGTGCCGCCAGCTGCGCGGGGAGTGGGAGGCGGCGCAACTGATCCTGCAGGATCTGGTGGTGCAGTTCCCCGAGGCGATCGCCGGCGGCGATCGCCATCTCCAGCTCGGCGATGGGTTCTTCGATCAGCGACGCTACGCCGATGCACTGACGACCTATGGCGATTTCCTCGAGTATGCCCGTCCCGACGACCCGCGGATGGAGGAAGCCCGCTACCGCATGGCCCGCTGCCGGGAGGAACTCGGCCAGACGCGGCAGGCGGCGCTCGCCTTCGCCACCCTTGGGGAACGGCAGGGATTCCGCTACCGCTCTCCGGCGCTCTTGCGCGCCGGGGTGCTCTTCCTGCGGACCGGTGAGCCGCGCCTGGCACTGCAGGCGCTCGAGCGACGCTTGGCGCTCGATCTGACCCCCGGTGAGGCGGCGCTCACCAGGGCCTACCTGGCTCAGGCCTATGACGAGCTGGGTGAGGCGTTGGCCGCCCGCAACGAGTGGGAGAAGGTCGCGCGCGCCGGAAGTGCCGTGGCCGAGTCGCTGCGCGCGATCGGGAGCGTCCATCTGGCCCGCAGCGCCTTCGAGGCGCGGCAGTGGGAGGCGGCCATGACCGCCTATGCCGCGGCCGATAGCCTCGGGCTACCCCACCGCATCCACCGAGCGCTCTACTGGGCGGGGGAGGCGGCGTTTCGTCTGGGGGAAGTAGAACGCGCGCGAGGTTTTCTCGAGGCGTTCCTGCGTCGCGGTGAACGCGCGCCTCTGTGGGAGGCAACGGCCCGGATGCGGTTGGCGGAATGCTACGAGGCGGGGCAGCAATGGTCGGCGGCGCGAGAGCAGTACGAACGGGTCATCGCGATGCCTCTGGAGATGGAGAGCATTCTGGTGGAAGCGCGCGAACGTCTGGCGGCGATGGAATCAGAAGCGGCCGCCGGCGGGGGCGAGGCCCGCGAGGAGGAGCGAGCCGCAGAGCCCGAGCCAGCGGGGCCGGCGGGTGCGGCAGGGTCCGAGCAGGCAGAGCCGAGTGCCCGGGAGCCGCATACGGCAAAGCCGAAGGCGGGGGAGTCGGACGAGGTCGAGGAGCACGGTCAGAATGAATCCATTCCCTGAGTTGCTTCGCACGATTCGGCACAGCCCGGTGCGGGGTGCGCTTGCCCCCTGCACGCTCGAGTTCCGTGCAAAGCCATTTGGAGAACGGACCCACGTGAGGCGGATCGTGCTCCGATTTTCCGGTACGGTGCTCCTGCTGCTCGCCGGCGCGGCGGGCGGGAACGCGTTTGCGCAGGCGCCGCCGCCCGATTCGGTGGCTGCGGTTGCCGCCGCGGACGAGCGCCCCGCCTTCTTGCTGCCCGACATCGTTGTCGAAGGAGAGGATCTGAGCCGCCTGGCGGGTGGAGCGCGCTTGATGGCGCTCGAGACGCCCACGATCGAGCCGGCGGAGCAGCCCGATATGATGCCCCCGGCACCGACCCACTATCGCCGACGGGCGACGGTGCCCTTCGATATCGCCCTTCCCCCTCTCCGGCCGCTGCAACGGCAGCAGGCCTTCCTGCGTGCCGGGCTGACCAGCGACCGGGGGCGGGCACTCTCCGCGGTCTGGATGCCTTCCCCGGCAGTGCTGTTCTGGTTCGACGACCAGGCCTGGGACGGACGCGTCTCCGCGCGCCGCCATGAGCAGCTGGAAGCGGGGGCGGTCGTCGCGCGCCCGGTGGCGCAACCGATGTGGCGTGCCGGGTTGACGCTGGCGGCGGGGCGGGAGGACTGGGATCGAGGCGCGCGCGAAGGCGCCTGGCAGGAGTCGGGGACCACCGCGGCGCCGCGGGGCGAGGCGTTCTTCGAACAGGCCCTCGGTCGCGGTTCCGGTAGCGTGGTGGTTGCCCTGCGCGCCGCGGCCGGCAGGTCGCGCACGGAGATCTGTCGCGACCCCGCCTGCCGGCAGGCGCAGGTGCGGCGTACGGCCGGTTGGCAGACGATGGAGATCGGTCTCCGTCGACGAGGCACGCCACGGGATCTGCGCCTCTTGGTCGGGAATGGTGAGACGCGCCCCGCCGCGCGGCGTTTGGAGATCGATCTGCAGGGTGGCTACGTGCGTCGCGACAATGGAGTCGACGCGCCGGTCGAGCGAGCGCGCGGGATGGGGCGGATCGGTTGGACCTTCCCGGCCCACGGCGGTCTACTGACCGCCGGCATCGCCGGGGGGGGCGAGGGAGATGCCGCCGGGGGCGTGATCGGGCCCTACGTCACCTATCACCACGCTGCCGCAGGCAGTGGAACGTACGTGGCGCTCGAGATTGCACCCGAGATCCGCTTCGCCGAAGAGGAAGGGCGCCCGACCGCGCGCCTGACGACCCCCGCGGCTCAGGGGGTGCGGCCCCGGCCCGCTCCGCCACCGGCGGTGCCGCTGCTCACCGATCCGCTGCTTCCGGCCCAGCGCGCATGGCCGTGCATCACCGGGGAGTGGTTCGTGCGACGATCCGCCGGATGGTTGCACGTCAGTGCGACTGCGGCAGCGGTGCGCGATCCGTTCGATTGGACGAGCGATTCGCTGGCGGTCGGTCCCGCCCTGTTGGCCAGCGCGCGCGGCGACGATCGCTGGCTGGCGACGGTGGCGATCTCCGGAGAGACGCGGTGGATGGGAGGGCTGCGCCTGCGCGGGCGTCATCGTTGGGTCCACGATGCAGAGCCGCGCGAAGGCGCGGGGCTCTGCTGGCTTCCCGCGCACGAATTGCGCGCGGCCCTCGACGGTCGTTGGGGTGCCTTGCGCATGGGCGCGGCGCTGTCGACGCGCAGTCGGGTGGATCGCGACCATGTCGGTGAGCACCGCGCAGGATTCACACAACTCGATGCACGCATTGGCTGGTGCTTCGGCATGCACACGCTCCACCTGGTCGCATCCAACCTTTTCGGCGAGACGATTACATGGTGGCCGGGGGAAACGGTCGATGATGCCTGGTTGGGTTTCGAGTGGCAGCTTGCATTCAGTGATGCCGTTCCTTGACAGGACGCCGAGGATGGCGCAAAAGAGGTTGGGGAAGGTGTCCGCGCGAGACGCGGTCTGGTAGCAGAGGAGCAGAGGAGTAACGATGTCACTGCTGATCAAAGGCGGGATTCTGATGATCCCGATCGGGATCTGCTCGGTCATCTCGCTGGCGATTATTGTCGAGCGCTTGGTCCAGATCGCCCGCGTGCGCCGCGAGAACGAGACCTTCCTCAAGGGCATTCGCGGGCGGATCCGCAAGGGGAATCTTCGGGAGGCGGTGGAGATCTGCAAGGAGTATCCGCAGGCGCCGCTGGCACAGATCTTTCTCGAGGCGCTGATTCACATCGAACTCGGTGAACAGCGCACGCAGCGCGCGATCACCGAGGCGGGCGAACGGGAGGCGACCCGCCTGGAACGCAACATCGGCGCCCTGGCGACGATTGTGGGCGGTGCCCCGCTGTTGGGCTTCTTGGGAACCGTGATCGGGATGATCGCGGCATTTCAGCGCATCGAGGCTCTGGGCGGGAATGTCGACGCGAGTGTGCTCGCGGGAGGCATCTGGCAGGCTCTGCTGACGACCGCCGCCGGGCTGACCGTCGCGGTGCCGACGTTCTTCGCTCACAACTACATCGTCAGCCGGGTGCACTCGGAGATCCAGGTGATGGAAGACCATTCCCGGGAACTGATGATCCTGCTGACGACGGGCGAAGATCGAATCCGCGCGGCTGCTCCGTGAAGCAGGTTTCTATTGGGTTGAGGAAGAGGCGATGGGGTTCACCAAGAAACGCCGCCTGATCAGTGCGCTCGAGTCGACCGCCATGGCCGACATCGTTTTTCTCTTGCTGATATTTTTCCTGCTCTCCTCTTCGTTCATTCTGCAGACCGGGATCAAGGTCGATCTGCCCCAGGTGGCCCGCCCTGAGAGACAGCCGCAGGACATCGTCATCACGCTCGATGCCCAGGGGGAGATCCAACTCGATGGCTACGATATCGCCTGGCCTCAGCTGCGCGAGAAGCTCGCCGCCCGTCTCTCCGAGAGCAGTAGCAAGACCGTTGTGATCAAGGGCGATGCTGCGGTGCGGCTTGGTCGCACTGTGGCGGTGATGGACCTAGCCCGGCAATTGGGAGCGGTGCAGCTGGCGTTGGCCGCGCGCCCAGGAGCATCGGAGGAGCAGTAGGCATGGCGGATGAGCAGCCGCACAGCCTGCTTCTCCGCGGCGCCGAGGGATGGGGAAGACGACGGGACGGTGGTCCGCGACTCTGGGCGCTGACCCTCTCCCTGGCGCTGCACGTCGGGGTGCTGCTGTTGGCCGGAGACTGGTTCATGCGTGAGCCCCTGGAGATCGAGGTGCCCTTCGTGGTGAGCTTGGTCGTTCCCGGTCCGGAGATCGAGAACGCGCGCGAAGAACCGGCCCGGATGACACCGGAGCGGCAGCCGGAGAGCCCGGCGCTGACGAGTGCCGGCGAGTCGCCCGAACCGGGGGGGACCGGCGATCCGGAGGCTCCGGTGTTGGAGGAGACCCCACCGCCGCCGGTGCCGCCGGAGGTGATCGAACCCGCCCCCGGGGACAGCGTGGGAGGGTCGGGGGAGCAGCCGCGGCGCCTACGCCGCGATGTCGTGGGGGAGGCGACCGAACGCTTGCTGGCGCAGCTCGACACGATCGTGCCGCTGCCGCTCTCACTGGCGCCCCCGGTGCGCCGGCCGGCGCCGGAACCGGCACGCGGGCGCACGATCGGCGCGACGGCGGGGATCGAGGGCCCGCTGGGCCAACGCGGTGTGCTCTATCTCGAGAACCCACCCTACCCGTCGCGCGGGCGGGAGGAGGGCATCGAGGCGCAGGTGCGGCTGCGCTTCTGGGTTTCGGCTGCCGGGGGGGTCGTGCGAATCGAGGCCTTGCGGAAGAGCGGGTACCCGGAGTTCGAGTCGCTGGCGCGCGGGGCGGTTTCCCGGTGGCGCTTCGAGCCGCTGCCCCCCGGAGATGAGCGGACCGAGTGGGGCGAGGTGCGCATCCGGTGGGGATTCCCGCTGGTCCCGACCCCCGCGGAGGGCGGTTCCTAGCGGATCACGCGGATCACGGCCGCGGGCATCCGCGGCGGTGTGTGGAGGATGATGATGTCGAAGACCGCAGCGACGCAATCGCTCGAGGCGAGCGAGGCCCAGCGGTGCCTCTGGGACCTCGACTTCGGCTTTGCCGTGGTCAGTCTCGAAGGGGATGTGCGTTTCCTCAACCACCGCGCCGAGGAGCTTCTCGAGGTGCGTGCCGAAGAGACCATCGGCCACCCGGCGGCGGAGCTGCTCGGCCTGATGCCCGATGGACCGTTGGGCATCGGGGGCTCGGTGTGGAAGAAGTGCGTCCTGCCCCCGACGCAGATTCTCTCGCAGCGCGGCGAGAAGGAGCTGACGCTCGAATGCCGGATGGTGCCCTTGGGGAGGCCCAGCCGCCCCGATGGGGGGCTGCTGATGTTCGAGGATGCCTCGGAGTCGGCCGATGAGCAGCAGTTCCAGCGCAACATCGACCGTTTCAGCTCGGTCGGCAATCTCTCCGCCGTGATGGCCCACGAGATCCGCAATCCCCTGACCGGGATTCGCACGACGATCCAGTTCGTTCAGACAAAGCTGCCCAAAGCCTCACCGTTGAAGCAGGATCTCGAAGATGCGATCAAGGAACTCGATCGCATCGAGCAGTTCACGACTGATCTGCTGCAGTTCGCCCGGCCCAAGATCTCCGGGTTGCAGGAGGCGAACATCAACGACATCGCCGAGAAGGTGCTCACCCATGTCGCCAAGCGGGCCGAGGAGCAGGGCGTCCAGATCAAGGGAGAGCTGGGGGATGACCTGCCGCTGATCCCTCTCGATCAAGCCGCCGTGCAGCAGGCGCTGCTCAACATCGTGATCAATGCCCTGGACGTGATGCCCGATGGGGGCTTGCTGCGCGTGAGTTCCTCGTCGCGCCGCTACCGGAGCCGGCGGGCGGTCGAAGTCGCGGTGGCCGATACGGGCACCGGGATCTCGGAGGAGGTCATCGAGAAAATCTATGATCCCTTCTTCACGACGCGCGGATCGGGCGGCACCGGCTTAGGCCTCTCGATCGCTCTCCAGATCGTCAAGGAGCATGGGGGGCGCATCCACGTCCGCAATCGCCCCCAGGGGGGCGCGATCTTCCGGCTCTCCTTCCGCCTGCCGGAAGAGAATGACGGAGCAGGTTCGTGACCCGTCCCCGGGTACTCGTCATCGATGATGAGCCGCTCGTGCGGCGCAGCATGCGCCGCGTCTTGGCCGATCAGGGATTCGACGTCATCACCGCCGCCAGCGTCGCGGAGGGTTTCGCGGCCTTTGATGCTCACCGTCCCCCGGTCATCGTCCTCGATGTCAAGCTGCCCGATGGCTCGGGACTCGACATGCTCTCCCGACTGCGCAAAGTGGATCCGGGAGTCAAGATCGTCGTCGTCACCGCCTTCGGCGAGACCGCCAACGCGGTGCGGGCGATGAAGCTCGGGGCGACCGACTTTCTGAAGAAGCCCTACGACTTGGAGGAGTTGCTGCACGCCGTCCGCAGTGCCGCCCAGAGCCTGACCCGCGAGCGGCAACTCAAAGGCTATCGCAAGCGCGATCAGACCCGCTTCGCGCGTTGCCGGATGATCGGTCACTGCCCCGCGATGCAGGCGGTGCGCGAGACGATCCGCAAGGTGGTCCGCTCAGACACGACCACCGTGCTCTTGACCGGAGAGAGCGGCACGGGCAAGGAACTCGTCGCCCGCTCGATTCATTTCGAGTCCTCGCGGCGCGACTCGCCGCTGATGGAGATCAACTGCTCGACCTTCCAGGATGCCTTGTTGGAGAACGAGCTCTTCGGACACGAGAAGGGCGCCTTCACCGGCGCCAGTTATCTGAAACGCGGGCTTGTCGAGCTGTGTGACGGCGGGACGCTTTTCCTCGACGAGGTCTCGGAGATGTTGCCCCGCGTGCAGGCGAAGCTATTGCGCTTCATCGACAACACCTCCTTCAAACGGGTCGGTGGCAATGTCGATCTGACGGTCGATATCCGCATGGTGGCGGCGACGAATGCGGACCTCGAAGAGCGTATTCGCAGTCAGAGCTTCCGCCAGGACCTCTACTTCCGGCTCAAGGTCGTCTCCCTGCGGCTGCCCCCGCTGCGCGAACGGGGAGAGGACATCCTGCTGTTGGCGCACGCATTCCTCGAGCGCTACAGCCAGGAATTCCACAAGGGGTTCAGCCGCATCGCGGCCCCCGCCCAGCAGGTCCTGCGCCGCTATCCCTGGCCGGGCAATGTCCGCGAGCTCGAGAATCTGACCGAACGCGTCGTCTTGCTTGAAGAGGGGCCCGAACTGGAGCTCTGCCATCTCCCGGCCGAGCTGCAGCAGGCGGCGGCTCGCCGGGGGCCGGTGGGCCGGATGGAGGGAGAGCCTGGATTGGGAGAAGAGGTTCTCGAGGCGCTGACCCGGCGCTTGGCGCAGCAGGGCCTCGAACCGCTGCCGTCGCTGCGTGAGGTCGGAGATGTCTACGTCAATGCGGTTCTGGACGCCTGCGGCGGGAATCGCAGTCGCGCCGCCCGGACGCTGCGCCTCTCTCGCCAGGGTCTCCTCGATCGCCTCAAGAGGATTGGTCAGGGCGCGCCGAGCAGCCCTTCGGTCCCGCGCTGCTAGGATCTTGTGGCGCTTGGTCTCGGGGTCGGATGCCGTTGAGAAAGTTCGAGAGGGCCGACTTGCGAAGGTGCTGTTGATGTGGGGTGTGGTGGCTGGGTGATGAGTGCCCAATTGCTGGACACGTCAAGTTTCTGGATGTTCCCGTGGAACTCACTATTTGACTGGTAGTTAGAGGCTGCATCTGACGTAGCTCTCCAAATTCTGGGGAGTGGCGCTGGAAGTCGCCGCCTCGATGCGGAATATGGTTTCCGCCGTAATTCACTGTCTTGGCGCGCGATACGGCAGTGCAGAAATATCGTGGGAGTTGGCACGCATCGTGCGATGTCCCGGCACCTGTGGAGGTGTGCCGGTGAAGCAGAGAGTCATGATTGTCGATGACGAGGCGCTTCTGGTGAAGACTCTCTCACAGGCTTTTCGCGATGCGGGCTACGAGGTGACGGCGGCGGGAACGGCTGAAGATGCCGAGCGGATTCTGGATGCGAAAGAGCGTTTCGACTTGCTCCTGCTCGACAATCGGTTGCCGGGCAAGTCGGGAGTCGAGTTGCTCGCCGGCCGAGCATCGCGTCCGGCAAAGCGCGTTGTGCTCATGACAGCATACGCTAGCGACGATATTGAGCAGAAGAGCATCGACTTGGGTGTCGATCTCTATCTGCGGAAGCCGTTCGATCTCGGCATGCTGCTGAGCCAGGCTTCGAAGTTGTTGGAGAAGGGGGCTGAGACCTAGGTCGCGGCCCGTAGATGTCGGGTGGGACCCAACGGAGGGGGGTGAACCGCGATGGCAATGGCCAGGAAAAAGGCGACCCGTAAGAAGACGGCCAAGAAGAGGGTTGCCCGCAAGAAGACGACGAAGAGGAAGGTGACCAAGCGGAAGGTCGCCAAGAAGAGGAAGGTCACCAAGCGGAAGGTGACCAAGAGGAAGGTCACGAAGAAGCGCAAGGTCACCAAGCGCAAGGCTCGCAAGAAGGCCACGAAGAAGACGGCCAAGCGCAAGACCCGCAAGAAGGCCACGAAGAAGACGGCCAAGCGCAAGACTCGCAAGAAGGCCACGAAGAAGACGGCCAAGCGCAAGACTCGCAAGAAGGCCACGAAGAAGACGGCCAAGCGCAAGACCCGCAAGAAGAAGTAGTGGTAGGTCGCTTCGCGCACGCCGCTGGATGTGGACGGGTGATTGAACGCGTCCGTCCTGCTGGCCTTGGCTGCAGGGACTTCAGTCGGCGAGATCTCTCCGGGGGGGCACGGCCCCCGGTCGGGCTGCCCCCGGGGGGATCGAGTTTCGCGGGAACAGAGAAGTTCCCCGCCAAAAACGCACCCGGACCAGCCGACCCCGTCGATTGGGTGTACCCGCCAAACTGAGATTGGGTCGCGAATTCGGGCGTTCCCGTCAATGGCAGGGAACATCGCTTCGCTTGCTTCACATAAATCCTATCTCTGATCCTGAGAACCTGTCAAGCCCTCCTCGCCCGGGAACGGTGCGGGGAGGGTTTCCTTTGTGCTAGGTCCCGTGTGAACCGCCCCTTTTCCCAGGCACCCCGCTCGCCTAGAATGACTCCGCGCGATCTCATTCCCGAGACGCCAGTTGCACAGCCGAGCGCCAGGGATGCGCTGGGGAGGTCGAGGTGAAGGTTCTCGTCACCGGTGGGGCGGGGTATATCGGCAGCGTTACAGCCGAGCGACTGCTGGAGGCCGGACACGAGGTTCTGGTCGCGGACAATCTGAGCCGTGGCCACCGGCGCGCCGTGCCCGAGGGGGCCCGGCTGGAAGTGCTGGATATCCGTGATCAAGAGCCGCTCGCGCGACTGATGGCGGCCGCCGGCATCGAGTGCGTGATGCACTTCTCGGCGGCGAGCCTCGTCGGGGAGTCGATGGAGCATCCCGGCGAGTACTTCGACAACAACGTCACCGGCATGATTCGCCTGTTGCGCGCCATGGGGAGGGTCGGCGTCGGGCGGATCATCTTCTCCTCGACCGCCGCCGTCTACGGCGAGCCCGGCCACGTGCCGATCACCGAGAGCGATCCGATCGCTCCCACGAATCCCTATGGCGAGAGCAAGACGATCTCCGAGCGGATTCTCGACTGGCATCGCCGTATCCATGGACTGCAGTATGCCGCACTGCGCTACTTCAACGCCGCGGGGGCATCGAGCAACCGCGGCGAGGACCATGCTCCCGAGACCCACCTGATCCCGCTGGCCCTGAATGCCGCCGCGGGGCGGCTCGAAACGCTCTCCGTGTTTGGGCAGGACTACCCGACGCCGGATGGGACCTGCATCCGGGACTACATCCATGTCTGTGATCTTGCCGACGCGCACATCCTGGCCCTGGAGCACCTGGGTGAACTGGAGGAGACGACGTTCAATCTGGGCAACGGAGAGGGCTACTCGGTTCGGGAGGTGATCGATGTCGTCGGGCGGGTCACCGGGCGGCGCGTGCCGTTGAGGGACGCGCCCCGGCGGCCGGGCGACCCCGCCCGGCTGGTCGCCTCGGCGGAGCGCGCCCGCAAGTTGCTCGGTTGGCGGCCGCAGCGGGCCGAGCTCGAGACGATCGTCGGGGATGCCTGGCGCTGGATGGAGCGCTTCCCGGGCGGCTATGGCGACTGACCGCAGAGCCCGCCGGCCGAGCAGCGCGGTGGTGGGAAGATCAAAACATGGGTGACCTGTTCGGCAACCGCGAGGCGCGGCCGCCACTGGCCGAGCGAATGCGCCCGGGGCACATCGACGAGGTCCTGGGGCAGGAACATCTGCTGGGGCCTCAGGGGATCTTGCGGCGAGCAACGGAGTCGGGAGAGCTGCCCTCGATGATCCTCTGGGGGCCGCCCGGTTCCGGCAAGACGACCCTGGCGCGCCTGCTCGAGCGCGTGCCGGGTTATCGCGGCGAGTCTTTCAGTGCGGTGATGGCGGGCGTCAAGGATATCCGCCGGGTGGCTCTGGCGGCGGCCGATGCGCAGCGATCCCACGGATTGCGCACCCTGCTCTTCATCGACGAAGTGCACCGCTTCAACAAGGCGCAGCAGGATGCGCTGCTGCCCCACGTCGAGGCGGGAACCGTCGTCTTGGTCGGCGCGACGACCGAGAACCCCTCCTTCGAGGTCAACAGCGCGCTGCTCTCGCGTTGTCATGTCTTTGTGCTCCACCGCCTCGCCGAGGAAGATCTGCGCACGCTCGCCGAGCGGGCGCTCGCTGACGGGGAGCGGGGCCTGGGGGAAGCGGCCTTGAGCATTGCCGCCGATGCGCTCGATCGGTTGGTCGGTCTTGCGGATGGGGATGCCCGGCAGCTTCTGAATGCGTTGGAAACGCTCGCGGTCTTGGTGCCGCCCGACGAGGTGGGACAGCGCCGGGTGAGTCTGGAGGATCTCGGACGGTTGAAGGGACGGATCTTCCTCGCTGCCGACCGCGCCGGCGAGGCGCACTTCAACCTGATCTCGGCCTTGCACAAGAGCGTCCGGGGCAGTGACCCGGATGGCTCCCTCTACTGGCTTGCCCGGCTGCTGGAGGGGGGGGAGGATCCCCTCTATGTCGCGCGCCGGATCGTGCGCATGGCGAGCGAGGACATCGGGCTGGCCGATCCCGCTGCGTTGATGCTGGCGATCTCCGCCAAGGATGCCGTTCACTTCATCGGGCTTCCCGAGGGAACGCTCGCGCTGGCCGAGGCGGTCGTCTATCTTGCGCTGGCGCCGAAGAGCAATGCGCTCGAGGGCGCCTACCGCCGGGCGCGCGAGGCGGTCCAGGAGGGCGGCAGCCTCCCGGTTCCGCTTCACCTGCGCAATGCGCCCACCGGGCTGATGAAGGGACTCGGCTATGGGCGCGAGTATCGCTATCCGCACGATTATCCGGGGCGCTGGGTGGACGAAGACTACCTGCCCGAGGGATTGTCCCGGCGCCGCTACTACCGGCCCTCCGATCAGGGGCGTGAAGCGCGCCTCTGGGCGCAGCACATCGAGCGGATCCGCGTGGCGCGGGAGGCGCAGCGGGCGCCGGACCCGGAGGCGGGGCGGGCGTGAAGTGCCTTGACCCCCGGGCAATCATCCCCCAAAGTCCCATGCCACACGTTTTCGCGTCCCCATCGTCTAGGCCGGCCTAGGACACCGCCCTTTCACGGCGGCAACACGGGTTCGAATCCCGTTGGGGACGCCAATCTTCCGGATGCGCCGCTGCGGCCCCGGCCGGCCGCGAGAGTGCCGCGGTCTGGTGTCGACCGAGGATCGCCCTCCTTCCCTACCGCCCCAAGACCTGGATCCCACCTGAGAGAGCAAGCCGATCAGTCGCGCCAACGCATGGGCGTGTGGTTCGAGCCGCCCTGCCGGAAGCGGCCGGACGCCGTGGGCGACCGGCAAGCCGCGTCCGGCAAGCCGCGAGCGGCGGCACCCCTCGCGGCGGCTGCGTGGCGGGCACGGCCCGGTATCCTGAAAGCCGCCTTCCTCAGAATGCAAGCCAGTGGGGTTGAGGTGTGCAAGACAGACGAGCCCGCACGGCTGCCGGGGTCCCGGGAAGACGGGGGAAGGACATCGCATGCAGATCGACCTGCGCGACTTCGGATGGGATCAGGTTTTCGCCCGGGCCTTCGAGTCCCATGCCGCGCCAGGGGTAGCTCCCGCGCGGGTGATTCGTCAGGATCGCCAACGCTACCGCCTGCTGAGCGCGGAGGGGGAATGCAGCGCGCGGATCGCCGGCCGTTTCCGTCACGCGGCCGAGGCGTGGAGCAACTATCCGACCGTGGGGGACTGGGTCGTTCTCGAGGGGGGCGATCCGCGAAGCGGCGGCCGCCCTCCGGCCGTTGAGGGGGGGGAAGGACGCATTGTGGCGCGCCTGCCGCGCAAGAGCAGCTTCTCGCGCAAGGCAGTCCTGGCCGGGGGGCCGAAGTACCGGCCCGGACGGACAGAAGAGCAGGTGTTGGCGGCGAACATCGACACCGCCTTCCTGGTCAGTGGTCTCGATCGTGACTTCAACCCGCGGCGCATCGAACGGTATCTCGCCGTCGCCTGGGAGAGCGGCGCGCGGCCGGTGCTGGTCCTCAACAAGGCGGACCTCTGCCCCGATCCCGATGCCTGCCTGGCGCAGTTGGGCCCGGGTGCCGAGGGTGCGCCTCGGCACATCGTCAGCGCCGTGCAAGGCCGCGGCCTGGATGGCCTGCAACCCTACCTGACGCGCGGGGCCACCGTCGCCCTGCTCGGATCCTCGGGTGTGGGCAAGTCGACGCTGATCAACGCGCTGCTCGGCGAGGCGCGTCAGAACGTGCGCGAGGTGCGGGCTTTCGACGACCGGGGCCGGCACACGACGACTGCGCGCGAAATGTTCTCCCTGCCCGGGGGCGCCTTGCTGATCGACACCCCGGGCCTTCGCCAACTCACGGTCTGGGGAGAAGCAGACACGTCCGAGCAGGTCTTTGCCGAGCTCGAGGCCCTGGCGGCGAACTGCCGCTTCCGCAATTGCCGGCACATGGGTGAACCCGGGTGTGCCGTACAGGCCGGCGTGCAGGCCGGGCGCATCGATGCGGGGCATGTGCGCAGCTACCGCAAGCTGCTTCGGGAGCAGGCCGTCTTGTCGGTACGCCGCGCGCAGCGGGCGCGCCAACGAGAGGGTCGCCCTCGGGCCGAGGCGTGAGGGCCGGCGGGCTCATCGCCCAACCGGCCCCCTCGTTCACCGCCGGGGTGGTTCTCACGACGCTGCCGCCAGCGCCGCGGTGGACTCATACTCCTAGTGATCGAATTCGATGCGCTCGATCTCGTCCCAGGGGATGTAGAGCGCATCGCGATCGTCGTCGTCGTCGTTCTGGAAGATCAGCACGCCGTCGTTCTTGTCGCTGACGTCCTGGCCATCCTCGAGGTCGATCTCCGCACCGCCGTGGAGCGTGATGCGGCTCTCGTCGTAGCCGCGGGGCTCGATGACCCGGACGTTGGCCAGCGGAATGTCGAACTTGATCTCGCGGTAGGAGCCGTTGAGCATCTCCCAGGCCTCGGCTTCGTCGAGGTCGATGACCAGGCGGCCGCGGTGCTCCCGATCGTCCCGGTCGATCACCTTGCCGTGCAACCAGCCGAGGGGGCCGTAGCGCTCATAGCCGCGGCCGCTGCCGCCCGGATCGGAGAAGGTGATCATCTCGAACTCACCCCAGGGGATCGTCAGCCGGCCGTAGCGCGGGTCCTCGACCATGATGCCGCGGTTCTCGCTGTTGACATCGTTCGTGCCCCGCAGACGCAGCTCGCGGCCATCCTTGAGTACAACCAGTGAGCTGCTGCGACCGCGCCGCTCGATCGAGCGGATGCGGCCCATTTCGATCGAGACATCACCATCGCGCGTCTCGCCATCGAGCAGATCGGTGCTGAGACACTCCTGCTTGTCCCACTGGATGAACCCGCTGAACTCCCCCGCGTCGGTCTCCACGCGGCCATGCAACCGGTAGGCGCCCCGCTGCGCCCCCGCCGGTACGGGCAGGAACTCGATCGTATCGATGCGGTTCCAGCGCAGATCGATCTCCCCGAGGCTCCCATCTTCGACATGCACGGTGCCGCCGACGTCGTTGGCATAGCCGCTGACGTCGTAGGACTCACCGCTCTTCATGAACACCTCGGCGTCTTCGCCTCCGGTGACCCGGATCTCGCGGATGTCCCCAAAGCGGGCAATGAAGATCCGCGAGGCGCTCTCCTCCCAGAACTCCTTGTCCGACTCCCACTCGATCATCCAGGAGAGCACCTTGACCAGGCCGCGGCGGCGGGGACGGTCTTTCCGCTCTTTCCAATCGACCGACTCCTGATAGGGGAGATCCTCCTTCAGGGAGTGGAAGAGGTCGTCCCAGCAGGCTTCCTCATCGCCCCAACGCAGGAAGCCGACATACTCGGTGCCCCCGTCGGTGATGATGCGACCATAGAGGAAGCCCTGGCTCTCGTCCGCCGCCCGGGCGAATCCAAGGCCTACGCAGGGAACGAGGAGCAGCGCCAGAGCGGCGAGCAGGCATTCCTTGGAGCGTTTCATCTTTTCTCCTTTCCCCAGCGCCGCGTGCCCGCCCGGCCGATGCAGCCCCGGGCGGCGTGGCCGCGGTGGTCGTACTATTCGATGGCCTGCCCCGACTCCTCGGAAGGCCGGCGCGTCTCGCCGAGACCTTCCGCTGAATCGTCGCGGAGATGGTCTTCGCGGGACAGGCTGGAGGCGAAGAGGGGGACCAGTTCTTCGTTCTGCTCCGTTGGCTGCACCTGTTGCAGCACGTGCAGCATCTCGCGATGATAGCCAGGATCGGCGCGCAGCAGCTCGAGGGTCAGGGCGACAAAGCGCTCCTGGTCCATGGCGCCACGGTTCTCTCCCAGCGTGATCTCGACGGGAGTGCCGGGCAAGGGGGCGCTCACCTGCGGCAGCCTGTTCGCCAGGTGCCCGCCGGTGAACCCGATCGCCACGAGCAGGAAGGCAGCGGCCGCCCAGGCCCAGGTGGGGGGCTGGAAGATCCGGTGCCACACCGCGGGCCCCGCTGCCTCCCACGCTGCGGGTCCTGCTGCCTGCTGCACTGCGGGTCCCGCTACCTGCCGCTCCCGATCATCGACTGGTGCGACCAGCGGCGCCGGGGCGGACAGTCGCGCCACGAGCGTCTCGAGCTCGCGCGCGTCGTCGTAGAAGGCGCGGCAGTGGGGACAGTGCGTCAAGTGGTCGAGCAGAGGCAGCAGAGCCTTGCCCTCGAGCTCCCCGTCGAGCAACGCCGAGATGTTGAGTTCGTGGAGTTCGCAATCACTCATCGCTCATTCCTCCCGCGGCGCGCCACGCTGGTGATCATCGTTGCGCCGCCGCCGACCAGCCGCGGCCGGCCGGTAGTCGCCGAGTCCGGCGATCAATTGCTTACGGGCCCGGAAGACACACACCTTGACCTTGGCGATGCTCCAGCCGGTGGCGGCCGCCACCCGAGCGTATGGTTGCCGCTGCAGCACCCCGAGTTCAAAGGCCAGGCGCTGTTCGGCAGGCAGGTCCTCCGTCAATTCCTGGAGCCTGGCGGTCATGCGCCGCAGCTCGGTCTCCGCCGCGGGACTCGGCGCACCTGAGTCGACGAGCGTGGCCAGATCGGCTTGCTCGCCGAGGTCGCTCTCGATGCGCTCGCGTCCGTGTCGGCGCAGGTGATTGACCAGCAGGTTGTGCGCGATCCGAAAGAGATAGGCCCGCACCCGCGTACGATCCCGCAGACGATCCCCGGCACGCAGCGCGCGCGCAAAGGTCTCCTGGCAGAGATCCTCGGCCTCCTCAGGGCGAGGCAACCGGCGTCTGAGGAAGCCCAAGATCGCCGGCCGGTGGTGTTCATAGGCGCTCGACCACATCGCTCTCTCGCTGGCGCATTCCATGGTTGCCTCTGCCCGCATCAGCGCCCTATCGGGAACCGGTCTCTACTGAATAGAGACAGCAGAGGCTGCCCAAGGTTACAGCCCCACACCGCACTGGGGGAATCCCCAGGTTGTGGAGCGAAGATCGGGAGGATCGCGCGGTCCGAGCCCGGCGGGGGGCCAGGATGCCGGGCCCGGGTGGGAGTGGGGGGGCGATGCGGCCAACCCAATGCATGGGTGATGGATAGGGCTCATCATCAGAGAACCTCGTGCCACTAGCAGATGACTTCGCGCGGCTGCTCGGCTACACTTCCCCCTTTGGCCTTGCAGGGGCCCCGCGGGGACCCCGCCGGGGCCGGGAGGAACCGCAGGGATCCCGGATGGACCGGGGTAGGAAGTCCCTCAAGGGGAGGAAGTTCATGGACTATCACGAGCTAGAGAGGACGAAGGTCACGGAGTTGCGCGAGATGGCCGAGAAGTATCCCGACATCTCCGGGGTTTCGGGCAAGGGCAAGGAGGAGCTGGTCGATCTGCTCGCCGAGAAGCTGGGCATCGAGAAACCCCACCTGGTCGCCGGCGGGATCGACAAGCGAGCGATCAAGACGAAGATCCGCGAGCTGAAGGCCGAGCGCGATCGCGTGCTCGAAGCCAAGGACGCCCCGCAACTGAAGCGGGTCCGGCGCAAGCTGCACCGGCTGCGCCATCAACTGCGCACGGCGGCCAAGACCCACTAGTGCAACAACTCTAAAGTTCTGATACAGTACGGATCGCCACTTGCCTACCAAGGGGGGTAGTATGGCGATCCGTCTTTCGCGTCGAGAGCGAGGTTACCTTCAGGACATCATCCGCCATCAGTGCGTGGAGGCGCGTCTCTATCGACGGGCCCGGATGGTTTTGCTTGCGGCCGACGGGGAATCGATCTCGGCCATCGGCCGCCACTTGGGTACTTGCCGACTTCGAGTCAATCAGTGGCTACGCCGCTTTCGAGAGGATCGATTGAACGGGCTTGGGGACCATCCTCGATCGGGGCGGCCGAGGGTGATCAGCTCTCTGGAACGGCACGCAGTGATCGCAACCGCTTGCAGGCGGTCGCGGGACTTCGGCGTGGAACGTCAGACCTGGACCCATGAAAGTCTCCGTGACGCCGTCGTGGCGGAGGGTTTGGTTCGAGCGATCAGCACCAGTGAAGTGGGCAGGATCTTGGAGACTGCCGATCTGAAGCCGCATCGGGTGAAGGGGTGGTGTCACAGCACCGATCCAGAGTTCCATCCGAAGATGCGACGCATTGTCCGGCTTTACACGCGACGGCCGCCGGGAGAACCGGTGCTGTGCGTGGATGAGAAGACGGGGATGCAGGCGTTGTCTCGGAGTCGAGCCCTTCAGCCGGCACGACCGGGTCGGCCTGGCCGGGAGGAGTTCGAGTACCGCCGGAATGGGACCCGGTGCCTGTTTGCCTGTTTCAACATTGGTACGGGCAAGGTTCTGGGCCGCTGCACGAAGACTCGCAAGCGTGAGGACTTCTTCGCCTTCATGGACGAGGTGGCTGCTCAATACCGACAGCGTCGAGTTCACGTCGTGCTTGACAATCTGAACACACACAAAGATACGAGACGAGGTCTGTTCGTCACAGACTGGAATCGACGTCATGGTCGTCGATTCGTGTTCCACTACACGCCGACGCATGGATCGTGGCTCAATCAGATCGAGCTCTGGTTTGCGATCGTGAGTCGCCGAGTGCTCCGCCATGGGAACTTCGCAACGCCGGACGACCTCGTGACGGCCATCGAGCAGTTCATCGACGAATGGAACGAGTTCGAGGCCCATCCATTTCGTTGGACCTACCGGGGGCTTCCGTTGGTAAGATGAGTCTTATGAAGAAAGAAATGATCGGGGCACAGACCCGCCTGGTGGGGTTGCTGGAGGGTCACGAGCTGACAGTGGGAATGTGTGTCCGGGTGCACGGCGATCATCTGATCATGGGGCGCGAAGCCGAGCACGACGCCGCGGACCCCGATGATCGCGTGCGACTCACCCGGATCTCGGCCCAAACGTACGGTCTCAGCGTGAAGCGCCATACCGGACGATGGGAGCAAACCCCTTTCTCTGGAACCATGAGCGAGATGGTCGAGACGATCAGGGAGTTCATGCAGCACCTGATCGCGGCCCGGTAGCCTGTATCGGAACTTTAGAGTTGTTGCACTAGGAGTAGAGCGAGGGGGGGCTACGCGTCAGGCCGGTGCGCCGCGCTGTATGTGGCCGCGCCGGTAATCGCTCCGGTCGAGGGGAGGCAGATGGATCCGATTCAAGGCGGAGCGCACGGGGCGGCGGCCGCGGCAAGCCGCGAGCTGATGTGGAATCTCGGCACCGTGAGCCATGTGCTCATGTACGCCCTGATGCTGGTCTCCTTCGCGGTCCTGGCGTGGGGCCTGCGCCGGCGGATCCAGGAATGGAAGGCGGGCAAACCGGAGGGAGAGCGCTTCGGTGATTGGGGCAAGCGCCTCGGGATCCTCTTGCGCGAGACGTTCTGGCAGCGTCAGACGCGCCGGCGCTTCCTGCCCGGGCTTTTTCATTCATTCATCTTCTACGGTTTCCTGCTCCTCCTCATCACCACGCTGATCGTGATGGCCGACATGGATTTCGGCCTGCGGGTCTATCATGGTCCCTTCTACCTCGGCGTGACCCTGGTGGCCGACTTGGCGGGTTTTTTTCTGTTCGTCGGTCTGGTGATCGCCGCGGTCCGCCGCTACCTGGCGAAGCCCGACTTCCTGCCCGCCGCAAAGTCGGCCGATGCGGTCATCCTGACGATTCTCGCGGGTATCGTGCTGACCGGTTTTCTCGCCGAGGGTGCCCGGATCCGTTTCCATCCCGCCGGTGATCCCTGGCGGGCCTATTCGCCGATCGGCAATCTGTTCGCCGGGATGCTCGCCGGCCTCGCGCCGGCGACCGGCCGGGGGATCCATTTCGCCACCTGGTGGGTTCACGCGCTTGGGACCTTCACGATGATCGCGCTGATTCCACACACCAAGTTCCTGCACATGCTGAGCATTCCGACGAATCAGTTCCTCTCGAAGCTGGCGCCGAAGGGTTCGCTGCAGCGGGTTGATATCGAGGAGATCTTCGCGTCCGAGGATGTCGCCGACGACCTCGTCATCGGCGTTGCCGATGCCCATCACCTGACCTGGAAACAGCGGCTCGATCTGACCGCCTGTATCGAGTGCGGCCGCTGCGACGAGGTCTGTCCCGCGCGCGCCGCCGGACAGACACTCAGTCCCCGCCGGCTGATCGAAGATCTGAAGGTGATGTTAGAGGAGCAGCGCCGCCGCAGGGGGCGAAGCACGTCGCCGGCGGGCGGCGGCAGTGGCTCCGCGAGTGAAGGCGAGGGTTCCGCGAGTGAAACGAAGGGCTCCGCGGAAGATGGTGGCGGGACTGCAGCCGGGGCCGAGCTGCCGATCATCGGTGCGCAGGGAACCGTGTTCGAGGATCCCAACTTCATCTGGTACTGCCGCGTCTGCCATGCCTGTCAGAGCATCTGTCCGGCGGCGATCGAGCATGTCGATCTCCTCACCGAGCTGCGCCGCGCGGAGGTCCTGATGGAAGGACGGCTGCCGAGCAAGGCGGCCCAGGCCCTGAAGACGATGGAGACCCAGGGCAATCCCTTCGGCGCGCAGGCCGAACGGATCGAGTTCATCGAGAAGCTCGGCCTGCGGGTGATCGGACCGGGCGAGGAGACCGAGATCCTCTACTGGATCGGTTGCGCGGCGACGTTCGATCCGCAGAAGCAGCGCATCGCCGAGGATCTGGTGGCGATTCTCAAGCATCTCCAGATTCCCTGCGGACATCTCGGCAGGGAGGAGGTCTGCTGCGGCGACCCGGCGCGAGTGCTGGGCGAAGAGAACCTCTTCCAGGCGACGGCCAAGCAGACCGTCGCGGCGCTCAAGGAGCGCCGCTTCACCACGCTGCTCGTCAGCTGTCCGCACGGCTACAACGTCTTCAAGAACGAGTATCCGCAGTTCGGTGGGAATTTCCGCGTCCGGCACCATAGCCAGCTGCTCGCCGAGTGGTTGCGTGCGGGCCGCTTGAAGCCGGTGCACCCACTCACCGAGCAGGTGGTCTATCACGACCCCTGCTTCCTTGGCCGCTATCAGGGCATCTACGATCCGCCGCGCGAGACGCTGCGCGCGATTCCCGGGCTGACCCTGCGCGAGATGCCCCGCCGGCGGGAGGAGAGCTTCTGTTGCGGAGCCGGCGGTGGACACTACTGGATGGATCTCGAGGAAGGGGACGCGCGGGTCAACAACGTGCGGGTCGACGAGGCGGCGGGCACGGGGGCGCAGCGGATCGCAGTGGCATGTCCCTTCTGCGAACAGATGCTGACCGACGGCTTGAAGGCGCGCGATCTCGACGAGCGCATCCAAGTGACCGACATCGCCTGCCTCGTTCGCCAGAGCCTGGGAATCTGAGCGCCGGCCGGCGCGGGGGCGGCTTCCGCCCGCCGAGACTGAGATGCGGTGTCAGCGAGGTGACCTATGTTCTCCGGTCTCTACGTTGCCCTGGTGACTCCCTTCACCGCGAAAGGGGAGCTCAACGAGGCGAAGCTTCGTGAGCTGGTCCGCTTCCACATCTCCGCCGGAACCGACGGTCTCGTCCCCTGCGGGACCACCGGTGAGAATGCGGTGCTTGTGGGTCGGGAAGAACGCGAGCGGGTGATTCGAATCGTTGCCGAGGAGGCGGCCGGCAAGCTGAAAGTTGTTGCCGGGGCGGGCACCAATTCGACCTCCGAGACGATCCGCAACGTTCAGCGTCTCGAGCAGCTCGGTGTCGACGGCGCCCTTGTGATCACTCCCTACTACAACAAGCCGACGCAAGCGGGGCTGCTGGCCCACTTCCGGGCGGTGGCGGCGGAGAGTTCCGTGCCGATCGTGATGTACAACGTGCCGGGCCGCACGGGGGTCAACATGCTGCCCGAGACGGTTGCCGAGTTGGCTGCCGAGGATCGGATCGTGGCGATCAAGGAGGCGAGTGGGGACCTGGAGCAGGCCTCATGGATCGTACGGCGGTGCGGTGAGACGCTCACCTTGATCAGTGGGGATGATGCGCTGACCTATCCGATGCTCTGCATCGGTGGACGCGGGGTGATTTCGGTCGTGGCCAATGTCGTGCCCGCCGACATGGGCGCGATGATCCGCGCGCAGCAGGCGGGGGACCAGGCGACCGCCCGCAGCCTACATCTGCGCCTGCTGCCGCTGGTCCAGGCGCTCTTCCTCGAGACCAATCCCATGCCGGTCAAGGAAGCGCTCAATCAACTCGGCTGGGACGTCGGCCCGCCGCGCCTGCCGTTGGTTGCCATGGGGTCACAGACTGCGGCCCGACTGCGTGAGGCGCTTCGCGCCTATGGCCTCGAGCCGGTGGAGGTTTCCGGTGTCCGCGAACGCAATTGATCCGGGGACGGCATTGAAGATCGCTCTGTGGGGCGCCGCTGGGCGGATGGGCGGCCGGATCGCCGCGGCGATCGCCGCGGCGCCCGATCTCGTCCTGGCAGTGGCTGCCGAACACGAGGACCATCCGGCGATCGGCAACCGGGTGGGGGAGATCGCGATCGTGCCGGGCGGTGATGCCTCCCTGGAGGAGTGTGGGGTCGTGATCGACTTCTCCGTGCCTGCGGCGGCGGTCGATGTGGTTGCCCGCGCCGCGTCCGCCGACTGCGCCTACGTTTCCGGAGTCACGGGGCTTGGCGAAGATCAGCTCGCAGCCCTGGCGCGCGCGGCGGCGACGATCGCCGTGCTGCACGCTGCCAACATGTCCCGCGGCATCGGGCTGCTGACCCGCCTGGCGGCCGAGGCGGCGGGTGGGCTGCCCGGCTACGACATCGAGATCGTCGAGATGCACCACCGCCGCAAGCGGGATGCGCCCAGCGGGACGGCCCTGCAACTCGCCGCCGCGATCGAGCAGGTGCGTCGTGGCCTGCGCCGCATCCATGGGCGCAGTGGCGTGACTGGTCAGCGGGATGCCGGCGAGCTCGGCCTGCACGCGCTGCGCGGGGGGGATGTGGTCGGGGAGCACCGGGTGATCTTCGCCGGTCCCGGTGAACGGCTCGTTCTGACCCACCATGCCGAATCGCGCGAGGCATTCGTCGCCGGTGTCTTGGCGGCGGTGCGTTTCGTCGTCGAGCAGCCGGCGGGACGCTACACGATGTCCGACGTACTCGGTCTCACCGCATCCTGAACCCCAGCAGATCGATTCGGCGCGGAAGCCATCTGCGGAGTTCCCACGGCAGCCCTCCGTGCGCGGGTTTGCCGAGGAGGAGGAGGGAGTCGGGTGGGCAGCGGCGGGATGTGTCTGGCGCGCAGGTTCTGGACCTCCCCCCAGAAGACCTGGCGAGAGAAGCCGGCTAGCGCTCGATCTCCCGCAGAATCTCCTCGCCGACCCCCATGCGCGTCAGGAACGCCCGGCGGTCGCGTTTGATTTTGGCGACCCAGGCAGAGTACTCCGCGGCGCGCCCCTGGCGCTCATAGTGCACGCGCGGCTCGAGAATCTCGATGGGGACCGCCTCGAGCAGCGCGCGGTTTTCCGGCGCCGCGGCGTCGACGATCTCGTAGCCGAAGTCGGGATCCTGTTTCCAAGCGATGCGATCGGCGAGCAGCGCCGCGATCATCGCCGAGGAGTGGGCAATCTTGACCTTCAGCGCGCGCCCGGCGGCGACGTCGCGCTGTTCGCCCCCGACGTAGCCGGTGTTCATCAGCCAGAGCTGCAATTGGGGCAGCCGGGCCGCCAGTTCGGCGAAGCGCTGCGCCTGGAGGTGAGGGGCGCGCGGAAAAAAGGGCTGGGTGAAGGGGGAGCGTGTCTTGCCGCGTTCCTTGCCGGCCGCCGAGGTCATCGAGGTCTCCCCGAGCATGAAGTAGGCGGCTGCCTGGGAGGCGGAACGGAAGCGCACGACGCCCGGCATGGCCGCATCGGTGCCCTCGTCACGATTGAGGATGCCGAGCGAATCGAGCGCCGGGATCGGTTGCAGTCCGGCGGAATTCTCGATCGCCGACATCGGGATGATCGAGCGCCCATTCTGCGTCCAGGCGACGAAGTCCCACCCGTCGAGGGGCACGCCCTGTTCATCGAGGAGATCCTCGGGACGCACGGTCCCAGCCGCATAGGCGGCGACGTTCTCGGGCGGTGCGCCGGTGTCGACCAGCGTGCGGCTCCAATGCTCCACCTCGGCCGGGGAGAGGCGCTGCTTGGCGAAGTCGTAGCTGCCCTCCTCAGTGAGATAGACATTCTCGACCCAGGCGTCCGGGTGGATCGTGCCGCGATAGATCACCGGCTCCTGGTCTTCCTGCAGTCCGTAGGTCTTGGCGAAGCACCCATTCTCGGTGGGCGAGCAGCTGCCGTCCGGCCAGAGGGCGATCATGTCGTCCTGGATCGGCTCGGTCACATCGCCCTGGTGGCTGAAGGTCGTCGTCGTCTTACCCGTTCCGCTCAAGCCCATGACCGCCATGGTGACGCGTCGTTGCTCCAGGGTCACCGCCTTGGCCCCGGCATGCATCACCAGCCCGCCCAGCTGATAGACATACTCGCAGAGCATGCGCAGCATGCCTTTCTTGCTCTCGCCGAAGTAGTCGGAGCCGAGCACATAGGTCGTCCAGTGTTCCAGATCGACAATGATCGCGACTTCTCCGGGGGTCTCGGGGGAAAGACACGCGGGCGTCATCACGAGACGGAAGTGGGGGCGGAAGGGCGCGTCTAGCTGCTCGGCGTCTTCCACCGCGCTGCGGGGAAAGGCGAGAACCTGCTGCATGCCAGCGACATTCGCCCCCTCGGGCGTATAGAGCCACTGGACCGGTGGCGCATGCCGGCCGAGTCCTTGATAGCCGTTGATGCAGATCAGCGCCCCGACGCTTTCGATGTAGCGCCGTTGGCGTTCGATCAGGCGTTCGGCGAGCTGCGGCGGCACGACCTTGGCCGAGTAGAAGCCCTGCTCGGTGATCGGGGCAATGATGTAGGTGCTGTGCGCGAAGCGCGACTTGCAGCGGGTGATCCGATCGATGTTGCCATAGCTGGAACGAAAAACATTGGGAACCTGCTGCAGGGAGAGCTCCCGCAGCTCCGCCTGCGTTGGATCGACCAGCAGCTTGACGTCGTAGGGTATCTCGGCCTGGTGACGGAATGTGCCTGCGGGATGCGTCATGACAGCTCCTTTCCCCTTCCTTCGGGTTCCGCACCCATCCCACGCTCCGCTTGGGGAGCGGAACACTCTAGCGCAGTCGCTCGGGCTTGTCGATGGGAGCCCGCGGCGGCGGCGAGGTCGCGGCCATGCATGGACGGCCTGAGGTCTGTGCGGGGAGGGTCTCATCGGATCAGGGTGAGGCGCTTGCTGATGGTCTGGTTGCCTGCCGCGACACGCACCCAGTAGACCCCGGTGGGCGCCAGGCGACCGGCGCTGTCCCGGCCCCGCCAGAGCCATTCGTGATCCCCGGCCGCGAGGGTCCCGTCGAAGAGGAGCTGGATCCGGCGGCCGCCGACATCGTAGATCGCGGCGTGCACGCGGCCGCCTGCGGGCACCGCGAGGGCCACCCGCGCCTCGGCCTGGGCCGGGTTGGGACCGACGCGCAAGTGCAGGTGCGCGGGCAGCGGCGCCGGGGGGGGGCCGTCGACGGAGGTGGAGGCCTTCGTCGCGGTGAGGATCTCGAGATCGTCGATCAGGGCCTCGACGACCGAGTCTCCCAACGAGTCGGCAGCGATGAAGCGCAGCAGGAGTTCCGAGGTCAGTGTCAGCCCGGCTTCGAGGGCCACGTCTACTCGACGCCAGGCGTTCATGCCCTCGACAGTGCGGTAGAGCTCCACCCAGGTCTGGCCGCCATCGTCGCTTCCGCGGACGACGAAGGCGTCCTCGCCCGGGTGGCTGCCGGTATGGTTGGCGAACCAGAGCCAGAAACGCAGGGTCGCGTCGTCGAGCCCCCCGAGGTCGAGGGGCGGGCTCTGCAGGACGGTCGCGCCGCCATCGACGTCGCCGCTGTGCTGATCTTCGCCGGCGGCTAGGCCGGTGGCGAAGCAGTGACTTCCATTCGGACTGTGGTCGGCGCCGGGTTGGATGATGCGCGCCGCTGAGCCGAAGACCGCCTCCGGCACGCCCCAGGCCCACGCGCCCGCCGCCGGCCCCTCCTCGTCCACGTCGACCGCCCAGACGCCGCGGATCTCGAGGCTGTCGTCGAAGACCCGCCGCAAGATGCGGAAGGTGACCGGCTCCTCCGACCCGCCGGAGGGGAAGGTGGCCCGGTTACCCGAGACGTCGGCGGCTTCGAGCCAGTAGCGAATCCTGGCGCCCGCCTCCAGGGCGGGGAGCTCGTGGGCGTAGCAGCCCTGGAAGTCGTCGCCGCCGAGTCGTTGCGGGATCTGGCGGCCAAAGCCCTCGCCGGTGTCGATCCAGAAGGCGACTTCGTCGGGATCGATCGGGGCGTCGCCGGATATCAAGACCGCTGCCAGTGTTGCGGGGGTGGTCAGCAACGTGTCGGTCAGCGGAACGTGGCGGAAGACCAAGGGATCGCCTGCCGGAATCGCGATCCGGTGGGCGTAGGTGCCCAGACGGCAGCAATCGTAGTGCACGTAGGCGCAGCCCGCCTTGCCCCAGCCGGTTCCCCAGCTGTTCTTGATGATCCAGGCCGCGCGCGCGTCGTCCCAGCCGATCAGGAGGACGGCGTGATTGATCGGGTCACTGCCGGCGTGTTCGTAGACCCCGCTGCGGTAGTACTGGAAGTCGGCATAGACGTGCATGGCCACGGCGACCGGACCGCCTAGGATGGCGCGCTTGAGCGCCTCGCGGCTGGCGGGAATCGACACCCAGTCGCGCACCGTGGCCAGGATGGGGAACTCGTCGCCCGGACAGGGGCGGGCATCCTCGGCCGCGTAGGGGGCGTCCCCTTCAGCGACGGCACCCACGTCGCGCCAGAGCCGGTAGGCGGAGGTCATCCAGCCTCCATCGCACCCATAGCTGTCGGGATTGCAGTCGATCGCATGCTGTTCGGACAGATCGGTGATCCGGTGGTCATAGATTGACAGGCGCGCCTCCAGCGCCCCGGCGGCGGCGAAGGCCCAGCAACTGCCACACTCTCCCTGGGCGCGTGCGGGGGTGACCGCCCCCTGCTCTTTCCAGTCCCAGCCTGCAGGGAGATCGTCGCCCTCAGAGGGGGATCCGACCGCCAGGCGGGTCGGGGGCTGCGGCTCGTCGGCGGGCGGCCGTGCCCCGAGCAGCGCCTGGAACTGCGGCGCGGTCAAATGCGAGACGCTGGTGATTCCCGCCTGCCATTTGTAGCCTTGCTCATCGATCCGCTTCTGCAGGGCCTCGACGTGCAGCCACATCGCGTGCAGCCTGCCGGCGTCCTCGCCGGGCGGCCCCGGTGGTGGTTCACGCCACCAATCCTCTTCAGGCAAGGCGATGACGAGGACCAGGAGAACACCGAGCAGGCAGAGCAGAAGAAAGGAGTGCCGGGGGGAGTGGTGCCGTGGGCTTCTGCGGCGCGACCAATGTCCGCGGTATGGCGGGGGTGGGGGGACCGGTCTATGCGGCGCACTGCCTCTCATCGTGGCTCCCAGGTTGTGGCGCGAGGAGTCCTGATCCACAGGGTCTTACCGCAAGCGGTCAGCGGTCTTACCTCATGCATGAGCCCTTCGCCGGCCCGGTGGCCGTCGCGGCCCCGCGCCTATTGAACTGGATCGTCCCGGCAGAGGGGATCTCCAGCGATTTTCGCTCTAACGAGCTACGAAGATGGTGTTTAGGCTCGGGGTACGTCTAGGTGAGGCTGCGGCCGCCGTCGAGGGTCACGACGCTGCCCGTGGCGTAGGTGCGGGGATCGAGAAGAGACAGCACGGCGGCCACATAGGCCTCCGTTCCGCCCAAGCGCCCCAGGGGGACGGCACGGCGCACGAGCCGCTCGCGCTCTGGTCCACTCTCCTCGGGCAGGAGCATCGGGCCGAGCGCGAGCAGGTTGACCCGCACCTGCGGGGCGAGCTCACGGGCCAGGGCCCGGGTGGCGGTCTCGAGGCCCCCCTTGCTGACGGTGTAGGCGAGATAGTGAGGATAGGGCCGCCTGCTCGACCAGTCGCCGATCTGGACGATGTTGCCGCCGCCCCGGGCCTGCATGTCCCGGCCGAGGCGCACGGCGAGCCACACGGGCGCGGTCAGGTTGATTGCCAGGTGATCTTCCCAGACCTGACGGCTCCAGTCGTCGAGCGGAGATCGCTCGTAGAGCGAGGCGTTATTGACCAGGCCGGTCGGCGGGGGGTCGGCGGCGATCGCCTGGGCAGCGAGGCGCTCCTGCTCTTCGGGATGGCGCAGATCGGCTTGCAGGAGCGTGACCGATGCACCGTTCGACTCGAGCGAGCGGGCGAGGCTGTGCGTTTCCCCTCCCGAGCGGTGATAGTGGAGCAAGAGCCGCGCGCCACGGGCGGCCAAGGCCGCGGCCAGGGCGCGCCCGAGCCGCCGGGCGGCGCCGGTGATCAAGACCGTCTGGCTGCTCCAGTTGACGCCCGCGGCATCGGTCTTGTCCGCATCAGCCCTGTCGGTTTGCGGTGACATCCGCTGCTCCTCGCCCTGCGGCGGCGATCGTGGTGCTCGGTTCCGCATCCTACCCGGAGACCGGGGGGGGCGCCAGGGCAGGTTCCTTATGTGCAGGTTCCTGATGGCAAGTTCCTGATGGTAGGTTCCTGATCTTGAGGGAGGCGGGCCTGCTCCCTATAATGCTCCCATTCCGTACGGAGTGACACGAAGCTCGCGGCGCAGGCATGGCGGCCGAGGCAAGGGGGAAGGAGCGCAAGGATGGTTAGTTTCGAACTCAACGAAGAGCAACGCATGGTCCAGGAACTGGCACGGGACTTCGCGCGGAACGAGATCGCGCCCCTGGCCGCATACCACGATGAAACCGGCGAGTTTCCGCGCGGGATCTGCGAGAAGGCCTTCGAGGTCGGCCTGCTCGATCCGGGGATTCCGGAGGCCTATGGCGGTCCCGGGATGTCGGGGCTGATGGAGTGCTTGATCGGCGAGGAGCTGGCGGCCGCTTGCAGCGGGATCAGCACGGCGCTGACGGTCAATACCCTGGCGACCGCCCCGCTGCTCACCGGTGCCACCGAAGAGCAGAAGAAGAAGTGGATCACCCCGATGACCAAGGAACTCCGCTTCGCCGCCTATGGGGTCACCGAGCCCGATGCGGGCAGTGATGTACAGGGCATCAAGACAACCGCGGTCAAGAAGAAGGGCGAGTACGTGATCAATGGGCAGAAGATGTGGATCAGCGGCGCGGGAGTGGCCGACTGGTTCTTCGTGCTCGCCTACACGAACAAGGATGCCGGGATTCGCGGGATGAGCGCCTTCATCGTGCCTTCCGATCTCCCCGGGGTGACGGTCGGGAAGAAGGAAAACAACATGGGCCAGCGGGCCTCCGACACCCGATCGATCACCTTCGAGGATGTCGTCGTGCCCGAGGAAAATCGTATCGGCCCGGAGGGCAGGGGTTGGCTGTTGGCGATGGCCGCCTTCGATCACACGCGTCCGCCGGTGGCGGCCGGTGCGGTCGGGGTCGGGCGGGCGGCGATGGAGCATGCGATTCGCTATGCCAAGGAACGCCATGCCTTCGGCGTTGCCATCCAGCGCCACCAGGCGATCGCCTTCATGATCGCGGACATGGCCAAGGATCTCGATGCCGCCCGGCTGCTCGTCTGGCGCGCCGCCGACCTCTATGATCGGGGCAAGAAGAACTCCTACGAGGCGGCCTGTGCGAAGTGCTTCGCCGCGGACACGGCAATGCGCGTCTGCACGGATGCCGTTCAGATCTTCGGTGGCTACGGGTTCAACAAGGAATACCCGGTCGAGAAGCTGATGCGCGATGCCAAGATCTTCCAGATCTACGAGGGAACGAGCCAAATCCAGCGGCTGATCATCTCCAAGGGGATCATCTCGGCGGTGAAATAGAGGACAATCTCAGCGTCTGCGCCGGAGCCACGATTCGGCGCACGGGCCACGGAGCCGTCTGGGGGCGGAGGGATGTGTCCGCCGCGCGGCCCTTGCCCCTGCGGTGCGCACGGAAGTGCCGCGCGCGAAGCCGACCCAAAGCGCACGCTCCTGAGAGTGGTTCGCCCCGGCGCGCGCCGGTCCCGCAGCCTCCAGGCGGCGCCGTGGCCCGGTCGATAACCCCGATGCTTCGCTGGGCGGCTAGGTGAGCACGCCGGCTGGATCGGGCCGGGGCCGTTGTGCGATCTGCGAGGCGCGCAGCTTGCGCACTTCCTGGGCGAAGCGGCGCCGTTTGCGCTCGTAGAAATTGGAACGCTCGTCGCTCTTCTGGCGGCGGAATCCCTCGACCAACCGCTCGCACTTGCGCACGATCTCCTGGGCGACCAGCAGGCGCTGCTCGGCATCGAGCTGCCCGCCCTGGAAGGCCTTCTCGAGCGCATAGACCCGGAAGCGCTCCCAGCTCCAGCCGCGGGATGGGCTGTCGAGGCGCGTCGACCGGCGGGTGACGGCAACACCGCCATCGAGGAAGTGGATCGGATGGCGGGCCGCCAAGCGGAGCCAGAGGTCGTAGTCTTCACAGGCGGGCAGGTTCTCGTCGAAGAAACCGCACTCGTTGAAACAGGAGCGGTGCACGACGGCGGAGGAAATCGTTACCGGCGCCGCAGTGAGCGCCTGCTCGAAGATCCAGCCGGAGGAGGGGGGCGTCTTGTGCGCCCGGCGCCCGCGGCGTCCTCCCTTCGCGGGACGTTCGGCGACGTGCGAGATGTAGGCATCGGGATGACTGTCGAGGAACGCCATGTGGGTCTCGAGGTGGGTCGGATCCCAGAGATCCTCGGCCTCGAGAAAGGCGACATAGTAGCCGCGGGCATGACGCACGCCTCGGTTGCGGGCGGCACTGAGGCCGCGATTGTGACTGTAGTGATACTGAATGGTGTTCTCGCCATGGCTGAAGACGTGACCGAAGGGACGGATCGATCCCGGGTTCATCTGTTCGAGAATCTCGATCGCGCGCGGCTCGGCGCCGAGAGTAGCGAAGACTTGCGCCGGGGTTCGATCGGTGGAGCCGTCATCGGAGACGACGATCTCGAAGTGGCGATAGGATTGGGCCAAGACGGATTCAAGGGCTTCGACGACCATGTCCCGTCGGTTGTGAACAGGAATAACAACACTCACACGAACCATGCGCCCCCTCCCTCCTTGAAGGGTTATATCACGTTCATCGAGTTGGCTTTCTTCTCGTCCCTGCCGGCATGAATCTGGCTGCGCACGGTGTCAGTTCTTGTGCCCAGGGGCCGGTCGGCTGCGTTTCCACCTCCATCCGCAGGCCTCGGCAGGCGACCCCAATGCACCGCATAGTAGGAAATTCGCTCCCAATCGTCAAGCGAAAACCCGCACCAAGAGCGGCTCTTTTGTTGCTTGACACAGTGCCATGCTCGGCAAACAGAATGCCAAGAGCAAATGAGGTGTGTGATTTCCTGCGTGGCGGCGCAGTGCACACGGTTGCCGCGCGGTGCGATTCGATGGCCTGCGGTGGGAGGCCGCGTTTCCAACATGGGAGGATCGAAGAGATGAACGGGCGTTGGACTAGTGGAGAGAGACGCCGGAAGTGGTGGTGTTCGCTCGTCGGATTGAGCTTCGTGCTGTTGCTCCTGTCGAGTTGCGGCGCGCGCGGTCCGAAGGTCACGCGACTCGATCCGGATACGACCATCGACCTCTCGGGGCGGTGGAACGACCGCGACTCACGCGAAGTCGCCGAGGCGATGATCGTCGACGGCCTCAACCATCCCTGGCTGACCGAGCACCTCCAGCAGCACGGGGGCACCGTGCCGATCGTGATCGCTGGGGCGATCCGCAATCTGGGAACCGAGCACATCGCGACGGGGACCTTCGTCGCCGACATCGAGCGCGCCCTGGTCAACTCGGGCCGGGCGAAGGTCGTCGCCCGGGCCGACGAACGGGGCGACCTGCGGCTTGAGCGAGCCGACCAGTGGGCCAACGCGAGCGAGGCGACCGTCAAGGAGATCGGCCGGGAACTGGGCGCCGACTACATGCTCAGCGGCACGATCAACACGATCACCGACCAGAGCGGAGGGGAGAAGGTCGTTTTCTACCAGATCGATCTGGCCCTGATGGACATCGAAACGAATCAGAAGGTCTGGTTGGGCCAGCACAAGATCAAGAAGCATATCGGGCGCAGCCAGTACACCCCGTGACGCGCGCATGCTGATTGCGAATCGAGAGCTTCCGGTCGGAGCGCGGGGGGCGCCGCGGCGGGCCGCCTGGCTGGCGGTCGTCCTGGTGGCCGGCCTGGTGGCCGGCCTGGTGTGCGGCTGTGCCTCTTACACGACCCGTCTGGGCGATCTGCGGGCCAAGGTCGCCCGCGGTGAGCTGGAGGCGGCCCTCGCGCGGGTGACCGGCGAGACGAATCCCGGGGAGGTGCTCTACCATCTCGAGCGGGGCTTGCTCCTGCGTCTGGGTCGGGACTATCCCGCCAGCAACGAGGAGCTGGGGGCAGCTGAGATCCGCATCGAGGATCTCTACACGATCAGTCTCAGCGAGCGGGTGCTGACCTTCCTGGTCGATGATGAGCAGGAGGCCTACCGGGGGGAGATCTTCGAGGCGAACTACCTGCACTTCTATCGCATGCTGAACTTCTTCGCGATGGACGAGCGGGCGTCGGCGGTCGTCGAGGCCCGCCGGCTCGCGTTGCGCCTGACCCGCGTGCGCGATGAGGAGTCTGATCCCTACCAGGGCGACGATCCGTTCCTGCACTATGTCACCGGGGTGATCCTCGAGTCGGCGGGGGAATGGAATGCTGCCCTGATTGCATACCGGCGAGCCGGAGAGGTTTGGGGGGATGCAGCGCGTTCGGGCGGCGGTCCGCCGCCCGCGTGGCTGTCTAGGGACTTGCAGCGGGCGGCGGACCGAGCCGGCATCACGCTCGATGCACTCGTCTTCGACGAGATGGGGCTCTCGACACCGCCTCGCGCGGCCGCTGACGGGGAACGCGGCGGGAGTCTGCTGCTGCTCTTCGAGTCGGGCTGGGTGCCCCACAAGGTGAGTGAGCACGTGCGCGTGCCGATTTTCAGCAACGATTCGCAAGGCCGGGATCACGAAGGCGCCCTTGCGCTGGGCCGGACGCTGGGGGACCGCTACCGCTTCCACCGTCGCCATGGGAGCTGGGCGCCCGCCCCGGTGGAAATCGACTACTTCATCGATGCCGCCATCCCGCTCCTCGTCGAGGAGTCCGCTGCCGAGGTGGTCGCGTGTACGTGGCGCCTGGCCCCGACGGAGCCCGGGTTGCTCCCGCGGGGGGGGGCGCCGCCGGAAGGCACCACCATGGTGCTCGATGATCTCGCGCAGCGAACCCGCAAGGCCTTCGAGGCGCAATGGCCGGGCCGGCTGGCGAGGACCTTTGCCCGAGCGTTGCTGAAATACGTGGCCACGCGCCAGGCCGAGCGCGGAATCGGATCGTGGGCGGGGGTGTTGGCCAATTTGACCGGGGTGGCGACCGAGAAGGCCGACACGCGCTCCTGGCTGCTGCTGCCGGCCGAGATTCAGGTTTCCCGCATCGAGCTTCCGGCGGGTGACTACCGCCTCACAATGGATGCCCGGGATCGAGAGGGGCGCTCGCTGGAGCGGCGAGAGCTGACGGTTTCGGTGGCACTCGGAGGAGTCACGGTCGTTTCGTGGCGCGCCCTCGAATAAGCCTCAGCAACCCCGCTGGGCGAGTGTGGCCCGACTTGTCCTAGCGCCGGCGTGAGGGCGGCGGATCCTGCTTCGTCCCGCTGTTGCTCGAGGAAGACCGCGAACTGCTGGCCGGCGGGGCGGTCGCGCGCGGCGCCGACGGTTGTCGCGGCGAACGGGTCACCGTTGTCGCGCGCGGCGATCTCGCCCGTGTGGCCGCACGCGAGCGTTCCGCGCCGCGGTATTCGCTGCGCGGGGCCCGCTGCTCACGGGTTTCGGGGGCGCGACGGACGATCCGCGAGCGCGAGGCCGCACGCTCCCCAGTGCGCACGGGAGCGCGCACCAGGCGGTTGCTCCTCTCGGAAGATCCCCGGTAGGCGGGACGCTCAAGATTGCGCGCGCCGACCGGACGGGCGCGGGTTTGCCGGTGGGTGTCACTCAGCAGCCGGCTGCGATCGATCACCCGGGCCCGGGGTTGGGTCAGGCCCGCCTGGTGGAGAACCGCCCGCTGCCGTCCGTCTCGCTCTCGGGTCGCGCGCCGGTCGATGCTGTGCCAGCTCCGACCGCTGTGTTCGCGGGTGTGCGACGGACCGAAATGGCGGCGCCAGCCGTAGCGATAGTCGCAATACCGATAGCAGGGGTTCCACGGATCCCACCAGTCCCGGCTCCAGTGGCCGGCATAGTAGAAGCCGGAGTGCGACCACCAGAAGGGGGAGTAGTAGACATAGAGACGCGGCCAGGGATACCAGTGGTAGGCAAAGGGATCGTAGTAGTGGTGGACGAAGACAGTCTCGTAGTCGTCGATGCCGATCGAGACGTAGTCGGCGTAGAGATCGCTGTCGTCGTAGGCCTCGTTCCAGGCAGGGTCGACGTCGTAGTAGTAGTCGGCCTCGGCAGTCGCGCCGAAGCGCTCGGGCGTCTCCATCAGCTCGCGGATGAACCACTCGCTGGCGCCGGCATCTTTCAGATCGATGATGTCATCGACACTCAGGTAGAAGAAGGCCTGGTCGACCTCGACCACCTTCAGGATCGTCTCCTCACTGACCCCAGCGCGCTCCAGGCGCAGAATCTCATCGAGATCGATCGCCCCCGCCGGGGCGGCCGCCGGTCCTAGAGCAAGAATCCCCGCCGCCAGCAGCGCCCACATCGCCGTCTGCTTGATCGGAGTGCTCATCACCGTCACCCGCCTTTCCGCTTGAAGGACTAGACCTTAGAGACCCGCATGCCGTCCCCGAGAGATCCACATGCCATTCTCGGGAAACCCACATGCCACCCCCGGGCACCCATGCCCCGGGGCGGATCTCCTTGGCGATCCGCGCCCCCCACTACTCTATAGTATACTATTCGGCTGCGCCATGTGAGTTCCCTCAAGTAGTTTTCATTTCAGCGTTTCTCGGGGGGTGCGGGGAGCTTGCGCCACGCGTCGGTGGTGAATTCGTAGAGCCAGGCCTCCCCGGCCTGGGTGACCAGGAACCCGAAACTCTCCATCTCGGCGATCTCCGCGACTCCCACGGGCAGCGGCACGACATGCGTCTCCCGCCCCTCCTCGCGGAAGGCCTCGTCGATCCCGAGCCACCGATCCTGATCCGGGCGGTATTGCCAGAGCTGCCCGTCGCGCGTCAGGACGCCGCCGACACCGAACGAGCGCGCGATCGCCCCCCCCGCCTCGGCGGCCGTGCCTGCACCAGCATCGGCATGGGCCGGGTTCACCGAGAGGCTTCCGGTGAGCGCTGCATGGTCCCCGCGCGGGACGCTGACCAAGAACAGAAGCGCCAGCGCGAGGAGTCCCGCGATGGCGAAGCCTATCTTGCGCACTGTCTACCTCCTTTGTCGGCGGATGCTGAGCTAGTGAATCAAGACGAGCGTGCGCGTCACGCACACGCCGCCACCAGACGCCCGGGCATAGTAGCAGCCCGATGCCAGGCGGCGGCCGGCATCGTCCCGCCCGTTCCAGATCAAGGGTTCGCTGCCGCCCTCCGCGACCCCACCCCCGAGCCGGCGCACGAGGCGCCCGGTGACATCGAAAATCTCGACCCGCCATGCGGCGCCGGGCGGCAGCGCCAGGATCAAGTGGGTTTCTGCGGCAAAGGGATTGGGCGCCGGGCGTCCCAGAGTGAGCCGTCGTGGCGGATCGGGGTCCGCCAGGCTTATGCGCAGGGGGATTGTGACCAGGGGCGTCGCCTGGTCGTTCGAGTGCACGAAGAGCCTCGCCTCGGCCAATCCCCGCTCAGCGGGGTCGAAGGCATAGGAGAGCACCAGGGGATAGGGGGCACCGGGGGCTGCCCGTCCGGCCGGCGAGGAGATCTCAAGCCAGGGCACTCGCGGGGCGTCGGGCAGACGGTCTCCGGCTGTTCCTTCTGACTCCTCACTGCCTGAGAGCGTCGGGTTGTCGCGACCCAGGCGATGCCTGAGGAAATCCAGGGGGTCCGAGTTGGATCTCATTGTTTGTGAATTGGTTGCGCCATCGCCTTCGAGTTCGACCTGAATCTCGCAGGCAATCGAGTCGGGACTGCCGAGGAGGCTGAGGGGGATGGCGACCTCGAGGGAATCGAGGCCGGCATGGAGGATCAGCCCCGCGGGGACGGCCAGGTACTCGAGGTCGGAATCGAGGATGTAGCCGGTCGTCGTCCCCTGGGTCGCCTCGTAGATCCGGCTGCCGAGGATCAGCAGGCGCTCGGCGCCGACCGCCTCGCCGGGGAAACCGGTCTCGCGTGAGAAGTCGGTATCGAGCAGGACGACCAGGGTGAAGTCGCGGGTCGGATCGGGTAGCGGCCCGTGGAAGCGGATCCGCAGAGCGAGGCGCCCGGCGATCTCCTTGAAGGCGAGATCCCGCAGGTCGGGGGCAGCGGCGTCGGCAGGATCGGTGGCGACGGTGACGAAGCTCCAGAGGGCGGATCCATCGAGGGGCAGGGTGGCGAAGAGGTCTTGCCAGGCGTCGTCCTCCCGGCCGGCGTAGAAGCTCATCGCCAAGGGTCCACTGCCGGCATTCTCGATCAACAGCGTATCGGCGCCCGTCGTCGCCTCGCCTAGATCCGTGTCGATTTCCGCGGGAGCGGCGATCGCCCCGGCATAGGGGCAGCCACCAACCTCGGCGGAGAGAGGGCTTTCCCCGCGCGCGTAGACCGCGCTGGCCGCATAGTAGTAGCGCCGGCCATTGATCACGTCGCGGTCGACCCAGGAGGGGGTGGCGATCAGCTCGCCTCCGAGAGGTTCACGGTCGTAGTTGCTCGGCGCATCTCCGCGGTAGAGGTGATAACCGAGCAGATCGGATCCCTCGCCGTTGGTGTCGGGTGCCTCCCAGCCAAGCGCGACGCATTCATCGGTTCCCTCACCGGCGGTCAAGTTCTCCGGTGGCGCAAGCGCGGGCGCGGCGACGACGCGCAGATCGTCGAGCGCCCAGGCGGTGCCCTCCGCGCCGGGGTTTCCGGGGAGGCTGAAGCGCAGCTCGACGGCCTGATCAACGTAGGCGTCGAGGGAGAACACCGGCCACGACCAGCTCCCCGAGGCTGTTTCCGGAGCCGGCGCGGCCCGCGCCGGAAACCAACTCCAAAGCGGCTGCCATGTCTCCGACCCGCTCGCGCGGGCGAAGACCCCCCCGGGGAGCAGATCGGGGATCTCGCTCCAACTGGCGAACTCGAGCTGGGCCGCGGACCATCCGGACAGATCGAGCAGCGGCAAGGTCAGATGCGCCGTATCGGCCGGGGCCGAGAGGCTCTCGGGCACCGCCCGCAGGAGGTAGCTTCCCGAGGGGGCGGGGAAGCGTGGATCGTCCGCCGCGCTGATCCGCTCTCGCCGCCAACCCGTCGAGAGATCGAGTTCGGTCTCTTCCGACTCGCAGTCCCAATTCCAGCCCTCACGCACCGCCACCGAGAGCGTGCCCGAGGGAGGGAAGCAGGCTTGGTTGCTGCGGGGCGGCAGATCGCTCGCCTGCATCCGGTAGTGGATCGTTTCTCCCGGGCTGACCAGACCGAGCGGGACCCAAGCCTCGTAGACCGAAGTTCCCGGGAGTTTGGGCATCAGCGTCCAGGTCCCCCGCCCGCGTGCCGGCATCTCAGCGAGGTAGGCTTCGATGAGTGCACCGGCAATCGCACCGGCGTTGTCCTCGATCTCTGCCTGCACCCAGAAGCCGGTCGCATCGGAGGTCACCACCGAGAGGGGTCGGTGGCGAACCGTGGGGGCGGTTTCGTCGGTGCCGACGCGATAGTCGAAGAAGGCTGCCGGAGCGCCGGGCGGGAGGGTCGCCTCCCGGCCGCCTTCATCGCGCAGCGTGAAGTAGTAGTGCACCGTGGTTTCCGCCTCCTGGCCCGGCAGCAACCCGCAGAAGGTTGTCATGCCCGCCTCGCGGCCCGCCGTCTCGGCGGCAAGCGGGAAGCTGGTGAAGATGCTTGCCGCGTTCCGGTAGTGCAGCCGCGCGCCCTCGGCCGCGACCGGGTAGAGGCTGGTGACCTCGAGACAAACGGGGCGGGATGCCCCCGCCAGGGCCTGATCGACCAGTGGGGTGTGGTCGAGGTGGGGCGCGAACGTGCCGATACCGTGGCGCGCGAAGCTGGCGGCAATCGCAGAGAGATGGGGCGTTCCGTTGCTCAGGTCGCCGTCATCGTCGTCCTCGTAGAGCAGCAGCCAGAGGCACTCGTCGTAGTCGGCCGGCTGTCCGAGGCGCATCGCATGGAAGAGATGCTCGGCCTGCGCAATGCCCGCCGAACGATCTCCCGCCGCGGCGATCAGCGCCTCGCGCAGGTCCCAGAGGGCCCCGGCGATGAGCAGCCCCTCGCAATGGGGATCCCAAGCGCATTGGGGGCTGAGGGGGGCCGCGATGTCGTGCGTCAGGCAACGGAGATAGGTCCCCGGGCCGCGCCATCCGAGTCCGATGTAGGGGGTGTCGGCAACCGAGGCGGCGAAGAAGTCGGCAAACCCCTCGCGCAGGGGCGCGGGGGCCTCCGCCGGCCAGTAGGCGAAGGTGGTGAGCAGGTGTCCATACTCGTGGTAGACGACGCTGGTGAGCCGGCCGAGGCTCGTGCAGCCGTTCCCGGCGGCGGAGAAGCGCAGCCAGGGGTCTTCCGGGTCACCGTAGGCAAAGGCGTTACAGGCAATCAGGGTGTCCTCGACCACCAGCGGGATCGGCTCGTCGAGGGGCGCGAGTGGTCCGGCGGGAGCGCCGGAACTGGGATCGAGCGCGTGCCAGCGGTCGTGGATGCGATTGGCGGTGATGTAGGCTTCTCGTTCCGCGGCGCGGGCCGGCGTGGAATCCCAGGCAAGGGTGTCGGCCATCTCCGATTCCAGAAGCGCGGGATGACGGGCGCGATCGTGGCGATGGAGAACCGCGAAGCGGCCCGCGAGGCGCGTGGTCAGCCGAACCGCGGGGACCGTCTCCTCGCCGAGGTCGAAGGTTCCCGATGCATCAGTGAAGCCGGAGGCCAACTGCACGCTGTCCGCGTAGGCGGAGACGGTTGCGTGCGGGAAGGGCACCATGCGGGCGATGCCCCAGGGGTCGGGATCGCTGATCTCACCAACGACGACACCGGTGAGCTGGGCCGCCCGACTCGGCGCCGGATCCCCATCCGCGGATCGCGGCGCGGCGGCGCGCCGCGCGGAATCTTCATGACCGCTTCCGGTCGGGCCGGCGGGCGGCACGGGATCTCTGTTCGGTAGCGGAGCTGCGGCCGCGGCACGCGTGCCGGCGGGGGTTTGATCGGGTCGCAGGCGGTGGACCAGCGAGCGGCGCGCGAGCAGAGCGCCCGAGTGAGCGTCGATCCAGACGAGTGAGGTTCCCTCCCGCTCGGCGCCCTGCACGCGCAGGCGCCAGGCGAAATGGTCCCCGGGGGTGCCCGCGCGGTTGCGCGGGAGGATCACCAGGAGGGCGTCGCGTACCAGGAGAGACTCGCCGAGTGTCCGTTGCGCGGCGGCGCCCGCCTCGGGCGCACGCAACCCGGGCGTGAGCGCGGGGAGCGCCACGGAGACGAGGGACGATCGCAGCAGAAGCGGCTCGCCGTCTGCGCGCAGCGAGAGCAGCAGCCCCGCGCCCTCGACCGGCAGGCCATCTCGTTCTTGGGGCAGGCGCACGTGCGTCAGGCGTCCAGCGCGATGCACTTGGGCTGGGCCGAGCTGTTGCGGATCGATTCCAAGCAGATCGGCGTGGGCGTCGAGGAAGGCGCTGGCCCGGCGCGTGGCGCGAGCCTCGTCGAGGCCTGCCTGCATCGATGCGCCCTTCGCCAGCGTGGGCGCGCGGCGGCGCCATGCCGCACGGAGTTCTCCCCGCTCGTCATCCCACGTCAGCGTCCAGTCCGCGAGCGCCGCGGCGGCGGCGCTCCGGGCGGGAATCGCGCGCAGCGCCGCGGGGGAGGCCGGCATCGATCCGCCGAGCCCGAGCAGGAGGGCAAGCAGCCAGGGGGCGCGGCGCAGGAAGAGCCCGGGGGCGCGGCGCTGGAGCAGCCCGCAGAGGCCGAAGCGCGTTTCTCGCCGAGGCGAATCCTGCACAGGCACTCCTCTCAACGACCCGCACTCCCCCCGCCGCCCGGGAGGCGGGCCCGGTCGGGTGCAAGTCTAGGGTTCCCGGCGGCAAACGGCAATCCCGCCCCGCGCCGCTCTTGCCCCGCGCCTCTTTACACTCGCTTCTACCCCGGCGTAAGATCCGCGGATCCGCCATATGATGGCCGCTGCCGCCCCTTGGGGGCAGGGCGCGAGCGCGGGGACGGAGTGCGCTTCTGTCGGAGGTGAGGTGTGAGCATCCTCGATCGGATGATCATCGGAGTCATGCCGCTGGTTCCCAAGCCGGTGGTCGGCTTCTTCTCGCGACGCTATATCGCCGGGGAGACGGTCGACGCGGCGCTCGAGAAGTCCCGCCGGCTCACCGAGGGTCACTGCATGGTGACCCTCGACGTCCTCGGGGAGGATATCCGCCGGCGGGAACAGGCGGTCGCGGCGCGCGACGCCTACCTGGAGCTGCTCACCGCGATCGCCAAGTCGGGTATCGATGGCAATGTCTCACTCAAACCGACGATGTTCGGACTCGACTTCGACGCCGATTTCGCCTGCGAGCAGATCCGCCCGGTTGTCGCGCGGGCGCATGAACTGGGCACCTTCGTGCGCATCGACATGGAAGATGCGACGACGACCGATCGCACGCTCGAGGTCTACCGGCGCATCCGGGCCGAGTTCACCAACTGCGGCGTCGTCTTGCAGGCGTGCCTGCGGCGCACGATCGACGACGCGGTCCGTCTGGCGGGGATGCAGGCCAATGTGCGTCTCTGCAAGGGCATCTACATCGAGCCCTATGCAATTGCCTGGCATGACCGCGCGATTATTCGCCGCAATTTCCTCTACATCCTCGAGATCCTCCTGCGCGGCGGCAGCTACGTCGGCATCGCGACGCACGACGAACTGCTGGTGAGCGAGTCGATGAACTGCGTGCATCGGCTCGGGTTGGCGCCCGAGCAGTATGAATTCCAAATGCTGCTAGGAGTTGCCGAGCGGCTGCGGGCGGTGACCGTCGACTCCGGGCACCGCATGCGCGTCTACGTTCCCTTCGGGCGCGAGTGGCACGCCTACTCCACCCGCCGCCTGCGCGAGAATCCGAGCATGGCGGGCACGATCGCCCGCGACATTCTGGGGCTTTCCGCCGATCGCCGGAGGCGCTAGGATTGGTCTGATGGCCAAGCGAGCATTGCGAGTGTTGCCGATCGCCGTTCTCCTCCTGCTGGTGGTGGTGGGGGAAGGATGGGCGCAGGCGCCCCCCGCGGGTGAACGGGAGTCGGTTGCTCCGTCCGAGGCTCAGTCCGAGGCTCCCTCCAAGGCGGAGTTCCGCGCAACACGACCCGTGGGCTGGATTCGCATCGCCGATGCGATCCAACCGGCGACGGCCGGCTTTCTCGACCGCTCTCTGCGCTGGGCGCAGCGGGAGCAGTTCGAGGCGCTGGTCATCGAACTCGACACTCCCGGCGGACTTGACACCTCCATGCGGCAGATGATCAAGGGCATCCTGGCCTCGCCGGTGCCGGTGATCATCTATGTCTCGCCTCCTGGCTCGCGCGCCGCCTCGGCGGGCGTCTTCCTGATGATGGCCGCGCACGTCGCGGCGATGGCCCCCGGGACCAACCTGGGGGCGGCCCACCCGGTCTCGATCGGGGGCGGGCTTCCGGGGGGGCAGGCCCAGCCCGACACGACCATGATGGCCAAGGTGACCAACGACGCGGTCGCCTACGTGCGTTCGCTTGCCGCCCAACGTGGGCGCAATGCCGATTGGGCCGAGGAGGCGGTGCGCCAGAGCGTCTCGGTGACCGCCGAACGCGCCCTCGAGATCGACGTCATCGACCTGATTGCGCCGAGCCCGGCCGATCTGCTCCGCGAGCTGGCGGGATGGGAAGTGGAGACGGTCGCGGGGACCCGGCGCCTGGCGACCGCGGGGGCGTTGGTTGTCGAGAAGGAAATGAACCTGCGCGATCAGGTGCTCGGGGCGATCGCCAATCCCAATATCGCCTACCTGCTCCTGCTGCTCGGCATACTGGGGATTTTCTTCGAGCTCTCGCATCCGGGAACGCTCTTTCCCGGCATCGTCGGCGCGGTCGCGCTCTTCCTCGCCTTCTTTGCGTTGCAGATGCTGCCGGTGCGGACGGCCGGGATCGCGCTGATCGTGCTAGCGCTGATCCTCTTCCTGCTGGAGATCAAAGTGACCAGTTACGGAGCCCTCTCGATCGGCGGCGTCGCCGCCCTACTCTTCGGTTCGTTGATGCTCTTCGAGACCAATGGCACCGGGGTCGGCCTCTCCTGGGGCGTCGTCCTGCCGAGTGTCGTCATCGTCGGTGGGCTCTTCATCTTCGCGGCGGCCATGGCATTCCGGGCGCAGACCCGGCGGTCGGTGACCGGGCGCGAGGGCTTGGTCGGCAGGATCGGGGAGGCCTTGAGCGACTTCGATGCGCGCGGCCGCGTCTTCGTGCACGGCGAGATCTGGAATGCGTCGAGTCGCACGCCCGTGCGCCGGGGCCAGCGCGTGCGGGTCCGGGAGGTCAGGGGCATGGAAATCGAAGTCGAGCCGTTGGGGGAGTCCGCGGCGACTTAGGGAACCTACAGGGAGGTAATCGGCCATGGGTCTCACGGCGCTCGTTGTCATCATCATTCTGATCGTCATGATCCTCTCGAACGCCATCCGCGTGCTGCGTGAGTACGAGCGGGGGGTGATCTTCCGGCTCGGGCGGATGATCGGGGTCAAGGGGCCGGGCCTGATTCTGCTGATCCCGGTCCTCGACCGGATGGTCAAGGTGAGCCTGCGCGTGGTGGTGATGGATGTCCCGCCGCAGGATGTGATCACGCGGGACAACGTCTCGGTCAAGGTCAACGCGGTGATCTACTTCCGGGTCATGGAGCCGGCCAATTCGGTGATCGAGGTCGAGAACTTCCTCTACGCCACCTCCCAGCTCGCCCAGACGACCCTACGCAGTATCCTTGGCCAAGCGGAGCTCGACGAGTTGCTTGCCGAGCGCGAGAAGATCAACCAGGAATTGCAGATCATCATCGACAAGCAGACCGACCCCTGGGGCATCAAGGTCTCCTCCGTCGAGGTCAAGGATGTCGACCTGCCGACGGAGATGAAGCGCGCGATGGCGCGTCAGGCCGAGGCGGAGCGCGAGCGGCGCGCCAGGGTGATCGTGGCCGAGGGCGAGTTCCAGGCCTCGGGGCGGCTCTCCCAGGCGGCCGAGGTGATCGGACGCTTCCCTGTCGCGATCCAGCTGCGCTACTTGCAGACGCTCAGCGATGTCGCCGCCGAGAACAACTCGACGACGATCTTCCCGGTGCCGATCGATCTCTTCCAGCCCTTCCTCAAGGCGGTCGAGACGGCGCGGGCGAGCGGGCCCCCGGCGGAGCCGGGTGCTGGGGAGAGCTAGAGGTAGCTCCTGAGATTCGTGTTGCCGATCTGCAATTCCGGGCAGATCTCCCGGCAGCGTTGTGCCACCAGGGCGATCAGCTGCTTGACCCCGTCGGTTTTCTGCGGCGTCGAGAAGGGATGGCAGCGCACGATCAGATCATCGGTGTCGCGGCGAATCAGCAGGAAGAAGTTCTGACGCAGGTACTCCTCGACGACCACCGCTTCCAGGATCAGGTGTTGTTCCGCACCGTCCAGGTAGGCGCCCTGGATCTTCAGGATCCGGGGGGGGGCGGAGAGGAGCAGGGTGCTAAGCGGCTCGCGCAAGCTGCGCAGTTCGCCAGGTCCGTTGAGTTGGACGTGGGGCATGACCATCCCTTCCGCGGCGGGGTTGCCTGGTGCTTCTCGCCGCTACGCTAGGCGGGCCGCCAGGCGTTGTCAATGCCCCGCCGGGCGCGCGGCGGTCATCAGGGAGAAGCCGATGCGTTCACCTGCCGACTGGCGGTCTTGGGTTCCCACACCCGCGGGCGAGCCGTTCGCGCTGACGGATGAGTTTCCGGCGCAGCCGGGGCTCTGGGATCTCGAGCACGAGCCGGCGGTGATTCCTCATTGGAACGCGATCCTGCGATCGAACGCCGACTACGTGCGCGAACTTCTCGATACCGAGGAGGCGGCGGCGCGAGGGGAACGCGCACTCGAGCCCCTGAGGGGACTGCTGGCGGACCTCGAGGCGGGCCGCGCCACCGATGCCGTGCGCACGATCCATGAGGTGACCCTCGTTCGCGACCATCTGCTACGCGCTCACGGCCTGGAAGATCCCTACGCGCAAGTCAAGGCGCAGGAGGCACGGCGCCTGCAACCGGCAGCGGCGACTGCTCTCGAGGAAGCCTGGGCGCGAGGGGCGCGGGCGCCGCGGACGGCAGATCTCGCCGGCATCCTCGGCGATCTGCTGGCCGGCAATCTCTTCGACCTCGGCTCGCGCACCACGCAGGAGGCCTTCCGCCGGGGAGCGCTCGACATCGCGGCGTCGCGGCGAACGTATCGGCGGGCGGCGGCGGCCTGGCTCGCCGGCGCCGGCCGCCCGGCGCAACCCTGGCTGCTGGGCCCGCCGGTGCCGTTGGCTGCGCCCCCCCGGGGACGGATGCTCTTCTTTGCCGACAACGCCGGCGCCGACTTCCTGCTCGGCGTGCTGCCCGCCGCGCTCCACCTCGCCCGTCGCTGGGAAGTCGTGCTGGTGGTCAATTCGCAGCCGGCGTCGAGCGATATCTGCTTCGCGGAGGCGGAGGGGCTCTGCGCGCACTTCGCCGAGCAGCCCGGCAGTGCCCTGGCTGAGGCGCGTAGGGCAGGTCGGCTGCGGCTGGCGGCGAGTGGGACCGGCGCTCCGGGGATCGACCTGCGGTTCGTTGCCGCCGAACTCAATGAGCTTGCCCGTGACGCCGACTGGTTGCTGCTCGAGGGGCAGGGTCGGGCGGTCGAGACGAACTGGCGAACGACCTTCCGCTGCCCCGTGCTGCGGGTCGCGGTGGTCAAGGATACGCTGGTGGCGGAGACGATCGGCGTAGAGCCTCGGGCGGCGCTGCTGCGCTGGGACGAGCCGGCGCTCACGGCTCCCTCACGGTAACCCGCGTCCCGAGCCCGGGGCACGTTCTGTTAGGGGAGCGACGTAGGCGAGGGTTGCGCATGGCCGCTCGGGTGACGGCGTCAGCATGGTGAGTCACGCGCGCGCCGGGCTGCGGCTTGACGCACCTGCCGGCGGGCTCACTCGCGCTCGAGCAGCAGCACGCTCTCCAGGTGCGGCGTCTGGGGGAAGAGGTCGAAGACGCGCAGCCGCTCGGCGCGGTAGCCTCCCTCGGCGATGAGCTCTCCGGCATCGCGGGCGAGTGTTGCGGGATTGCAGGAGACATAGAGCAGGCGCGGGACCGCCAGGGCGATTATCCTCCGGCGGGCGCGGGGATGGAGCCCACTGCGCGGGGGATCGATCAGCAAGAGATCCCAACCGGCCCGCTCCCAGGGTTGCGGCCCGCGTTCCTCGACCGGGGCACACAAGAAACGCACGTTGTCGATGCCATTGCGCCGCGCGTTTTCCTGCGCCTCGCGAACTGCCCCGGCGACCGCCTCGACGCCCCACAGTTCGGTGCAGCGCTGGGCGAGGGGCAGACTGAAGGTGCCCGCTCCGCAGTAGAGATCGAGAATGCGCTGTCCCGGTGCCGCCCCACTCCAGTCGAGAACCTGCTCGATGAGTGCCTCCGCGCCGAGGGCCTGCGTCTGGAAGAACGAGGATGCCCCGATCTGGAACTGCAGGCCGGCGAGTGTCTCTCGCCAGAAGGGCGGTCCGATCAGGGGAATCTCGTAGTCGCCTTGGGCAACGGTCGCCCGGCGCAGGTTGATGCTGGCGACGACCGTGGTGATTTCCGGGACGGCCTGCTGCAGCTCGGCGGCGATTTCGGCAAGGTCGGGATGTTCGCTGCGAACGACGAGGATGACCAGCAGATCCCCGCTCGTCGCCGCCTGCCGGATGACGAGATGCCGCAGCAGCCCGGCGTCTTCGCGCGAGTCGTAGACGCTCAGGTTCCGCCGCTTGGCGATCGTGCGCATCGCCGCGACGATGCGATTCGAGAGGGGCGATTGCAGGCGGCAATCGGTGACATCGAAGACGGCATCGAAGCGGCCGCGGGGATGCAGGCCGAGGGCAGGCCCGGTGGGAAGGGGCGCGCCCGAATCAAGAACCTCGCGGGTGACCCAGGGGCGCCGGCTGAAGGTGAACTCCATCTTGTTGCGGTAGAACCAGGGGAAGGGGGACTGCCAAACGGGGAGCACTGCGCGCGGTGTCACCGCGCCGATCCGGCGCAGCAACTCGACCGCCTGGTTCCCCTTCCAGCGGGCCTGGGCCTGATGCGCGAGACCCTGCAGCGCGCAGCCCCCGCAGACGGGCAGATGGGGGCAGGCCGGAGGAATGCGGTCGGGCGAGGGCTCGAGGACCTCGAGCAGCACGCCTTCGAAGCGCCCCTTACGCTTGCGGCGCAGCCCGACCCGCACCAGCTCACCCGGGAAGGCGCCCCGGATGAGCACGACCCAGCCGGCGTGCCGCAAGACGGCCCAGCCGCCATAGGCGAGATCCTCGATGCGTCCCTCGATTTCCTCGCCGGGCCGTGGCGCCGGGATGCGACCCTGCCGATCCGAATTGGCTTTTCCTTGTTCCAGGCACACGCACGCATGGTAGAGCACCCGGCGCGAGGGGTCTATAATGCGCAGGAACCGAAATCGTTCGTGTCGCCCCGGCGGGCGGCACGGGAGCAAAGATCCAAGGAGGTTAGTGATGAGTCCAAGCCGCAGGAGTATCTTCGCGGTGGCCTGGATCCTGGTACCTTTCGCGCTCGGCGGACTTTTCTGCGGCGGTGAGGGAGATGGACAGGGCGAGCAGCAAACCGACAGTCTCTACGATACGGGGCAGGAGATCCTCGGTGATTCCGATGCCGTGGTCGCCCTGGTCGACGGAGAGGCGATCCGGTTAGCCGAGATCAACCTGGTGGCGGCGTTCTGGAGCCAGTCCGGGGCTGCGCAGGCGCGCGAGGCGGAGAACCGCAAGGCGTTGCAGCATGTCGCCCTCGACCACCTGATCGACCAGCTCGTTCTCGCCCAAGATGCGGAGAAGTGCGGGATCGTGGCTTCCGACTCGATCGTCGAAAACATGGTCACCCGCTGGAGCGCCCAATTCGAGAGTCCGGAGGATCGCGACGAGAAGCTGGCCAGCCGCGACATCACCTTCGAGCAGGTGCGCCGCAAGTTCCAGCAAGACGTTCTGGTGCAGAGGCTGGTTGCGCAGATGATCCGCGATACCCTCGAGGTTCCCGACGAGGCGGTGCGGGCCTACTACGAAGAGCATCCCGAGTTCTTCGAGACGACCGAGGTGCACGCCCGCCACGTGCTGATCACGATCGATCCGGGCGCGCCCGAGGAGAGCCTCGCCGTGGCCCGCGAGCGCATCGAGTCGGCGCGGGCGCAGGCCGCCGCGGGCGGGGACTTCGAACGTCTCGCCCGGGAATACTCCGACTGCCCATCGCGATCCCAAGGGGGAGACCTCGACTATTTCCGTCGCGGCCAGATGGTCAAGCCCTTCGCCGACGCGGCGTTCGCCTTGCAGGTCGGAGAGGTCAGCGATGTCGTCGAGACGCAGTTCGGCTATCACGTGATCAAGGTCGAGGAACGACGCAACGAGGGAACCCAGCCGTTCACCGAGGCGGCCCCGGGCATCCAGCGCCATCTCTACGGCCAGCGCCTCCAGGAGGCGGTCGATTGCTACGCGGACAGCCTGCGCGCCCAACTGGAGATCGAGGTCAAGCTACCCCTGTGAGCCAGGCGATACCGATGAGGGCATTCCGGTGAAGCGGGAACGGCGCCAGCCGGCGCAGCTCTTCGAGCAGTTCCTCAAGGATGTAGCGCAATGCGTTCCAGATATGAACGTTGCCGTCCTGGAGCGCGCCTACGATCTGGCCCGCCGAACCCATCAGGGTCAATCGCGTCGCAGCGGCGGTCCCTTCCTTGTCCATCCCATCGAGGCGGCGCGGATCCTGCTCGATCTGCTCCGCCGCCGGGCGGACCTGACGATTCTCTCCGCGGCGCTGCTCCACGATACGGTCGAGGACAGCGCCCAGGTCAGCATCGAGGACATCGAACGCGACTTCGGTCCTGATGTCGCCGGTCTCGTCGACGGGGTCACCAAGATCGGCGATCTGCCCTTCCGCTCGCCCGAGGTCACCCAGACCGAGAACTACCGGAAAATGCTGCTCTCGATGGCCAAGGACATCCGGGTCATCCTGATCAAGCTCGCCGACCGGCTGCACAACATGCGCACCCTCGATGCGCTCGAAGAGCGTCGCCGCCTGCGGATCGCCGAGGAGACACTTGAAATCTATGCCCCCATCGGCCACCGCCTCGGGATGGCGAGACTGAGGTGGGAGCTTGAGGATCTCGCCTTCAAGCAGCTCGACCCCGAACCCTATCGCATGCTCGTTGCCAAGGTTGCCGAGAAGCGCGAGGAGCGGGAACGGGCGATCGAGGACCTGATCCGGCCAATCCGCGAGCAGCTCATCGGCCGCGGCGTCGAGGCCGAGGTCACCGGAAGGCCCAAACACCTGCGCAGCATCTGGCTGAAGATGCAGCGGCTGGAGGCTCCCTTCGAGGAGATCTACGACCTCCTCGGCCTGCGGATCCTCACCGAGACGCGCGACGATTGCTACCGTGCGCTCGGCATCGTTCACGATCTCTTCACCCCCGTCGCCGACCGCTTCAAGGACTATGTCGCGACACCGAAGAGCAACATGTACCAGTCGCTGCACACCACCGTGCTGGTTCCCGAGCGGCAGAGCATGGTCGAGATCCAGATTCGCACCCGTGAGATGCACGTCGTCTCCGAGATCGGCATCGCGGCGCACTACACTTACAAGGAGGGGGCGCATTCGGGGACCGATGCCGAGTTGAGCGAGAAACTCGGAGATTTCGTCGTTCAGGGGGCGACCGAGTGGCAGGACGACGTGGGTGATCCCCAGGACTTCATGGATTTCCTGCGCACCTCGCTCTATCAGGACGAGGTCTTCGTCTTCACGCCCAAGGGGGGGCTCAAGCGCCTGCCGCGCGGGGCGACGCCGATCGATTTCGCCTACGCGATCCACACCGATGTCGGACACCACTGCGTCGGGGCCAAGATCAATGGCCGCATTGTTCCCCTGCGCTACCGGCTGCGCAGCGGCGAAGTCGTCGAGATCGTCTCCTCGCCCCAGGGTCAGCCGAGCAGAGACTGGGTCAAGGTTGTGGCGACCAGCCGGGCGAAGAGCAAGATCCGCCGCTGGCTCGCCCAACAGCGACTCGATGTCTCGGTGCGCCTGGGCCGCGAGATGTTCGTGCGCGAGCTGAAGAAACGACGGCTGAAGTTGGGTCCCGAGAAAGATCTCGAGGATGTCTCGCAGAGCTTCGGTCTCGCCGACACGCCCCTGCTCTACGCCAAGATCGGCCAGGGGGACCTCTCGGTCGGCAGCGTCATCGCCCGTCTCCACCCCGAGGAGAAGCGCGGGGCGTCGCGCGAGACCTCGACGCTGGAGAAGATCAAGCGCCTCGCCTCGCGTCCGGTCACCGGCCTGCGCATCGGGGATGTCGATGGCCTGTTGATCCGCATCGCTCAGTGCTGTCAGCCGATTCCTGGGGATAAGGTCGTCGGCCTGATCACCAAGGGGCGCGGCATCTCTGTGCATCGCGTCGATTGCCCGAATACCTTCGACGATCGCGTACCGCCCGAGCGGTGCGTCGAGATGGAGTGGGACGTCGAGCGCGATCAGAGGTTTCTGGTGCGCCTGCGGGTGGTTGGTGATGACCGTTCCAACCTGCTGGCCGATATCGCCGCCGCGATTTCGCGGACCGAGACAAACATGAGCCATGTCGCGATGACCAGCGAGGGCGAGGGGGAGGCGCGCGGGCAGTTCGTGCTGCAGGTGCGCAACCTGAACCACCTCGGAAGAGTGATCGACGCGATCCGCCGCATCCGCGGGGTGCGCGTCGTCGAGCGCGCCAGCCAGGGCAGTGGCTTCTCCGAAGAGGTCGAGGAGTCCTAGTCGGGGCCGCGTGCAGAGGCCAAGGAGGAACAAGGGATGAGAGCGAGAATCGCAGTCGTAGTCGTCGGCCTCGGTCTGGTGATCGCCTGGGGGGCGCTGCTCGCCCTGCCGCAGGCCGCGGCGGCGGGGGTCAGTTCCGTCGGGGTGCGCTATGGCTACAACGACGCCTCGGGAGATCTCTTCGAGAAGAGTGGGGATCTCGGCGGAGGGGATCTGGTCGGCATCCATCTGGCGATCGGCCTGCTGCCGCTGTTCGAGATCGAGGCTGCGGGGGAATACGTCAGCGACCGCCTCTCCTTCGACGAGGGAGTCTTCCAGGGGATCGAGGCTGCCGGGAAGGCCGACTATGAGAACCTGACCCTCTACCTCACCGGACGGCTCGATCTGCTCCAGGTGCCCATCCTGCCGATCAAGGGCTATCTGGGAGGTGGATTCAATGTCCACTACGCCGACATCTCGGTCGTCGACGCCGAGCCGCTTGACGGCGCTGCGGAGGATCTTGAGGAGGCGATCGAGGAGGTTACCGGAGAGAAGACCCGCGTCGGCTGGCACGCGGTCGCCGGCCTGCGGCTTGCCTTCACCGCCCTGCCGGCGTCGTTCTTCCTCGAAGGGCGGGTGATGAACCCCTTTGAGGAGGATGGCGTGCCTGATTGCAAATCGATCTACGCGGGGTTCTCTCTGAAGCTGTAATGGTATCTGGCCGTGGGTGGGCCTTCTGGAGGAGTACACCACTCCGGAGGGCGATCGTCCGGGCGCGGCGCCATGCAGCCGCGGAATCGGCGTGACGAGGTAGAAGACCGATGATCGCAGTTGTCCAACGGGTCAGCCGCGGGGAGGTTCGCATCGCCGGCCGCCGGCCGGCAGCCATCGCCCAGGGCTTGCTGATCCTGCTGGGGGTTGCCCACGGAGACACCGAGGCCGATGCCGAGTGGCTTGCACGCAAGTGTCTCACCCTGCGCATCTTCTCGGATGCGGAAGGTAAAATGAACCTCGCTCTGGAAGATGTCGGCGGGGGCTTGCTGGTCGTCTCCCAGTTCACTCTGCTCGGCGATTGCGTCAAGGGCCGGCGGCCAAGCTGGAGCCGTGCCGCCGATCCGGTGGATGCCGAGCGCCTCTACGAGCACTTCCTCGGCGTGCTGCGGCGCTCGCCCCATCCGATCGCCACCGGCGTCTTCCAGGCGAAGATGGAGGTCGAATCGGTCAATGACGGCCCGGTGACTCTCCTGATCGACAGCCAGCAGTGGAAGGGGCGCCCTCAGCCGGAGTCTGGTGACGCGGCGGAGGATTCCCCGGCACTGTGCGCCCCTGCCATGGGGGCATCGAACTCGGGCACCGCCGTCGGGGCGACCCTGTTGATGGGTTCCGCCGAGCCGCTGGTGCTCGCCTCGCGCTCTCCGCGCCGCGCGCAGCTGTTGCGCATGCTCGGCGTGCAGTTCGAGACGCGACCCCCCGCGGGAGACGGCCCGCCCCGTGAGGCGGGCGAGTCGCCGCAGGACTACGTCCGGCGCCAGGCGGAGGCCAAGGCGCTCTCGATTGCGCGTCAGGCCGAGGTCGGGATCGTCCTCGGGGCCGATACGATCGTCTTCCTCGACGGGGAGGTGCTCGAGAAGCCGCGCGATGCCGCTCAGGCACGCACCTTCCTGCGACGTCTCGCCGACCGCGAGCACGAGGTCTACACCGGCGTCGCGCTGATGCGCGCCGGCGGCGCGCCCCGCGCGAGCGGCGTCGAGCGCAGCCGGGTGCGTTTCGGTCCGCTCGACGATGCGGTGATCGCCGCCTATGTGGCCAGCGGGGAGCCGCTCGATAAGGCCGGCGCCTACGGGATCCAGGGACTAGGGGGCCAGCTGGTCACCGCGATCGAGGGCTGTTACTTCAATGTGATGGGACTGCCCTTGGCGCGCCTGCGGGCGCTGTTCCGCGAGCTGGGCCGCGCCTCTACCGATCGGGAAGGGGACCGCGCATGACGCCGACGATTGCCTGGGTCGGCGACGCCGAGACGGCCGCGATCCGCATCCTCGATCAGACCCGTCTTCCGGAAGAAGAGGTCTATCTCGAGCTGCGCGAGATCCCCCCGCTCTGTGAGGCGATTGCCTCCCTGCGCATCCGTGGGGCGCCGGCGATCGGCATCGCCGGCGCCTATGGCGTGGCCCTCGCCGCCCAGCGGGCTGTGGGCAGCGAGGCGGGGGACGAGCAGATCCGCGCCGCGGTGGCCCGGGCTGCCGAACAGCTGCGCGCCGCGCGGCCGACAGCGGTCAACCTCGCCTGGGGCGTCGATCGCATCGTCGAGCGGTTTGCGGCCGCCTGGGGCTCGGAGCGGGGCGTGACGGCGGCGCGCCGGGCGGCGGCC